>JANXTR010000045.1 GCA_025352325.1 Microbacteriaceae bacterium | reverse complement strand
CCCCCAGGAGCGCTCCACGTCGTCGTCCTGATCAGTAGATCTTTGTCCACTGCGTGTGCTGTCCCGCACCGCAAACTCCGCACGGCGGCAGGACATCGGTGTTGTCGTCAACGCCTCGGGCAAGACGCCTGTCGTGTTCGTGCACGGGCTGTGGCTGCTGTCGCGCAGCTGGCGGCCGTGGCGCGACCCCGGCGACACCGAGCTTGCGATCATCCCCGGGCGCGGGCACTCGCTGACGATCGATTCCGGATGGCGCGAGGTCGCCGACACCGCCCTGGAGTTCGTTCAGCGATACCTGCCGTGACCTTCTTCGAGGCCGTCAAGACGGTCTTCCGCAAGTACGCCGAGTTCGGCGGACGCGCCGCGCGGCCGGAGTTCTGGTGGTTCGCGCTGTTCTCCGCGCTCGTGAGTGCCGCGCTGAACGCCCTCAGCCTGCCGGTGACTGCGGCGATCTACGGGCCGAACGTCGGCATCCTGTCGAGCCACGCTCTCGAGTCGGGCATCGCAGGGCGCACCGGGTACAGCTCGGTCAGCTTCGCCGGCGTCTGGGGTGTCGTCGTGCTGCTGCCGAGCCTCGCCGTCACCGTGCGGCGGCTGCGCGACGCCGGGCGGAACTGGACCGAACTGTTCTGGATCCTCCTGCCCATCGCCGGGGCGATCGTCCTGATCGTGCACCTCGCCGAACCGACCAAAGGGGTGGATGCTGCGGGGCCGGGTGTGCCCGCAGCGCCTCCTGCGGGGCCTCCCACCGAGCCTCCCTCCACCCCGCCGTCCTCTCCTCCACAGGCTGACGTCTGACAAGTTGTAAACCGATCGTGATCGGCATATTTACAATGACGGATGCCTCAGCAAGACTGAATTCATGGCCCCCACCGACACACTTCTCGAGTCGCTTTCGGGCGCCCTCGCGTCGTCGTCGATGGGTGTCGCAGGCTTGTCGGATGCCGCCCTCTGTGACCACCTCGACGCGGTCGAGCAGCTCGGGCGCCTGGTCGATTCCCTGCGCATCACGGCGGCCGCCGAGGTGGATGCCCGCTCGGGCCGCGAGCTCGGCGACGCGTCGCTGAGCCGTCGGCACGCCTGCACCTCGGGCGCCGCGCTGGTCGAGCAGATCACCCGGGTGTCGGCCTCTGAGGCGAGTCGTCGCGTCCGGGTCGGGCGAGCGCTGGCCGCGCGCATCACCCTGACCGGTGAGGTGCTGCCCGCGGAGTTCCCGCTCGTCGCCGAGGCGATGGCCTCCGGCCGCATGGCGCTGGATGCTGCGGCAGCCGTCATCCGCCTCCTCGGTGAGGCGTCCCGAACGGCCGCCCCCGATCGACTCGCCGCTGCCGAGGCCCACCTTGTGCTCGCCTCGGAGGCCCTGACCGCCGACCTCGTGGCCGTCCAAGCGCGCGCGTGGCGCGAACGCCTGGACCCCGACGGCGCAGAGCCGCGCGAAGACGAGCTGCGCCGGCAGCGTCGCTTCATCATCGGGCGGGAGGTCAACGGGCTCACCCCGTTCAGCGGACTGGCCGACCCGGTGAATGCAGCCCTACTGCGGGCCGCGATCGCGGAACGCACGGCGCCCACCCGCCTGCCGCGGTTCCTCGACACGCGCGACCTCGAGAGCGACTCCGATTCGCCCGATTCGGCCGCGAGCGCCGGCGCTGCGGGGCGCCTCGAGGCTCCCGTCGACCCGCGCCTGCGCGAACAGCGCGCCTTCGACGTGCTCTTCGGACTCCTCACGGCCGGCATCCGGGCCGACAACGCCACGGTCGGATCGCTGCACGGCACCGCGACGGTCACCGCCGTCATCCGCGCCGAAGATCTCGCCCGCGGCACCGGCGTCGCCTGGCTCGACGACGTGCTCTCCCCCGTCGCGACGGCCACCACACGCGAGATCATCTGCGACGGCGGCCTCCGGCTCCAGATCGAGGGATCGAAGGGCGAGATCCTCTGGGAGGGGGTGAAACAGCGCCTGTTCACCCCACCGCAACGCCGAGCGCTGGGGGTGCGAGACGGCGGATGCGTCTGGCCGAGCTGCACCGCGCCACCCTCCTGGTGCCACGCCCACCATGTGATCGAGTGGGAGCACGGCGGCCGCACCGACGTCGACAACGGGGCGCTGCTGTGCTCGTTCCACCACCATCTGCTGCATGCCAGCGACTACCGCCTGCGCATGGTCGACGGACTGCCCGAGCTGCAGCGACCGTTCGGCAACCGGGAGTGGATCCCGGTCGGCACGTCGCGGGTGCGGCTGGCCCTGACCGCCTAGCGCCCGTGACCAATGCCTGTGGCTGTTGCCCGCAGCTAGTGCTCGTCAGTTAGTGCCCGGCGAGCTGCAGCAGTCCGGATGTCGCGGACACGATCACAGCCGCCGACGCCAGCATCACGATCACCGCGGTCGTTGTCGCCACTGTGAGGGCGACGCGCTCACGGTCGGATGCGGCATCCACCTCGGACTGGAGATCGAAGAAGTCATTCACAGCGGTCGTTTCCTCCAGCGCATCGGCAGAGACATTCCAGGTGGACGGTTGTTCGGCAGCGAGAGCGACCGTGGCGAGTTCCGCGGTCGTCAGCACCGGGCCGCGTTTCGCGAACCAGCCGGCGAGCGCGCGGGAGTCGACGAACTCGACATCCGGCGTGGGCCGCGCGGCTGTCTTCGGCTCGGGTGCGCTCGCCATCACCAGCAGGGGCGTCACCGGGACGACCCGCTGCAGCGTCCGACTCAGGTGTGTCGACACCAGCCGCGCCTCAAGGACGACCGCGTCGAGCTGCTCGGCGGTGACCGACCTCGTGAGGGTCGAGCTCAGGCAGAAGACGCCGGAGCGTCCGATGACCAGGTGCTCGATGTCGGCACCGGGCAGACCATCCTCGTCACCGATCGGTAGCGAGTGGAGCACCATGAATCCGGCGCCGACACCGTCGAGCGCGTCGAGTCGGCGGCCGGTATCGAGTGCGGCGAGGATCTCGGCGTACCAGCCCGCGGCATCCGAATGAAGTGGACTGTGACCCAGCGCCCGCGCGAGCCGCCCGCGCTGCGGTGCGTCATCGTGCACCGCCAGGCATTTCTGCATGACAGCCTGGCCTGCTGAGCGCGTCCGGAGCGAGGGTGAAACGCTACGTTCGACGCCGATGTCTGTCATGATCCCCGTCCTGAACCGACCGTACCCAGTGGCGGGTGGGTGGGGCAGCCCCCGTCAGGGGGCGCGTCGCGGGCGGTTGCCGCGTGCCGCACTCCTCCCGGTCAAGCGACCCGGATACCCCCGGTGCGCGGCTGTGCGGCCCGACGTCGGCGCGCGGCGGCCGGCCAGGTGATCATCAACGCTGCTAGCACCCCGATCAGCGCCCCGAGCGAGTTCGATGTCAGGTCGCGCACATCACTCACCCGGCCCGGCAGGAACAACTGCATGAACTCGATCGACGAGCTCAGCACCACGCCCGTGATGACGGCGAGCCACCAGAGGCGACGTCCGAACAGCAGCAGCAAGAACAGCCCGATCGGCACGAACATCAGCACGTTCGCCGTGAACTCGATCGTCGGGTAGGTGATCCACGCGGTGGAGGTGTGGCGCTGGAAGATCCCGAGCAGCCGCCACACTCCCCCGGCTCGCACCAGCGCGACCGGCTGGGGGCCGAGCGTGATCCAGGCGACGGCACCGAGGTAGAGCGCGGTCGCCGCAGTCAGCAGGGGATGGTGGCGGAACACCCGCACAGCGTCACAGACCCACCCGAGAGAATCCCCCGCTCAAGCTGCCGATTCGCCTGGGCGGGGCGGCTCCGCCCGCCCGTGGCGCCGCCTCGCAACGCCGCCCCGCTCCGGCCAGAGGGCGCGCGACCCCACCCGCGACCCGAAGTGGGACGACGGTTCGCGGCGCATGTCGAGGCAGCATCCGTCAGACTGTGGGAATGCTCGCCGCACGCCTTCTCGACGTTCTCGTCGTGATTGTGCTCCTCGTCTATCTGGGTGAGGGATGGCGCAACGGCTTCCTGCGCTGTCTGGCGGCGATCGTCGGGCTGGTGGCCGGTGCCGCGGCGGCGTTCTTCTCCATCCCGCTCGTCGGAGCGATCGTGCCCGGCCCGTTCTGGCGCACCTTCCTCGTGGTCTCGATCGCGGTGGCGTTCATCCTGCTCGGCACGATGCTGGGCGGGACCATTGGGCGCGCGATCCAGGGACGCTCCGAACGCACCCCGCTGCGCCCCCTCGAACGCGTCGGCGGCGCGTTCGCGAACCTCGTGGTCGGCGCGCTGATTACGGCGCTCATTGCGGGCAGCGTCGCCTCGCTCGGCATCCCGGTGCTGAGCCAGGCGGTCTCGAACTCGTGGGTGCTGCAGGCGATCCAGAAGGTCACACCCGAACCGGTGACGGCGTCCCTGGCACGCCTTCGCTCGGCGGTGCTCGCCCAGGGGCTTCCCCTCATCTCGGGCGGGTACGGCGGCATCACCAAATCGCCCGGCGTTCCGCAGATCGCGACCAACACGGCCGCATTGATGGCCTCCGCGGCCTCGGTGGTGCGCATCAACGGCACCGCGTACGCCTGCGGCCAGAACCAGTCAGGGTCGGGCTTCGTCATCTCAAAGGATCGCATCGTCACCAACGCCCACGTGGTCGCCGGAGTGCAGCAGCCCGTCGTGCAGGCCCCGAACGGGCAGACTCTCGACGGCCGTGTCGTCTACTTCGACCCGGAGAACGACCTCGCCGTGATCGCCGTCTCAGGGCTGAACGCGGGGGCGCTCACCCTCAGCGAACCCCTCGGGATCGGGGCGAAGGGGGTCGTCGACGGTTATCCGTACGGCGGCCCGTTCACCAGCGGCGGCGCGCAGGTGCTCGCGAACTCTGACGAGAGCGTCGAGAACATCTACAACACGAAGCGCACCGTGCGCCCGCTTTACACCCTGGCCGCCGACATCGAGCCGGGTAACTCGGGCGGTCCGCTGCTGGCCGGTGACGGCCGGATCGCGGGCATCGTCTTTGCCAAAAGCGCGGATGGCGCGAATCTCGGCTACGCGATGACCGACATCCTGCTCGCACCCGTGGTGCAGCGCGCGCCAAACCTGAGCTCGGCGGTCAGCTCCGGGACGTGCGTGAAGGGCTGACGCCTGTCACCGCTGTGGCTAACCACCCCTGTGGCCGATCTTCTGCGCCGGACGCGGCTCAGTGCTGGGTGGTCATGAACATCATGAACGTCGCCGTCAGCGAGCCCGCAAGGACCAGCCCGACCAGCGACGCGACCACGATGCTGAGCACAGCCCAGTTGCGTCGACCGAGTCGGCCGCCGCGCGTCTCACGAATGCCGCGTACCCCGTAGGAGATCGTGGCAGCCACCAGGCTGCCAACCACCAGGAAGTGCAACAGCTCGAGTCCGAGGGCAGCGGTGATCAGATTCTTCGTGTCACTCGACACCACCACGATGCCGAGCGAAACCGCTCCGACCACGATGTTGGCGACGATGACGAGGATGGCCAACTGCAGGCTGCGCGTCGCCGCCAGGTCGACGGGACGGCCCTTTCGATCAGTCAGGACCGCGTGAGCGGCCCCGCATCGGGAGCAGTACGCATTGCTGAGAGCCAAGCGCGTACCGCAGTGCGCGCATGAGATTCGGGTATCGACAGCGGTCAGGGGGAAGACCGTGACGGCGTGGGGGGCGACCGACATGTCCCCCATCCTAGGGACATCGGGCTGGATACCGCGGGTGAGTTTCGGAGGCGGGATTTGTCACCCGGTCGATGGGGCATCCTGACGATATCTCGCGAAAAGCCTTGGCTTCTGTCTACCCCCGAACTAGGGTCGAGACCAGCAGAGGGTGCGGCGGATCAGACCGCGGCATCCGGAGGGGCGAGCCATGAGCAGCTACCAGACCCGCTTCGAGCGCCGGGACCTCGTCCTGGCGCTCATCACCGCCGTGATCGGCGGCGCCGCGACCGTCATGGCGGCGCTGGGCGTCGTCCTGCTGACGACCACGCACTGATCGGAGACGCGTGAAGCTCCCCGGCCGCACTTGCACATGCGGCCGGGGAGCTGACGGAACTGGGCCTAGGCCGCCGGACCCTCCGCGAGAGTCACCGTCACCTGTTGCGACGCCCCAGATGCGTCGGTGTAGGTGAGGATGGCCGCGTCCCCGATCGCGTGGGCTTTGATAGCCGCGCTCAGGGAGTCGGTGGAGGCGATGGCTGTGCCATCCAGCGCCGTGATGATGTCGCCGGCGACGAGTCCGGTCCCGGCGGCCGCGCTTCCGGCGACCGTTCCCGAGATCGTGACGCCGGTGGCGCCCTGGGTGGTCGCGAGCTGCACCCCGAGGAACGCGGGCAGACCGATTGTGATCGTGCTGCTGGCCTCACCGGCGATGATCTTCTTCGCGATGGTCAGCGCGGTCGTGATCGGGATGGCGTAGCCGGTGGTCGTGCGCCCACCGCTGGATGCCGCGGTCACGACGCCCGTGACCTCGCCCCGGGCGTCGATCAGCGGGCCGCCAGAGTCGCCGCTGACGACATCCGCATCCGTCTCAATCAGCCCGGCGAGGCTCTCGGTGGCGCCGGTCTCGTCGTTGGCGACCTGGATGTCCTGGTCGAGCGCGGTCACGCTGCCGGCCGCGGCGACCAGATTGCCGGTGCCCTCCGCGTTGCCGACCGAGGTGACGGCGTCGCCAACGGCGAGTTTCTGGGTGTCGAGCGTGGCCTTCGTGAGACCTGTGACGTCCGTGCCCGAGCCGTCGACCAGCTGGAGCACCGCGATGTCGTCGGTGGAGTCGGTGCCCACAACCTTCGCCGTGTACGTCTTGTTGGTGGATTCGACCGTCACCTTGATCGAGGTCGAACCCTCGACGACGTGGTTGTTGGTGAGGATCTCGCCCCCCGAGGTCAGGATGATGCCGGTGCCGGCGGCCTGCGAACTGCTGTCGTAGTCGAGCGTGGACACGATCGTGACCACCCCAACCTCCTGGGCCGCGGTCGCCGCGGTGGCGTTGACCGAGGTGCGTCCAACCTGGGGTCCGAAGCTGCCGTGGCCGTTGCCGGCGCCGCTCGAGCCGCTGGAACCGGAGCCGGTGGAGCCTTGCGACTGCGAGCCCTGCACCTGCGACGACGCCGAGCTGTCGATGCGGAGGGCGGCGAGCGCCGTTCCGAAGCCGACGCCGCTGGCCCCGATCCCGAGCGCGACGAAGGCCGCGCCTCCGATCAGGAGTCCGCGGTAGCGGCGGCGGTGCGGCACGACGGCGGGTTCGGCGACGAACTCGGGTGAGGGTTGCGGAGTCTGCACCTCCGCGGGCACGGCGGCGGGGGGTGACTGCGGGTCCAGCGGCTGGGGGTCGTTCTCGGTCATGTGCACAGTTGAGGCCCGCAAACTCGGAACTCCCTATGCGTGACCTGCGCGCCGGCACCGAGAACCCTCGGGGATCGCCTACCCCTGCTCGCTCGTGATGACGACTTTGCCGCGCAGGTGACCAGTCGCGAGGCGGCGGAAGGCGTCCGCGACCTCGTCGAACGGGAAACTGGCCGCGATCGGCAGCTCGACGTCGCCGGCCACGACGAGTGCGGAGAGGGCATCGAGGGTCGGGATGCTGGTGGGCCCGCGCCCGACGTGACGGATGCCGAACTCGCTGGGGTCCATCGCGTTGGTGTTGACGCGGTGCGGCGGGACGCCCAGCTCGAGGAACTGCCGCACCGCGGACTGCCCGTGCAGATCGAAGGCGGCCGTGATTCCGTCCCGGGCGAGCGCGTACACCTCGGCCACGAGACCCGGACCGTAGGTGACGGGTTCGATCCCGCGCGAGCGCAGCCAGTCGTGGTTGGCGGGCGAGGAGCTGCCGATGACCCGGAGGCCGCGCAGCACGGCGAGCTGCGACAGCACGCCGCCGACGCCGCCTGCCGCCGCGCTGACGACGATGGTCTGCCCCGCCTCGACCGGTTGCGAGGCCAGCGCGTCCCAGGCGGTCTGACCGACGAGGGCGAGAGCTCCGGCGACCTCCCACGGGAGCGCGGCTGGCTTGCGGGCGAAGAAGCCCGCGTCGGCCACGACGTGCGTCTGGAAGGCGCCATCCGGGACCGTGCCGAACACCTCATCGCCCACGGCCAGGCGGGTGACCTCGGCGCCGACCGCCTCGACGACGCCCGCCAGTTCGCGCCCGATGCCGGTCGGGAACGTGACCGAGTACTGCGGTCCGCCCTCCCGGCGCTTGGCGTCGGCTGGATTCAGTCCGGCCGCACGGAGTTCGACGCGCACCTCCTGCGGACCGGGCGCGGTGAGCGGCTCGGCGACGAGCTCGAGCACCTCGGGCCCGCCGAATCGGGTGAAGCGGACGACACGGTTCGAGACCATTTCCCAACTCTACGGTCGGGACACGCCGGGAGGGGTTGACCCCTCGGCGAGACGGGTGCACTCTAATCAGAGACCAACTCATCGTCCAGAAGCGCCGGAGTCAATGACCCGCCACTGGGCGATGAGTCTTTTCCGGCCCGGCCCGGTGCGGTCGGATACCCCCACGGCCGTTCGCGTCGTCGACTGCTCCCCGCTCACCGCGCCGGTCACGACGCAGGAGGTGGCCGCGTTCCGGGCCCACGCGAAGGCATCCGGTGCCCCGTGTGCGGCCGTGAATGTCTCGACCGTTTCGCGCGGGCTGACGGGATGACCTTCTCGCCGATGCAGGGCAACCCCGGTTTTCCGGGCGAGATCTTTCAACTCGGGCGGCACCGCGTCGCGCATCGTGCTCGACTCGAAGGCGAACAACTCGATCTTCGGCAGCAACCTCCCCGCCACTCTCGATCGCAAGCAAATCCTGCACGTCGAGGGCGACCTCGATCGGTACTTCACGCTCTACTGCCCCGCGCAATACGAGCAGGATGCGCTCTACATCTTCACGCCCGATCTGATGGCGCTCCTCATCGACGAGGCGGCGCCCTTCGACGTCGAGCTGGTCGATGACTGGATGTTCGTCTACGCCACGCACCCGTTCGACATGACGGATCCTGCCGTACTGCAGCGACTCCTCACGATCGCGGGCACGGTGGGGGCCACGGCGCTCCGCCAGACGGAGCGCTACTCAGATGCCCGCGTCGGCGACTTCGACGCCGACGTCGTCGCACCCCAGGGAGCGCGATTGAAGCGCGGCATCCCTGTCGCGGCGATCGCCATCGTCACCGTGTTCGTCGTGATCTGGGGCTGGACCTTCTTCGGCCCCATCATTGCGGCCTTCAGGCGGGGTTGAGCCGTCGTCGCCTAAACCGTCGGAACGGGTCCGGCCGCGGTCACCACGGGTGCGTGCGCGAGAGCCGCGGCGAGCTGCGAGCGCTCCGCCGTGATCGTCCCGAGCAGGGCGGCCTCGTCGGCCTGCGACGTCGCACGGTTGTCGCGCTGGGTCACGATGCGGTTGCGGGTGAAGGCCAGCCGGGTGACATCCCGGATGTAGTTGCGCATCAGCCTGCCCTGCCCATTCGCCTTCGCCCAGGCCAGTGAGCGGCGGCGTCCGACAGGAGTCGCCAGCGACTGGATCTCGGCCGCATTGAACCAGCCTGCCGCCGCGTACTCCCCCAGCCGCATCTGGGTGAGGGTGACCTCCCGGCGCCGCAGCAGCACGACCCCGACCACCGCGATGGCGAACAGCGGCACCTGCACGAGTGCGTAGTACCCGTAGAAGTCGTAGACGATCGAGAGCGCGCCGTTCCACAGGGCGTGCAGCAGGATCGCCGGGATCAGCCCCACGAAGAACAGGCCGACGCCCAGGATCCGATTGCTCTGCCGTGCCGCGATACCGATGAAGATCCCCGTCATCGAGGTGAACATGACGTGCGCGAAGGGCGACAACAGTCCACGGATGAAGAAGATCTCGGCGACCGAGCCGTCGAATCCGCCCTCCTGCGCGATCTGGATGCCGAAGTACTGGACGTTCTCGCTGAACGCGAACCCCCCCGCCACGGTCGCCGCGTAGACGATTCCGTCGACCGGACCGTCGAAGTAGCGACGCGCCACCAGGAAGATCAGCAGCACGCCGAGTCCCTTGGCCGTCTCTTCGACGATCGGCGCCTGCACGACCGCCTGCAGTACCTCGGTGGCGTTGTTCGGGCCCCCGCGCGACGCTAGGGCGATCTGTGCCGCGGTGTCGACAGTGAGGGCGAGCACGATCGAGGCGCCAGCGCCCCAGAAGAAGGCGAACAGCAGGATGCCGAACGGCTCCGGCTCCCAACGGTCGATCCAGCGCACCCCGAAGAGCACGATCGTCAGCGGGATCAGCGCCAGGATGCCGCCAATGAAGGTGAGGCCCGGCCCGAGGAACGACAGGAAGTACACGACGACGAGCAGCACCGCGATGCCCACCACGATGAACCCGATGATGCCCACAACGAGCAGCGTGGAGCGATGCGGAGCCGGGCGGGCCAACTGCGGATGCGCGGGCTGCAGGGTGGCCGCCTGCACCTCGGCGGGTGCCTCCGGAGCGAGGGCGCGGGTCGTCGGGGCGGGGAACCCGGTCGGATCGCTGGCGGGGGGCGTTGCCGTCATGCTCCGACTCTACTTCGGACGCTCGGTGCCGCTCACTTCTGCTGCTCGCGCAGGATCGCGAGGGCGCGGGCGACCCGGTTGCCGAGTCCGGGCACGCGACCGCGGGCGGGGATCCTGGCGCGTTCCAGCAGGGCGGCCACCTCGGCGCGCTGAGATTCGAGCACGGCCTGGTAGGCGGCGTGGGCGATGGCCCGCGCACGGATCGTCACGACGAAGGCCGCCGCGCCGACCACGGCAGCCGCTCCGAACCCGAACGCGACCCCGAACGGGAAGGTGAGAGCGGCGAGCACCGCCAACGCGATCAGTACGGCGACGCCGACGGCACGCAGCACCAGCGCGCCCTGCGAGCGCCGCGCACGCAGCCGGTCGGCGCGGTCGAAGCGCTCCTCGAACTCGGCGAGCTCCTCGCTGTCGAGGGTGAACGACGAGCGATCCCGCAGATCGCGGCGGATCCGGGCGTAGGTCGGACGCTCGCGTCGCACCACCGCGACGACCGCCGCGATCCCGATCACGAAGCACAGCAGGGTCACGCCGAGCAGGATGTAGGCGCCCACGACCGGCCGGTCCTCGTCCCACACGAAGCGGGCCGCGGAATCCACGCCGAACGCGACGAGCACGGCCAGCGCGGCGGTGACCACGACCGTCCAGCTGAGTTCACGGACGCGGTGCCGGGTCAGGGTGTCGGGCTGGTCGTCGTCGTCGAGCACGCGACGGGCGTCGACGATCGAGACAATGGCATCCGCGATCAGCAGGCCCAGCACCACAGCGCCGATGAAGAGGGCGCTGGTCAGCAGGGCGACGATGTTCACCCTGCGACTGTATCCGGCGGCCCTTCTGCCGGCCCCTCCGGCCTTTGCTGGCGGTGCGGTGTCCGCGAATCAGGACGACACGCCGCCGATGTCGAGGGATCAGGATGGCGGGCGGCGCGCCGCTACCCGGTGCCCTGAACGGTGAACCCGGTCAGGGCGTCGCGGCGGGAACCGGCTCGGGCGTCGGCGTCGGGGCGGGCTCGGGTGCCGGCGACGCGGCGGGCTCCTTCGGCCTGTGGGTGATCGTCGCGCTCACGACGGCCGCGACGACACACAGACCCGCCGCGCCGAACCAGGCCCAGGTGTACGAGCCGAAGGCGTCGCGCAGCACCCCGGCGGCGAGCGCAGCCGAGGCGGCGCCGATCTGGTGCGAGGCGAACACCCAGCCGTACACGACAGGTCCGTCGGCGCCGAAGACCTCGCGGCAGAGCGCGGCGGTCGGGGGCACGGTGGCCACCCAGTCCAGTCCGTACACGACCACGAACAGGATGATCGGAGGCTGCAGCTGGCCGGCCGAGATCGCGTTCAGCAGGAACGGCAGCAGCAGCAGTGACACCCCGCGCCCGGCGTAGTATGCGGCGAGCAGGACGCGCGGGTTGATCCGGTCGGTCAACCAGCCCGAGGCGATCGTGCCCACGACGTCGAAGATCCCGACGACGGCCAGCAGGCTTGCCGCCGTGGTCTCGCCGATCCCGTGGTCGTGCAGGCTCGGGATGAAATGGGTCCCCACGAGCCCGTTGGTGGTCGCCCCGCAGATGGCGAAGCCGGCCACGAGAGCCCAGAAGGTGCGGATCTTGGAAGCCCGTCCGAGCACCTGGATCGCGCGCTTCGCCGGATTGATCGGGCTGCGTGCCGGGAAGACGGGCAGGGCATCCGCGGCAGATCCGTACGGCGTGATTCCGATGCTCGCCGGCGAGTCCCGCAGAAAGATCGCCACGATCGGCACCGCCGCGAGGGCGATCGCCGCGATGATCAGCGAGGCGTAGCGCCAGCCGTCGTTCTGGGCGACCGAGGCGACGATCGGCAGAAAGATCAGCTGCCCGGTGGCGCTGCCCGCGGTAAGCACCCCGGTGATCAGACCTTTGCGCTTCAGGAACCAGCGGTCGGCGACCAGGGCCGCGAAGACCAGCGCCATCGAGCCTGTGCCGAGCCCGATCAGCAGACCCCAGGTGAGCAGCAGCTGCCAGGAGTGCGTCACCAGAGTGCTGAGCGCGGCGCCCGCTGCGATCAGGAACAGGGCCGTGCTCGTTACCCGGCGCAGGCCGAAGCGCTCCATCAGGGCGGCCGCGAAGGGCGCCGTCAAACCGAACAGCAGGATGTTGACCGAGACCGCCGCAGACAGCTCTGTGAGGCTCCAACCGAACTCCTCCTGCAACGGCACGATCAACGCGCTCGGCGCCGAGCGGAAGCCTGCGGCGCCCACAAGAGCCAGGAAGGCGACCGCGGCCACGATCCACGCGGGGTGCAGGCGGCGGCACGGGCCGGATGCGGCGGTGGTCACCTCAGTCGTTCGGCGTGCCTGCGACGGTGGTGAAGAGGCAGACCGCCACCATCAGTCCGGCGAACGCGCTCAGCAGCAGGCGCAGCTTCGGCTGGAAGGTCTGCTCGACGCGCGCGGTGAGCTCCAGAGACACGGATGCCGCGCCCGCCCCGAGCCCGCGACCCCAGTCGATCAGCAGACGTTCTGCCTCGGTGACGTGTGGGCCGAGCGGGTCGTCGCCCTCGAGCGACAGCTCACGTCGGAAGAACTCGGCCGGGTAAGCCGCCGGATACGCATCGCTGATCGCGAATGAGAACAGGGTCACCACGCGTTCCCCGAGGTACGGGACCAGTTCGTCCCGGAGGGCGAACCAGGCGATGTAGGAGTCGAACACCGGCGCTGAGCCGAGCAGGGTGCGGTCGAGGTTCGACAGCGGTCCGGAATGCGAGGCGAGGAAGAGCTGGGCGGCCGCGGCCGCATCCGGACTCAGTTCGTCATCGCCGAGCGGGACCAGGAACGCCATGCCGACAGCCTAGGGGCGCAGCGGTTCTGCAGCGATCAGGGCGCCCGGTGCGCGGACGAGAAATCTTCGGCGTGTATGGGCGCCTACGCGGCGATGCTGGACGAGGAGTCCGACACGGTCGACACCCCGTCGAAGACGCCGGCACGGATCGCCTGGAACACCTCGACTGCGGCCTGTGCGAGCTTGCCGTGACTTCCGAGCACGGTCCGACGGATGCGCGGCTCGTCGTGGATCGAGATTCGGGCCGTCTCGACCGCCGGGTCGACGATCCGCGCGCCGAGCGACCGCGCCCAGGCCGCGGTCATCTCGGCGACCACGGAGTCGGTGGACACGACGCGCACCTGGTCCCCGCGCGCGAACGGGCGCGTGCGCACCAGGGCGCGGGCGATGAGCCCGGCGCCGAGGTAGCTGACGACCTGCTCGTCGCTCACCCAGGACGGCACGCCGAGCACGTCGTCCTGATCGATCAGCAGGAGCTCTCCAAGCTCCTCGCCGGAGTCGCGCCACGCCACCCGGTCGCGCGGGGCGAAGCCGTTGGTGTCTGGCCCGGCGGCATCCACCGAGCCGACGATGAAACCGCGACCGCGGCGGGCTGGCCGCAGACGCAGGCGGCCGACGGTCGGGCGCGGAACCGGCATGCGGGTCTCACGGCCGAGCGCGGGCACAGCGCGCACGGGAGAGTCGTAGTTGGTCTGAGTGGTCATCGCTGTTGTCATCCGGGTAGTCACCTTGATGGCTGCAACCGATGCGGATGCATCACTATTCCGCGCACAGGTGGCTCACAGCTTTGCCCGCCAACCGGCTCCGATCTGGCTCAGAACACCTTGCCGGGGTTGAGTATCCCGAGCGGATCGAAGACCCGTTTGAGCTCCTTCTGCAGCGCGAGCGAGTCGTCGCCCAGTTCGTCGCGCAGCCACCGCTTCTTGAGGATCCCGACCCCGTGCTCGCCCGTCAGGGTGCCGCCCAGACGCAGGCAGTCGAGGAACAGCTCGTCGGCCGCCGCCCACACCTTCTCGGGCACCTCGAAGCGACCGTCGACGGTTTCGGCACCGGCCGTGCCGACGGGGATCACGAAGTTCGGGTGCAGGTTGCCATCGCCCGCGTGGGCGACCGTCGGGATCTCGATCCCGTACTTCGCCTCGATGCGCTCGATGGCGGCAAACATGGCGGGCAGGGCGCTGCGGGGCACCGCGACGTCCTCGATGAGGACGGTGCCGCGCGCCTCCATGGCGGGATGGAACGAACGCCGGATCGCGAACAGCTTCTCGCCCTCCGCGCGGTCGTTCGTCAGCTCGGCCTCGCCGCCGAGCGAACGGATGACAGCGAGCGCGTCCCCGGCCTCGGTGTCGGCGCCCGTGCCATCCGTCTGCACCAGCAACTGCGCACCGCGCCCGCCGAGATCGATCCCGAGGTACTCGCCAATACCCACCAGCGCGCGCCCATCGAGCAGTTCCATGATCGCCGGCTTGATCCCGCTGGCGACGATCACCGCCGCGGCGCGAGCGGCGAGCTCGACGCTCGGGAAGGAGGCACTGATCGTGGCCACGTTGCCGCGCGGAAGTGGCCGCAGCTTGAGGGTGGCCTCGACGACGACGCCGAGCGTGCCCTCGGATCCGATCATCAAGGCGGTAAGGTCGTAGCCGGTGACGCCCTTGACGGTGCGGTGCCCGAGTTGAAGCAGGCGGCCGTCGGCGAGCACGACCTTCAAGCCGAGCACCGCCTCGCGGGTGACACCGTACTTGATGCAGAGCAGGCCGCCGGCGTTCGTGGCGATGTTGCCGCCGATGGTCGAGATCGCCTTGCTGGCCGGATCCGGTGCCCACCAGAGGCCGCGGTCGAACAGCACCGCGTTAAGGTCGCCGTTGAGCACGCCGGGCTCGACGACCGCGAGCTCGTCGTCAACCGAGATCTCGAGGATGCGGCTCATCGAGCGGGTCGAGAGCACCAGCTCCCCCTCGCCGGCGATGGCACCACCTGCGAGACCGGTGCCCGCGCCGCGCGGGACCACGGGGATCCGGTGGGCAGTCGCGAAGCGCATGGTCGCCTGCACCTGCTCGACCGTCGTGGCCTCGACGACCGCGAGCGGTGTCGTCGGCGAGACGTGACCCGACTTGTCGGCCCGCGCCGCGCTCAGCGACTCCGGATCGGTGCGGACAACGTCACCCAGCTCCGCGACGAGCTCCGCCCGGAGCGCATCGGGCGCGACCGTCCCGAGAGGAGCCTCCATGGTCATGCTGCGAGGTTAGCCGATCGGATGTCGCGGGGCCCGGATCCGCGCGACACCCACCGTGAGGTGATGTCCGATTTCCGCTGCTGACTGTCGGTCGGGCATGGCAGGGTGGGTCGCATGGACCCGGACGTCGACCGCCGCGCCGCCTTCGATCGGCAGGCCGCGTTCGACCGTCAGTACGGCGCGCTGGCGTCGCGGGACGCGCGCTTTGACGGCCAGTTCATCGCGGGGGTGCACACCACGGGCATCTACTGCCGTCCCAGTTGCCCCGCCATGACTCCCAAGCCAGGCAACGTCAGCTTCTACCGCACCGCCGCGGCCGCGCACGAGGCCGGCCTGCGCGCCTGCAAGCGCTGCCAACCGGATGCCGTGCCGGGCTCCCCCGACTGGAACCTCCACGATGACCTGGCCTCCCGGGCGATGCGCTTGGTGCACGACGGCGTCGTGGAGCGCGAGGGCGTCGAGGGTCTCGCCCGTCGCCTCGGCTACACCTCTCGGCACGTGACGCGCGTGCTGCGGGCCGAGCTCGGCGCCGGCCCGCTCGCGTTGGCCCGGGCGAACCGCGCGCAGACGGCCCGCTCCCTGCTCGCCGCCACCGAGCTGCCGGTCAGCGACATCGCCTTCGCGGCCGGATTCGGCAGCCTGCGCCAGTTCAACGACACGATCGCCGAGGTGTACCGGAGCACGCCGACCGAGCTGCGCCGTCTCGCTCGCAGTGGCACCCGGGCGCTGGACATGCGTCCCGAGGAACGGGCCGACGAGCGGATCGACGAGTCGTCGACGCCCTTGACCCTCCGGCTCCCGGCGCGTCCGCCCTTCGACGGTCGCGGGCTCATGCGCTTCTTCGCCGACCACGCGATCCCCGGGCTCGAGTCTGGCGACGACACCCGCTTCTCGAGGCCGCTCGACCTGCCTGGCGGCCGCGCCGACGTCACCATCCGCCTCGACCCGGAGCGCGCCGGCGTGATCGTCACCGCGCGACTGGCGACCCTTGCCGACGTGTCGGCGCTGTCCTCGCGGGTGCGCCGCCTGTTCGACCTGGATGCGGACTCCGTCGCCATCGACGAGGCGCTCTCGGCCGATCCGGTGCTCGCGCCGCTCATAGCAGCCGTGCCCGGGATCCGGATCCCCGGCGCCGCAGACGGGGCCGAGACCCTGTTCCGCACCCTCATCGGGCAGCAGATCTCGGTCGCGGCAGCGCGCACCGTGGTCGGGCGGCTCGTGGCCGATCTGGGTGATGGCGGGATGTTCCCCTCCGCGGCGACCATCGCCGAACGAGGTGGGGAGGTGCTCCGCGGACCAGCGAACCGGGTGGCCACCATCATCCGAGTGGCGGATGCCGTGGCGAGCGGTGAACTGGGCCTCGCCCTCGAGACCCCCGCCGCCGAGTTGCGCGCCCGGCTGCTGGCGCTGCCGGGGGTCGGACCGTGGACCGCCGACTACGTCGCACTCCGCGCCCTCGGCAATCCGGACACCTTCCTCGAGACGGATCTGGTGATCCGGCAGAGCGCCGAAACTCTGGGGCTCCCCCGGGCGCCCAAGGCCCTGGCCGAACGCGCGGCGGCGTGGGCGCCCTGGCGCAGTTACGCCGGGTTGCAGCTCTGGGGGCACCGGCCCGTCCGCGTGCCCGTCCGCTGACCCCAGTGCCGGCGATCGGGCAGTGCCTAACATCAAGACATGACCAGCCCCGACTCGGGAGACGAACCCGAGACAGAACTCCAGCGGCTCGAGCGCAACTGGGGCGAGATCCTGCAGGAGCTGCGCGTGCTCCAGACAGGCACGCAGATCCTCACCGGCTTCCTGCTGGCGATGGCGTTCCAGCAGCGCTTCACGACTCTCACTCGCTGGCAGCTGCTCGTCTACCTCAGCCTCGTCGCGCTGTCGGTGCTCGCCGCGGTGCTTGCCCTGACGCCCGTTGCCCTGCACCGGGCCCTGTTCCGTCGGCACGCGAAGCTGTTCCTGGTGCGCGCCGCGAACACGATCCTGCGGCTCGCACTCGTGGTGGTCGGCGTGACCCTGAGCGGGATCGTGCTGCTCATCTTCGACGTGGTGGTGAGCGACACCGCGGGCCTGGTGGCCGGATCCGTCACCGCGGTGGTGTGTCTCGCCGCCTGGCTGGCGCTCCCGCTCGTCGCCCGGCTGCGCGATCCGGATTTCTAGTCCGAGGCGACATCTCGCGTCGCAGAAGCGGGACGAAACCCCGCGGACACGCCGCGATCGAGCCTGTTTCCGGCCGATCACTGGCGCGTCGTCCTGATTCGTGGACTAGGCGGACTTCTTCGCGGCCGACTTCTTCGCCGCGGCCTTCTTCGACGGGGTACCCGGCGCGGCGGCGCGCTTGTTCTCGACGCGCTGTTTCTCGACGCTGCGGCGCAGGGCCTCCATGAGGTCGAGCACCTCGCCACCGCCCGCCTCGGCACGTCCGAAGGTGGCCTCGGCGTCGAGGGCGTCTCCCTGCTCGAGCTTGGCCTCCACGAGGGTGCGCAGCTGCGCCTGATAGTCGTCGGAGAACTTCTCGGGCGTGAAGTCGCTGGCGAAGCTCTCGACCAGCGCCTTGCTCATCTTCAGCTCGGCATCCGTGATCTTCGGCACCTCGTCGAGCTCGGGGAAGCGCGCTTCGCGCACCTCGTCATCCCAGAGCAGCGTCTGCAGCATGAGCACGTCGTCGTGCACGCGCAGGGCGGCCAGCCGGGTCTTCTGCCGCAGGGCGAACTGCACGATGGCGGTGCGATCCGTCGCCTGCAGCGTCTCACGCAGCAGCACGTAGGCCTTCGTCGACTTGGAGTCCGGGGCCAGAAAGTAGCTCTTCTCGAACATGATCGAGTCGATCTGGTCACTGGGCACGAACTCGACGACGTCGATATCCTTGCTGCGCTCGGCCGGCAGCGATGCCAGGTCCTCCGGGGTAAGGATCACGGTCTCGTCGCCATCGATGTAGGCCTTCGCGATGTGCTCGTAGTCGACGATCTCGCCGTCGATCTCGCAGCGACGGGAGTACCGGATGCGGCCGCCGTCCTTGTCGTGCACCTGGTGCAGGGGCACGTCATGGTCTTCGGTCGCGGCGTAGAGCTTCACAGGCACGTTGACGAGCCCGAAGCTGAGGGAGCCCTTCCAGATGGAGCGCATCCTGTCATTTTCCTCTGCGAATGTGGACGATGTACACCCCCGTGATTACCGTGGAAGTGTGGCGAAGGCGGAGGGCAGCGTTTCCTACGTCGATGTCGGCGGTCATCGCCTGCGCCTGACGAACCTCGACAAGGTGCTCTACCCCGAGACCGGCACCACGAAGGCCGAGGTCATCGACTACTACTCCCGGGTCTCCGAGGCCATGATCGCCGCCGCACGAGACCGCCCCGCGACCCGCAAGCGCTGGGTCTCCGGTGTCGGCACCGACGCGAAACCGGGCCAGGTGTTCTTCGAGAAGAACCTGCCGGATTCGGCGCCCGACTGGATCCTGCACCGCCCGATCCAGCACTCCGGCCACGTCAACGAGTACCCGCTGGTCAACAACCTCGCGACCCTGGTGTGGATCGCGCAGCAGGCCGCCCTCGAGATCCACGTGCCGCAGTGGCGGTTCGGGCGCAACGGTGCCCGCAAGAATCCGGATCGCATGGTGCTCGACCTGGACCCGGGCGAGGGCGCGGGGTTGGCCGAGTGCGCGGAGGTGGCCAAGCTCGTCCGCGAGTTGCTGCAGGGAATGGGTCTCGACCCGCAGGCGGTGACGAGCGGGAGCAAGGGCATTCATCTGTATGCGGCCCTCGACGGGAAGCAGTCGAGCGACGAGATCTCGGCCGTGGCGCATGAGCTGGCGCGGGCGCTCGAGGCGGATCATCCGGATCTCGTGGTCAGCGACATGAAGAAGACGAACCGCACCGGCAAGGTGCTGCTCGACTGGAGCCAGAACAACGGCTCCAAGACGACGGTCGTGCCGTACTCCCTGCGCGGTCGCTCTCGTCCGACGGTCGCGGCGCCGCGCACCTGGCGCGAGATCGCCTCCCCCGGGCTGAAACAGCTCGAGTTCGGCGAGGTGCTGAAACGCCTGAGCGCGAAGGGAGACCTGCTCGCCGACCTCTCGGCGGGCTACTTACTCGGCGACTCGAGTGGCGAGGATCTCGCCGAGTACCGTCGGATGCGCAACAGGTCGAAGACGCCCGAGCCGTTCGGCGAGGTAGCTGGCAGCGACCCGAGCTGGAGGCCTGACGCCGCGAGCCCGCACTTCGTCATCCAGGAGCATCACGCCAGCTCGCTGCACTACGACTTCCGGCTCGAGCGCGACGGCGTGCTGGTGAGCTGGGCCGTGCCGAAGGGTGTGCCCACCGACCCGACACAGAACCATCTGGCCGTGCACGTCGAGGATCACCCCTTCGACTACGGCACCTTCGAGGGTCGTATTCCGAAGGGGGAATACGGGGCGGGCGAGGTCGCGATCTGGGACCGCGGTCGCTACGAGCTCGAGAAGTGGCGCGATGGTTCCGACGGGCACGGCGAGGTCATTTTCACCATCCACGGCGAGAAGCACGGCTCGCAGCGGCTCGCGCTCATCCAAACCAAGCAGGGCGACAACGCCAAGAACTGGATGCTGCACTTCATGAAGAGTCAGGATCCGGTCGACTGGGATGCCGAAGGCGGCCCGGTCAACAAGGTCACGGGAGACAAGTGGCACGGCCTCGCCAGCGTCTCGACGGGGCGCAAGGGCCTCGGCACCCTGAAGAAGACGGTGGTCGGCTCCAGGCTGCCGAGCAACTCCCGGCATCCGATGCTCGCCACCCTCGGTGCAATGAGCGGGGTCGACCGCTTCGAGGGCGGCGCGGACTGGGCGTACGAGATGAAGTGGGACGGCATCCGGGCGATCGCGACGATCGACGGTGACGAGGTGACGTTCCGCTCGCGCAACGGGCTCGACCTCACCGGGAGCTACCCGGAGCTCGCCGAACTCGCGCAGGCGGTGGCGAGCTCGGGGCGTGGCGACGCGGTGCTCGACGGCGAGATCGTCGCGCTCGACGAGAAGGGCCGGCCGAACTTCGGCACCCTACAGAAACGAATGGGCCTCACCACACCGCGCGACGTCGAGCGGGCACGACTCGCGACGCCCGTGCACTTCTTTGTGTTCGACGTGCTCACGCTCGGCGGCACCTCCCGCGAGAAGGAGCCGTACGCCGCGCGCCGGGCGCTGCTCGAGAAGAGCGTGAAGGATCGCGGACCGATCACCGTGCCACTCGATGCCGGCGACGACCTCGCCACCGCGCTCACCACGAGCAAACAGCTCGGCCTCGAGGGGGTGATGGCCAAGCGCCGCGACAGCCCCTATCGCGAGGGCAAGCGCAGTCGCGACTGGATCAAGCTCAAGCACACGCTGACGCAGGAGGTCGTCGTGGGCGGCTGGCGCCCTGGCAACGGGAATCGCGCAGACAGCGTGGGTTCGCTGCTCGTTGGGATCCCGGATGCCGATGGCCTCCGTTACGTCGGACGGGTCGGCACCGGCTTCACCGACCGTCAGCTGGCCGAGCTCCGGACGCGCCTCGACGGGCTCGCCCGAAAGACCGCTCCCCTGCTCGACGTTCCGAGCGCCGACGCGCGCGACGCGCACTGGGTGACGCCGAGTCTGGTCGGCGAGGTCGAGTTCGCCGAACGCACCCCCGATGGTCGGCTGCGCGCGCCGTCCTGGCGCGGTTGGCGTCCGGACAAGGATCCGAGTGACGTGGTCAGGGAGCTTCCGGCCTGAGCCGACGCCGGCGGCGCACCCGCCACACCACGAGGAGCGCGACCAGCGCCCCGAGCGGAATCAGCGCGAGGCCCCACGGTGCGACCGCGGCATCCGGCGAAACGGCCACCCGCGTCACCTCGAACGGCAGGCTCGCGACGGTGACCCCGTCGTGCACCACGTTCAGGTGGAAGATGCCGGGCGACCCCGCGGGCACGACGAAGCCGTACTCCAGCGTGCCGGTGCGGGTGATGCTCGTGCCCAGCGGGGTGGCCTGATCGTCGAGGCGGTACTGCACCGCGAAGGGCTCGCCTGCGGGGAGGCCACGCGCCCGGAGCACGATCGGCTCGCCGACGATCGCGGTCGCGCGCGAGAGCGAGAACGAGCCGCCGAAGGTGTTCAGCCCGGCGCGGATCTCGAACTCCGCGATCGCGCCCACTGCATCCACGACGCGTAGTTCGGCTCGAAGCTCGCCCGCCAGGGACTGCGCGGGGCGCACACCGCGCAGCGGACACACCTGCCGCTGCGTCGGGTCGAGCACCCGTGTCGCGCAGGCGACGCTGTCCAGGCGCATCGGGATCGTCCCGGTGTTCATCACCACCTCGCGGAGCGCCGTCGGGCTGGTGGCGAGCAGCGCGACAGCGTGGTCGCGCGCGATCGCGCTCCAGTGCCCTGTGGCGTCGAGCACCTGATAGCCGGCGTCCCAGTTGAGCTCGCCCCCGCGGATCGACCCCCGCGCGTCGCCGAGCACCTGACCGTCGGCACTGAACGTCACCCTGAGCAGGTTCAAGCCTGAGCTGACCGGCACCTCGAAAACACAGCTCAGCTCGGCCGGTGCGGCCTCCTCCTCGCCACGGCAGTCGTTGGACTGCTGCCCCCCGTACGCGTCCGGCGCGTCGAGGTGGGCGACCCAGCTGTGCACCTGCAGGCCGTTCAGGGCGAAGGACGCGGTCACCCCGGTCGGTCCCGCGAGTGGGGCGAGGTGGCTCCACGCGGGGTGCGCGGCGTCGAGGAGCGACGCCGGATGCCCCCAGTTCACCGTCGTCAGGGTGATCGAGGGCGTGTCGGCGGCGGGCACGTCGGGCACCGGTGCGACGCCCGTGATCAGCACGCCGAGCGCGAGGATCAGGACGCCGGCGGCCATCGCGGGCTCAGCTCTCGGGAGTCGGTGATGGGGTCACGGGCAGCGCGATCACACCCGTGATGGGCGACATCCCGCTGAGGCGCTCCGGCGAGAGCACCCGCGCGACCTCCTCGGCCGACATGAGCCCGGCGCTGACCACGAGTTCGGCGATCGAGGCGTTCGTCGTGAGCGCCGTGTGGGCGAGAGCCGCGGAGGCCGCGTAGCCGAAGTAGGGCGTGAGGGCCGTGACCACGCCGACGCTGGTCTCGACCTGCCGCGTGAGCCGGGCGGTGTTCGCGGTGATCCCGTCGATGCAGTTGACGCGGAGCGTGCGGCAGGCGTTCGTCATCCAGGCGAGCGACTGCAGGATGCTGTGCGCGATGACGGGCTCGAAGGCGTTCAGCTGCAACTGGCCGCCCTCCGCTGCGGCGGTGACCGTGGCATCCGCCCCGATCACACTGAAGGCGACCTGGTTGACGACCTCGGGGATCACCGGGTTGACCTTGCCGGGCATGATGCTCGAGCCCGCCTGGCGCGGGGGAAGGTTGATCTCGCCGAGACCGGCCTGTGGGCCGGAAGAGATGAGGCGCAGGTCGTTGCAGATCTTCGAGAGCTTCACCGCCATCCGTTTCAGCGTGCCGCTCACGGTCATGAAGATGCCGGCGTCAGCGGTCGCCTCGATCAGGTCGGGCGCGGTCTCCTGCGGGATGCCGGTGAGCTCCTCGAGGTGGTGTCGCACGGCCTCCGCGTACCGCGGATCCGCGGTGATGCCGGTGCCGATCGCCGTCGCCCCCATGTTGATCTCGTTGAGCCACGGGATCGTCTCGCCGAGCCGGTCGTAGTCTTCCTGCAGCGTGTGCGCGAAGCCGGTGAACTCCTGACCGAGCGTCATGGGCACCGCGTCCTGGAGCTGGGTGCGGCCGACCTTGAGCACGTGGTTGAACTCGCGCCCCTTCGCCGCGAAGCTCTTCGTGAGCTTGGCGTGCTCGGTCAGTAGACGCTGCACCCCGAAGACCATGGCCAGCTTGATCGCGGTCGGGTAGACGTCGTTGGTCGACTGACTGCGGTTGACGTCGTCGATCGGATGCAGCGCCGCGTAGTCGCCGAAGTGCAGGCCCATCAGCTCGAGGCCGGCATTGGCGATGACCTCGTTCGTGTTCATGTTGGTGGACGTGCCCGCCCCGCCCTGGATGACCCCGACGACGAACTGCTCGTGGTGCTGCCCGTCGACGATGCGCTGGCAGACGGTGTCGATGATCTCGGCCTTTGCCGGGTCGAGCACACCGATCTCGAGGTTGGCGCGCGCGGAGGCCTGCTTCACGAGCGCGAGTGCACGGATCAGGTCGGGGTAGTTGTAGATCGCACGCCGCGAGATGGGGAAGTTCACGAGGGCGCGGGCGGTGTGGATGCCCCAGTAGACGTCGGCGGGGATCTCCATCGATCCGAGGGAGTCGGTTTCGGTGCGGGTGGGTCCGTCGCCGCGGAGCAGCTCGTGTTCGTCGTCGGGACCGTTCGGCACGACGTTCTCATCGCCGATGATGAGCTGTTCGTCGCTGAGCTGGGTGTGGGACGGGATGTTGTTCATCGCGGTCCTCCTCCTGGATTCGTCGTTGAGCATTCGGAGCGGGGTCGCCTTGTGGGCGCCCGACTGATCGTACGGTCCGTGAGGGTGTCAGTGGTGGAAGAACGGGACGACCAGATAGATCCTCCTTCTTGGAACGCTACGGCCGCGCGCGTCGCGCCCGGCTGCGGGTTCGCGAAGTGGCACGCGCTGGAATCCGGCGGCGATCAGCGTCAGCATGATCCCGCCCATCGTCTTCTGCGCGTCGTTGATCCGGTGCGTGAGAGAGACCAGGGAGGAGGTGAAGACCTGTCCGATCTTGAAGCGGTCGCGCTCGCGCTTGCGGGTGACTCCGTAGGCGATCTTGGTCGCGAGGAATGACACCAGCCCCGCCGTGACCGGGGCGAGCACCGCGGGGATCAGGATCTTCGAGACGAGCACCGATCCGTCGATCGCATCCCCCTCGTTGATGAGCCCGCCCGAGATGGTCTGAGCCACCTCTCGTCGAGAGGAACGCACCGACGAGGTTGAGCACCGCCGCGATAGCGACGGCCACCTTCGGCCGCAATGCGACTGTCGCAATGAGGGTCGCCATCGCGTTGGCCGGGTCATGAAAGCCGTTGGTGAAATCGAAGAACAGAGCCAGCAAGATGACGAGCGCGACCAGGAGCGGGACGTTCACTGGCGAAAGGTCTAGAACGCACCCCTCGTCGTCGGGTCACTGAGCTGGTCTGCCCCCTGCTCTGGGCCTCGCAGACCACGGAACGCCGCGCATACTCTCGAGCCAGGCCGAACAGAGGCGGCTTGCAACACATCTGAGGGCCAGATCCATCTGGAAATGATTGGAAACCATCGTGCATTCACGTCGAGTGCTGGGCGCGATCGCGCTCGGTGCGGTCGTCGTCGCAGCCATCAGTTTTGGCGTCGTCGACGTGTCGATCGCGGACGCGAATGGCTGCGTGGGAGTCAGCTCCGTCTGTCTGGACCACACGGTCCCGCCGGTCGCCATCACCTTCGCCGCGCTGGGGGCGCTCGCACTGCTGGTGAGCATCCTGCCGATGGTGAAGTGGATCATTGAGGCCGTGCACGTCGGCCGCATGTCGGACCACGACGTCGCGCAGGAGGAAGCGGTGCTGGCGCGTCGCCGCACGCGCGCTCTTGTGGGCGACGACCGCTTCTAGCCCACGCGGGCGGAGCGTCTGGTCCGGCTAGAGCCGGTCGAGTCCGAGTACGCGCACCACGGCGATGCCCTGCTCGGCGGAAGCCGCCAGGTCGACCTCGGCGCGGATGCCCCAGTCGTGATCGCCGGCCGGATCGTCGATGATCTGGCGCACGATCCAGCGCTCGGAGCCCTCCTCGATGAGGATCCGGTCAGCGCCCCGCGCATCCGGGCCGGTGCCAATCGTGTCGTGCTCCTCGAAGTAGGCGTCGAGCCCCTCCGACCACGCGGCATCCGGGTCGAGCGCCTCGAGCTCCTCGTCGTGCTGGAGCGCGGCGAGCTGCACCCGGCGCCAGAGCTCGTTGCGCACGAGCACCAGGAACGCGCGTCGATTCGTGAGCACGCTCGGGGGCGTCGGCGGCACAACCGGCGCGTCGGGCTCGCCCGTGAGCGACAGCTCAGGATGCGTCAGTGCCTCCCACTCGTCGAGCAGGCTGGAGTCCACCTGGCGCACGAGCTCGCCGAGCCACTCGATGAGGTCGCGCAACTCCTCGGTCTTCGCCTCGTCCGGGATCGTCTGCCGGGTCGCACGGAACGCGTCGGACAGATACCGCAGCACGAGACCCTCGCTGCGGCCGAGCTGGTAGAACGCGACGAACTCGCCGAATGTCATCGCCCGCTCGTACAGATCGCGCACCACCGACTTGGGTGAGAGCTCGAAGTCGCGCACCCAGGGCTGACTGGCGGCGAAGGTCTCGAAAGTCACCGTGAGCAGTTCATCGAGCGGCTTCGGCCAGGTCACGTCCTCGAGCAGTTCCATGCGCTGCTCGTACTCGATCCCCTCGCGCTTCATCTCCGCCACGGCTTCGCCGCGGGCCTTGTACTGCTGCTGCGACAAGATCTGCCGCGGGTCGTCGAGTGTCGCCTCGAGCACGCTGATCATGTCGAGGGCGTAGCTGGGCGACTCGCGGTCCAAGAGCTCGAAGGCCGCGAGCGCGAACGGCGAGAGCGGCTGGTTGAGAGCGAAGTTGGGTTGCAGATCCAGGGTGAGCCGGATGGCGGCGCTCCCGTCGAACCCTCCCCCGGTCTGCTCGACCACTCCGCCGGCGCGCAACGTGCGGTAGATGCCGAGCGCGCGTCGCGCGAGCATCCGCTGCTTCGGCAGGGTCTCGTGGTTGTCGAACATCAGGGAGCGGACGTTCGAGAACGCGCTGCCCGGTTCGCGCGCGCTGACGTCCGAGCCGGGCCGCCCGATCACGTTGATCAGCATCGCGGCGGTGAGCTGCATCGAGCTGGTGAGGGTCTCGGGATCGGCGGCGATCATCCGCTGGAAGCTGGCCTCGCTCCAGTTGACGAAGCCCTCGGGCGCGCGCTTCTTGACCAGCTTCTTGCGAGCCTTCGCGTCGACTCCCGCTTTCGCCTCGCCGCGCGCGTTCTCGATCTCGTGCTCGGGGGCCTCGCCAACGACCTCGCCGGCGGTGTCGTATCCCGCCCGACCTGCCCGACCCGCGATCTGGTGGAACTCGCGCGCGCTCAGCTGCCGCATCTTCACACCGTCGTACTTGGTGAGCCCGGTGAAGAGCACCGTGCGGATCGGCACGTTGATGCCGACGCCCAGGGTGTCGGTGCCGCAGATCACGCGGAGCAGCCCCCGCTGCGCCAGCTGCTCGACGAGGCGGCGGTACTTCGGCAGCATGCCCGCGTGGTGCACGCCGATCCCGGCGCGGATCAGCCGCGAGAGCGTCGCACCGAACCCCGGCGAGAAGCGGAATCCGCCGATCTCCTCGGCGATCGCGTCCCGCTGCTCCCGCGAGGCGACCTTCGCGCTCGACAAGGCCTGCGCGCGCTCGACCGCGGCTGCCTGCGCGAAGTGCACGATGTAGACCGGGGCGAGCCCGTCGGCGAGCAGTTGCTCGACAGTCTCGTGCACCGGCGTCATCACGTAGCGGTAGTCGAGCGGCACCGGGCGCGAGACCCCGGTGACCTGGGCGACCTCGCGACCCGTGCGCCGCTCCACGTCCTCGGCAAGCGCGCTCACGTCGCCGAGGGTGGCCGACATCAGCAGGAACTGGGCGCGCGGAAGCAGAAGCAGCGGAACCTGCCACGCCCATCCGCGCTGAGGGTCGGCGTAGTAGTGGAACTCGTCCATGACCACGACGTCCGCGTCGGCGTCCGCGCCCTGCCGAAGCGCGAGGTTCGCCAGGATCTCGGCCGTGCAGCAGATGATCGGGGCATCCGGATTCACGCTCGAATCGCCGGTGACCATGCCGACTTTCTCGGGCCCGAACGCCTCGACGAGCTGGAAGAACTTCTCGCTGACCAGGGCTTTGATCGGCGCTGTGTACCAGCTGCGCCGCCCCTGGGCGAGAGCGATGCCGTGCGCGGCGAGCGCCACAAGCGACTTCCCGGTGCCAGTCGGGGTCGAGAGCACCAGGTGCCTCCCGAGCACCAGCTCGAGCACCGCCTCCTCTTGAGCCGGATACAGCCGGATGCCGCGCTCGCGCACCCAGTCGTCGAAGATCCCGACGAAGTCGTCCGGATCGAACGGTTGCCCGGCGCGGGGATCGGGGAGCCGGTCGGAGAGCACAGTCCGAGTCTGCCCTACCGGGCCGTCGGCACTGAGTCCTGCCCGTCCATGCCCGAGGCAACCGGATCGGGGCACCGCTCCGGTCTGTCTGTCCTCCCCATGGTGGACCACGTCCCCCGGGCCTGTCCCCCGGTGCCGAAGATTTGCGCCCCTGTTGGGGTCACGCCAGGCAGTACCAGGAGTTACCCCCTTCGGAATACGATTCATAGGGGAGTCGGTGGGCCGCTCGGGCCCCAGGAACAGGAAGGAGCGGTCGTGGCTGAAGACGACGTCCGCGTTCCGGCCGGCTGGTACCCGGATCCTCTCGGACTCCCGCAGCTCCGGTGGTGGGACAACCACGCCTGGACGGAGCACATCTCCGACGCGCGCCAGCCCATGACGGCGAGCGAGACTGTCACCACGAAACTCGCGTACGCCGACGACGAGCCGCTCGACGATCGTTCGTTCGAGGAGCGCGCCTTTAACGGCGCCGCATACTCCGGCGACGCGGAGCACGACCTCAGCCGTCGCGAGCGCCGCGAACGCGAACGCCTCGCCGAAGCGGATGACGCCGACCGCGAGCCCATCTCGGCCGCCGCCGCCTTCGCCGGGCCGGTGCGTTCGCTCGAGGCGCCGGAGCGCGACCAGCTCTCGGTGGACGAGCCGTCTCCCGCCGTCCGGCTCGCCGCAAGCGGCCAGCTCGAGGATGCCCCAACAAGCATGGTGTTTGAGCTGGACACCCGCTTCGACGACCTGCTCGGCGAAACCGCGGTCCCGCGATCCGCCTTCGCACACGTCAGCGAGCCGGCGACGTCGTTCGTTCCCGAGTTCCCGGTCGAGCCACAGCCGCAGCCTGAGCAACGGTGGTCGGGCTCCGAACTCGCCCGCCAGCGCCTGATCACCGAGGTGCCCACGAACACTGGGCCGGCCTGGATCATGACCCTCCTGCCGCTGTACGTGCTCGTCGCCGGCCTCCTGCTGCTGCTCTCGGGCGCTGCGGCGCCCACCTCGTCGGTGCTCCTGACCGCGATCTTCGGCATCCCGTACGTGGCGGGCATCGTGCTCGCGATCCTCGACTACCGTGCGCTCAAGGTCGCCGGGATCGAACAGCCGGCAAGCTGGGCCTGGGCGTTCCTGACCGTGCTCATCTACCTGATCGCCCGGCTGACGCGCACCGCGCGCGAATCCGGGAGCGGCTTCGGCCCGATGCTCACCTTCCTCGTACTCGGCCTGCTGCTCGTCGCCGCGAACGTGGCGGTTCCTGGGCTCATCATCCAGCTCTCACCGCAGACCTTCTCGCACCAGGCCGAGGTGTCGATCGCTCAGAGCGCGTCGATTCTCGGCACCGAGCTCACTGCCGCCTGCCCGGCGACGCCGCCGCTCATTCCGCAACAGTCGTTCACCTGCCAGGCTCACAAGCCCGGCGGCGGCACGTACGACGTGACCGTCAGCCTCCAGCGCTCCAACGGCTGGATCGATTGGCGCGTCGATGACTGGGGTGTCTTCTCGGCCACCAGCTGAGCAGCCCACGACATACCCCGAACGGGGTCGTGAACGGCCGGGGGGCCGCTCCTAGACTGCCAACAAGCAACGTCAAACGCTCAGGAGGGATGCGGGTGACTGATCAAGCAACGCGTGTTGTTCCGGCGGGCTGGTACCAGGACCCCGCTCTGTCCGAGCAGGTGCGCTGGTGGAACGGCCTGGCGTGGACCGAGCATGTGCGCGACAAGCCGACCGTCGTGGCCGATCCCGTCGCGCCCATCGTCGTCACGGCGAGCTCGACGTCGACAGCCACCGACACGGTCACCGAGTCCACCGCCGACCGGATCGCGGCTGCCCGCGAGCTGGAGCGCCAGTTCGGCGTCGGCACCTCCGAGAACGAGATCATCGCGGGCGCGACCGCCCTCGGCTTCGGCCCGGGAGCCGATCGCTCCCGCCAGGAAGTCGCGGTGCAGCAGAGCTCGCAGCGGACCGACACCGCCACCCCCATCAACCCCGCCGGGCGCCAAGCCGCAGCGGGCCAGAAGGCCGCGGGTCGCCGCCGCGCCGGCGTGCACGGCACCGCCCGCACCGCGACCGGATCCGCCTGGCTCATCGCGCTGACGCCCGTGCTCACCCTGCTCACCGCGCTCGCGGCCGCCTACATCTACTTCTACGTCGCGCCGACCCCTGTCGTGTTCGTCATCGGCTTTCTGATCCCTTATTTGCTCGGCATCCTCTGGGCGCTCAGCGACGGCCGGGCCCTGAAGTCGCGCGGATTCACCCCACCCGGCCCGCTCTTCGCTCTTCTCGGCGCGATCGGCTACCTGATCATCCGACGCCTCCGGGTGCCGGGATCCGGCCCTCTCGCAATGTTCCTCATCGTCGGGGCTCTCGTGATCGCCATTCCGGGTGCGGCATACGCCACGGGCGAGCTACGTCCGCTCTCGCATGCGCTGACGATCCAGAACACCATCTCGCAGGACTACGTGATCTCCGGGCGCGCCGCGACCATCAACTGCCCACCCTTCGTCGACACGACGACCAACGGAACCCTGTACACCTGCACGGCCACCCTGGCCACCGGCGTGACAAAAGCCGTCTGGGTCAGCATCGACGGACCCGACGGGCAGTTCAGCTACGCGATGGCCATCTGACGGGATGCCCTGATGGGACGACACATCAACGCGGATGCCGAGCTCGATGAGCATCCCAATGTGACGCGCGAGCGATTGCGGGTCGCGGCATATATCTCGCCGGACACCCACATTGGCTTCGACCTGGAGGTCGCCCCCGGGACACCGGATGCCGCCGCATCCCCCGCACACCGGGACGCGCTGATCCAGGGCGGCCAGGTCGGCGACGGGCACGAGCTCGAGTAGACCCGCTCGTGCGCCGGACCGGCCCCGAAGTGGGGACTCACCCCGGAATCCGGGGCTGCGTAGGCTGCAAATCGGAGCTGCTGGGAACCCGACTCAGACGCCCGATGGAGGGGGGACCTCACATGTCACACCCGAACGAAGCCCCCGCCGCCGCCTGGTACCCGGACCCGCAAACGTCCGGACAGGTGCGCTGGTGGGATGGAAAAACCTGGACTGAGCACGTCTCGAACCTCGCTGCGGCCGAGCCCGCCGTCGCCGACACGCACGCTGTCGTGACGCACGCTGCGGCGCAGACCGTCGCCGAGCAGCTGGCCGCACCGATCGTGCCGCAGGTGGCCGAGGCGGATGCCTCGTTCGCCGCCGCCGACACGCACGCGACGGTCACTTACATCGGACGCCACGCCGCTGGCGCGACGCCCGCGCCGCGTCAGCCCTCGACCGCGCCCCGGATCCGTCCGCGCGCTCGCGCCACGGTGGCTGTCGAAGTGCAGGTCGAGGTGCCCGTTCAGGCCCAGCTCGCTGCTCTCGCCTACGCCTGATCCGCGGCCAATCGCCGACCAGAACGACCCCGAGCGCGCGCTTTCTCTGCAGAAGGCGCGCGCTTCGGGCATCCGCCGCCGCACGCTCCCCGAACGGGGGACTCGGCGGCGCGCCAACGCCCCCCTACTGTGGGGCCAGGAACGTGAACGGGGGGAAACGTGTCCAATGCTTCGCTGACGCCGGCTGGGGGCTGGTACGCGGATCCGATGGATGCCGCGCAGTTGCGTTGGTGGGACGGGGCCAACTGGACTCCGCAGACCACCGAAGCGACCGCGGCGACCACGGCGACCACGGCAGAACCTCTCGCGCTGGTTATTCCGATCTCGCCCGAGCCGGCTGAGCCGTTCGAACCCGCTCCTGCAGCTGCTGCGCCCGTCGCCGATGGCCCTGGCATCTACATCCCGCGCAACTCCGTCTTCAAGATGGCGGATGCCGTCGACGGCCAGGTCTACGCGCCCGAGTGGTCGGGCATCGCCGACATCTCGGATGAGGTCGCCCTCAGCGGCGTGCCCGTGCAGCTCGCTCTGACCGCCACGCCCTCCGAGGGTCCGCCCATCCCCGTCTCGGCGGATGCCTTCCCGATCCTCGGCATGGCTCCCGCACCGGTCGCCGCCCCGCCCGCCGCCCCGGTGTGGCAGGTCGAGCAGCCGCTCGCCAAGCCGATCGGCCAACTCTTCCCGCTCGCCGGACCGCCCGCCGTCGTGACCGCGACGCCACCGATCCCGACCGCGTCGGTGGCCGTCCCGCCGGCGCCCGTATCGCTCCCGCTGCCCGCCGCGGCGCCCGCCTTCTCGATCGCCGTCGCGCATGCGCCCCTCGACACCTGGCAGGACGCCGGGCATGCCCTGTCGCCCGACATCTTCCCGAGCGCGGCACCCGCCGGCGCTCTCACGGCCGCCTCGGCGCCCACCGGAGCCCTCTTCCCGGGACTCGTGCCGAACACGTCCGAGCCGGTCGACCTCGCTGTACTCGCCGCGGTGCCCGCCACGGCCCCGGTGCCGGATCTCGTCGCGGAACCAGAACCGGTCACCGTCGCTGAGCCCGTCGTGATCGCTGAACCCGTCGTGATCGCTGAACCGGTCGCCGTCGCGGAGCCCGTCGTGATCGCTGAATCGGTCGCCGTCGCGGAGCCGGTGGCGCCGCTCACGGTCGCCGAACCGATCCCCGCGCCCGAGCCGGTCGTGGTGGCCGTCGCGACGCCTGTGGCTCCCGTGGCGCCGCAGCCGGTCGCCCCACAGCCCGACCTTTACACCGGACCCGCGCTCACCGTTGCGCCGGTTCCGACCCCGTTCGTTGCGCCGGTTCCGACCCCGTTCGATGCCCCGGCTCCGCCTGTCGTTGAATCGGTCGTCGAACCGGTCGTCGAACCGGTCGCCCCGGCGTCCGCTGCTCCGGTTTCGGCTCCCGTCCCCGCAGCGGCCCCCGCAGAGACCGCCTGGCCCGCAGAGGGGACGTACCAGCCGCATCCCGGCAGCTACGTCCCCTTCGACCCGAACGCCGTGCACGTCCAGGAGGCGATGCCGATGATCCCGTTCAGCTCGCGCGATCCGTTCAACCCGGCAAGCACCTCGCGACCGGCGATGCGCTCCTACGGCGCGGCTCCCGTCGGGCCCAGCGGCTCGACGTATACCCCCGCGCTCGCCATCATCCTGCTCACCCCCCTCCTCATCGCCAGCGGCTACACGCTCCTGCTCCAGCTGGCATCCATCAACGTCGGAAGCGCGCCCCATATCGCGCTGGCCGCCCTGATCGGTGCCCTGTTTTTCGTCGGGATCGGCGCCGCCCAGTTCGACCGCAACTCGCTCGCCAAGCGGGGATACTTCGACCTGGCCTCCCCGTTCTGGATCCTGCTGACGCCCCTCGTCTACCTCGGCGTCCGCGCGTCACGGCTGCACGCGCAGGGCTCGGGCGGCATCCGCGCGGTGTTCCTGTCGTTCGCCGCCTGGGCGGGAGCCGCGGCGATCCTCGCGTTCTCGGCATTCGCTGCGCTCACCGCGGTCACGCCCGATCGCATCGCCCAGACCGAGCAAATGGTTGGCCACTTCGGCTCGCCGAAGGTCGTCGCCAGCGTCCAGTGCCCCGACATCGCGAGCTTCGCCTCGGGAACCGTGTTCAACTGCACGGTGACCGCGGGAAGCACGGTGCAGCTGGTCCAGGTGACGGTCATGGACTGGTTGGGCAGCGAGAGCTACCGGATCGTCAGCACCACGACCACGCCGGCCGCCACCGCGCCGACCGCACCCTAGTTTCGGTCCGGCCCACCCGTGCCGGCCCGGCCCGAGCGTTCAGCGGGACGTCATCCGCGCTGCCTAGGCTGGATGCGATGCGACTCCTCCTGATCCGGCACGGCCAGATTCCCGCGAACGTCCTCGGCGAGCTCGACACGGCCGCGCCCGGCCCCGGGCTGACCGAGCTGGGACGGGCCCAGGCGTCGGCTGTTCCGGATGCCCTGGCATCCGAGCGCATCGACGGCATCTACGCCTCCCAGTTGATCCGCACACACCAGACCGCGGCACCGCTCGCGCGCGTCCGCGACGCAATGCACCGTGTGGTACTGCCCGGTATCCACGAGATCGGCGCGGGCAGGCTCGAGGGGCGTCGAGATAAGCGCTCGATCACGAAGTACCTCGAGACGGTGTGGGCGTGGGGTTCGGGCTCCCCCGAGGTGCGAATGCCAGGGGGCGCGGACGGTCACGAGTTCTTCGGGCGCTTCGACGCCGACATCGCGACGATCGCCGGCGAGCAGGCTTCGGATGCCACGGTCGCCGTCTTCAGCCACGGTGCGGCCATCCGCGTCTGGAGCGCCGCCCGCGCACGCAACATCTCCCCGGAGTTCCCCGGCCGCACACACCTCGACAACACGGGGATCGTCGTGCTCACCGGATCGCCCGCCGACGGGTGGCTCATGGAGAGCTTCGCCGGCGAGCCAATCGGTGGTCCCGCGCTCGAGGATCCCTCGGCCGCGGACCCTCTGGGCGACTAGCCGGGCTACTTGCCCTTCAGGTCCTTGCGCAGGATTTTGCCGGCCGACGACTTCGGCACGGCGTCGATGAAGGCGACCGCGCGCACCTTCTTGTGCGGCGCGACGTGGGAGGCGACGAACGCCATGACCGATTCCGCGTCGAGCACTGAGCCGTCCTTGAGCACGACGAAGGCCTTGGGGATCTCGCCCGCCTCCTCGTCGAGAGCGGCGACCACCGCAGCATCCACGATCTCCGGATGCGTGAGCAGCAGCGCCTCGAGCTCGGCCGGGGCGACCTGGTAGCCCTTGTACTTGATGAGCTCTTTGAGGCGGTCCACGATCTGGAACGAGCCGTCGTGGTTGACCTGCGCGATGTCACCGGTGTGCAGGAAGCCGTCGTCGTCGACGGTCTCGTGCGTGGCGTCATCCCGACCCAGGTATCCGAGCATGACGTTGGGCCCACGCACCCACAGCTCGCCGGGGTCGCTCGAGCCCTCCGCGGGCATGCTGATCTCCTCGCCGGTGTCGACGTTGACGAGCTTGCATTCGATGTTGGCGATCGGGAAGCCGATGGTGCCGCGCGACAGGTCGTCGCGGTCCGGCGGGATCACGTGCGAGACCGGGCTGAGCTCGCTCATCCCGTAGCCCTGCTGCATTCTGATGTGGAGGCGCTCGGCGACGGCGGTCGCGAGGTCCGCCCCGAGGGGAGCCGCACCGCTCATCATGCCACGCAGGCTCGAGAGGTCGAACTGGTCGACGAGGGGGTGCTTCGCGAGCGCCACCGCGACGGGCGGCGCGATGAAGACGAAGGTGACCTTCTGATCCTGGATGACCTGCAAGAACTGGGGAAGATCGAAACGGGGCAGCGTGATCAGGGTGGCGCGGCGGTAGAGCGCCAGGTTGAGCAGGACCGTCATCCCGTAGATGTGGAAGAAGGGCAGGAACGCCAGCACCCGATCCTCCGGGTCGGTGTCGAGGACGGGCGTCCCCTGCACCACGTTGGCGACCAAGTTGGTATGGCTGAGCATGACGCCCTTGGCGAATCCGGTGGTGCCCGAGCTGTACGGGATGACCGCGACGTGCGTTGCGGGGTCGAAACTGACGTCGGGGGCGACGCGACCCTCCCCCAGCAGGTCGCGGAGGCCTGTGTAACCGTCCACACCATCGAGCACGACGATCTGCTCGTCAGCGATGCCCGCGGCGGCGGCGGCGGCACTGGCGACTGGCAGCAGGGGGCTGACGGTGACGAGCATCTTGGCTTTCGAGTCCTGCAACTGCCGCGCCATTTCCTCCGCGGTGTAGAGCGCGTTGACCGTGGTCGCCGTGGCACCCGAGCGCAGGATGCCATGGAAGACGGTCGCGAACGCCGGCACGTTCGGTGAGTGCAGGGCGATCACGTCGCCGATCCCGATCCCGCGGGCGGCGAGGGCCCCCGCGAAGAGGTCGATCTGCGCCTTGAGCTGCCCGTAGGTCGTCTCGGCACCCGAGGGCCCGTCAATCAGCGCGATTCGGGCAGCATCCTCGGCGTTCAGGTCTTTGAACAGGAAGTCGTAGACGCTCAGCTTCGGGATGACCTCGTCGGGATACGGGCTCGTGAACATTCGATCTCCTTCGATCGGTTCGGGCGGCGGTACAAGTGCCTGAAGAAATACTCGCATCAGCGGCTGAATGTGGCCAGGGGGCGCGCGCCGGCTTCTCGTACCAATCGACCATCGGGCGGCTGCGGATCGGGCTGTTCCCGCGAATCGACCGCGGAACAGTCACGAGACGCGGAGCGCTTTTCGAACCCGGACATTCCGCTCGGTCGCGGCCGGATTCCGTTCGACGTAGATGCCGCGGCCGCCGCGATCGAGCGTGACTCGCGCTACCCGGGTCGCACCCGGTGGCTCGACGAGTACCTGCGCGGCACTCCGAGCGACGCCGAAGCGCTGGAGGGCTTCGGGCCGCGCGACGGGCACCGCTAGTCCTCCAGGAACACCCGCTTGTAGCTCCGCCCGTCCGCGAGTGTCACGGTCTCGGCGCGCAACTGCCCGCGCGACACCCGCAGGTACACGGCTTGCGCGGTGACGCCGAGCTGGGTGGCCGCCTCCGACACCGAGAGCCCCGGCAGCTCGGCGGGCTTCGAGCTGGGCCGCTCGCTGCGCCGGCGGCCGGCCTCGTGGCGAGCCGCGATCTCGGCGTCATCCCCGGACCACCGCCAGCGCGCGGCCGAGGGGGCGAGCCCGGCGGCCGATCCCACGTCGCTCCAGCCTGCGCCGTCGTCAAGGGAGTCACGCACGGCGCGGAGCGCGGCGGGGTCGGCGTCGAGCGACGCCACGAGACTGCGCAGGGCCGCAAGCCGCTCGAGAGGGGCGCAGGAGGCATCCGCATCCAGTTCGAGCACGCGCGCGAGGGCAGCGCGCGACTCGGCCGAGAGGAAGCTCACTCGACGAAACTACTGCGCCTAGTGCCTGCGCCTCGTCCCTGTGCCCGAGCTACTGCGCCGTGTACCCACCGTCGACGAGGTGGTAGCTGCCGGTGATGAAGCCCGCCGCGTCGCTCGCCAGGAAGGCGACGAGGGCCGCGACCTCCTCGGCCGTTCCGAGCCGGCCGAGCGCATGCTTGCCCGCGAGGAAGGTCAGCGCGTCGGCGTCGAGAGCCGCGTCGACGAGCGGCGTGTGGATGAATCCCGGGCCGACCGCGGTAACCCGCACCTTGCGCGCGGCGTACTCGAGGGCGGCGTTCTGGGTGAGTCCGAGTAGCCCGTGCTTCGCCGTCACGTAGGCGCTCGAGGTCGGGAACCCGACCGATCCGAGGATCGACGCCATGTTGACGATCGACCCGCCGCCGTTCTCCGCCATCGCGGGTAGCTGGACCTTCAGCCCGTACATGACCGCGTTGAGGTTGACCTCGATCACGTGACGCCAGCCCTCCAGCGTGTAGTCGCCGATGAGCGCCTGTTCGCCGCCGATTCCGGCGTTGTTCACGGCGATCCGCAGCGGTGCGAGCGCGTTGGCCTCGGCGACCGCGGCGACCGCGAGCTGCGGGTCGGTGACGTCACCGACCAGGCCGATCGCGGTCCCACCGGCCGCTGTGATCTCGGCGACCACGGCATCCACGGGCTCCTTCTTCAGGTCGACCGCCACGATCGACGAGCCGTTCGCCGCCAGCAGCAGCGCGGTCGCGCGTCCGATTCCGGATGCCGCGCCCGTCACGATCGCGGATCGTCCTGCAACGTCGTAGCCGGCCATGATGCCCTCGTTCTCCCCGGCACATCTGGCCGGCTCGATGCCGACGCTACGCGCGCGGACGCGCAGGGATCCGGGGCTTAGGTCCCGCGATCTTGCCGGGTTGAGCAGCCGTGAAACGGCGAGACCCCCCGCTCCGGGCTCAGAGCGTCCGGACCTCGTAAAGCGCGCACCGTTGGTCGGACGTGACGAAGACGAGGTCGTCGACGATCGCCTGGCAGAGCAGCATGCGATCGAAGGGATCGCGGTGGTGCGGCGGCAGATCGCGCAGCGCGAGCGCGTGCGCGGTGGTGAAGGGGAGCTCGTCGAGCCCGAAGTCGGCGAGGCCTTCGGTGAATCCGTCGGGGACGGTGAGCTTGCCGTGGGAGGTCTTGATCCCGATCTCCGCGATTGACACGGCCGAGACGAAAACCGTGTTTCGAGGATCTTGGACCGCCGCTCGTTGCCGGCTCGTGAGTCGGTCCGGGGAGGAGCGCGCCCAGAGCAGCACGTGCGTGTCGAGCAGAACCCTCACGCGCCGCACCAATCCCGTTCATCCTGCTCGGTGAACTCGTCGAAGTCGGGCGCGACGAGGATCTGGCCCGCGAGGTCGCCGAGCACGCGCGGCTCTGTGCGCTGCTGGATCGGAGTGAGCCGCGCGATCGGCCGACCGTTGCGGGAGATGACGATCTCTTCGCCGGCTTCCACCTCGGTCAGCAGCTTGGACAGAGACGTCTTCGCTTCGTAGACGTTCACCATCCTCATACCCTCATGGTAGCCAGACCTTGGTCATAGTTGACCAACATGAAAGCGAGAAAGGTCACACCGCAAGAGGCTGGGGAGGAGGGGAAGTGCGTGCGCTCAGCTCGCCTGGAACCACGGCGGGTACACCGCCACCTTGGGCGACGCTCCCCCAACATCGGCGAGGAGCTGCTTCACGAGGTCGCGCACCGGCTCGTTGGGGACGCCCACGAGGGTGATCGCCGAGAACGGGACGGGCCCGGCGGCGAGGAGTTCGGCATCCAACAGCTCGGGGTCGAGCGAGAACGTGGTGCGCAGCAGGGCGGTGCCGCCGTCGCCTTGCGCGAAGCGGGTGGCGGGAGCCGCGGCATCCCCGTTGGCGAAGATCACCTCGGAGCCGACCGCGCCCGCCGAGCTGACGAGGATGACGTAGTCGAGCGGAGAGGTGTCGCGGGCTGCATCCGACCAGTGCACGCCGAGCGCGCCGTTGCGCAGCTCGTTCCAGCGGTTGGCGTGCGGGCTGAGCTGGAACGGCACGCGCTCCGACACGAAACCGCCCGCCGCGAGCTCGACGGTGCCGCGCAGTTCGCGCGTGGTGGCCGAGCTGACGTCGACGGCGGGGGTGGCATCCGCCCGGATGGCCTCGTCGATGACGATCGCCTCCAGGTTGCGGAGGTGGGTGACGTGGTAGACGCGCTGCGTGTTCAGCAGCATCGTCGGGCGGCTGGTCGTGCGCGGGGCAACCGACCGCGTGAGGGTTCCGGATGCGCTGCGTCGCGTTGTCGTGACCGTCGCACGCTTGATGGGCTCAGCCTGCGGGCGCGGAAAACAGATGTCGCACAGGCCGTCTTCAAAGCCATGAATGCACTCGGGCACGTATTCTCCTCGTTGCCGGAAGGTTCCAGGCTACGCCAGTACAGCAAGAGGCGTCGGCCGGATGTCGCTCACCAGAGACGGGGGAGGGCTCAGGCGAAGTCCCAGCGCCCCAACTCGTCGTCGGGAAGAGCGTCGAAGAAGCTGTCAGGGATCGGTCCCCCGGCGACGAAGTCGAGCTCACGCTCGGCTGTTGGCTCGATGAGACTCGCATCCCGCTCATTCCCCTCGCCGTTCATGTTGGTCAAGTCTGGCCAGACAACGGCCCGTGACGCCACTCCTCTGCTACAAAGAGCGAATGGCACTCAGTTCGTTCGAGCAGGACCGGCTCCGACTGGCTGCCTTCGCGGGCCTAGAGCGTTTGATTGATTCTCGAGGCGGCTTTGCAACGAGGGACGAACTTCTCAACTTCGAGCTCGAAGGCAAACGGTTCCCGTTGATCGACTACAGCCGAGGGATCCGCAATCCGGCGGAGTTCGATGAGACATTGTCAGTAGTAAGCGCCGACAACGGCCCCTACTCCGATCACATCGGCGACGACGGAATCCTTCGGTACTCCTTTCGCGACGGCGACCCTCTGGGTGGCGACAACAGAAAGCTCCGAGCGGCGATGACGGCGAAAAAACCGATCATCCTGTTCCAGAAGCCGCTTCCGAACGTCTACGTCCCGGTCATCTCGTCGTTTGTCATCGACGAGGACCTCGCCAACCGTTTCTTCCTGATCGCATCGGGAGAAGAATCTTGGCGCTCATTCGCCTCAGGTGCGACGGACCAGGAGATCAGCAAGCAGTACGTCGCGCAAATAGTTCAGCGGCGAGTGCATCAACCGGTGTTTCGAGCACGGGTCATCCTCGCGTACTCGCGAACGTGCGCCGTCTGCCGCCTCAACCACCCTGAGTTGCTCGATGCTGCGCACATCATTCCGGATCGAGACGCCGAAGGGATAGCCCACGTCACCAACGGTCTCGCTCTGTGCAAGATCCATCACGCTGCCTTCGACAACAGGATCCTCGGAATCTCACCCGACTTCGTCGTGCACATCGATGGCGACGTCCTGAAGGAGATCGACGGCCCGATGCTCAAGCACGGGATCCAGGAAATGGACGGCGTCCGCCTGACGCTTCCTCGCAAACAGGCCGATTGGCCGTCGCGCGAGGCCCTGGCAGATCGCTTCGATCAGTTCGTCAGCTAGCTCGCTGCACGAAAAGTGCATGGTCACTTCGCGACACTGTCGACAGGTCTTCCCCGAACTCGAAAGTCGCGCTGACGAAAGTGCCCGATAAAGCCGCTGGCAGCCAGTAACGGGCGTCATCCCACATGTCCCGAACAGGCAACTCGTGCACCGGTATCCACGCGGCAGCCAGCTCGTCGCTGGCAACGGGTTCGCCGAACTCACCGAGCACTCGAAACGCCCATGACTTCTGACTCCACGCCGGCCTGCTGGGGAACGAGTATGTGAGCTCTCCGACCAGTTCTAGATCTTGGTCCGATAGCCGAATTCCGACTTCTTCCTCGACCTCCCGCACTGCGGCCTCGCGCGCAAATTCTCCCGGTTCCAGTTTGCCGCCGGGCGCGACGGATTTCCCCAACCCGAGACCGGTCAACTTCCGTCCGAGAAGAACCTCCTGCCCGTGCTTCCCCGGCCGGAGCAGATACACAACACACACTTCGGGCAAAGACATGCGCCCAGGCTAGAACGGTCGGCCCCCGAATACGGGCTGTCTACGCTCCTGCCGTCGGGCCACGCTTGACCAGGTGAGTGATCTTCGTGAACGCGTACCTGCCCAGTCCCTGATCGAGAAGCTCCTCGACCTGTGGGCGGAAGGCTCGATCCGCCGGGACCAGACGTCGCGGCAGATCGTTATCGATCCGGAAGTGCGGAGTTGGTATCGCGGAGTTTTCGGCGAGCGCCATATCGCGACTCTTCTCGACCAGCTGGGGCCGGACTGGATGGTGCTCCATTCGGTGCCGGTGGGCGCCGGAAAGACGGACATCGATCACGTGGCGATTGGGCCGGGCGGCGTCTTCACTATCAACACCAAGTACAGTCCGGGTCGGACTATCTGGGCGGCAGGCTTCGGTCTTCGAGTCGACAATCAGGCCTACCCATACGTGAACCGATCAATCTCTGAAGCAGACAATGCGTCTGCAGCCCTCTCAAAGGCCGTTGGATTCAACGTCCCGGTCGCTGGGGTATTGGTGTTCGTCACTCCCGCGCGCATGTCTCGTACGGCACCGTGCGGAAACTCCACTACCTCAGTTCTCGTCGCCTCTGACGACGAGCTCCTGCACGAACTTCAGTTCCGGAACATTCTCTCGTCTGGCCAGATCGAACGGATCAGCGAGGCCGCGCTGAAGCCGTCGACGTGGCACAGCTCGCCAGCCCCATCCGGCATCGGGGCTCACCTGTTGCTGGAATTCGAGGCACTGGAAGCGGAGCTAGGAACAGAAGAAATCGTGCCCCGGGAGTCCCTCCACGCGCCCCGTCGGGCGACTCGCTCGACGACTCGACAAGCACCGGGAAGTCGTTCTGGTGCGACGCCGAAACGCGCGTCCTCGCCGGCTGCGACGCGGACAAGATCACGCGGCAAGAAGGAGCAATCGAGTGCGGAGAAGCTCCTGAGCGTGCTGTTTCCGATCGCCGGGTTCATCATCGTCGCGGCTTACCTGTCGAACCTCGGCCACTAATACCAAACGCTCAACCACGGCGCCCGCGCAGCCCGCAGGATGCCGTCGGCGATCGCCGCGTCGCCCGGGGTGCGCTCGGCGATGCAGCCGGCATCCACGAGGGTGGTCGCGGCGACTCCGCCGAGGTAGAGCGACGCGAGCTCGTTGGCGGTGAGGGTGAGCGTCGGGATGCCTGTGGGGGCGGCATCCAGCTTGGTGACAGTTGCTCGGAGGCTCTCGGTCTCGGTCTCGACAGGCTCGACCACCGAGAGCAGCCACGTCCCGGCCGCGTAACCGAGCCCGTCGCTGACCGAGAACACGATCGAACCCGGGGCCGCGTAGCTGCGCGCCGAGAAGGCCGCGGCCACGTCGAGCACGCGCAGGTACTGGTGCTCCCAGGTCTTCACCTCGGCGCTGCGGAAGTCGGCGATCTGCCAGCGCAGGGTCTCGTCGATGGGGCGCAGGTGGGCTTTCACCTCGGTGACGAGGTCGAGTTCGAGGAGGTAGCGCCACAGAGCGGATGCGGCGTCCGGCGTCTCGGCATCGAAGCGTTCCACCTCGACGACGTGCTGGCTGAAGTCGGGCTCGCCGCCGGTGACGCGGTAGAGCGCGAGGCCACGCGTGGCGCCGAACGTGTCGGTGTGCCGCACGACGCGCAGCTGCTTTGTGCGCGAGGCGTCGGGCTCCGTGGCTCCGACCAGCTGGTCCCAGCGATGCGGCCAGACGTCGATTTCGCCGGGACTGGCGAGGCGCACGCGATCGTGCAGCTCGGCCAGCTCCTGGCGATACAGGTCGATGCCGATGAACTCCACCCGACCGGATGCCTCGGGCCCGATCCAGCGCGCGCGACGCGTGTCGATTGTCCAGTCGGTGGCGAGCGCGGCCGGCGAGAACCCGAACCTGCCGTAGATCGTGGACTCACTCACCGTCAGCATCGCCATCGGGAAGCCGAGAGCATGCGCGGTGCGCAGCTCGCCCTCGAGGAGGTTTCGGGCGACGCCTCGGCGGCGATGCGTGGGTGCCACGGTCACCGAGCTGATCGCCCAGCTCGTGAGAGTGCGGGGCGTCTCGATCGTGCTGCCCGGGATGGTGAGCTCGGCGGGCCAGGAGTCGACGGTGGCGACCGGGACGGCGGCATCCACCGTCAGGCTGTCGTCGTAGACGCCGATGGTGCGGCGGTAACCGATGCCGGCGCGGCTGATCTCGAAATCTTTCTCGTCGCGGGTCGGCTGCAGGAAGCCCCGATCGTCGGCGCGCAGCCAGTCGGCCCACGCGGCCGGGTCGCTCGTGTCGACCAGCGCGTAGCGGAGGCCGGCGTCGGCGAGGCGGGCGACCGAGGTGGCGTCAGGGACCGCGGTGGTGAAACCGGGGGCGAGAGCTTCGGCTGCGGCGGCGGGATCGATCATTCCTCCAGCGTATGGCGGTCGCGCGACGTCAGCCCCCGCGTCGGACTGCGGGCTCGCCGCTCAACCAGAGCAGCGCTTGCATTCTCAACGCGAGTTCGCGCAGCACCGCCGCCTCCGGTCGCCCCGAGCAGATCCCGGGCGGTGCGGGCGATCCGGGCGTCGGCGACGGAGTCGAGGGTGTCCAGCGAGTCAAGAGCGCCCTGACGCAGGTGCTTGTCGGCGGCAGGTGCACGGCGAGAGCGAACGCCGTTCCCAAGGTGACCGACCATGGCCGGTGCCATCTGGTCCGCCCACCCGCTGAGTCGACGCCGCGATGCGTCGCGCGAGTTGCCCCGGCAATCCGATGTCGTGCGAACTGACGCCGATCCCGGTGATCGCGCCGGCTCCGATGAGCAGAACGTGATCGGGGTTGGGGCCGGACGCGTGCACATGGCCGTTGCCGGGCGGGATCGGAAGCGCTCCGTCAGCGTCGAGCGAGCGATCCGTGATCGCCTCAAGGAGGGGACGCACCATCGCTTGGGCGAATCGACCCATCGGGGCGACCTGACCTTCGCCCTGCCGACCGGGATGGTTAGTGCAGATCGAGCCATCCCCCCTACGCGATCGGGGGTACGGGGTCAGACGAAGCGCGCAGCGCTTTGCACGCGGGTGCGCACCTCGAACAGGTCGGTTCCTCCGACGGCGACGCCGGGTACCCCAATCCGCACCAGGTTGGCGAGTCGGGAGCGCTGCACGAGCAGGGTCTGCGCTCCTCGGATCGAGCCGAGCGCCATGACGCCCTCGGGGCTCGAGTCGTCGGGCACCACGATCACGAGCGCCGAGAACTTCACCTTCGCCTGGCGTGCAAAATTGCGTGCGCGGTCAGCCAGCTCGTGCATCGGACGCTCGTCCGCGTGGATGCCCGGCCCCACCAGTTCGCCACGACGCGCGCCGACGGTGCCTCCCCAGTCCTCGCTGAGCATGCCCCAGAGTCCGCTCGGCCCGAGAACGAGGTGGTCGATCTTGCCTGCCGCCCCCTGCGGGCCCGCGGTCAGCCCGTTCTGTACCCGCGCGCCACGACGCACCGCATCGGTGCGCACATCATTCCAGACCGTGAATCCGATGCCGAGGCTGGCGAGCACGATCGCGGTGTCCTCTTCGGCGACGGCGGAGGCCAGCAGATGCTGGATCTCGCGCGGCGCCGACTGCACCAGCTTGAGTTCATACGGATCGGGGACGGCCACCCCGCGTCCGACCCACTCGTGGAGCAGTTGCAGGTACTGCTCGCGATACCAGCCACCCGGATGTCCGTGGGTGCGCGCCTGCGGCCGCGAGGTGCTGGCCCGAGTGAAGGGAGCTGGCGGGGCCCAGGTGCGCACGGGCGCATCATCCAGATCCCAGACCTTCTGGGTGCCGTTGTCGTAGGCGGCCCGCGCTTCGGGCGTGCCGACCTGTTCCCAGGCGCGCTGCACGCGATCGAACTGGAGGGCGTCGCCACCGGTGTCGGGATGCGTCTGCCGCAGCTTCACGCGGTAGGCACGGCGCAGCTCCGTGTGGCTCGCGCTCCCCTGAACGCCGAGCACGGAGTACGGGCTCAACGCGAGCGGACTATCGGGCACGCGACCATTCTGCCGTCTCCCACGACGCGGGCGTCCAACCGTCCTCCCCCAAAACGCGTGGCGAGATCGCCCCGGCGCACAACTCAGCGGCCCCCGCCGCCACCTCCGCCACCACCGCCACCCGAGAAGCCGCCACCGAAGGAGCCGCCCGAGAAGCTGGAGAAGCTGCCACCGGTGCCGCTGGTGGTCATGGGAACGGCCGAGGTGGCCGGGCCCAGGTTCGTGATCAGCGGGAGGAAAGCGAGGGCCGAGAATGCGTTCTGGCCGACCCAGAAATCGGGCGTGGCGTTCTGGCGCTGCAACTCGACCTCGAGCACCTTCGACCACTGATCCTCGACGCCCCAGATGATCGCCCACGGCAGCAGCTTCTCGTAGAGCTTGATGAGCTGCGTGCCGTCGGTCACGTCGATCCGCTCGGCACCGCTCGGGCTCTGAAGCACGCGCAGCCGGTCCTGTTCGGCGAGCTGCAGATACATCCGCATTCCCAGCAGGTAGTCGTTCCATTGCGCGCCGACGTCGCTCAGCTTCTTGCGTCCGCGGAAGCCGAGGAAGGCAGCGCCCACGCCGATCAGACCCGCCACGATGCCGACGGCACCGGTGACGAGCCCCACGAAGCCGCCCAGGATCACCGCGGAGAGCAACGCCGTGAGTGTGAGCGCGATCGTGACGACGAGGGCGATCGTGCCTCCGACCGTCCTGCGGTGTCCGTCGTAGTAGGCGTCGACGGCGATCGCCGCCGTCGCGAGGGCGGGCGCGAGACCGGCGGCGAGCGCGTCGTCCCCGTACTTATGCAGATCGTGGGTGGCACCGGGCTTCGCGCCTTCGCCGAACAGCGCGTCGACCACCTGCTGCTCGATCGGGTCGAGGCCGGTCGGATCCAGCAACTGGATCGAGTAGTCCGAGGTGCGCGCGTTCTTCACCGCGTAGCCGAGCAGTCGAGTCCTGCCCTTCACCGAGAGACTCACGAACTGCGCGGGCACCGCCGTCGCCTGGCGGGCAATGAGCTGGGCGGCGACCATCACATCCATGCCGTCGGGGGCCGAGTACTGCGGGATGATCGTGCCGCGCGCCGGTTCGGTGCGGGGCAGCCGCGACGCGACGCCACTGATGACACCGATCAGCGCGGCCGGGAATCCGAGCAGCGACAGCAGGACGCCCGCGATCTGTGCCGGAGTGGCGGGCGTGGAGTTGCCCGAGTCCGGCTGGTTGTTTGGGTCGCTCGAGACATCCACGAAGGTGCCCGAGGTGAAGCCGACCGCGATCGTCAGGCCGTCGCCAGCCGCGAGATCGGTGGTGAGGGCCGAGAGGGTGCTGCCGTCCGCGACGACCCCGCTCGAGCACGCGGTGGTCGCCCCCTGCGCGCCCTGATAGCAGGCGTTGTGACCGGTCAGTGCCGAGGTGAGCAAGGGGTCGACGACCACCTGTGCACCAACCTGCTGGAACGGCTGCGCCCATCCGTTCCCGTTGACATCCCAGTAGAACTCGTCGTCGTCGCTGTCGGCGAAGTGCCGGATGGTGTCGACCTGCGTGTAGCTGATGACGTACGTCGTGGGCCCGTGCACGTAGGCCTCTGTGCCCAGCGCGAGTTCGACGGTGTCGCCCTGGTCGCTCTCGGTGTACGGAACGGCCGCGCCGGTCTCGTCGACCACCGAGACCACCTTGGTCTGCAGCTGGGCACTGCCGTAGATGTTCGGGATGTCTCGCAGGATGCCGCGGTTCTGATCCGACTGCGGAAAGAGCGCCACGATGGTCTCCGTCACGGCCAAGGTGGCGTGCCGATTCGCGTCGCGTGCGAGGTGGTAGACCGCGTTGAAACTGCGAAAGGTGAAGTCGCTGACATCGCCGGGCAGGGCCGCCACGGCGGGGCGCTGCGGGGCGGCGGCAGGGTGCGCGGCGCGGGCATCATGCGGGGCCCCGGCGAAAGCGGCGGTCGGGGCGGCGGCGATCCCGAGGACGAGAAGTGCTACCGACAGGAACCGCACGCCTCGCATCACTCTCCGACCCTATCGGGGCGGATTGTCGGAGATCGCCTCGTCGGTCGTGCGGGCCGGTTGCCCGGTCAGCGCCTCGACGTCGCCCGTCACCTCCGCGACCTCGACGTCGCGGATCGCCGTGTGCGGCCGCTGCCGCAGCGGATCGATGATGAGCCGGCCGAGCTGACCCGTGGACCCGTGATGCCGGTGGTCGTCATGGTGCGACGCCTCCACAGCCGGACGGCTGCTTGCCAGGCTCGTGCAGAACCCGGGCGTAGGCTCGGAATTGTGACATCGAATACCGAGATCCTGCGCCGCGCGAGCCTCGAGGGTCTCCGCGCCGAGGCCCAGGATGAGCTCGGCTCGGTCGTGAGTGAGCGGCTCATGGGCGGCGAAGACCCGTGGGCGTTCATGGATGCGCTGCCGACGATCGACGAGCTCGTCGTCCTGCTACTGCGGGCCGACCTGTTTGACGCCGAGGGCGGACGCAAGCCGGGATCGGACTACGCCCGCGATCGACGCATGCTCGGCGACATCGGCGAGGCCTACCCGGCGCTGGGCGCGACGATCGACGGGATGCTGCAGCGGCTCGACCGGCTCAGGTGGAGTTCGTGACCGGGCCGTTCCTGGTGCGGCTCGCCTTCGACGACGAGGGCTCCCCCGCCGGCCACTACCCGGCTGACCCGTCCGTGCCGCAACTCAGCGTGCTCGATCTGGCCGCGACTCGCGGCGACGGCGTCTTCGAGACCATCAGCCTCGGCACCGGGCACCTGCAGGCGCTCGAGGCGCATCTCGCACGCTTCGCTCACTCGGCCGAGATGCTCGACCTCCCGGCACCCGATCTCGCGCACTGGCGGGCGGCGATCCGCGAGGTCGCCGCGCACCTGAGCGACGCCGACGAGGCCTTCGTCAAGATCGTGCTGACGCGCGGAGTCGAGGGCGGCGCGGGCGCTCACAGTGTCCCTGCTCAGGGGCCGGGCGCGCTCATTCCGACCGGCTGGGCGCTGGCGGCGGTCGCGCCCGACCACACACCGGCGCGACGCGACGGCATCCGAATCGTGCTCCTCGATCGCGGTTACCGCCACGACGTCGCCCGCACCTCGCCGTGGCTGCTGGCTGGCGCCAAGACGCTCAGCTACGCGGTGAACCGCGGCGCGTTCCGCGAGGCTGCTCGGCGCGGGGCCGATGACACGCTCTGGGTGAGCTCGGACGGCTTCCTGCTCGAGGGAGCGGTGTCGAATCTGATCCTCAAGCGCGGCACGACGCTGCTCACCCCGCGCACCGATCAAGGCATCTTGGCCGGCACGACGCAGGCCGACATCTTTGACTGGGCCGGGTCTCACGGGTACGCCGGCGAGTACGCGTTGCTCACCGTCGACGACCTCCGGGGCGCGGATGCCGCGTGGCTGGTCTCGAGCGGGCGGCATGCCGCGCCCATCCGGGCGGTCGACGGCGACGAGTACCCGGTGGACCGCCTCCTCACCACGGAGATCAACGAGTACCTGCACGCGCGAACGGGGTAGTTCCATGGGAGGTGCATCCACGCCCCGCAGGCTGTGCGGCCTGCTCCGGCTGGCCGCCGCGATCACGATCGTCGTTACCCTGGCGTTTCAGATCCAGGATCTGGTCGTTCACGGCGCTCTCATCCCGGGCCACTACTTCGCGTTCTTCACCATCCAGTCGAGCATGATCAACGTGATCCTGCTCCTGGCGGGCGGCGCCTGGGCGCTCGCACATCAACGGGACACCGTGCTGCTGTCGAGCATCCAGCTCTCGGCTCTCTGCTACGCCGTCGTGACGGCGGCCGTCTACAACTTGCTGCTTCGCGGCGTGCCCACAACCGACTATGTCGGCATCGAGTGGCCGAACGAGGTGCTGCACGTCTGGATCCCGATCTTCCTGGTCCTGGACTGGATTTTCGGCCCCGGCCGCGCGCGGCTGCCGTTCACCGCGCTGTGGGTCGTGGTGTCGTATCCGCTCGCCTGGGCGGCCTTCACGCTGATCCGCGGACCCCTGTACGGCTGGTACCCCTACCCGTTCATCGACCCGAAGAACGGCATCCCGAGCCTGATTGGCTACATCGCAGGGCTGTCGGTGTTCATCGTGGTGCTGGCGACGCTCGCGATCCTGCGCACGCGCATCGGGCGTCGGCGACACGGACGGTGATGCCGGCCCGACCCGCGGGAGCGCTAAGCATTCGTTGCGGCGGCGGCCTTCTCGCGCTTGAGACGCGTGGCCTCGGCACGTACGGCCTTGAGCTTGTCGCGCTCCAACTCGAGCCAGCGCGGCGACTCCTCGAGCAGCGCAGTGATCTCGGCGGTGGTGAGCGGTTCGGTGATCCCGCCGCGGGCGAGCCCGGAGTTCGAGATGCCCAGGCGCTGGGCGACGACCGGGCGCGGATGCGGCCCCTCGCGTCGCAGCGTCGCCAGCCACTCGGGCGGGCTCGCCTGCAGCGCGGCGACCTCCTCGCGGCGGAGTTCGCGCGCCTGGAACTCGGCCGGCGTCGCGGCCAGCAGCACCTCGAGCTTCTTCGCCGCGGTCTCGGGCTTCATGAACTGGGGTCTGGGCATCCCCTCAGGCTAGTCGCCGCGGGCGGTGGAGGCCGCCCCACAGCGGCCCCGATGCGGCGAGCATCGGTAGCCTTGGCCCATGCCCGACCCTTTGCCGACGTTCCGCGTGGCGTTCGTGCCAGGCGTCACGCCGACGAAATGGGAGCGCATCTGGCGCGAGCGGATGCGGCGGCAGCGTCTCGAGCTGCGGCCCTCCTCGGCGGCGGAGGCGATCGAGGCTCTGCGCGGGGGTGACGCGGATGCGGCGTTCCTGCGCGACACCGCCGCCGACGACGAGTTCAGCGCCATCCGGCTCTATGAAGAGCTGCCCGTCGTCGTCGCCTCGCGCGATCACCTGTTCGCCGCGCTCGAGGCTGGCGAACGGCTCGCGCCGAACGACCTCGACGGCGAGAACCTCCTGCCTGGTCAGGATGCCGACACTCTCGAGCTGGTCGCCGCGGGCGTCGGGATCGCCAGGATGCCGCAGTCGCTCGCCCGGGTGCTCGGCCGCCGCGACGTGATCGCCCGACCCCTGCGCGACTCGCCCTCGACGTGGATCAGCCTGGTCTGGCCGATCGACGCGACCACTCCGGCCGTCGAGACCTTCATCGGGATCGTGCGGGGGCGCACCGAGAACAGCTCACGCTGAGGGGTCGGACGGCTCGCCTACCCCCTGTACACACGAAGTGCCCGGGTCGCGAAATCCGGGCACTTCTGTGGGTCGATCCAACGCGCCACGCCCCGCGAGCTCTCGGGAGGTGGGCAGCTCCGCAGCGGCCGTCTGAACCATCCTTCACAGGACCGTTCGTTCAGCAGTGCGAGAGCCCGCATCCGGTTCGTCGGTCATCACCACACGTGGCGGGACCTCCGTCGTCTCGGTCGGCAGGGAGGCAGCGGGCATGAGAGCCCCGCCACCATCCGGCTGACTCCGGCGCGCCGATCGGGCCGCCGGTCGTCCGCGTCCCCGACACATGGGAGCGTCGGATCTGCGGGGTCTCGGCCGCCGGAACTCTCTCGCGGATCACTCCGCGACATCGCTCCAACGTCGCCTTCTCAGCACCGGCTGCGGCCGTCGCATTCGCGGATTACTCCACGGATGTTCGGGTTGCGCTGTTTCGGTTGACATGACACTACCGAATCGTGAACAGCGCGCAATAGGTCAACTCTCACTAGAGAGTTGAGAGATTCACGGACGGCTGAACCGTCGCGCACCTCGGCGGGCGAGAGCCGACCTGATGGGGGCCCTGGGTGAAGAAAATACTGGCGGCGGTGGTCTGTCCGCGGTTCCGTGAATACCCCCGTATGACGGAACGCGATGTGACTGACCACCGCCGCCGCTAGTCCCCCAACTAGTGCACTTCTGAATGTAGTGAGACCATCAAGCATTCGCTGCCCCCAGAGCGGGTGTCCGCAGCTTTGCGGATAGAACGGGGTACAAACGGGAGGGGTGGCACGCGGGGTGAACAGGGGCTCAAACGAAAGACCCCCGGTTCCGCGTTCCCCCCGCACCAGCGCCAAGCGGTGCAAGCACCGCCCAACACCGCGCGAGCGGTTCGTCGAGACCCGAGGGTCTTTCTGTTACTTTCGTGCCTCACCTTGCGGTTCGGCCTTCCGGTAGACATGACAATACTCAGCCTGGAAACGCGGACAACCCGTGAAGTTTCGCTAGATGGTTGAGAGTTCGCGAGCTGTTCACCACACGGTCAGGATCGGGCGGCTACAGCTGCCCCACGGCATCCGTCAGCACCGCGATGAGCGCCTCAAGCTGCACGGACCCCTCGGCCACATCGAGCGCCGCCTCGCCGTCGAGCGCGCGAGCCGCGAGGCCCGCCTTCGCGTCGATGAGCTGCGAGATACGGCCGTCGAGCGTGCCCGCTGCGATGATGCGCCACGCGGTGACGGGCAGCTCCTGGCCGATGCGGTGCACGCGGTCGATCGCCTGCGTCTGCTCGGCGTTGGTCCAGCTCAGTTCCGCGAGCACCACGTTGGACGCGGCCTGCAGGTTGACCCCGACGCCGGCGGCGGTCAGCGAACACACCGCGACCGCGACATCCGGATCATTGGTGAACGAGTCGATCGCCAGCTGACGGGCCTTCGAGGTCTGGTCGCCGCGAAGCGAGACGGTCGTGAGGCCAGCCGCAGCGAAGTGCTTCTCGGCGGTGTCCATGACATCGATGTGCTTCGCGAAGAACACCACCTTGCCGACGTTCCTGGCCAGGTTGACCGTGTAGTCCGCTGCGGGCGTGGCCTTGGCCTGGCCGATCTTGCGGACCATCGTGAAGACGTTGTCTCCGCTGCCGTCACCGCCCGCCTGTCGGGTCTCCTCGAGCTCCGCCGCGGCCACCAGCCGGATGATGTCTGCCGGGTCGGAGTCCGGACGCGTCGCGATGACGCGGCGGTACCGCTCCACGAGTCGGGTGACCAGCGCGGCCTCGGCCTCGTGGATCGAGCGGCCGGCTTCGCCGTCGAGCTCGACCGGGATGTCGGCGACGCGACGCGCAGGGATGTCGGCAGCGACGTCCACCTTCTTGCGACGCACGATGCCCATGTCGACGACGGAATCGCGCGCGGCACGGAAGAACCCGTTGTCACCGGGATCCAGCTCGGTCTCCTCGAGGCGGCGCATGAGCTCGGTCAGCGGCTTCTTGTCGTCGATCCAGCCCAGGAACTGCCAGATCATGCGGAAGTCCTCGATCTGGTTGATCAGGGGCGTTCCGGTGAGAGCGATCATCAGCGCCTTAGGCGTGACCGCACGAATGCTCTTCGAGAGAGCCTGAACGTTCTTGGAGCGCTGCGAGTCCTTGTTCTTGATGAAGTGGGCCTCATCGACGACCATGCCCTTGAAGCCGCGACGCGACAGCCAGGCCACGTGCCGATCGAGCACCTCGTAGTTGACGATGACGACGTCGGCGAAGGCGTCGATGTCGGCCCCGTCACCGTGGACGACGGTCGAGACGCGCTGCGGCGTCCACTTCTCGACCTCGCGGGCCCAGTTGACCTTCACGACGTTCGGGACGACGACCAGCAGCGGATAGGAGCTCGTCACATTCGCGGCGAGCAGCGCCTGAGCGGTCTTGCCGAGCCCGGGCTCGTCGGCGAGCAGGTAGCTGCGGTGACCCGCGCGGGCGCTCTCAATGAAGCGGGCCTGGTGACGCATCAGCTCGATGCCACCGGGCGTCGCGAGCGAGCGCGCCTCTGGCAGATCCATGCTGGCAACCCCGCCGACGCCGACCTCGAAGGAGCGGAAGAGGGGCTCGATGAGCTCCCAGTTCGCGAGACGGTTCGTGGTCGAGACCGGAGCGTTCGACGATGAGAAGTCGGGGGCCAGGAACGGGTTCGACATCTGGAACTGCTTCACCGACTGCGGAACGACTTGGCGCTCCTCCACGGCCGGCTTGACCGGGGCCTCGGTGACGACGATCAGGTCGTCGGGGCTGAGCTCGCCACCGGCCTCCATGAGCATGGCACGGCGCATCTCGAGCGCGGCCGGAGTGAGCGGCGCATTGTCGGTCAGCAGCTGGATGAGGGTGGTGTCACGGGCGGCGGTCTTCGCCATGATCGTGGCGATGCCGTCGAGGCGGGTGAGCTCCTTGACGCGTTCGGCGTCGCTGAGCTCCTTGTCGCCCTTGATACGGGCGCGCTCCTCGCGCACCAGCACCGCGACGACGCGGAAGCGGGTGCGGTTCGCCGGGTTGACCTTGCCGCGCTCGGCGGAGTTCTCGATGGCGCGCACCGTGCGGGCGAGCACCGGGATGACACCGGCTTCGTCCTGGTGCTGGCGACGCCGCTGCTGCTGCTGCGGGGCGCCACGGCGCGAGCCTTGACGGCTGCCAGTCTTACTGCCGGACTTGATGTTGCGGGAACTGTTACTTCCAGGACTGCGGCCGGGTGTGGCCATGATGCTCCTCGGGCGGAGAACGGATCCTCCACCGGCTGTGTGGACGCCCCCACGGTCGAAGAACCACGGGGAACTAGAAGCACCTCTGGCGTCCCAGAACCCGGCTTTGCCGGTGGGAGAGGTGTAATACGAAGTCTAGCGCCGACTACCGGAATCCGTGAAGCGGCACGCGTTCGGCGAGATTCTGCTGCTGATGCCAGTACGGGTACGGCAGCGGGCGGGCGCTGGCGGCATCCAGCTTGGCCCGCTGCTCGAGCGTCATGCTCCAGCCGATCGACCCGAGGTTCTGCCGCAGCTGCTGCTCGGTGCGGGCGCCCAGGATGACCGACGAGATCGTCGGGCGCTCCAGCAGCCAGTTGATCGCGACCTGGGGGATGCTCTTTCCCAGCTCGTCGGCGACGTCGGCCAGGACATCCACGAGGTCGTAGACGAACTCCTGGTCGGCCGACTGCTCGGTCTCGGAGGGGGCTACCGTGCGGCTCGAAGCATCGAGCGCCTGCCCGCGACGGATCTTGCCAGACAGCCGGCTCTGAGCGAGCGGACTCCACACCACCGTTCCGACGTTCTGGTCGAGCCCCAGCGGCAGCAGTTCCCACTCGGCCTCGCGCGCGGCGAGCGAATAGAACAACTGCTGCACGACGTAGCGCGACCACCCGTACCGCTCCGACACCGACAGCGACTTCATCAGGTGCCAGGCCGAGAAGTTCGAGACGCCGAGGTAGCGCACCTTGCCGCTGCGCACAAACTCGTCGAGCGTGCTCAGCGTCTCGTCCACCGGGGTGAGGGCGTCCATGTTGTGCAGGTAGTACACGTCGACGTGATCGGTATCGAGGCGCCTGAGGCTGCCCTCAAGAGCCGCCGTCAGGTGGGAGCGCGACGAGCCGACATCGTTCGGACCGGTTCCACTGCGCTGGGTCGCCTTCGTGCCAATGAGCACCTGGTCGCGGCGTCCGCGGAGGGCGACGCCGAGCACTTCCTCCGAGCGGCCCTCTGCATACATGTCGGCGGTGTCGAAGAAGTTCAGGCCGGCGTCCAAGGCGATGTCGACGATGCGCGTCGCCCCGGCCTCGTCGGTGTCGCCCCAGGAGCCGGGCTCGGAACTCCCACCGAAGGTGGCGGTGCCGAGCGAGAGCACCGGGACGAGGAGGCCGGAACCCCCGAGGCGTCGATATTCCATCAGATTGTCCCGTCCACGACTAACGCACCCGTCCCGGCTTCTGCGCCTCGGTGATGGGAACCTTCACGAAGATCGCGACCAACACGAACACGAGGATCGCCACATACTGCGCCCCGAACCAGTAGGGCCCGCTGAAGTGGAAGGGGACAACCGGATTCCAGATCACCGCGATCGCTATGAGCAGCGGGATCCACCACCACTGTTTCGCCTGGAACGCAAACCACGCAACGATGAGGGCCAGGATCGCCACGACGTACTCGATCGCGATATACGAGCTCTGGCCGATCAGAGCGAAGCCGGCGATCATCACGATCGCGGCCAGCAGTCCCGGTGCGAGCGCGGTGCGGCGGACGGTCGGGGCGCCGTAGCGGTCGGCCTGGGTGCGCGACTTTGTGCCGGCGGTCAGGTTGCCGGACCGGGCGGGGGGGCGGTTGTTCATCGCCCTCCATTCTAATCGTCGCGCGTAGCATCGACCCATGCCGCACCGGGAGCCCGCCGTCGAGAGACTCCGTGCGCTGATCCGGGTGCCGACCGTGTCGCGGCTGGCACCAGCCGTCGCCGACGAGGGCGCGTTCACGCGGTTCCGGTCGCTGCTGGCCGAGCTGTATCCGTTGGTGCACGCGCGGCTAGAGCTCGAAGTGATCGGCGGGGGGACGCTGCTGTTCCGTTGGGCCGGGCGCAGCGACGGCACGGCGAGCGTGCTGATGGCGCACTACGACGTCGTGCCCGCCGACAGGGCGCCGTCCGACACGAACGGCTGGACGCATCCGGCCTTCGGCGCCGAGCTCGTGGGCGCGGACGACGACCCGGAGCAGCGCGTCTGGGGGCGCGGCGCGATCGATGACAAGGGCGCGCTCGCCGTCATCCTCGAGGCGGTCGAGGAGGCGGTGAATGCCGGCTTCCAGCCCGCATCCGACCTGTATCTGAGCTTCGGGCACAACGAGGAGACCGCCGGGGACGGCGCCGAGGCGGTCGTCGCCCTGTTCGTCGAGCGCGGGATCCGGCCCGTCCTGGTGGTCGACGAGGGAGGCGCGGTCGTCGAGGGCGTCTTCCCGGGGGTCGACGCGCCGATCGCGGTCGTCGGGGTGACGGAGAAGGGTATCGCCGGGATCGAACTCGTGGTCGAGAAGCCCGGGGGCCACGCCTCCACCCCTGTGCGCAACGGGGCGACCGCGCGGCTGGCACGGGCGATCCTGCGGCTGGAGGCACATCCCGCGCGCGCCACGATCTCGGCGCCCACGCTCGCGATGATCCGCACGCTCGGCGCGCACGCGCGGCAGCCCCTCGGGTTCGTGTTCACGCGCGCGGGGGTATTCCGGCCGCTGCTCACCGCCGCCTTCGCGCGGCTCGGGCCCGAGACCGAGGCCATGGTACGCACCACTCGCGCGGTCACGCGCCTGAGCGGCAGCGCCGGCGACAACGTCATTGCCGAACGCGCCACCGCGATGGTGAACGTGCGCATCGCGGTCGGGTCGAGCGTCGAGGAGGCGGCCCGCGACATCCGGACGGCGGTGGATGACCCGGCGGTCGCCGTACGCGTCGTCTACGGCAGTGAGCCCTCGCCGGTGGCGCGTAGCGACGGGCCAACCTGGCAGCTACTGTCTGACGCGATCAGCGACACCTTCCCCGGCGCGATCGTGACGCCCTACGTGATGCTGCAGGCCAGCGACTCCCGGCACTTCGCCGCGATCAGCGACGGCGTCTACCGCTTTCTGCCGTTCGACCTGCGCGCCTCGGAGCGCGCGACCCTGCACGCGATCGACGAGAGCATCCGCGTCAGCACCTACCTGCGCGGCATCGCGTTCTACCGGCGGTTGCTGCAGGTGCTGTGAACTGCGGTCACCCGCGCCGACCCAGAGCCCGACGGAGGCGGTCGGCACCCAGGGCGACGAACGCGACGCCCGCGACCAGCAGCCACCAGGTGTTGAGCCAGTTTGGTGCGCCGCCGTTCGCGAGTCGGACCACGAAGATCGCCAGCCAAGCCGCTCCGAGCGCGAAAGCGATGACCCGCACCAGTGTTCCGGGAATGGGCTGCTGCGACTCCTGCGGCTCCACCCGCGATCGAGGCTCGTTGTTCGGACGGGGATCCGTCATCAGATCAGGGCTTTGGTGTGCCAGACGGTCTTCGTCTCGGTGAAGGCAAGGATGCGGTCGAGCGAGCGGGCAGGCACGCCCGGCTCGGGCTCGACGACGCGCTTCAGCGTGTCGGCCGCGGCGATTTGCAGATCGACCCAGTCCAGTGCGTCAGCGCCGGTGAGGTCGATCGCGTTCACGTCGGCGTGGGCGGCGAGCCAGGGCGCGATCTCGGCGGGCGATCCGGTCAGGATGTTCACAACTCCCCCGGGCACGTCGCTCGTCGAGAGCACCTCGGCGAGGCTGATCGCGCTGAGCGGATGCGCCTGATCGGCGATCACGACCACCGTGTTGCCCGCCACCAGCGCCGGCGCCAGCACGCTCACGAGCCCGAGCAACGATGACGGCTTCGAGCCCGCGACGCCCTGCGGAGCCACGATCGCGACCACCCCGGTCGGCTCGGGAACCGAGAGGTTGAAGTACGGACCCGAGACCGGGTTGCCCGATCCGGCGACCTGCACGAACTTGTCGGCCCATCCGGCGTACCAGACCCACGTGTCGATGGCGTCGTCGACCTGGTCGCGGGCCGCGGCGGCGGTGATGCCCTCGGACGAGACCAGCTCGTCCACGAACTGGGCATGACGCCCCTCGAGCAGTTCGGCGATCCGGTAGAGCACCTGGCCGCGGTTGTAGGCCGTGGCATCCGCCCAGCCCGACTGGGCGCCACGGGCGGCGACCACGGCGTCCCGGGCGTCCTTGCGGCTCGCCTGGGACGCGTTGGCGAGGAAGACGCCCTTCGCCGTGGTGATCTCGTAGGTGCGCCCGCTCTCGCTGCGCGGGAACTTGCCGCCGATGTAGAGCTTGTAGGTCTTGGGGACCGTCAGGCGGCTCACTTGCCCTCCCCCTCTCCTGCCGCGAGAGTACGGGTTTCGGCCTGCTTTCGAGCGCGAGAGTACCCAGAAGTCCGTACGCTCGCGGATTCGGCGGCGGCCGCCGTTGTCAAATACGCAGCCAGCCCCTGGCGGCCGCCCTCGCGGCCGTAGCCGGACTCCTTGTAGCCGCCGAACGGCGAGGCCGGGTCGAAGCGGTTGAAGGTGTTCGCCCAGATGACGCCGGCACGCAGCTTGTCGGCCACGGCCAGGATCTTCGAGCCCTTGTCGCTCCAGATGCCCGCTGACAGCCCGTACGGGGTGTTGTTCGCCTTGGCGATCGCCTCGGCCGGGGTGCGGAAGGTCAGCACGCTCAGCACCGGCCCGAAGATCTCCTCGCGCGCGATCCGCGACGACGTCGACACGTTGTCGAAAATCGTCGGCGCGAACCAGAACCCGTTCTCGGGGATGACGCACGGGGCCGTCCAGCGCTCGGCACCCTCTGCCTCGCCGATGTCGCTGAGTTCCCGGATGCGGTCCAGCTGTTCGCGGGAGTTGATCGCCCCGATGTCGGTGTTCTTGTCGAGCGGGTCCCCGAGTCGCAGCGTGGCGAGCCGGGTCTTCAGCCGGTCGACGACCTCCTCGTGGATGTTCTCCTGCACGAGCAGCCGCGATCCGGCGCAGCAGACGTGACCCTGGTTGAAGAAAATCCCGTTGACGATGCCCTCGATGGCCTGGTCGATCGGCGCGTCGTCGAACACGATGTTCGCCGCCTTCCCGCCGAGCTCGAGGGTGACCTTCTTGCCCGTTCCGGCCACGGCCTTGGCGATCTCGCGCCCGACGGCGGTCGATCCGGTGAAGGCGACTTTGTTGACGTCCGGATGCCGCACCAGCGCCGCGCCCGTCTCGCCCGCCCCGGTGACGATGTTGACCACGCCATCCGGAAGCTCGGCCTGCTGCACAATCTCGGCGAACAGCAGCGCGGTCAGCGAGGTGGTCTCGGCGGGCTTCAGCACGACCGTGTTGCCCGCGGCGAGCGCGGGCGCGATCTTCCACGCGAGCATGAGCAGCGGGAAGTTCCACGGGATGATCTGCGCGGCCACGCCGAGTGCACGCGGGTTCGCGCCGAGGCCCGCGTGGTCGAGCTTGTCGGCCCAGCCTGCGTAGTAGAAGAACCAGGCCGCGACGAGCGGCACGTCGACGTCGCGGCTCTCTTTGATCGGCTTGCCGTTGTCGAGGGTCTCGGCCACGGCCAACTCTCGGGCGCGCTCCTGGATGAGTCGCGCGATCCGGAACAGATACTTGCCACGGTCGGATCCGCTCAGCTTCGACCAGGTCTTCTCGTACGCCTTTCGCGCGGCGGCGACCGCCGTGTCGACATCCGCCGCAGAGGCCGAGGCGATCTCGGCGATGTGCTGCTCGGTGGCGGGCGAAATGCTCGCGAACGGCGTGCCGTGCCCGGCGACAAAGGTACCGTCGATGAAGAGCCCGTAGCTGTCCTTGAGGTGCAGGATGCTCGTCGACTCGGGCGCAGGGGCGTAGTCAAGAAAACTCATCGGGTCCTCAGTCGATCGTGACGTAGTCGGCGCCGCTGTACCGGCCGGTGGTGAGCTTCTGCCGCTGCAGCAGCACGTCATTGAGCAGGCTCGATGCCCCGAAACGGAACAGGTGCGGCTGCAACCACTGCTCCCCCACGGTCTCGGCGACGGTCACGAGGTACTTGATCGCGTCCTTGCTGGTACGGATGCCGCCCGCCGGCTTCACGCCGATCCTCTCGCCGGTCAGGCGGAACCAGTCGCGCACGACCTCGAGCATGAGCAGGGTGACGGGCAGCGTCGCGGCCGGGGCAACCTTGCCGGTCGACGTTTTGATGAAGTCCCCACCGGCCAGGATCGCGAGCCAGGATGCTCGGCGCACGTTGTCGTAGGTGGTGAGCTCGCCGGTCTCGAGGATCACCTTGAGATGGGCATAGCTGCCGTCGTCGCGGCGGCACGCCTCCTTGACCGCGACAATCTGCTCGAAGACCTGGCCGTAGTGTCCGGCGAGGAAGGCGCCACGATCAATGACCATGTCGATCTCGTCGGCTCCGTTGAACACGGCGTCGGCCGTGTCGGCGAGCTTCACCCGGAGGCTCGCGCGTCCGCTTGGGAACGCCGTGGCGACCGCGGCGACCGACACCATCCCGCTGGGTCCGTTCACGCCGACGGGATCGCCGTGGGCGGCTCCGAGGGCGGCCACGGCATCCGGGACCATGTCGCCGTAGACGCACACGGCGGCGACCCGCGGAGCCGTGAGGTCGGACGGATCCGGTGTCAGCGCCTTGGCGACCAGCGACCGCACCTTGCCCGCCGTGTCGGCGCCCTCGAGGGTCGTGAGGTCGATCAGCTCGATGATCTTGTCGAGTGCCCAGGCCTTGGAGGTGGTCTTGATCGAGCGGGTTCCGAGCGAGGCCGCGCGCTGCTCGAGCCCGACCGCGTCGACGCCGCTGAGACCCTCGAGGTGCAGGCGCAGGCTGCGTTCGGTGAGATCCCCGCCGAGCATCCGGACCGCGCGCTCGGCCGGGGCGAGAGTCACCGGGACCGTGGACTGCGCGGTGCTCGACGACGCTGGCGATTCCATCGTCCGAGTCTAGTTCTGCGGGCTCGCTACGCTGGCCCGATGACCACCGCCCCACCGGAGCGCTCCCGCACGCATCGCCGCACGGGGATCGCCGTCAGCGTGATCCTGGCCGTGATCGCCCTCGGGTTCGCATTCTCGATCTACGTGCAGTTCTTCGCATTCCGTGACGCGACCACCGGACTTCCCACCACCTGCTCCACCGCTCAGGTGGTCGGTACGCACTGCAGCGAGAGCTTCCTCAGCACGATCGTGCTCGTCGGCTACGCCGTCTGCCTGTTCGGCTGGGGGATCCCGATCGGATTCATGGTGATCCGACTCATCCAGAGACGGCGCGCGTGGTTCTGGCCACTCATCTCGCTGCCGGTGATCTACGCCGGATACTTTACCCTCACCGCGGTGCTCGGCACCCAGTACCTGCCGGCCAGTGGGTCATGAGCGCTCGCATCGCCCTTGCGCTCGACCTCGGCGGCACGAAGGTCGAGGCCGGGTTCGTGGCGTCCGATGGCGTCATCCTGCCGGGCACCCGCTTCCGGCAGCCGACGGGTGCCACGCGGAGTTCGCAGGAGCTCACGGCATCTGTTGACACGGTCGTGCGGCAGGTGCTCGAGACGCTCCCGGTCGACGCCGAGCTGGTGGGCGTGGGAGTCGGCTCGGCCGGTCCGGTGATGCTGCGCGAGGGCGCCGTGTCGCCCCTGAACCTGACGGTGTGGCGCGGCTATCCGTTGCGCGCGCAGATCGCGGCTCTGGTGCCCGACATCCCGGTCACACTCCGGATGGACGGCCTGTGCATCACCCTTGCCGAGCACTGGATCGGGGCGGCGAAGGGCTACGACAACGTCATGGGGATGATCGTGTCGACCGGGGTCGGCGGCGGGCTCATCCTCGGCGGCCAGACCGTCGCGGGCCCGACCGGCAACGCGGGACACATCGGACACATCGAGGTCGCCGGCTTCGACGACCCCTGCCCGTGTGGCGGGTGCGGCTGTCTCGAGGCCGTGGCGTCCGGCCCCCGCACCGTGCGCTGGGCACGGGCGCACGGATTCCGCGGCGAGTCCGGCGAGGATCTCGCGGTTGCATACGCGGACGGTGACGCCGTGGCGATCCGGGCCGTGCGCCGCGCAGGACTCGCGATCGGCCGCGCGATCGCCTCGGCGACCTCGCTCGTGGATCTCGACGTCGTCGCGATCGGCGGCGGCTTCTCGCACGTGACGCCCGACCTCTTCGACATCATCCGCGAGCCGATCGCCGAGCGCGTCGAGTTCGACTACATCCGCAAGGTCGAGGTCGTGCCATCCGGGCTGTCTGGCGACGGGCCCCTGGTCGGAGCTGCGGCGCTCATCCACCGCGCCGAGCTGGTTCCCGGGGCGTAGCGGCCCTCAGGCGCGGGCGGCGGCGCGAGCGTTCAGTTCGTCCTCCACGAACCGCGGGCGCGCGAGCAGGAACACAGCGGGCGTTGCCAACCCGACACCCACCACGATCAGCACGGTCAGGGAAAGCGTCCAGGATCCGGTCGCCCCGTGGATCAGGCCGATCACGATCGGGCCGAGGGCTCCGATCCCGTAGGCCAGCCCCTGCACGAATCCGCTGAGGGCGACCGCACCCGCGTGCGTCCGGGTGCGCAAGTTGATGAGCGTCAGGATCAGCGGGAAGAGGAGCGGACCAAGCCCCGCGAGCACCGTCCACAGCACCGGCGCGGCGGCGGGTGCGACGAGGAGCCCGCCGTAGCCGATGGCGATGAACAGCACCCCGCCCGCCAGCACGGGCGCCGTGTTCTTCAGCCGGGTGGCCAGGATCGGCGCCAGGATCCCGCACGGGAACCCCATGAACGCCCAGAGCGCGAGCAGCGACCCGGCCTGGCCGCGCGTCAGCCCGGCCGTGTCGACCAGGATCAACGGCAGCCAGGCGAAGGTCGCGTAGCTCACGAAGGCGGCGGCGCCGAACGCGCCGACCATCGCCCAGGCGATCACCGAGTGCGCCATGCGTCCGGCGAGGGCGGGCTCCGGGTCGTCCAGCTCCGACGCGGTCGGGACATCACCTGCCCGCGCCCGCGTGCGACGCTCGCGCAGCAGCATCCCGATCCACGGGACGGCGGCGGTGATCGCCACCAGGAACCAGATCCCCAGGGAGATCCGCCAACCCGCCGAGTCGGCGACCGGGACGGCCACGAGCGCCGGGATGGACGCGCCGAAGGAGATCACCGTGATGTAGACGGCGCTGACCGCGCCGATCCGATCGGGGAAGTAGCGCTTGACGATCGGAGGGAGCAGCACGTTGGCGACGCCGACACCGAACAGGGTCACGACCGTTGCCCCGAGCAGCACACCCGAGGTGGGCGCGAGAGCGCGGCCGAGGTGACCGAGCACCATCACCGCGATCGCCAGCAGCAGGGAGCGGTCAAGCCCGATGCGACGTGAGATGGCGGGAGCGAGCAGCCCGCTGACCGCGAAGGCGACCGGCGGCACAGCCCCGAGCAGGCTGATGATCACGGCCGAGAGCTGGAGCTCTCGCGAAATGTGATCGAGGATGGGCGAGATGGCCGCGACCGCGGTGCGCAGGCTGAGCGCGACAAGCACAATCCCCACGAAGGGCAGGATGCGGCCGCCCCAGCCCGTGCGGGCCATGCTGGGACCGGACGTCACCCGGTGGCCGGCAGCGCGTCGGGCTCGGCAGCGAGGATCACGCGGATGCGCTCGTCGTCGCGGTGCAGCTGGGCGACCAGCGATTCCACCGAGTCAAACCTGTTCATCGGCCGCAGGTACTCGACGAACTGCACGCCGATCGGCTTGTCGTAGAGGTCGAGCTTCTGGTCGAAGAGGTGGGTCTCGACCTGATGCATCGGCACGCCCTCGAAAGTCGGATTGTTGCCGATCGAAGTGGCGGCGCCGTAGCGCGCCCCATCGACGACGACCCAGGTCGCGTACACGCCGTCGAGCGGCAGGTAGCCCTCGATGTCGGGGTCGAGATTCGCGGTCGGGTAGCCGAGCTCGCGACCGCGCTGCTCGCCGCGCACCACCGTGGATCGGATGCTCGGCGGCCGCCCGAGCAGTTGCGCGGCCTCGCGCACCTGCCCCTGTCCGAGGAGCTCTCGCACCCAGGTGGAGGAGGCGCGACGGGAGGCTCCCGCGTCGTTGGATTGCACGTCCTCGAGGATGACGACCTCGAATCCGTGCTCCACGCCGAGGCGGCGCAGAAGCTTGACATCGCCGGAACCGCGCGTGCCGAACCGGAAGTCCACGCCGCAGAGCACGATCTCGGCGTGCAGCGCCCCAACGAGGACACTCTTGACGAAGCACTCGGGAGCCTCGGCGGCGAGCTGCGCGTCGAAGTGCAGCATGAGGGTAGCGTCGACGCCTGCGGTCTCGAGCAGGTCTCGCTTCTGGGCGTTGCTAACGAGTGGAACCGGGCACTTCTCGGGGGCGAGCAGGCTCAGCGGGTTGCGGTCGAAGGTGACGACGGCGTCGAGCAGGCCGCGCCGATCCGCCACCTCTCGCAGCTGCCGCAACACGTCGCGGTGCCCGAGGTGCAGGCCATCGAACTTGCCGACGGCGACCGCCGACGGTCCCAACCCGGGGGGCACCTCGCCCAGCCCGTCGAAGAACTGCACGATCAGAGCTTCGCTACCGGGTCCGCGGCGGCGTCGTCGCCCGAGGCAGCGACAGCGACCGGCCCGCTGCGACGCAGGTAGAGCAGGCCGAGCACCGGGAGCACGAGCGGGATCAGCAGATAGCCCGCGCCGAACGCGCTCCACACCGTCGAATCCCGGCCGAAGGGGTCGATCGAATGCAGGCCGAGCACCGCGGGGGCGAGCAGGCTCAGAGATCCGACGATCAGGACACCCGCCAGCTCGATGCTGATGGTGATCCAGGCCAGCCGGCGCAGCCGAGCGCCGAGCGCGATCGTCGCGACGATGTAGACGACACCCGAGAAGGCGGAGAGGGTGAAGGCCACGGGGGCCTCCCCGAAGCGGTCGATTATCTGGAACACCGAGCGGCCGGTCGCGGCGATGGCGAGGATCGCGTAGACGGCGACCAGCACGCGTCCGACACCGGCTCCCCGGCGCGTGGGGCGTTCGGCGACCTGGGCCTCGTTATCGGACATCACCACTCAGACTATCCGAGCGCGCCGACCGTCCGCCGGTCCCGCACTTGCCGACTCGCGCCACCGACCCGGCGTCCGTTGCGGCGCCGGTTCAGGCCAGCTGCACCGACCAGATCTGCTCCATGCGGAACACCATCACGGCGATAGCGAAGGCCGCGACGCCGAGCACGACGGTGCTCCAGCGGGTGCGCTCGATGAGTCCCCAGAAGATGGCGAGCGGCGGGATGAGCAGCGCCGAGATCAGGTAGACGTAGAACTCGGGGACGCTGCCACTCGCGTGGTTGCCGAGTCCCGGCGCGATCAGCGCGATCACGAGTTGGGCGATCAGCAGCAGCTCGACGAGCACGAGTGCCCCGAGGGTGAGGTCGTTCGGCCTCCTCCCCGCAAGGCCGAGCACGACGCAGGCGAGACCCGCTGCGCACGCGACGAGCACCTGAGCGATCGTGTAGGCGTAGATCACGCGAGCACCTCCTCGGTCGGGAAGTTCACGAGCACGCGAGCGACCCCCTTCTTCACCGAGACGAGACCCGCGAGACGGCCGGATGCCCCCACCGCCGCCACCACGTCGGCGTCCGGCACCCCGACCGCGATCCGCTTCCCCTGGGTGAGCTCGGTGAGCTCCTGCCGTCCGAGCTCGAGCCGGGGGAACAGCTGTTCCGCGACACTGGCCGGAGCCCGCAGGGCCGCGGGGTCGATCGCGTCGGCGGCCACGGCATCCGCGACCTCGAACGGTCCGATGGAGGTGCGGCGCAGGGCGGTGAGGTGTCCTCCGACACCGAGACCGGCGCCGAGATCGCGGGCGAGGGCGCGGATGTAGGTGCCCGAGGAACAGTCGATGACCACATCCAGATCGGTGAACGGTCCGCTGCGGCGCTCGGCCAGCACCTGGAAGCGCGAGATGGTGACGGTGCGGGACTTGAGCTCAACCGGCTCCCCCGTGCGCGCGAGCTCGTATGCGCGCTTGCCGTCTACCTTGATGGCGCTGAAGGTCGAGGGCACCTGCGAGATCCCGCCGCTCAGGGCCGCGATGCCCGCGTCGATGTCGGCGCGCGCGACGTGGCTCGCGTCGACCGGCTCCGAGAGCCGCCCCTCGGCGTCGTCGGTGTCGGAGCTCTGCCCGAGCCGGATGGTCGCCTCGTAGGTCTTGCCGAGTCCGACCAGGAAGGTGAGCAGTCGGGTCGAGCTGTCGACGCCGAGGATCAGCAGCCCGGTCGCCATCGGGTCCAGCGTGCCGGCGTGGCCGACCTTGCGCGTGCCCAGGGCGCGACGCGCGCGGCCCACCGCGTCATGACTGGTGATGCCGCCCGGTTTGTCGACGAGCAGGATGCCGCCCGAGCCGCCATGCTCGGCCTCCGCTCCGGTCATGCCGGCTTGCTCGAGTCGAGCAGCACGTCCAGCTTGCCGGGAAGGGCCGTCTCGAGCAGGTCGATCGCGCAGGGGTCGCCGTCGGCGTAGAGATCCGCCATCCGCAATCCGACCATCGTGTTCATCATCATGCCGTGGGCAAGGAAGACGTCGGCCTCGAGCGGGGTCATTCCGACCTCCTCGCGGAGGAAGGTGTAGACCCGGATGAATCCCGCGCGCGCAACCGGGCCGATGACCGGGTCGGCACCGAGCATGAAGGACTGCATCAGGCTCAGGAGGAGCCCGCGGTCGACGAGCAGGTCGGCGTATGCGCGGCCGATGCGCAGAGACGGTGTGTCCTCCAGCCCGGCGGGAGGAGGGCTGGTGTCGGTCAGCGCGCGCGCGAACGTCTTCATCAGCGTGTCGAGCGCACGCTCGAGCACCTCGAGGAAGAGCGCCTCCTTGGTGCCGAACATCCGCACGACGTAGGGCTGGCTGACGCCGGCGACCTTAGCGACGGCATCCGTCGTCGCGCCGAAGTAGCCGCGCTCGCCGAACACGGCGGTGGCGGCACCCAGGATCAGCTCGCGGCGGTCTTGGGAGCGCATCCGGGTGGCAATCTCGGGCACCTTGTCTGGCGCCTTCTCGAGCGTCTTGTCAGCAGCAGTGATGATCACGCTTGACATGGTATCAACTGATTACTAATGTGCACTTGTAATCATTCGATAACTTCTTACGGAGCTCCAGATGTCTCCTCTCACTTCCTCTGCGCGGCGCATTCCGTTCGCGCTGGTCCTGCTCGCCACCGGCATCCCGATGTTCATGGCCACCCTCGACAACCTCGTCATGACCAACGCGCTGCCGGTGCTCCACCAGGACCTCGGCGCCTCCGTCGAAGAACTGCAGTGGTTCATCAACGCGTACACGCTGGTCTTCGCTAGCCTCATCCTCTTCGCTGTCGCGCTGGGTGACCGCTTCGGTCGCCGCACCGTCTTCGTCGTCGGCATCACGATCTTCACACTCGCCTCGGCACTGGCCGCCTTCGCGACCGACCCAACACAGCTCATCGTTGCCCGCGCCATACAGGGCCTCGGCGGGGCGGGCATCATGCCGCTCTCGCTCTCGCTGCTCGCAGGCTCGGTCGACCCGAAGCGTCGTCCGCTCGCCATCGGCATCTGGGGCGGCATCGCCGGCCTTGGCGTCGCGGCCGGCCCGCTGATCGGCGGCGCGGTCGTCGAGGGCTGGAACTGGCAGGGCATCTTCTGGATCAACGTGCCGGTGGGGATCATCGCTGTTCCGCTGATCCTCGCGATCCTGCCGAACGCATTCGGCGACAGGGTACCCGCCGACATCGTGGGGGTGCTGCTCGCGGGCCTCGGGGTGCTGGGCATCGTGTTCGGCATCGTGCGGGGCAACCCGGCAGGCTGGGACAGCGCCGAGGTGATGGGCTCGCTCGTCGCCGGCGCCGTGCTGCTCGCGGCCTTCATCGTGTGGGAGCTGCGCACCTCCGCTCCCCTGCTGCCGCTGCGCCTGTTCCGCGATCGCAGCTTCTCGGTGGCCAACATCGTCGGATTCGGCTTCAGCTTCGGGATGTTCGGGGCGGTCTTCATCCTGATCCAGTTCCTGCAGATCGTGCAGGGCAACTCCCCGCTCCAGGCAGCCGTGCTCACCACGCCGTGGACGATGGCGCCGATGGTCGTCGCGCCGTTGGCCGGAGCCTTCGCCGGTCGCATCGGCACCCGCAACCTGATCGTCGCGGGCCTGACCCTGCAGGCGCTCGGTCTGTTCTGGATCTCGCTGACCATGTCGGTGGACGTCCCGTACACGACCCTCCTGCCCGCGTTCATCGCGGCGGGAATCGGCATGGGCCTCGTGTTCGCCCCCTCCTCGACGGCGGTGCTCGCGCGCATCCGTCCGGAGGACACGGCGAAAGCCAGCGGGACCAACTCGACCCTCCGCGAGATCGGGGTCGCCCTCGGCATCGCCGTGCTGACCGCTGTCTTCACCGGGGCGGGCGGGCATCTCACGCCGACCGGCTACGTGGATGCTGCGATCCCCGCCGTGTTCGTCGGTGCCTCGGTGCTGATGGCCACCGCCCTGATCGCGTTGCTGCTGCCCGCGGGTCGCTCGACGCACCCCGCGGCGCCGATCGCGGAGTCGAGCGAGGAGCCGGCTGCGGCGTCCGAGCCCGTCGGGGTCTAGCGCTCCGGTCCACGCGATCCCGATCGCGACCGGGATCGCACAGATCGCGACGGCACAGTTCGTTTTTCAGGATGGATCGACGCTTTTCAACCAGATCGGCCCAACCACCGTGTCCCGTGCCATTCAATCTGTCCGATTGACAGGTGAGTTGTCCGTCGAGATCACCGCGTTTTCGGGGCAACGTGGTGTTGCAGGAAAATGCACTGATGGGGGATCTGTGCCATTCATTTTGTCCAAATCGGAGATCTCGGCAAACGCGACCCTGATGCTGATAGGCCGAACGCCGGCCTACTCAGCTCCTATTGTCGAGGTCCTCCGGCGAGGTGCTCCAGCCAGGAACTTGACGCTGTGACCGTCGAGCTCAGGTGCCCGTAAGTGGAAGGCCGAACGGCGCAAAGTTTCGCGGTGACAACCGGAGACCGACCAAGGATTGCGCTCAGCGTTGGTCGGAGTCGCGTCGAAGGATATCGATACCTTCCGAGTCGACGTGAAACCGTACCTCGCCGGTAGCAACGTCAACCGACGCCCTCACCGGCACCCGGTGAACTGCGTTGATGCGCTTACCAGCCGAGATTTCGACCGGCCACACGCCAGAAGCGAAAACGCTCAACCCGCTGAGCTGTGAATTCTCCATGCGGTCATCCTTCCACGAAGCCAACTCAGAAGACGTCAGCAACGCCCCGCAAGGCGGACGACCACCGGACACGATTTGGTGCCCTCTCGAGAGCGTGCTCGAGACCACTATTCGACCGATTCGACCGCCCGTAAGCGGAACGCTCAGCGGTGCGGCGTCGTTATGAGCATGTTTCGGATTTGTCTTGTACCCATCCGATCGTCTTGGAAAGGAGGGCGGCACGGAAATCCGCCGCTGGCCAAACGGTTCTTTGCTCTGCGGAAGACCCGATATCGGTCTGGAGAAAGTCCTGTCTGGTCGCTGACGGAGCAGTGCGAGCTCGGACCTGTTACACCGTTACACCTCTGAATCGGACAGGGTCTAAAAGTGCACCATTCTCCGAGGCGACACCTATTCTCTGGGAGTGGAATCTCGACGCGCGGAGTGCGAAAATGCAAAGAGATCGCGCAATTATTCGGTCATTCGCTTTCACAAAAACCGCCGCGGAATGCCGTTCCGTATGGTCGGTTCTCGAGGAGCAAACATGCCTAAACTGGGTCCCGCGATACTGAACTTGCTCGAGGACATCGAGATAGCGCTGATCGTGGCTGAACGATGCGGGCGGGGTCCGGATGTCCCTTTGTCCGAGATCGCAGCCCGATTCGGGATCGACTTGAACGCCGTGTAATGCCGGTCGTTGTTCTCGGGTCGCGGCTGGACCTGGAACGCGGTAGCGACGTGAGGGAAACATCGGATGGGACGCGACATTGGTTAGGGACGAGGGTGGGCGCAGGAACATGGACGATGTTAACGACAGCTGGAACGCCGCGGCGGCACGCGACCGATGGTCGATGAAGATGCGCGGTCTACAGGGCGAAGCACGAGCTCAGCTTGCTGGTAGAGCGGTCTCGCGTGAAGAAGTAACGGCTCTTGTGAAGGATGCGCGTTCGAATAGTGTTAGCTGATCCGCGACAAGCTATGCGCGTTGCAGCATCGCGAGTCTTTGAGCGGAGGGCGCTCGGCGGCCCTGCCCAGGGTTGCTGATTTTCGGCATGTGTCTCGCGTCCAAGTGTCGGAGCAGACAGGCTCGGTGCGTGTAGGCGGCGGTGAAGAATGCGCGTTCCATGGTGCAGTTGCGGCTTCGCCTGCGGGTGCCGACCATTCCGTAGGCGACGGTTACTGCGCTTGCGTGATGATTCACCGTTTTCCAGAGCACGCCGGAGTCGGAGCGCTCGGGATGTCCGAGGACCGCGGTGATGGTCATGGATAGGAGCGTCGCGTGTTCGCTTGGTGACCAGTGAGGGTTCAGAAGTAGTTCCACGAACTCGGGGTCGGTTAGTGCGATGGCCAATTTGACGGTTGCCGGGAACAAAAGGAAAAAGCGGGTCCCGTCTTCTTCAGTCGATATAGGTTCGGTTGAACTCCAGGCGTGAGCGAGTTGGTTTGCGAGTGTCAGCTCGCCGGTTGCGAGTGATATGCCGCGATTGGTCAGGGTTCCTCTGAACGCTTTCTCGGCGGCGAGGTGACTCGGCATTTCTGCGATGTCGATGTCGGAGCTCTCATGGTGCCAGCGCTTGTGGTGCAGACAGATTGGGCCTGTTCTGGTGGTCACCCTGGTCGCTTTCCCGTGAGCGCATCGCACACAGCCGGACGTTTCGGCGGGTAGGCATGAGCAGGTAGGGCAGATTGCAAATTGCCATCGAGTGTGGGGGCACCGGATGGGGAGGAGGTGGTGCTGTCTATTGAGACTGAACCATGCCGAAGGCAGGCCACCCAGGTGCTCGAGTTCGGTGGTCGCCAGTTCGGCGTTTCGTTTGACGGGCAACCCTGCATGGAGCTGCCGTAGGTAGCCCCAGAGGGATTCAGCGGGCACGGAATTCACAGACGCGAGGCGTTGGAAGTAGCTTTCGGAAGTTTCGCCGTCGACGGGGCGGACGGTGACGGGCAGTGCGCGAATCATGAACAGAAGACGGGGTTGATGTGCTCGTTCATGAGGCCGCAGCCAACGCCGGTGCGCGCTTGGCTCGCATTGTGGTGTCCGATGCGAAGGTGAGCCGTTCGGTGCGGTTGTCGATCGCGTCAAGCGCGGCGCGGTGGAGTGTGTCGACGAGGCGGCCGATCGATCCGCCGGTATCGGCGAAGAGTCTTGCTGAGTGGGCGAGAATGTCGCCGTCACGTTGCCTTGTTAGGCACAGGGTTTCCTCGAGGTCGAGAAGGACGGCTTGCCACTCATCGCGGTGTTTCGTGCTGCGATCGCTGAAGGGGGCGACGCGGTGTAGTTCGAATCGGCTGGATATCTGTTGGCCGCGGGCCCCGTCGAGGAGTCCGCTGGATTCAACGTTGACGCCGGCGTAGATGAAAGTCGCAGCGCACTTCTCAGAGAGTTGTTTCAGCGCATCGCTGGCGTCGGCGCTCATCCGGTAGTTGACGTTGAGGTTATGGATTTCATCGACGATGACAAGCTCGGTGCGGACCCGCGCCATGACCTGGGACACGGTATTGAGCAGGGTGGATTGGGAGATGCGTCCGTTGGTAGGGAGACCGAAGAATTCTGCGAACTCGGCGATCATCGCTTTGGGACCGCAGGCGGGTGGCACGGTGATATAGACCACGGGGATGCTCCCGGGCTGACCGGCGGGATGCTCTTGGTGTTGGCGTCGGAGTGTGTGAAGCTTGCCGATCTGAGTGACCGTTGTCGTCTTGCCCAGAGCGGGCGCACCGGACACTATGAGCCCCAGCTTGCCGGTGTACTTGAACTCATTCATCCGGAGCCGACTGCTCGCTGACTGGAGGATTTTGTTAAATACGGGGGTTCGCACAATGCCGCCGCTCATGAACTGCCGGCGAGCGGTGTCGTATTGCTCGCGATTGCTCTTGGACTGGGCTTGGCGCTGTGCGTGCGTGATTTTGGGTGGGCGCGGTGGGTCGTCGGAGACGAACCGGCTCCAGCCTTCTTTGGTTGAGAGGGGGAAGAAGTGTGCGATGGTGTCCGTCATGGCCTCCGTTCCGCTTCTTCCCTGATGTTGAGCAGTCCGAACCTGAGGCGGCCCACCGTCGATATCGCGTCATCGACGGGTTCGGGTGTCTCTTCCGGTTCTTCGATCTCAGCGGGTTGGTGTTTCAGCTCGGAGAGGCGCATGAGGTCGAGGTTGACAGTTCTGCTTCGTGCCGCGGTGAGGCTTTCGAGCGTGCGACCGGTTCCGGCGCGGCGGAGGATGTCGCTGGATCGTTCGGCTATGTCGGCTTCGAGAGCCCGTCGCTGGTCGAAGAATCCGGAGCGGCGGGTGACGGACCAGACGTCCGCGGACATGGGGCCGGCTGCGGTGGCGTGCGCCCACTGGAGTGGAAGCCATTCATCATTGATTGGTATCCACACGGTTTGCAGGTTGTACGGGTCGACGTGGATGGGCCACTTGCCGCCTTGGCCGGTGTAGGTGGATTTGGTTCGGCGGAGTTCGCGGAGGCCTTCCGAGTCGTAGGTGCGGTGGTCGATGGTGATCCCGTAGGCCTGGAGCGTTCGCCATTTCACCGGTAGAAGGCTGATGTAGGTGTTGACGTCGAATGGGATCTCAAGCTCCGGGACGAGCTCCCGGTATGCGCGGCACATCTCGTTTGGTGAGAGCGAGACTGAGGGGTGCAGTGGGTCGCGGAGGCTGTCGTGTGGGCGGTTCTGCCAGACGACAGCGATCCATTCGTCGAGGAGCTCTTGAAGTTCAACAAGCGAGTGCAGCGTTTCGGGCTCCGCGTCGAGGCCCCGGTATTCGACACCGCGGCCGGTGTAGTTCTTCAGGTACTGGGTGAACCCGGTGTTGATCGAGTGGAAGGTGCGTTCGACTTTGCCTTTGTCCGTCGGTGCGTACGGCGCCGAAATGTTGAGTGAGATCCCGAGCTGTTCGCAGGCAGTACGGAAATGTTCCGAGATGTAGATGAGTCCGCGGTCTGTCGTGATGGTCTCGGGGAAGATGTAGGGCTGTTGGCGGCGGTAGTCTTCGTAGTCCTGGTCTCCAACGAGTTGCTGGAGTTCGAATGCACCGTTGACGAGCGCCCGTGTTTCGGAGCGGCCGCCGGGTCTGGAGTCGTAGGGGACGAGTGCCCGGGCAAGGACGACGACCAGGTCGACGCTTTTCGTGGCGCCTGGCCGGAGAACGGCGCTGATTATGCTGCGGGTGGCGACGTCGAGCATGATTGTGAGCTCGGGCCGGTCTATGAGTCCACCGTCCAGCCGGACGAGCACGTCGAGTGGTGTGGAGTCGATCTGGACTTGCTCTCCCGGTCGGGAGACACCCATCGCGGAGAACGCTCGGTCGGGGCGGTTCGCTAGGGACCGACGGGTCTTCGCGGAGCCGGTGGTCATGCGCCCTCGATCGAGATCGTCGATGAGACGGAACATTGTTCGGAGGGCCGGAAGATCGATTGCGCCCACGCCGAATCGTTGCGAGAGCAGTTGCCCGGTCAGTTCGATGAGTCTGGTTCGCGTACCGGTTGATGCGTTGGTTTGTGCTTCCATGACTTCGGAAAGAGCCGCTATGACTCTGTCGTCAACCCGGCGCTTCTCGCCCGTTCTCCGCTGCTGACGGAGATCAATCAGGCCAGCGACACCGCTGTGTCTATATGCCTTCAGCTTCCGCTGAAGAGTGCGAAGGGTCACGGGGCGGCCGAGTGCCGCCAGCTCGTCGAGTTTTGACTGCATCGCTGAGGAAGCTGTTGACGATGAGTCTTCTTCAGAGCCCAGTGCGTCCCTCAAATCCCGCAGGTGCCGAAGCCAGAAATTTGCCTGTTCGCGACCTGTGTCATCCAGATATTGAACGACTGCTAGCTCCGCGCCGGATGTTTGCACCGCGCCCGGAGTTGACGGCTTTACCTGGGGAAGGCGGACGAAATCGGTCAGCAAGATTTCGGTGGTGATGCCGGTGTCGATTTGGCGCAGCGCTACGATCTGCGCGGATAGTTTGACGACGAGATGGATTACGCCATCAACATCGATTTCGTCCCCTACGTGCACTTTCATCGTGTCGTCGCTGTGGAGGGCTGAAGGATGCTGTCGAGTCCGAGAGGGGTCCGCAGATTCAGTTGAAGGTGTCCTGCCCAGATCAGCCAGTAGATCCAGCCGAGCGTCGTAGATTCTTGATCTTTCGCGGTGGCTAGCGCGAGCAGGTGTCGGATTGGCATCGATCGATCAAGAGTTTCCTCCACCCGCGCAAGGTCGCCTAGGGCGGGTTGCCAGGCCTGCGTCCTGTAGCGGGAAAGGAAGCGGAGGTTTTGATCGAGGGTCCGGTCTAGGTCTGACATCACCCGGTAGCGGAACCCCTGTTCCTCACACAACAGCCTCGTTGCCTCGAATGTCGTAGCGGCCGTTTCGTCCACCCGTTCGTGAGGTCGAACGTCAATGACCTCCCCGTCACCGTTGTCATGGCGCACGAAGAAGTCTGGAGCGTGCGACTTTGGAGCCGAATTGCCGGGCCAGAAGATCCACATGGGCTGGCTTGAAATCGCTATGACTGAGGGCTCTCGATCAAGCACCATCAGCGCGGTTCGTTCGTAAAGGGACTCGAAGCCGACGTGTCCCTGGTTCTTGGACGACCAGTAGGAGCCTGAATAGTTTCGCTTTCCACGCCACGAGGAGAAGAGGCGCACCGGAGAGCATGCCTCGAACCCAACGCGCGCGGCCTCTCGAAAATCAACCTGCGTCTTACGGCCGTTCAAGATGAATGCCGCTTCGGGACTGGTGACGTGACGGCCACCGTGGCGGGTGAGGAACGTTGTAGTCGACACATCAAGTCCTTTGCTCGCGAACGGGTACCAAAGTGAATTCGGCGACGTAGACCTGACAACAAAACGTTAAGACCGAGGAGCCGACTTCCACGAGAACGACGCGCGGCCGCGCGACATGTTAGATGTCACAACGACACGAATGTGGCACACGCGACAAGTTAAGTGGCACAACGACAAGTTGGGTGGCACGGGACACACCGCATCCAACCTGAATTGCGAACGCGCGGCACGACGAGACGCCGCGCATAGGCTCGATGCATGCGCATCGCGGTAATCGGAGCAGGGGCGGTCGGGGGAACCCTGGCCGCCCTTCTCGATCGAGCAGGACATGACGTCGAGGTGACGGCCCGCGGCGAGAGTCTCGTGGCGATCAAGGCAGACGGACTCCGGCTCGACGGCGGCTGGGGCGAGCACACCGCGCGCGTCGAGGCGCACGAGAGCCTGGCGTGGATCGGCGCTCCCGCCCCCGACTTCGCGATCCTTGCCACCAAAGCTCAGGATGCCGCGGCCGCCCTTCGCGCCAACCGCGAGGTGCTCGGCACGGCGCCGCTGCTCGTCGCTCAGAACGGTCTGGGGGGCCTCGAGGTCGCCCGCTCCGTGCTGCCGGGGTCCCCGCTCCTCGGAGGACTCGCGCTCTTCGCAGCCTCGTACCTCGAGCCAGGTCGGGTCACGGTGACGGCTCCCCTCCCCCTCATCGTCGGCGCCGCGGCCGGCGCCAGCGATGAGGTGCTCGAGCGGATCGCGGAGGTGCTCCGCGGCGCCCTCCCGATCGAGATCACGAAGGATATCGTCGGCGCGCAGTGGACGAAGCTGCTCATCAACCACGTGAACGCCCTGCCGGCGATCACCGGGCTGAGCGTGCAGGAGGTGATCGCCGACCCGGGGCTGCGGACGATCATGACGGCGAGCATGCGCGAGACCGTACGAGTCGCCCGGCGCCTCGGCATCCATTTCGGCAAGGTGCAGGGTGTCAACGGACGCATCCTCGGGGCGATCGGGTCTGCGCCGCTAGCATTCGGCGCCTGGTTCCCGAGGACGCTTCGATCGCGCATGGGGACGGTGCCCAACCCGGGGTCGACCCTGCAGAGCATCAAGCGCGGTCAGCTCACCGAGATCGACTTCCTGAACGGTGCGGTGGTGGCAGCCGCGAAAGACGGCGGCGTGCCCGCCCCGATCAACGAACAGATTGTGGATCTTGTACACGAGGTGGAGCGGACCGGCGCGTTCCTGACGTCGGCCGAGGTCATCGCGCGGGTCACTCTGTAGAGAGCATCGTGATGTTATGATGCGGTGATGCGCACCACCCTCGAACTCGACGATACGGTGCTTGCTGTCGCCCGCGCGATTGCTCGTGACGAGGGGATCTCGCTCGGCGCCGCCGTCTCGAAGCTGGCGGAACGGGGGCTCCGCGGCGAATCCCCCACCAGCGCGAGCGGGTTCCCGGTTTTCACCGCGCCGATGGATCCTGCGCCCATCACGGTCGAAATCGTTAACGACCATCGCGATGACAGATAAGCCCCACCTTCTCGACCTCAATGTGCTGATCGCGCTGGCCTGGCCCCAGCACGTCCATCACGCGCGAGCACATGCGTGGTTCGGGTCGCTCACCGGCCCCTGGATGACGACCCCGTTCACCGAGGCCGGCTTCGTCCGGCTCTCGACGAACCCGGCGGTGGTGACGAAGACCGTGACCATGGCGACCGCACTCGGCATGGTCGCCGCCATGCGATCCGCCGACCGTCACGAGTTCCTCCCCGACGACTCCAGCCTCGGCGCGCCCGAGATATCCCTCTCCGCGCTCGCCACCTCGCGACAGGTGACCGACGCGCACCTCGTGAACCTCGCCGCGCGATCGGGCGCAGTTCTGGCGACGCTGGATCGGGGGATCGAGCTCATGCTCGCACCCGCTGAGCGCAAGTTCTTGGCCGTGCTCCCCTGATCTTTTCCACAGCTGGGGAGTTGTCCACCGATCCCAGTGGAGCCGTCCAGAGCTGAGAGAACTCGGCGACGATTCGAGCATGAAGAGACCCCGCTATCCCGACGTCCAGGACGTCCCCCTTCCCACCGACACTGAACTCCTCCCCCACCTGCAGGCACTGCTCGAGGGCGCGTTCCGGCGGCAGCTGTGGGTGATGTTTCTCGATCAGACCCTGCGCCCGGTGCCACTTCTCATGCCCACCGACCTCCCGGTCGAGGCCGATCCCGAGGACGTCGACGGCCTGGGCGACATGCTGAGTTGCATGGCCCTCGACGTGCCGGGTTCGACCCTGGTGCTGACGTTCGAGCGACCGGGGCCCGCCCAACTCACACAGCGGGATCGGCGTTGGCTGCGGCTGATCCGTGAAGCCGCGATCGGCTCAGGGTTCCCATTCCGTGGACCGTACCTGCTGCTGGGTTCGGCTGTGCGGCAGGTCGCGCCCGACGAGTACCTGGCCACGAAATGGCTCAACCTCGCGGATGAGGAACGACAGAACCGCGGTGAGCGGTCAGCAGCTGTCGGCGAATTGCCGTCGGGGGTACCCGACGTCGGTGTTGTCGATGATCGCAGACGCGGCCGTACGCGGCTTCGCGTCGAGCTGGTAGAGCTCCTGGCCGCCGAGGTATCTCTGCCCGAGCGGTGTATCGAACTCCGGGTGGGATCCGTCGCGCTCGATCATCCGCTCACGCCGTACCGCGTCGGGTGCGTCGAGCCAGATGGCAAAGTTCCAGATTCCCGCCAGCTCGGGACGCAGAAGGAAGATGCCGTCAACGATGAGGATCGCGTCAGCCGGGCCCGTCTGCCAGCTCGACTCGAAGAGTACGTCACGTTTCACATCGAAGAACGCGGTCGAGAACCCCGTCGCACCGGCCATCCGGAACGGTCCGAGCAGCACGCGGCGAAACGCCGAGTAGTCGTAGGAGTCCTCGTAGAAGCCCTGCGCCGACTCGCGACCCTTTGCGTGGCGAATCGCACGCGGTTGATGAAAGTCGTCCATCGAGGCGCGGAACACGGTGTGACTCAGGCCGCGCAGCTCGCTCGCCAGGTCGTCGGCGAACACGGTCTTGCCCGCGCCATCCGCGCCATCCACGGCGACGACAACCCGACCTTGGGCGTACTGCTGGAGCAGCTCCTCGGCAAGGGCTTTCATCGTGTCGCGGCGCTCCGGCGCCCACCTGACCATGTCGCTCAGCCTACTGTTGACGGGTGGTGCAGAGCCGGGAGTCCGCGATCGGTGAACGGGTCGCCGACTGGTTCGCGGCGGGGCATCGGGAGCTGCCGTGGCGGCATCCGGACTACCCCGCCTGGGGCATCCTGGTGTCGGAGTTCATGCTGCAGCAGACGCCCGTCGCGCGGGTGATCCCCCGCCTCGCCGAGTGGATCGAACGCTGGCCCACCCCCACCGCGCTGGCCGCCGTCCCGCCCGGGGAAGCGGTGCGCGCCTGGAACACGCTCGGGTACCCGCGTCGAGCGCTGAACCTGCACGGGGCCGCCGTCGCGATCACCGCGCGGCACGGCGGCGTGGTGCCGCGCGACGTGGATGCCCTGCTCGAGCTGCCGGGAGTCGGCCCGTACACGGCGCGCGCGGTCGCGGCCTTCGCGTACGGGGTGCGGACGCCGGTGGTCGACACGAACGTCCGCCGCGTGCTGGCGCGGGCGATCGGCGGGCAGGCCGAGCCCGGACCGCCGCAGACGCGAGCCGACCTGACGGCGATGGAGGCGATCCTCCCGCACGATCCCGAGCGCGCCCGCCTGACCAACGCGGGCGCGATGGAGCTCGGGCAGGTGGTGTGCACGGCGCGCTCCCCGCGCTGCGAGGAGTGCCCCCTGGCGGCGTCCTGCGCGTGGCGCGCCGCGGGGTATCCCAAGTACGACGGGCCGCGAGCGTCCCGTCAGAAGAGCTACGAGGGCTCGGACCGGCAGGTGCGCGGCCTGATCCTGCGCGAACTGAGGGCCGCCGACATCCCGGTTGCCGGCGACGCGCTCGCCGCGCTCTGGCCGGACGCCACACAGCTCGAGCGGTCCCTCGCTGGCCTGCTGCGCGACGGCCTCGTGACGGGCGACCCCGACGACGGTTACACGCTGCCGCTGATCTGACCCGGTTCCGCTCCGATGTGTCGCACGCGCGCCGAGGTTTCGCGGCGCGCGTGCGACAAGGTGGGGCGGCGGGGCGGAATGGGCGGCCTTGACCCCTCACGGTCGTAGGCTCGTCCAGTGCCCACGACGTCGCTGCACCTCACACCGGATGCCGCGAACAACGAGCTCGCGACGCTGCTGGCCTCGCTTCCCGAGCAGCTGGGCCTTGCGCGCGAGTTCCCGCCGGCCGTCCTGGCCGAAGCGGATGCGGCGGCGAAGGCGGCGCCACTCCCCGATCCCGACCGCACCGAGATCGAGTTCGCCACGATCGACCCCGCCGGTTCGAACGACCTCGATCAGGCCTTCCAGCTGGTGCGGGACGGCGCGGGCTACCGGTTCTGGTACGCCATCGCCGACGTCCCGTCATTCGTCACTCCCGATGGCGCGATCGACGTGGAAGCCCACAAGCGCGGCCAGACGATCTACGCGCCCGACGGCCGCATTCCGCTGCATCCCCCGGTGCTCAGCGAGGGAGCCGCCTCGCTGCTGCCCGATCAGCTGCGCGGCGCGTTCGTGTGGGAGTTCGCGCTCGACGCGAACGCGAACGTCACGAGTTCGACGGTCGCCCGCGGCCGTGTCCGGAGCCGTCGCCGTCTCGACTACGAGGGCGTCCAGCAGCAGCTCGACGCCGGAACCGCCGACGACTCACTGACACTGCTCAAGGAGGTTGGTGCCGCTCGGCAGGTGCTCGAACGCGCCCGCGGCGGCGCGAGTCTCAACCTGCCCGAGGTGCTCATCGACACGGCCGAGGGCCGCTACATCGCGACCCGGCGCACACAGCTGCCGGTCGAGGGCTGGAACGCCGAACTGTCGCTGCTGACCGGGATGGAGGCCGCGACCATGATGCTCGCCGGAAGGGTCGGCATCCTGCGCACCATGCCGCCCGCGGAACCGGACGGGGTTGATCGCTTCCGCCACCAGACCCGCGCGCTCGGCAACCCGTGGCCCACCACCCAGCCGTACGGCGACTATCTCGCCGCTCTCGACGGGTCGAATCCACGGCACCTCGCGATCCTGCACGCCGCGGGCTCGCTGTTCCGCGGCGCCGGCTACACCCCCTTCGACGGCGAGGTGCCCGCGAACACCACGCAGTCCGCCGTCGGCGCGCCGTACGCGCACGTCACCGCTCCCCTGCGCCGCCTGGTCGACCGCTTCGGTCTGGTCATCTGCGAGGCGCTGGCCGCGGGCACCCCTGTCCCGGACTGGGCGCGGGCCGCTCTCCCGGAGCTCCCCGCTGAGATGTCGCGCAGCAACAACCTGTCCGGACAGCTCGACCGCCGGGCCGTCGACGCGGTCGAGGCGGCGGTCCTCGCGCCGCGCCTCGGCGAACGCTTCGACGGAGTGATCATCGCCCAGAACAAGAGCGGGAGCATCGTGCAACTGCTCGATCCCGCCGTGACCGCCGAGTGCTCCGGGCATCCGACCACCGGCGAGGCCGTGACGGTGAAGCTCGTGACGGCGGATGTCGCCGACTCGACGATCCTCTTCGAGCTCGCGTCATGACGACCACCGAGCCGGCCCCCGCGGCCGAGCCTGCGGCCAGCCCGAGCCTCTGGCGGCACAGCGGTTTCCTCCGCCTCTGGACGGGCGAGACCGCCAGTCAGTTCGGGGAGCAGTTCGGCAACCTTGCCATCCCGGTCATCGCGGTCTCGGTTCTGGGTGCCAGTTCCTTCGAGGTCGGGCTGCTCGACACGGCCCAGACCCTCGCCTTCCTCGTCATCGGTCTCCCGGCGGGCGCGTGGATCGACCGCTGGATCAAGCGGAAGGTGATGCTGCGGGCCGATCTCGTGCGCGCGGTGCTGCTCGCCGTTATCCCGATCCTCTGGTTCACGCACGTGCTCGCGTTCTGGCAGCTGCTGATCGTCGCGACGGCGGTCGGCATCTGTTCGGTCTTCTTCGACGTGAGCTATCAGAGCTTCGTCCCGAACCTGGTGCGCAACGACCAGATCGGCGACGCCAACGGCAAGCTCGAGACCAGCGCCCAGGTCGCTCGGATCGCCGGCCCGGCCGCCGCGGGCGGGCTGCTGGTGATCCTCGCTGCTCCCCTGCTGCTCGGCGTGACCGCAATCACCTACCTGTTCTCGTTCCTCGCGCTCAGCACCATCCGCGACACCGAGGTCGCCAAGCCTGCCGAGGACCGCCGGCCGCTCGTCGTCGAGATCAAGGAGGGCCTCGCCTGGGTCTTCCGGCAGCCGCTGCTCGTGCGGATCGTGCTGGGCACCTCGCTCAGCAACCTGTTCGGCACCATCGCGCTGACGATGATGCCGGTGCTCGTGCTGCGGGAACTGCACCTCAGCCCGGCCGTGTTCGGCCTGATCGGCTCGGCGGGCGCGGTCGGCGGCTTGCTCGGCGCCGCCCTCACCGCACGCATCCAGAAGCTCATCGGCGAGGGCCACGCCATCCCGATCTCCATGCTGGCGAGCGGCGCCGCCGCCTTCCTGATGCCACTGGCCGCCCTGCTGCCGGGGGCGGCGATCCCGCTGCTCATCGCCAGCCAGTTTTTCTTCTCGGCCGCCGTGCTGGTGTACAACATCTCGCAGGTCAGCTTCCGGCAGCGCATCTGCCCGCCCGCCCTGCTCGGTCGCATGAACGCGTCAATCCGATTCATCGTCTGGGGCGTTCTGCCGATCGGCAGCCTGCTCTCTGGGCTGTTCTCGGTCTGGTTCGGGGTGGTCCCGACGATCATCTTCGGGGTGGCGGGTCAGCTGCTGTTCGGCAGCATCCCCGTCGTCTTCTCGGCGCTCTGGCGGATGCGCACCCTCCCGACCGAGATGGTCGCCGCGTCGGACGAGGCGCCAAACTAGTGTCACCCGCCGCGGCAGGTACCTCGACCTGCAGGTCGACACCGTCGAGCACGATCGACTGCACCTGCTGATCCACCTCGCGCGCGCCGGCTGGCTGCGCTGGCGGAAGGTCGCACCGACCCCGATGCTGCGCGGACCCGGCAAGAGTCCGATGGCCGCTCGCCTGGTGCTGGACGACGGTTCGGGGATCGACATCACCGAGGCCGGCAGCAAGAAGAGCCTGGCGATCTCGCTGGTCCGGCGTGCGGACGAGGTCTGGGGCGTCGCGCGATTGGGGCCCGAACCGCTCGACGCGTCGTTCACCGAAGACGTGTTCCGCGGCATCCTGACGGCCCAGGGGCGCGCCCACATCAAGGGCGTGCTGCGCAATCAGGCGACCATCGCGAGCATCGGCAACGCGTACTCCGACGAGATCCTGCACGCCGCGAAGATGTCGCCCTTCAAATCCGCCAACATGAAGCCGGATGACGCGGCGCGCCTCTACGCCGCCCTCCAGTCGACCCTCCGCAGCGCAGTCGAGCGCGCCGACGGAGTCTCCGCCAGCGAGCTCAAAGGCGAGAAGAAGAGCAACCTGCAGCTGCACGGCCGCACCGGGCTGCCGTGCCCGGTGTGCGGCGACACCGTGCGGCAGGTGATCTACAGCGACTCGACGTCCCAGTACTGCCCCACCTGTAAGACCGGTGGCAAGCCCCTCGCCGATCGCGTTTTGTCGCGACTGGTGAAGTGGCCACGCGAAGTCAACCCACGAAATCCGAGAAGTGCTTCGGAGTACGGTGATCACATGACGACCGCCAGCGCTGACAAATCCACCGTCAACGGAAAGGTCGTAGGCCTGGCCGTGGCCGGGGCGATCGGCGGCTTCCTCTTCGGCTTCGACTCCTCGGTCGTGAACGGCGCCGTCGACGCGGTCCAGCACCACTTCGGTCTCACCAGCACGCTCACCGGCCTCGCTGTCGCGAGCGCGCTGCTGGGCTGCGCCGCGGGTGCGTACCTGGCCGGTCGTCTCGCCGACCGCTGGGGCCGCATCCCGGCCATGGTCGTCGGTGCCGCCCTATTCTTCATCAGCGCCGTTGGAGCCGGCTTCGCCTTCGGTGTCTGGGATCTCATCCTCTGGCGCGTCATCGGCGGTCTCGGCATCGGCATCGCCTCGGTCATCGCCCCCGCCTACATCGCCGAGATCTCGCCCAAGCAGATCCGCGGGCGGCTGGGCTCCCTGCAGCAACTCGCGATCACCCTCGGCATCTTCACCGCCCTGCTGTCGGATGCCCTGCTCGCCGACATCGCGGGTGGCGCGGGTCAACCGCTCTGGTGGGGGTTGCCCGCGTGGCGCTGGATGTTCCTGGTCGGCGTGATCCCGGCCGTCGTCTACGGCGCCATCTCGCTGACGCTCCCGGAGTCGCCGCGCTACCTGCTCCTCAAAGGCAAGGACGCCGAGGCGCGCAAGATCTTCATCCGACTCTGGGGCAACGCGGATGTCGATCGCGGCATCAAGGATCTGCGGGAAGGCATCAAGGTCGACAGCTTCGCCAATCGCAAGGGCGCGCTGCGCGGAAATGCGTTCGGCCTGAAGCCGATCGTCTGGATCGGGATCGCGCTCTCGGTGTTCCAGCAGTTCGTTGGCATCAACGTGATCTTCTACTACTCGACGACGCTGTGGCGCTCGGTCGGCTTCAAGGAGTCGGACTCGTTCACCATTTCCGTGTTCACCTCGGTCACCAACATCCTGGTCACCCTGATCGCAATCGCGCTCGTGGACCGCATCGGTCGCCGGCCCATCCTGCTGGTCGGGTCGGTGGGCATGGCGGTCTCACTCGGCGTCATGGCGCTGGCGTTCAGCCAGGCGCACAATGTGGCGGGATCTCCGGTGCTGCCGGGTGCCTGGGGTCCGATCGCGCTCGTCGCGGCCAACGTCTTCGTGGTCGCGTTCGGCGCCTCGTGGGGTCCGGTCGTCTGGGTGCTGCTCGGCGAGATGTTCCCGAACCATATTCGCGCCCGGGCGCTCGGCGTTGCCGCGGCGGCTCAGTGGATCGCGAACTTCGTGATCACCATCACCTTCCCGCCGCTCGCCGCCGCCTCGCTCGTGCTGACATACGGCGCGTACGCCGCCTTCGCGGCGCTGTCGTTCTTCTTCGTGCTCCGCTTCGTGCCCGAGACACGGGGCATCTCGCTGGAAGAGGCAGAGACCCTCTTCGTGAAGAAGCAAAAGCAGCCGAAGGTCGCGGCGTAACCTCCGGGCCCGAATGTCGCACGCGCGCCGCGACTCCGCGGTGCTGCGGCGACGATGCGACAAGGCGGCGCGGAACGGGCCTCAACCGATGGCGAGCGCAGACCTAGAGCTGTTCGTCGGCATCCTCTTCGGCGAGCTCGCGCGGCTTCACGTACGGGTCCTCGTCGCCCGCGTACTCGGCCTTCGACGCGAGCGCCGCGGCGGCGCTGTCGCGCTCGCGCGCCTCGCGAAGCAGCGACTCGATGGCGGCCGCATTCTCGGGGATCCCGTCCGGGATGAACTCGAGCGACGGGGTGAGGCGGGTCGTGATGTTCCGGCCGACCTCGGTGCGCAGCATCCCGGTCGCCGACTTCAGGGCGGCGGCCGTCTCGGTGCGCTCCTCGTCGGTGCCGTAGACCGTGTAGAAGATGCTCGCGTGCTGCAGGTCGCCGGTGACGCGCACATCCGTGATAGTCACGAAGCCCATGCGCGGATCGCGCAGCCCCTTCTCGAGTCGCTTCGCGATGACCTCGCGAATGAGGTCGCCCATCTTTGCCGGCCGATCAGATCCCGCCATGTCTGCTCCCTGTATCGGATCTCCGAAGACGGTCTTCGTCTCGTGTTCATTGGTGAAATGCGTCACACTCAACCGGATGCGGCGGGCGGTTCTGCCGAGCCGCAGGTGGGCCTGGCAGCGACCGCCGCTCGGGTTGGTCGCCGGAAGCGGCTTGGCAGAATCGCCCGCCGCTTCCGGCGTCTCAGGGCTTAGGCCCGAACCTTCTCTTTCATTTCAATCGTCTCGATCTCGTCGCCGATCTGGATGTCGTTGAACTTGCCGAGACCGATACCGGCCTCGAAGTCTGTCCGAACCTCGGTGACGTCGTCCTTGAAGCGACGCAGGCTGTCGATGGCGAGGTTGTCGCCCACGACCACGCCGTCGCGGATGACCCGCGCCTTGGCGTTGCGCGTAATCGTTCCGCTGCGCACGATGACACCGGCGATATTGCCAGCCTTCGAGGAGCGGAAGATCTCGCGAATCTCGGCGACGCCCGACTGGACCTCTTCGAACTCCGGCTTGAGCATGCCCTTGAGCGAGCTCTCGATGTCGTCGAGCGCGCCGTAGATGACCGAGTAGAACCGCACATCGATGCCTTCACGCTGAGCGCGCTCACGCGCCTTGACGTCGGGCCGCACGTTGAACCCGATGACGATCGCGTTGTCGATCGTTGCCAGGTCGATGTCCGATTCGGTGACCGCACCCACACCGCGGTGCAGGATGCGCAGTTGGACGCTGTCGTCGACCTCGATCTTGAGCAGCGCCTCTTCGAGTGCCTCGACGGCACCGGAGACGTCACCCTTGATGATGAGGTTGAGCGAGTCGACCTTGCCCTCGGCGAGTACGCGGGTGAAGTCCTCGAGCGAGATGCGCTTGCGGGCCTTCGCCAGCTGCGCGTTTCGCTGCACGGCTTCGCGCTTCTCGGCGATCTGACGTGCGGTGCGGTCGTCTTCGGTCACCAGGAAGGTGTCGCCCGCGCGGGGCACGGACGAGAGCCCTTGCACCTGCACCGGCCTGGCCGGGTAGGCCTCCTCGACGACGTCGCCGTTCTCGTCGTGCATCGCGCGGACCCGGCCGTACGCCGTTCCCGCCACGATCGGGTCGCCGACTCGCAGCGTTCCCGACTGGATGAGCACGGTCGCCACAGCGCCGCGTCCCTTGTCGAGCTTGGCTTCGATCGCGATGCCGCGCGCGTCCTTGTTGGGGTTCGCCCGGAGGTCGAGGCCCGCATCCGCGGTGATGAGCACCGCGTCGAGCAGTTCGGCGATACCGACCTTGTTGAGGGCGGACACGTCGCGGAAGATGGTGTCGCCACCAAACTCCTCGGCGACAAGACCGTACTCCGTGAGCTGCTGACGCACCTTGGCGGGGTTGGCCCCCACCTTGTCGACCTTGTTGACGGCGACCACGATCGGCACGCCGGCGGCCTGCGCGTGGTTGAGCGCCTCCACCGTCTGCGGCATGATGCCGTCGTCGGCGGCGACCACCAGGATCGCGATGTCGGTTACCTGCGCACCACGTGCACGCATGGCGGTGAACGCCTCGTGGCCCGGGGTGTCGATGAAGGTGATAGCGCGCTCGATGCCCTCGTGCTCGGTCCAGACCTGGTAGGCACCGATGTGCTGCGTGATCCCGCCGGCTTCGCCCGCGACGACGTTCGCCTCGCGGATCGCGTCGAGCAGCTTGGTCTTACCGTGGTCGACGTGGCCCATGACGGTCACGACCGGGGGACGGATCTCCAGGTCTTCGTCGTCCTCGTCGGCGAGCTCCTGCTCGAGGTCGATGTCGAAGCCGTCAAGCAGCTCCTTGTCTTCGTCCTCGGGCGAGACGATCTGGATGTTGTAGCCCAGTTCTTCTCCGAGGATCGCGAAGGTCGCGTCATCCAGGGACTCCGTCGCCGTCGCCATCTCACCGAGGTGGAACAGGGCGGTCACCAGCGCACCCGGCTGCACCGAGTACTTGGTGACGAACTCGAGCTTGTCGGCCAGGTCGGCGATGGAGGCTCCGCGACGCATGCGGATGATCGTCGAGCCGTCGCCACGAGGGATCGCGACGCCGCCGAGCGACGGAGCATCGCGCATCTCGAACTCGGCACGCTTCGTCCGCTTCGACTTGCGGGCGCGGCTCTTGCCACCACCGCGACCGAACGCACCTGCCGTGCCGCCGCCGGGTCCCCGACCACGGCCACCGCCACCACCGGGACGACCGGCGAAGCCGCCCGTCGTGGTGCCGGGTGCGCCGCCGGGACGCTGGAATCCACCGCCCGCGCCGCCGGGACGGCCGGGGCCGCCGGGACGCTGCTGGAAGGGGGCGCCGGGACGACCGGTGCCCGGGCCCCCGGGACGCGGAGCGCCCGGACGGGGTGCGCCGGGGCGCGGGGCGGCCGGACGCGGGATGCCGCTGGTTCCACCCGGACGCGGCATGCCCTGCGAACCCGCGAACGGGTTGTTGCCGGGGCGCGGAGCACCGGGACGTGCCATGCCCTGCGCGCTGGCGTAGGGGTTGTTGCCCGGTCGCGGCGTGCCGGTTCCGGGAGTCGCACCGGGTGCTGCCGGCGCGGCGGGCGCCCCTGCGGCGGCGGGTGCGGCCGGCGCGGCGGGAGCCGACGCGACGGGAGCCGACGCGGCTGGCGCCACGGAGGCGGCGGCCGGAGCGGGGGCGGAGACCACGGCGGGCGCCGGACCCGGACGGGCGCCGGACGGACGCGGAGCGGTCGCCGTGGCGGTCGCCGTGGCGGCGGAGACGCCGCTCGCGGGCGCCTTGTGCCCGTCAGCCTCGAGCGCCGCCTTCAGGCGACGCGCCACCGGCGGAGCGATGCTGGAGGACGCGCTCTTGACGAACTCGCCCATGCCCTTGAGCTTCTCAAGGGCGATCTTGCTGTCGATGCCGAGCTCGTTCGCGATCTCGTGCACGCGTGGGTTGGCCACAAATACTCCTGTCTGGGGTCCGCCCAGGCAGGGCAGACATTAGGTGAGGGGGCTCATTTCGAGCTGCTCATTTGATGTCACTCATGTGAAGTCACGGTGCCGTTCAGCCTGTTCTCGAGGTCTGTTGAAAGGTGTGTTGCGTCAAGCGTGTTCTCACGCAGCGCCCGCCCGAAGGCCTTGCGCTGAGTCGCGGTCGTCACGCACGCGGAAGTGGGGTGCACCCACGCGCCCCTGCCCGGACGTTGCGCTGCGGCATCCACCACAACACGTCCGTCACGCGCCACGAGTCTCACGAGTGAGGAACGGGGGGCACGCTGCCGACAACCCAGGCAGGTTCTGACGGGCTCCATGGTACCCCCTTCCACGCTCGCCGCGTGTGACCCGATCAGTCCTCCATGACGGAGTCGGGCTGGATGTCGATTCTCGCGCCGGTGAGCTTCGCCGCGAGTCTCGCGTTTTGCCCCTCCTTGCCGATCGCCAGCGAGAGCTGGTAATCAGGCACGAGCGCGCGCACGGCCTTCAGCTTCTCGTCGACGACGAACGCGCTGGTGACCTTCGCCGGCGAAAGGGCGGATGCCACGAAGGTCGCCAGGTCGTCCGACCAGTCGACGATGTCGATCTTCTCGTCGTGGAGCTCGGTGGTCACCGCGCGGACGCGCTGACCGAGCTCGCCGATGCACGCCCCCTTGGCGTTGATGCCCGGCTGCGTGGCGCGCACCGCCATCTTGGTGCGGTGTCCGGCCTCGCGCGACAGCGCCGCGATCTCGACGAGACCGCTGGCGATCTCGGGCACCTCGAGCGCGAACAGGCGACGGACGAGACCCGGATGCGTGCGGCTCACCGTGATCGACGGACCCTTGAGCCCCTTCGAGACGCTGGTGACGTAGACGCGGATCCGCGAGCCGTGGGAGTAGACCTCGCCCGGGACCTGCTCCTCGGGCGGCAGAATGGCCTCGACGGAGCCGAGGTCGATGTGGATCATCCGCGGGTTCGGCCCCTGCTGGATGATGCCGGCGACAATGTCGCCCTCGCGCCCGCGGAACTCGCCAAGAACCTTATCGTCGCCGATGTCGCGGAGGCGCTGATTGATGACCTGCTTCGCGGCGAACGCCGAGATGCGGCCGAAGTCGTCGGGGCTGTCAATAGCCTCACCGATGACCTCGCCGTCGTCATCGAGTTCCGGCACGAAGACCGTCACGTGGCCGTTCTTGCGATCGAGCTTGACGCGGGCGCCGGAATCCGGCTCCTTGTCGGTGTGCTTCAGGTAGGCCATCAAAATGGCCTGCTCGATGATGCCGACGAGTTCCTCGAAGGGGATCTCGCGCTCGCGCTCCATGAGGCGCAGCATGCCCAGGTCGATGTCCACGTGTGGGCCTTCCGATATTGAGATAGAGGGCGTCCTGACGTCGGGCGCATCGAGTGAGCCTACCGGAGCCGCCGGGTGGCGGCATGGCCAGCGGTTCGGCGAGGTTCACGTCCACTGCGGCGGGCGGCCGTCGCGTTGACACCCCTGCGCGCCCCAACCACTCGCCGAGATTGTGTCGATTCGTGCCGAATGGCTCAGTTCTGCCGGGACACCAGCCATTCGGCACGTCTCGTCGCGATCTCGCGCTTGGACTGATCTGCGACATCATCAGCGTGGCGTTCGACTTTGCAGGATGCGGCGCAAGCGAACCACGAACAGCTCGGGGTGCTCGAAGGTGTCGCGTGAGGTGACGCGGACGACCCGCCAACCGGCGGCCTCCATCAGTTCCCGTCGTTCGATGTCATCGAGCCACGTCGTTCGGTCGGCCCGGTGCCCGTCACCCTCGTACTCGAGCGCGACCCGTTCGGCTACGAAAGCCAGGTCCGGATGGAAGACCAGACCGCCTTCGACCTCGATCGGATGCCGGATCTCAGGCGTCGCGAACCGCGACGCCGCGAGCAGCAATCGCATCCGCGATTCCGGCCGGCTCGACGTCCCGTCAGGAGGAAATCCCCGACTGCCACCACATCCTCACGGCTCAGCAGAGCGGCCGATTGGACCCACGCGTCGGCCGCCGACACGATGGGTGACCCCAGCCTGACCTTCGTCCGGAACGAACCCGAACTCAGGGCGTGTCCGTGGACTCCGCGTGGGCGTGGTGCCGTGCGCGGCCACGCAACCGAGAGATGCAGAGGACCATCATCGGCCGCAGCAGGTAGTGGGGCTCCGAACAGTTCGAGTGCGGTCAGGTGGCTGAACCACTGGCCGTCGCGGAGAAGGGGCTCGTACGACAGGCACCGACCGAGAACCGAAGTCAGGTCGAGATCAACGGAGCTGACACCGTGAAAGGGATGAGTGACATCCTGCCCTCGCAGGCGACCACGTCCAAGGCCATGGGCTCGGCCGTCGGCGGTCAGGATGGCGCGGCCGATCATCTTCGACGGAAGAGAGACTCGTGGGCTCATGCCGCCACACTGTCGACCCCGGTCCCGGCGAGGTCGCATCGACCACGACCCTGTGAGTAGTGCGGCATGGCTGGGGCTGACGTGGAGAAGAGCCGAATGGCACCAGTCGACAGGATGCCGCGCGGGAACAACCCCGGACAGGATCGCTACGCGGTCGGGGTCTCCGGCGTGACGGCGCTCGCGAGGACCACGTCGAGGGCGTTCGAGGCGTCCTCTTCGCTCAGGTCCTGTGCGAGGGCGAGCTCGGAGATCAGGATCTGCCGGGCTTTGGCCAGCATCCGCTTCTCGCCAGCGGAGACGCCGTGGTCCTGGTCGCGGCGCCACAAGTCGCGGACGACCTCGGAGACGCGGTAGACGCTGCCGGACGCCATCTTCTCCTGGTTGGCCTTGTAGCGACGGCTCCAGTTGCCCGGCTCTTCGACGAAGGGATCGCGTAGCACCTGGTGCACGGCTTTGACCCCGTCGCCGTCGATGACGTCACGCACGCCGACCAGTTCGACATTGTCGGTCGGCAGCATGATCGTCAACTCACTGGTGTGCACGTTGAGGGTCATGAACTCCTTCTCGATGCCCGCCACGGTGCGCTTCGACAGCGCCGTGATGGTCACGGCTCCGTGGTGGGGGTAGACGAGGGTCTTGCCGACGGACAACTCCACGTTGCGTCCTGCCTTCTAGGTACTGGCCTTCTGGGGCACTGGGGGGAAACAAGGGCGACGACCTGCCCGGCGTCAGCCGAGGCGGGCGATCAAATCTGCTGCGGGAACCTCGGAACGCTCCCCCGAGCGCCGATCCCAAAGCTCTATGATACCGTCTCCGGCGCCTCGACCCACGATCACGATCGTGGGAACCCCGAGAAGCTCCGCATCGCCGAACTTCACGCCGGGCGAAACCTTCGGCCGATCGTCGTACAACACGTCGAATCGGGCCGCTTCGAGCTCGGCCGACAGCTTCTCGGCGAGCTCGTATGCCACCTGATCCCGACCGGTCGCGACGACGTGGATGTCGAAGGGCGCGACCTCGAGGGGCCAGATCAGCCCCTTGTCGTCGGCGTAGTTCTCGGCGATGGCCGCAACCAGTCGCGTGACGCCGATCCCGTAGGAGCCCATCGTCACGGTGACGAGCTTGCCGTTCTCGTCGAGCACCTGCAGCCCGAGCGCCTGCGCGTACTTGCGGCCGAGCTGGAACACGTGCCCGATCTCCATGCCGCGCGCGAGCTCGACCGGTCCAGAGCCGTCGGGCGCCGGGTCTCCCGCGCGCACTTCGGCGACCTCGATGGTGCCGTCGCTGCTGAAGTCGCGACCGGCGACCAGCCCGAAGACGTGCCGGCCGTCGCTGTTGGCGCCGGTGATCCACCCGGTGCCGTCGACGACGCGAGGGTCGGTCAGGAATCGGATGCCGGTGGCCGACTCCTCGCCGAGGATCGCGCCGGCCGCGGTCCAGGGTCCGATGTAGCCCTTGACGAGCAGCGGATTCTTCTCGAAGTCGGAGGCTTCGGCCGTCGTCACCTCGGCGGGCGCGAACGCCACCTCGGCACGCTTCATGTCGACTTCGCGGTCCCCGGGCAGCCCGACGACGACCACTTCACGCGTGCCGTCGAGGTGGGTGAGCGCGAGCACGACGTTCTTGAGCGTGTCGGCGGCGGACCAGGCGCGACCGTCGGGACGCGGGTGATTCTCGTTCGCGACGTCCACGAGGGTGGCGATCGTCGGCGTGTCGGGCGTGTCGAGCACCTCGGCCGGCGTGAGCTTCTCGGAGCCGCGGGAGGCGGGCGCGACCGTCGTGTAAGCCTCGACGTTGGCGGCGTATCCCCCCGCCGAGCGCACAAAGGTGTCCTCGCCGATCGGCGTCGGGTGCAGGAACTCCTCGGAGCGCGATCCACCCATGGCACCGGCATCCGCCTGCACGATGACGTACTCGAGACCCAGTCGCGTGAAGATGCGCTCGTAGGCGTCGCGCTGCGCCTGGTACGAGACATCCAATCCCGCGTCGGAGACGTCGAAGCTGTACGCGTCTTTCATCGAAAACTCGCGGCCGCGCAGCAGGCCGGCCCGGGGACGGGATTCGTCGCGGTACTTGTCCTGGATCTGGTAGATCGACAGGGGCAGATCCTTGTACGAGTTGTAGAGGTCCTTCACCAGGAGCGTGAAGACCTCCTCGTGCGTGGGTGCGAGCAGGTAGTCGGCGCCCTTACGATCCTGCAGGCGGAAGATGCCGTCGCCGTACTCCTCCCACCGTCCGGTGATCTCGTAGGGCTCGCGCGGCAGGAGCGCGGGGAAGTGCACCTCCTGCGCACCTGCGGCCGCCATCTCCTCGCGGATCACGCGCTCGACATTGCGACGCACGCGCAGACCCAGCGGCAGCCAGGCGAAGATCCCGGGAGCCTGGCGACGGATGTATCCGGCGCGGACGAGCAGCCGGTGGCTGGTCACCTCCGCGTCGGAGGGATCCTCGCGCAGCGTACGGACGAAGAGCTGGCTGAGACGGGTGGGCACGGCCTCCATGTTACCGGCGTGGGCTTCAGGGGCATCCGCCCTCGGCATCGCCCCGTAGCGTCCGATCTCATCGCCGAGTTGCCTCAGATAGCCGCATGCGGTGCGTTTAAAGCGGCCATCTGAGGCATCTCGACGAGCTCTGTGGATGAGCTGCACTGAGCGGTGGCGACGTCGCGACACTGGGCGGATGCCCAAGCCCACTCCCCTGCCCGAATCACTCTCTGCACGCGGTTTCACCGTCGACCAGGGGCGACAACACGGAATCAGCCGTCGGCGCATGCGGGCCGACGATCTTCGATCGCCGTTTTACGGCGTGCGATCGGAAGGGGAGGCGCTCGATGTTCGTGCGCGAGCCGTCGCCTATGCGGCCGGGATGCCATCAAGCCAATTCTTTAGCCACACCACTGCGGCGCAATTGCACGGCCTTCGGATGCCTGAGGGCTTCCGTGAGCTGTCGCTGCATGTCACATCGCTGAATCGAGCACCGCGCGGGGCGGGCGTCATCGGGCACCATTCTGAGTTGGCGGAGATCGTGCTCGTCGACGGCCTGAGGGTCTTGTCAGCGGTCCACACATGGTGCCGACTCAGCGCATCCCTCGGCCTTGATGATCTTGTCGTGATGGGTGACGGACTGGTGTGCCGAAAGAAGCCGCTCGCGACGATGGTCCAACTGCAGATGGCGGTTTCGGAATACTCGGGTCGAGGCTGCGGAAAGCTTCGCGATGCGCTGCAACTTCTGCGCCGCGGGACCGACTCGGCTCGGGAGACCGCATTGCGCCTCCTCGTGATCCGCGCCGGGTTCCCCGAGCCAGAAGTGAATGGCGTCATCCTGAACTCGTACGGAGCCGAGATCGCTCACGGCGACCTGGTCTTTCGGGACTACCGCACGATCCTCGAGTATGAAGGTCGCCAGCACAGCGAAAACGCTCGCCAGTTCGCCATCGACATCGCGCGGCTCGACGACGTGATGGAAGCCCGGTGGCGTGTCATCCGCGTCGACCGAGCGCTTATGGCCAGCCGGCCGACCTTGCTCGGCAAGATCGGTCGAGCGCTGCGGGAAGGCGGTTGGAAGCGGTAGTCATCGCCGAAATGACCGAGATGGCCGCCTGAACGCGGTGCACAGCGGCCATCTGCGGCATCTCGGCAGGGTATGGGCGGACGGGGGTGGGTGAGGACGGGGCGGGGGATCAGACCGTGACGACCAAGGGCGCCCCGAGCTCGCCCGGGGGCATCTCGGCGGCGAGGCGCTTCGCCTCTTCGATCAGCGTGGCGACGATCTCGCTCTCGGGCACGGTCTTGATGATCTCGCCCTTGACGAAGATCTGGCCCTTGCCGTTGCCGGATGCGACGCCCAGGTCGGCCTCGCGGGCCTCGCCCGGTCCGTTGACGACGCAGCCCATCACAGCGACACGGAGCGGCACGGTCATGCCCTCGAGCCCGGCGGTGACGTCGTTCGCGAGCGTGTAGACGTCCACCTGGGCGCGTCCGCAGCTCGGGCAGCTGACGATCTCGAGCTTCCGTTCACGGAGGTTGAGCGACTGCAGGATCTGCAGTCCGACCTTGACCTCCTGGGCGGGCGGGGCCGATAGCGAGACGCGAATGGTGTCGCCGATCCCCTCGCCGAGCAGGATGCCGAACGCGGTCGCGCTCTTGATGGTGCCCTGGAACTCGGGCCCGGCCTCGGTCACGCCGAGGTGCAGCGGCCAGTCACCCCGCTCGGCCAATAGGCGATACGCCTTGACCATGATGACGGGGTCATTGTGCTTGACCGAGATCTTGAAGTCGTGGAAGTCGTGCTCCTCGAAGAGGCCCGCCTCCCAGACCGCGCTCTCGACCAGCGCCTCGGGCGTCGCCTTGCCGTACTTCTGCATGATCGAGGGCTCGAGCGATCCGGCGTTGACACCGATCCGGATGCTGACCCCCGCCGCCTTGGCGGCCGCGGCGATCGCGCCCACCTGGTCGTCGAACTTGCGAATGTTGCCCGGGTTGACACGCACGGCGGCGCACCCGGCGTCGATGGCCTGGAACACGTACTTCGGCTGGAAGTGGATGTCGGCGATGACCGGGATCTGGCTCTTCTTGGCGATGATGTGGAGCACGTCCGCGTCATCCTGACTCGGAACCGCCACGCGCACGATGTCGCAGCCGGATGCCGTGAGCTCGGCGATTTGCTGCAGGGTCGCGTTGATGTTCGTGGTCGGTGTCGTGCACATCGACTGGACGCTGACCGGGGCGTCGCCGCCCACCAGCACCTTGCCGACCTTGATCTGGCGGGACTTGCGCCGCGGGGCCAGGGTCTCGGGCGGTGGCTTCGGCATCCCGATATTCAATGCAGGCATAAGGTCAGCCTACGCGGGCGTCGCGGCACCCGCCGGGCGGCGCCCTGCAGACACGGCACGCACACAGGCCTACTGGAAGGTCACCGGATTGACGATGTCCGCGTAGATCAGGAGCGCGCTGGACGCGCCCAAGATCGCGACAATCACGAGCGTCAGCGGCACCAGCTTGGCCATGTCGACCGGCCCCGGATCCGGGCGCTTGAAGAGCTTCGCCAGACGGCGGCGCAGCGCCTCCCAGATCGCCCCGAGCACGTGGCCGCCGTCGAGCGGCAGCAGCGGGATGAGGTTGAAGACGAAGAGGGCGATGTTGAGGCCCGCGATGATTTGGATGTCTGCCGAGATCCGCTGCAGGATCGGGATCGAGTTGATCGTAGTGATCTCGCCCGCGAGGCGCCCCACCCCGAGCACGCTGATCGGACCGTTCGGGTCACGCTTCTGGCCGCCGAATGCCGCCTGCCCCACCTGCACGAGGCGCTGTGGCAGCGTGAAGATAACCTTCGCCACCGAGGAGATATTCGAGCCGACCGCGGGCAGCACGGCGGTCACCGGCTGCTGCTGGATCTCGGTGGCGTAGCCGATTCCGACGAAGCCGACATCCTGTGTCTCGGTCTTCCCGTTGGCGTCGGTGATGACGGCCCTGGTGCTCGGGTCGGTGACCGGGCGCTCGGTGAGCTTCGGCGTGAGCGAGAGAGCGACGTTCTCCCCGTCCCGCTTCACGATCACGGCGAGCGCGGTTCCCGCCGACTTCCGGATGATCTGGACCGCCTGGTCCCAACTCGAGATCGCTGTGCCGTCGATGCTGACGAACACGTCTCCGGGCTTGATACCCGCGGCGGCGGCCGGCGCGGTTTCGTCCGTCTCGGAGCAGGTGGTCTGCGTGGTCGAACTCGCGATGCACTGCGACACCGAGCCGATGGTCGTGCTGGCCACCGGGATGCCGAAGCCGCAGAGCACGATCGTGTAGAGCACGACCGCGATCAGCAGGTTCATCACCGGACCGCCGAGCATGATGATGATCCGCTTCCAGAACGTGAGCTTGTAGAAGACGCGGTCCTCGGCGCCGGGCGCGATCGTCTGGGCGGACGAGTCGCGGGCGTCCTGCACCAGGACGTTGAAGAATCCGGTGCTGTCCATCTTGGGTTTCACCGCGCGAGCGGTTGAGGCGGGGCGCACGAGCGCCGCGTCCTCGGAAATATCGTGCATGTCGCCCTCGACGAGGTCGAGTTCAAGTTCATCGCGCAGGTGCCCAGCGCGGGCGACCGCGCCGTCTTTCACCTTGCTGGGCGGGAACATCCCGGCCATGGAGATGAATCCGCCGAGCGGGATCGCCTTCACGCCGTACTCGGTCTCGCCGAACTTGCGCGACCAGAGCGTCGGGCCGAACCCGATCATCCACTGGCCGACCTTCACCCCGAACCGCTTGGCGGGGATCAGGTGGCCGATCTCGTGAAGGCCGATCGAGACGGCGAGCCCTACGACGACGATGAGCACGCCGAGGACGTAGAGCAGCACGGTTTCCACGGCCTCAGGCTACGTCAGGAAGTCTTGGAACGCGCCGACCGCGAACGGGGGGCGCGCTGTGTGTCTGGCGGGGTCTCGACGAGCTCGACCTGCGGCGCGGCTACTCGGCGACCGATCCGGCGAGCGCGCGATCCGCGGCGTCGCGGGCCCAGCGCTCGGCCTCGAGCACGCCCTCGAGCGTGAGCGGATGCTGTTCGTGCAGATCGACGACCCGCTCGATGACGGCCAAGATGCTGAGGTACGGGATCCGCCTGGCGTGGAACGCCTGCACCGCCTGCTCGTTGGCGGCGTTGAACACGGCCGGGTACGTACCGCCCGCCGCGCCGACCTTCTTGGCGAGCGCCACCGCCGGGAACGCGTCGTCGTCGAGCGGCTCGAAGGTCCAGCTCTGGGCGCGCGTCCAGTCGAGCGGGACTCCAACGCCCGGTACGCGGTGCGGCCAGCCCAGCCCGAGCGAAATGGGGAGGCGCATGTCGGGCGGAGAGGCCTGGGCGAGAGTGGAGCCGTCCGTGAACTCGACCATCGAGTGCACGATCGACTGCGGGTGGACAACCGCCTCGATCCGGTCGTACGGGATGTCGAACAGGTGATGCGCCTCGATGATCTCGAGTCCCTTGTTCACGAGCGTCGCCGAGTTGGTGGTGACAACGAGACCCATGTCCCAGGTCGGATGCGCGAGCGCCTGTTCGGGCGTGACACCGGCCAGCTGTTCCCGGGTCCAGCCGCGGAAGGGGCCGCCGGATGCCGTGAGCACGAGTCGCCGAACCTCGCCGTGCTCGCCCGAGCGCAGGGCCTGCGCAATGGCCGAGTGCTCCGAGTCGACGGGGACGATCTGCCCGGGCGTCGCTGCTCCCGTCACCAGCTCGCCGCCGACGATGAGGGACTCCTTGTTGGCAAGCGCGAGGGTGGCTCCGCTCGCCAGCACGGCCAGGGTGGGCGCGAGACCGACGGAGCCGGTGATGCCGTTGAGCACGACATCCGCCTCGGTGCTCTGCACCAGCTGCACGGCCTCGTCGATGCCGAGCGCGAGCCGGGTGACCCCGGTCGCGCACCCCTGCGCCTCGAGTTTCTCGCGATTGCGGCCGGCGGCGAGACCGACGAGTTCGAAGCGCTCCGGATTCGCGGCGATGACCTCGAGGGCCTGCATCCCGATGGAGCCGGTGGAGCCGAGAACGATGACGCGCCGCATGGCCCCAGGGTAACGGCCAGGGGCCGACGGGCTATCCGGCGGGGGCAGGTTCGGCGGCCAAAATGTCGATCACGAAGATCATCGTGTCGGTGCCGGTGATCCCGGCGCTCGAGTTGCCACCGGTGCCGTAGCCGTCGGTCGCGGTGATTACCGCGAGCACCTGCGAACCGACGGTCTGCCCGACGAGCGCCTTCGTGAAGCCCGAGACGAAAGTGTTCGCCGCCCCGGTGTACGGGCTCTTGCCCCAGGTCTGGTCGAAGATCTTGTCGGTCCGCAGCAGCGTTCCCTGGTACTGGATGGTTACGGTGTCGGTCGCTGCGACGACGGTGCCGGAGCCCGTGATCAGCGTAGCGATCTGCGTCGTGGCCGGGGCCGCGTAGCCGCTTGGGATCTTCACCGTCGGCGTTCCACCAGCGGCCAGGGTGACGGTCGGGAGTCCGGCGGGCGGCGTCTGCACCTCGCCACTCGCCTTCGTGCCGACGAGACTGACGACGTCAGCGACGATCACGATCACGTCTTTCGCCGCGATCCCGAGCTGACCGGCTTGGGAGCTGCTGAGGCCCTCCGACGGCGGGATGACTCCCACCACGCGCGTGCCGGATTGCGTGCAATTCAGGGTCTTGGCGAAACCGGAGATGACCTGGCTGGCGTCGACAGTGATCGCGCTGGTGCGGCCGGCGCCGTAGCCCGTGCTCGTGACCGTCTTGCCGGTCGTTCCGTCGTACAGAGTGAAGCTGACATTCACGATGCTGCCCGGCTGGGCCTTCGGTCCGGTGCCCGCCGTGACGACCGTGCGCTGCGTCGTGGTGGCCGTGAGCGGCGAGTTGATCGTGGCAGTGGGCGCCGAGTTGAAGTCGCCGGTGACCTTGACGGAGTCCGAGACGGAACCGCTCTTCACGCAGGCCGCGCTCACGCTCGAGGGGCTCGACCTCGGGGTCGGAGTCTTCGTAGCGGACGAGGAGCCGGTGCATCCCGCGAGCGCGATGACGACAGCCGTCGCGGCGACGACGGCAGCGACCCGGCCGAGAGGACGGATGGCGGAACGGACTGCGGGCACGGCGAACTCCTCGAAGACGTGGGGGTGTCGCGACCATCCTCCCCCAGCGCACCTTGACGCGCGGTGTGGGTTCGTGGGTGCGTCGCGCGGCGAGCTTAGGCTGACGACATGGGATTCAGCGTGCCGCAGGAGCGCAAGCTCGTGACCGAACTACCCGGGCCGAAGTCCGTGGCTCTTCAGGAACGGCGCCTCAAGAGCGTCTCGCGCGGGGCCGGGACGCTCGCGAATATCTACATGGATCACGGGTCGGGCGCCATCCTGGTCGACGTCGACGGCAACCAGCTCATCGACCTCGGGTGCGGCATCGGCGTGACCACGATCGGTCATGCGCATCCGGATGTCGCGGCCGCCGTGACCGCGCAGGTCGCCAAGCTGACCCACACCCTGTTCACCGTCACCCCGTACGAGGGATACGTGCGGGTCGCCGAGAAGCTCGCCGAGATCACGCCGGGAGACTTCGAGAAGCGTTCGATCCTGGTCAACTCCGGCGCGGAGGCGGTCGAGAACGCGGTCAAGATCGCCCGCAAATTTACCGGCCGCCGCGTCATCCTCAGCCTCGACCACGCCTTCCACGGTCGCACCAACCTCACCATGTCGATGACCTACCGGCCATGGCCAGAGCGCGTCGGACTCGGCTCGAACCCGGGCGACCTCTTCTCGGTGCCGGTCAGCTACCCGTACCGCGACGGGCTCAGCGGCGAGGAGGCGGCCGCCAAGACGATCGACTACATCGTCACGCACATCGGGGCGAGCGAGGTCGCGGCGTTCTTCGTCGAGCCGATCCAGGGCGACGGCGGGATCATCATCCCGGCCCCCGGCTACTTCGCCGCGATCAAGACCTTCTGTGAGCAGAACGGAATCGTTTTCGTCGCCGACGAGATCCAGGCCGGCATCGGTCGCACCGGCACCTGGTACGCGATCGAGCACCACGGCGTCGTGCCCGACCTCATCACCACCGCGAAGGGCATCGCGGGCGGAATGCCGCTTGCCGCCGTCACCGGCAGGGCCGAGATCATGGATTCCGTGCAACCGGGCGGTATCGGGGGCACCTTCGGGGGCAATCCGGTGTCGACCGCGGCGGCCCTCGCCGTATTCGAGCTCATCGAGCGCGACGGACTCCTCGCCGAGGCGCAGCGGGTCGAGCGAGCGCTGCTCGCCCGCATCGGCGACTGGGCCGAGAGGTTCCCGGTGGTCGGCGAGGTGCGCGGCAGGGGCGCCATGTTCGGCGTCGAGCTGGTGAAGCCGGGAACTAAGGATCCGAACCCCGAGGCGCTGACGGCGGTGCTGAAGCACGCGACGACGAACGGGGTGATCCCCCTCGACGCGGGCAGCTGGGACTCAGTGCTGCGCATCATGCCGAGCGTGGTCATCAGCGAGGAGCTGATCGACGACGCCGCGAGCGTGCTTGAAGAGGCGCTGGCGAAGCTCTAGTCGGGCGGCGCGGGGTGCGCGGTGCGCGGCTGCGGCCAGACGCGGCGCTCGACGAGGTTGAGCATGACGCCGAGGAGCACCGCGATCCCCAGGTCCGCCATCGGCGGGATGACGGCGGCGATCACGACACCCGGCAGGAGCGCGGCCGAGACCACGAGGCGCACGACCAGCCAGGTGCCCGTCATCCGCCGCCAGAAAAAGACCGTTGCGGCTTGGTAGAGCGAGACGCCCCCCGCGAGCGCGGCCGCGCCGAACCAGCCGAGCGGCTCGGTGGAGGCGATCTCGTGCATGGTGATCTCGATGCCGGTTGCGGTCAGGATGATGCCCAGCACGACCAGGAAGTGCAGGTAGGTGTAGCCGACGGTCGCCGCATCCGAGCGCGGGACACCGGTGAGACGGGCCAGAGCGTGCTCCGCTCCCGTCGAGATCCGGTGGAAGTACAGCCACCAGAGCACGACCGCCCCGCCGACCGACAGGGCGGCTCCCACGAGCACCTGCCAGTGCAGCGGTTCCGATGCAACGCCGACCCCGATCGAGACGACCGACTCCCCCAGCGCGAGGATGACCACGAGTCCGAATCGCTCGGCCCAGTGCGCCGGAGAGTGGATCCGCCACGACCCGCCGATCGACGTCGCCGCCACGATCCCCGCGTCGGTCAGCGCGGCGGCGAGCCACATCCACGGCTGCCAGGCCCCGCCGAGGAGCGCGCCGAACAGCAGCAGGGCGAGCGTGATCGGGATCGAGATCCCGTTCGTGACGAGGATCTGGCGGCGCAGTGCGCGATCGTCGCCCGCGCTGAGCAGGTAGAGCACGTTGTGCACGACCCGCACCAGGACGAAGCACGCCACCAGGACGATCGCCGAGGTGGGATCGCCGTCCGCCGGGTGGAAGGCACCCGGGATCGCGAGCGCGAGCACGAACATCAGGACCATCGCCGCCGTCAGCCCGCCGCGAAGGACGCCACCGTCGGCGCGGAGCTGATTGGCGAGCCAGGCATACGAGGTCCACGACCCCCAGACCAGGCCGAGAACGACGATCGCCTGGAGCACCGAGAGGGCCGAGTGGCCGCCGAACATCACGCCGGTCACCTGTGTGAAGGCGAAGACGAAGACCAGATCGAAGAGCAGCTCGAAGTTGCTGACCCGGTGCTCGGCCGTCGCGGAGCGGTGCCCGGTCAGGCTCACGCAGCGGCCAGTGTCACACCGGGGACCGCGTGTGCCGAGCCGATCGCGGTGACGGGCGCCGCCTGCGCGGTCAGGTCGACCACACGCGCCTCCGTCGTCACCTCCTGCAGCAGGTCGACGAGCGTCATTCCGAGCGCGGCGCAGATACCGGCGAGAATCTCGCTCGACGGCTCCTTGCGGCCCCGCTCGATCTCGGAGAGGTACGGCATCGAGATATTGGCGGCGTGCGAGACCTCGCGCAGCGTGCGCCCGTCATCCAGGCGGATGCGGCGCAGCGCGGCGCCGATGGCGTGCCTCAGCAACATGCTCATAAGCTAGCGCCGCGGCGTCCGGCCGTCGTGGCTTGAGCGCGCCGATTCGCTCCGGGCGGAACCGCTGAGCTCGGCTCGAATCAGCTGAACTCGTCGTCGAGCAGCAGCAGCTGCGGCTCGTGACGCACCGGGAAGTTCACCGAGTTCGCGATGAAGCACAGCCTGTTCGCCTCGGCGTGCAGGACGAGGGCGGTGGCCGGATCTCCGGCGGAGATCGTCACCACTGGTCGCAGGACGACCTCGACGAGCGCCCCGCTGCCATCGGCCTCGACGTGAAGCGTGCCGGTGGCGGCATCCGTGTATGACTCGACGACCACGCCGGCCTGCGTCGCGACGTGCAGATAGCTGAGCAGGTGGCACTGGGCGAGGGCGGCGATCAGCTGCTCCTCGGGGTTCCAGCGCTCGGCGTCTCCGTGAAACGGGCGTGCCGCCGAGCCCTCGATGGCACGCTTGCCGTGCACCCCGTCGACGCGCACGACATGGTCGCGGGAAAAAGCCTTGTAGCCGGAGGTGCCGGTGCCGAGATTGCCCTGCCATTCGACGGAAACCGCGAAGGAATGGTCGAGGTTCAACTGATTCCTTTCTTTCGGGCCGGATTAGACTCGCATTATGACGGACGAACTGCTCGACTCCACGCTAGCCCCCGTACCCACCGAGCGGCGGGTCGTCACGGCCATCCCCGGCCCTAAGTCGATCGCCCTGCAGGCGCGACGTCAGGCCGCTGTCAGCGCCGGCGTCTCGAGCGCACTGCCGGTGTTCATCGCCCGCGCGCACGGCGCCATCCTGGTGGATGTCGACGACAACGCCTTCCTCGACCTGGGAGCCGGGATCGGCGTCACCACGATCGGCCACACCGACGACCACGTCGTCGCCGCCGCCCAGCGGCAGCTTGCCGAGGTCGTCCACACGCTCTTTACGATCACCCCGTACGAGGAGTACGTGCGCGTCGCCGAACTGCTCGCCGAGCACACCCCCGGCGACTTCGCCAAGAAGACGGTGCTGGTCAACTCCGGCGCCGAGGCCGTCGAGAACGGCGTGAAGATCGCGCGCAAGTACACCGGGCGGGGCGGCGTCGCCGTGCTCGAGCACGCCTACCACGGTCGCACCAACCTGACGATGGCGATGAACTTCAAGGCCATGCCGTACTCGCTCGGCTACGGGCCGTTCGCGGGCGACATATACCGCGCTCCGAACTCCTACCCGCTGCACGACGGGCTGACCGGCGCAGAGGCGGCCGCGCGCACGATCAGCTACCTCGAGAAGACGGTCGGGGCATCCGATCTGGCCTGTCTCGTTGTCGAGCCGATCCAGGGCGAGGGCGGCTTCGTCGTGCCGGCCGGCGGCTACCTGCCCGCGCTGCAGGCGTGGTGCACAGCGAACGGCATCGTGTTCATCGCCGATGAGATCCAGAGCGGGATGGCGCGCACCGGCCGCTACTTCGCCAGTGAGCACTTCGGCCTGGTGCCGGACCTCGTGCTGAGCGCGAAGGGTATTGCGGGCGGACTGCCGCTCGCGGGTGTCACCGGACGGGCCGAGATCATGGATGCCTCGCAGCCCGGCGGCCTCGGCGGTACCTTCGGCGGCAACCCGGTCGCCTGCGCCGCTGCGATCGCCGTGTTCGACCGGATCGAGCAGGACGGCCTGCTGGCCGAGGCCGGCCGCATCGAGGGAGTGCTGAAGCCGGCGCTGCTCGCGATGCAGGCGAAGTACCCGATCATCGCCGAAGTGCGCGGCATCGGCGCGATGATCGCGGTCGAGCTCAACGACCCGTCCACCGGGGCTCCGCTCGCCGACATGCCCGGCAAGCTGGCGGCCTTTGCGGCTCAGCAGGGCGTGCTGATCCTCACGGCGGGCACCTACGGCAACGTGCTGCGGTTCCTGCCCAGCCTGGCGATCACCGACGCGCAGCTCGCCGACGCGATGTCGGTGCTGGATGACGCGTTCGCGAGTCTGAGCGTCTAGACCCAGTCGCTCGGCAGGTAGTCGGGCACCTTCACCGAGGCCCGGCCCGACGGCCTGTGGGCCGCAGCCGGAGCCGTCGGCGCCGCACGATGGGATTCGCGGAGCCCCCGGCGCACCGCGCGCCAGACCACCGAGTACACGATGTAGAGGGCCAGAGCCACACAGATCGCGACTGTCGCGACCGTGACCAGCATCATGATCCCTTGATTCATCATGAGCGTCTCCATACAACGATGGTCCGCCGAGTGGAAGGGTCTGTCGAGCCCCGATTTGAAGGTACAAATCGCCGGTATCGGGGTACGTATTCGTGTCTCCCATGTCCGCCATTGGGAGTACAGAATCAGCCGGGGCCGAATCAGCCGTAAAGCGACTCGACCGCCTCGCGGAAGGCCACGGTGTGACGAGCGACGTCGTCGGAGGTCGTCGCCGGCGACATCAGCGCCATGTTGTGGAACGGCGTGATCAGGATGCCGCGGTTCAGCGCGTGCAGGTGCAGGTACTGCTGCAGCGCGAAGTCGTCGGCATCCGCGGCCTCCGCGCCGTCGTGCGGCGGCGTCTTGCGGAAGCTGTACTCGGCCCGCGCACCGAGCTGTGTTACCTGCCACGGCACCTCGAACTCGTCGATCGCTGCCTGCACGCCGGCGGTCCATTCGGCGGCCCGCGCGATCATTCCGGGGTACACCTCCGGCGTCAGCACCTCGGAGAGCGTCGCCCGGATGCCAGCCATCGACACCGCGTTGCCGGCGAGCGTGCCGCCAACTCCCCCGACGTCGATGTCTTCGCGGCCCTCGCCGTCCCACCCGAGCGAGGCGCGCACCCGCGCGGCAAGTTCTGGCTTCATGCCCCATGCCCCCGCCGGAATACCGCCGGCGATGGTCTTGCCGACGACTACGACATCCGGCTCGAGCTCGTCGCGCGCAGTCATCCCCCCGGGGCCCGCGCACAGCGTGTGGGTCTCGTCGATGACGAGCAGCGTGCCGGCACGGTTACACGCCGCACGGAGGGCGGCGTGCCAGCCGGCATCGGGGAGGACGATGCCGATGTTGGTGAGCGCGGGCTCGATCAGCACCGCCGCCACGTCGCCGACCGCGAGCGCGGCCTCGAGGGCGGGCACATCGTTGAACGGGACGACGACCGTCGTCTCGTCAAGCGGCACCGGCGCCCCGATGTTGCCGCGGCGCGCCACGACGCGGCCGTCGCCATCCAGAGTGGCGTATGCCTCGTCAACGGTGCCGTGATAGCAGTGGTCCATCACGAGCACCTTGGCGCGCCCGGTGACCTGGCGGGCGTAGCGCAGCACGTGCCGGTTGGCATCGGTCGCCGAGAGCGTGAACTGCCAGAGCGGCAGACCGAAGCGCTCGGCCAGCAGGGCGGCCGCGGCGGCGGCATCCCGGGTCGGCAACATCGAAGTTGCGCCTCGGCTCAGTTGCGCAGTGATTGCCGCCACGGATGCCGCGGGCGCGTGCCCGACCATGGCCCCGGTGTCGCCGAGGCACAGGTCGACGTGGTCGATCCCGTCGACGCATCGGAAGTGCGCGCCGACCGCCCAGTCCACGTACACCGGCCATGGACCTGGCCACTTCGCCATCCAGAGCATCGGTACCCCGCCGGGCAGGTGCTCGCTCGCCTCCCGCCACGCCCTCTCGGACTCCGGCCGGGCGGCGCGGTACACCGCCACCTCCTGGTCCCACAACGCTGTGAGCTGGGCACGATCTTGATACATGGGGAACCTTTCGAGCGGACCTTCGAACCGGAGCTCAGCCCTCGCGGGCCAGTTGGCGGCGTCGGGCCGCCGCACTGAGCTGCTGCGCCACGACCAGCACGATCGCGAGCAGGAAGATGACCGAGGCGAACACGTTCGCCTGCGCGGGGATCGCCCGCACGGCCGCGGTGTAAATGTACGTGGGGAACGTCTCGGTGGTGCCGCGGACGAACGCCGTGATGATGAAGTCGTCGAAGCTGAGGGCGAAAGAAAGCAGCGCCGCGGCGACGATGCCGGGCAGCAGGAGGGGGAAGGTGATCCGCCACCAGACCTGGGCGGGGCTCGCGTAGAGGTCGCGGCCCGCCTCCTCGATCGCCGGATCGAGGCTCGAGACTCGCGCACGCACCGTGATCACCACGAAGCTGATGCAGAACATGATGTGGGCCACGATGATCGTGCCGAGCCCCTTGTCGACGCCGAGGTTGAGGAACTGCGATCCGAGCCCGGAGCCGATCACCACCTCGGGCGTCGCCATCGGCAGGAACAGCAGAACCGTCAGCGCGGTCCGGAAGCGGAAGCGGAACCGCACGAGCGCGATCGAGATCGCCGTGCCGAGCGCCGCCGCGGCCAGCGTCGCGAGGAGGCCGACTCCGATGCTGGTGACGAAGGCCGCGACCACGCGCGGGTCGGCGAAGATGTTGATCCAGTTGTCGAAGGAGAAGCCGCGCCACGTGACGTTGGTGCGTGCGGGAATGTTGAACGAGAACACGATCGTGTACCCGATCGGGATCAGCAGGAGCGCCAGGATGAGCACCGAATAGATGCCGACTCCCCAGTTGCGCCTCACAGCAGGTCCTCGGTCTTGGTGACCGACAGGTAGATCGCAACGGGGATGAGGATCAACACCATCAGAATGATCGACAGCGCGGCAGCGGACGGATAGTCCTGCAGGTTGAAGTAGGTGTCCGAGATCACATTTCCGACCATGGCGGTCTGCGTGCTCCCGAGGAACTGCGGGCTCGCATTGACGTAGTCGCCGGTGGCCGGGATGAAGGTGAGCAGCGTGCCCGAGACGACGCCGGGCAATGACAGCGGCACCGTCACCCGCAGGAAGGTACTGCCCGGATTCGCGTAGAGGTCGCTCCCGGCCTCGAGCAGCCGCAGGTCGAGCCGCTCGAGCGAGGTGTAGATCGGCAGCGCCATGAAGGGGATGAAGTTGTAGGTCAATCCGAAGATCACCATGAACGGCGTGCCGTTCAGATGCGCGTTGGCGGGCAGGATGTTCAGACTTTGCAGGAAGTGGATCACTGGACCCTCATCCGCGAAGATCGCCTTCCAGGCCAGGGTGCGAAGCAGGAAGCTCATGAAGAACGGCGCAATCACCAGAATGAGCGCGAGCGCCTGCCAGAGCGGGTACGTTCGCAACGTCACGCCGATGAAGTACGCGAGCGGGTAGCTGATCAGCAACGCGAAGATCGTGGCGAGTGCCGAGTAGCCGAACGACCTCAGGATGATCGGCCAGTACGTCGCAATCACGTGCCCGTAGTTGCCGATTTCGAACGCGTACTGGTACCGACCGATGTCGAAGTTAGTCAGGTCGGGGGTCTTCAGGCTCGTGACGACGAGCGAGACCAGCGGCGCCAGGTAGGTGGCCGCGAGGTAGACGACGCCGGGCAACAGCAGCCAGAGCGCGGCGCGACTCCGGCGGCGCGGCTGCTCGATGACGACGGTCTCGCCGGAGAACGCTCCGAATGCCATCAGACCGCCTCGGAGCGTTCCTCGAGGCGCTCGTCATCTGCCAGGCCGAATCCGTGCTCGACCGTCCAGCTCACCCAGACCTCGGAGCCGCGGTTGACGACCGGACCGAACACCATGTTCTGGGCGAAGACCGTGACTGTGCCCACGCCGGGCATCTCGACGAGGTACTGGGTGCTCACACCGCTGAACGAGACGTCGGTCACGACACCGGGGCCGAGCACGTTGACGCCGGATGCCGCGACCGGCCGCGTCGTCAGGAGAGTCAGTTTCTCAGGTCGGACCCCGATCGTGACGGTGCCGGAGTGCCGCTGCGCACGCTCCTTCGGAACCTCGAGCTTGGTGCCCGCGATCTCGACGATGATCGAGTTCTCGCCCGAGCTCACCACCGGTCCGGTGAAAAGGTTGGACTGCCCGAGGAAGTTGGCCACGAACGCCGTCTTGGGCAACTCGTAGAGCTCCTCTGGCGCGCCCATCTGCTCGATCTCGCCCCTGTTCATGACCGCGACGGTGTCGGCCATGGTCATGGCCTCTTCCTGGTCGTGGGTGACGTGCAGGAAGGTCAGGCCGACCTCGTCCTGGATCGACTTCAGCTCGAGCTGCATCTGCCGTCTCAGCTTGAGGTCGAGAGCGCCCAGGGGCTCGTCGAGCAGCAGGAGCGCCGGGCGGTTGACGATGGCGCGGGCCAGCGCCACCCGCTGCTGCTGGCCGCCGGAGAGCTGCGCGGGGCGGCGGCCAGCGAGGTGGTCGAGTTCGACCAGTCGGAGCGCCTCGTGCGCGCGACCGAGCGGATCGGGAATCCCACGGCGGGAGACTCCGAACGCGACGTTGCGCAGCACTGTCATGTGAGGGAACAGCGCGTAACTCTGGAACACAGTGTTCACCGGCCGCTGATGCGGCTTGGTGTCTGTGACGTCCTTGCCGCCGATCAGGATGCGCCCGGAGGTCGGCGACTCAAGGCCGGCGACCAGCCGCAGCGTCGTCGTCTTGCCGCACCCCGAGGGGCCGAGCAGCGCGAAGAACGATCCAGCCGGGATGGTCAGGTTCAGGTTCTCGATGGCTGTGAAGCCCGGGAACTGCTTGGTGATGCCGACCAGTTCGAGGTCGGCACCGGAGTCGTCGGATGCGCCTGCCATGAAGAGTCTGCCGACGCCTAGGCGCCGAGCAGCACGCTCTGGAAGGCCGAGCTGTACGACTGCTCCTGGGCCGGTGTCAGCGTATGGAATACGTGCGCCTTCTTCAGCGTGGCCTCGTCGGGGAAGATCAGGTTGTTTTCGGCGAGCACCGGGTCGATTGACGCCGCCGCTTCCTTGGCCCCGACAACCGGCGTGATGTAGTTGACGTAGGCCGCGACTTCAGCAGCGATCTGGGGGTCGTAGTACCAGTTCATGACCGCCTCGGCGTTCGCCTTGTGCTTGGCTCCGATCGGGATGAGGAAGTTGTCGTTCCAGAGCGTCCCGCCCGCATCCGGAATCGCAAAGGTCCACTTGTCGCCATTCGACGCGTTGGTCGCCGTCACGTCGCCCGACCAGCAGATGGCGGCGAGCGCATCGCCGCTGACCAGGTCTTCGGTATAGGAGTTGCCCTTGACGCTTCGGATGACGCCGTCGTCAATGTTCTTCTTGAGCACCGCCAGTGCATTGTGGAACTGTGCATCGGTGAAATTGCCCGAGATGTCGACGTTGTTTTCGAGCATGACCAGGCCGACTGTGTCGCGCATCTCGCTGAGCACCTCGATACGTCCCTTGAGCTTGGGCTCTTTGAGCATCTCGCTGACGCTGGTGAAGCCGTTCGGGAACTCTTGCTTGTTCCAGCAGATGCCGGCGAAGCCGCCCTGCCACGGGAGGGACTGCTTGCGGCCCTTGTCGTAGTCGATGTTGAGGAGGTTGGGGTTGAGGTTCTTGATGTTGGGGATTTTGGAGTGGTCGAGAGTCTGGGTGTAGCCGAAACGGATCCACCGGCTCACCATCCAGTCGGTGAGGCAGACAGTGTCTGCCCCGATGTCTTTGCCGAGCGCCAACTGGTCCTTGACTTTGGCGTAGTAGGACGAGTTGTCATCGACGTCCTCGCGGTAGTCGACCTTGATCCCGGACTTCGTCGTGAAGGAGTCCAGGGTCGGGTGCGCGCCCGTGCCCTCCGTGGTGTCCATGTAGAGGGGCCAGTTCGCCCAGATCATCTTTTTGTCAGTGCTCGAGACGTCGCTCGCCGGCTTCAGCTTGTTCGCGCCGGCCGGCGCGCACGCGGCGAGAGCGAGAGCGGTGGCGGCGGCGGTCGCGCCAGCCAGCATCCCGCGGCGGGTCAATTGCGCACGACGGGCCTGCACGACGAGCGAACGGATCAGCGGATCTTCGGGCAGGGACCGAGGCATGGGACTCCTTCAGTGCGGGAAGTGCTTTGACGGCGATAGGGGCTGTGGGTCGATCCTGGCACACGCCTCCGCGAGGGGGAACGCCGAGACGGGCAAAAGGCCCATTTCGAAACATAGATTTCACGAAATCAGCGGAGAACGCGCGAAATCGGTGCGGAATCCATGGTCTGGCGCCGATACGCTGGCCGCATGAAGGTGGGAATCCCGAGCGAGATCAAGAACAACGAGTTCCGTGTGGCCATCACCCCGTCGGGTGTTCACGACCTGTCGGCAAACGGCCACCACGTGACGGTGCAGGCGGGGGCGGGGCTTGGATCGTCCGTCTCAGACGACGACTACCGCGCGGCGGGCGCCACCATCGCGGCGACCGCGGACGAGGTCTGGGATGGCGCCGAGCTGCTGCTCAAGGTGAAGGAGCCGATCGAGAGCGAGTACGCGCACTTCCGCGATGACCTCGTGCTCTTCACCTACCTGCACCTGGCGGCCGAAGCCGAACTGACCGCCCGCCTGGTGTCGAGCGGGATCACCGCGATCGCCTACGAGACCGTCCAGCTGCCCTCCCGGGCGCTCCCCCTGCTCGCCCCGATGAGCGAAGTCGCCGGACGTCTCGCCCCGATTGTGGGCGCCAATGCCATGCTGCGCCCAAACGGCGGCCCCGGGCTGCTCGTGCCGGGCGTTCCCGGCACGCATCCGGCTCACGTCGTCGTGCTCGGTGGCGGCGTCGCGGGTACCAACGCGATCAGCGTGAGCGTCGGCCTCGGCGCGCGTGTCACCGTGCTCGACACCAACATCCAGCGCCTGCGCGAACTGGATGCCGACTACGCCGGGCGCATCCAGACGATCGCCTCGAACAGTTTTGAGATCGAGAAGGCCGTGCTCGACGCCGACCTCGTGATCGGCTCGGTGCTAGTGCCCGGCGCAAAGGCTCCCAAGCTTGTCACCAACGCACTCGTGGCCCGGATGAAGCCGGGCAGCGTGCTCGTCGACATCGCCATCGACCAGGGCGGTTGCTTCGAGGACAGCCACCCGACCACCCACGCCGACCCGACATACACCGTGCACAACTCGCTGTTCTACTGCGTCGCGAACATGCCGGGAGCGGTGGCCCACACCTCGACGTACGCGCTCACCAACGCGACGCTGCCCTACGTGCGCTCGATCGCGAACCGCGGCTGGAAGGACGCGCTGCTCGCCGACCCGGCCCTCGCGCTCGGCCTGAACGTGCACGGCGGCGTGGTCGTCAACGCGGCCGTCGCGAGTGCTCAAGGGCTCGTGGCTGGCGAGCTGTCCGCCGCCCTGGCATAGCCGCACCTCACAGCTGCAGGATCGCGCGGCGCACGGTGCCGCCGTCGACCAGCCAGCACTCGCCCAGCCGGTCGCCCAGCGGTGGCGGCATCTCGCGCACGCGCGCGACCGCGCGCAGCTCGGCAGTTGTGCAGCCGGTGACGATCAGCGGGAACTCGCGGCGCACGGTGCAGAGCAGGGCCCACTCGGCCTGCCAGGCCTCTGGATCGCCGAGCAGCACGATCGGCTCTCGCCCGGCCACGCGCAACTCGCCGTCGTCGGGCGCAGGCTCCTCCCCGAGCCGGATCACCCGCGCACCCCGGATGCCGCCCGCTCCCGCCTGCAGCGTGCATAGCAGCTCGCGCGGTCGTCCGGCCACGATGGCGATGACCGCGCCCGGCTCGAGTCGGACGCGCGGCAGCCCGGGCAGCTCCGCCGCAGGCAGCGGCAGCTTTCCGATCGCCACCTGAACGGTGACCGCCTGACCGAGCGTCTGCGCCGAGCCGCCGCCGCGCCAGGTGCCTGCGCCGGGCGGGAGACGCGGATCGAAGAGCGCCCCGTCGCCACCGGCGAGCACGTGCTCGTCGCGGCTGGGCTGCCGCAGCAGTAGACGCGCCTCGAAGAGTCCGGCGAGCCGCTGGAGCGGCCCGGTGATCCGCTGCGCCGACGCAATCAGGGTGATGTCGCGGGACTCGCGAGCGAGACGCGCGAGCCGGTCGACGAACTCGTGCCGCGCATCCGGATCGATGCTGTCAATCAGCACGTCCAGGTCGTCCATGAGGAGCACCAGCCGCTCGTTCGCGAGGGACCGGGCGGCGGGGAACGCTGCGACATGCGCGGGAGGGCGCCCGGGCGTGTCGCCTGCGCGGCCCGTGTCGCCGCCAGCGCGGGCCCCGCGCATCAGCCCCTCAAGCACGGTCCACGCCTCGGCGGGATCCCGAGGCAGCACCCGGCAGCGCGGATCGACGGCGAAGCTGGCGAGAGCGGAGGTGCGCCCGGTGCGCGCCGCACCCAGCACCAGCACGTGGCCATCGGTCTCGGGGTCGTGGACGGCGAGCGGCTGCCGCTGCTCGGCCGGCAGATCGAGGCGTCCAAAGGGGATGCCGGGGCGGAGGCGCCAGTCCGAATCCCGACGGAGGGCCTCGAGTTCCAGAAGCTCGGGAAGCGGATCGCACCACATCGTCGGGGAGTCGGCCCGCCCGGTCGGCGCTTCGATACCTCGCACGCGCGTCGCGTCGCCAGCGACGGCTAAGGCGAGCTGCACCTCCCGCACGACACCGGAGCCGTCGGCGATCACCGCCCGTCCGCGCGGGGTCGGGCCGAGGGCGAATGCCGCGTCACTTCCGAGCATCGCGACGCTGTCGCCCCGATCCGTGACCCGCAGCGAGATGCGCAGCGCGACGTTCGCGAGCACGCCGTCCCGGATCACCCCGGCGGGCCGCTGCGTGCAGAGCACCAGGTGCAGCCCCAGGGAGCGACCACGGGCCGCCAGGTCGGCGAACACCTCGTGAAGCTCGGGCTGACCGGACACAACCGCGGCGAACTCGTCGACGACGATCACCAGCCGTGCCAGCTCACCCGGCAACTCTTCGATCGCGCGGACTCCGCGCTCGGCGAGCAGCAGTTCGCGCCTGCGGAGTTCGGCGCGCAGGCTCTCGATCGCGCGACGACTGCGCCGGGCATCCAGGTCGCTGACGATCCCGACCACGTGGGGCACCCCAGCGAGGGGTGCGAACGCCGCGCCGCCCTTGAAGTCGACGAGCAGGAAGGTGACATCCGACGGCGGATGGCGCGCCGCCATCGCCAGCACCCAGCTCACCAGCAACTCGCTCTTGCCGGTACCCGTGGTGCCCGCCACCACCGCATGGGGACCCTCGCTCACCAGATCGAGCTCGATCACGCCGTCGACGCCCCTGCCGATCGGAGCACGCAAGCCCGGAGTGGATGCCGGTCCGGGCTCATCGCGGAGCAACTCGGCGAGCGTCACGCGCTCGGGCAACGCCGCCGCCGGGTCGACGATTCCGTGCAGGCGCGCCAACTCGGCGAGAGTCTTGGCGGCGTCCCGCGCGCGCTCCTCCCCCAGCGCGGCGTGCACTGGATCGCGGGGATCGCCGCCGTGCCCGCCCGCGTCGCCGCCCGCGCGTACCGCGGCCAGGCGGATCACGTTGCCGAGGCCGGGCGGCAGTCCGGCCGATTCCCGTGCCCACGCAATGACCACCTCCGGCCCACCGGACCGCAGCCGGTACGCTCCCTCCGACGCGGGTGCCGCCTCGGGCACCGGCACCGGCACAGGCACAGGCACGGCCGCGCCCGTTCGTGTGACCCGATGCGGGAGCGCCAGCACCCACGCCTCGCCGTCCGGAGCGACCAGCTCCCAGTTCGCCGGCGAGCACCGAGCGAGCAGCTGTACCGCGAGCGATCGCGCCACCGCGCGCGCGGCGGAGGGGGGGCCAACCACGCCGACGCCGTCGCGGGCGTCAACCAGCCACGGCGAGGCCTCCAGCCGATCCGCCCGGAGCCGGAGTTCCGCGACCGCGTCACGCAGCGGCTGCGGTGCCAGCTCGTCGAACTCCCCGCTGAGCTCGACCACCCCGGACAGCTCGGCCCGGCCGACCCGGACCGGGAGCGCGACACTCTCGGCCCGGGGTCCGCCGGCAGACCCGGACGCGGACACAGACCCAGACGCTGACGCGGGCGAAAACTCCCGCGACCAGTTCTCGATCACCCGACGCGGATCGACCGCGTCGGCGACGTCGGGCGCCACCCGTTCGAGCCGCGCGCGTTCCCGGGCGCGGGCCGTGTCCACCTGCACCCCCACTCGTTCCAGTGCCACCCGCACCCGCTCACACTCGCGCCGCGCCGTGCTGCGGCGCTGCCGCCGCCCGTCGAGCACGCTCCCAAGCGCGACCACAGGGCCGAGGACCGCGAACAGCAGCGAGTACGGCGAGCCGGTGAGTGCCCAGATGCCCGCCGAGACGATCACGGGGGCGAGGGACGCCGCCACCGGGAAGGGGATGCGGGCGGGAGCCGCAGGAGCGGACGGGAGCGGGACGCGCTCGAGGAGAGGAGTCGGAAGCACTCTCCGAGTTCACCGCGCAACCGACACCCCAGGGGGCATGCGAGCGCATCGGCGCAGAACTCCGCGACGCATCCCCGGGGAAGGAGGCGCGGAGTCCGCTCAGCTCACGACGAAGAACTGCTCCCCGAGGTCCACCCGCGTGCCACGAGCGATGAAGTAGCGGCGGCCCGGGTCCGCCCGACGCGGCTCGGTGTCCGGCTGGCGGATGGTCGAGCCATTCGTGGAGTAGCGGTCGCTGATCCAGAAGCGGCCGCCCTCCTGCCCGTACTCCATATGCGTCTTCGACACCGACTTGCCCGCGTCGAAGATCGGAACCAGCTGATCGACGTATTCCCCTGGCTGCATGGACGGGTTGCGTCCCACCAACCCGGACCCGAGCACCGTCACGCTCTCGCCGGTGCTGAACTGCAGCACGTAGCGGACCCCGGATGCCGTGTCGGCGATGATGCGCGTCGCCTCGATGTCTTCCCGGAGCGGCCGATCGGTACCCCACGGGAACGGATCAGGAATCGGCCGGGAACGCGGCGAGGGGGTGACCTTCGTGGTCATCGGGAGCGCGAAGGGCAACGGCTCGTCGAACTCGAGATCGGGATCGACCGGTGCGACCGCGGCGGCCGCGGCGGCCGCCGCAGCCTGGGCGGGGGTCTCGTGCACGAACTCGTCCACCGACTCCTCCTGCAGGTCCTCGACGAGGGCGTCTAGCGCACCGAACGCGACCGGCTCGGCCTCGGAGGTGCTGCGCAAGGAGATCAGACCGGGGAGCACGATGATCGATGTCGGCAGGTTCGCCGACTCGTGGTGGTGCTGACCGTCGACGTGGTCGTCGTCACCCTCCGAGACGTCCGCACCCGACGACGGGGAGACGGTCCGCAGCACGAAGCCACACTCGCCGCAGAAGAAATCGTCGTCGCTGATCGGCTCGCCGCACTGGGGGCAGCGCGCCCCCGACTCGGCGTCCGGCGAGCTGAAAGCCAGATCGGCGATCGAGAGTCCGGCGGATGCCGCAACCGGAATCCGTTGCGGAGCGACGTCCACGTTCGCGTCCACATTCACATTCACATTGACGGCGCGCCCGCACTCGGGGCAGAACAGCGCCTCGTCTGGCAGCTCTGTGCCGCAGTATCGACAGTTCATGAGCGACCCTCTCTGCGACCGGGGCGCCGGAAGAGGCCCCGCCTACTATAACCACCGAGCGAACGCAGCGAGATCAAGGCCCGGAGCCGCCGACGACGGGTCAGCGGTGCGTCAAGCGATGCGCGCAGGTCGGCGACCGCGTCCCAGACCCGGTCGGCATCCGCCGGATCCACGGCGTCCGGAGCGAAGACCGCACGGTCGGCGACGGCCGCGAGCACGCGCGACGGCAGCGTGCCGACCACGGCGGCGACCTCGGAGCGGGTAGCCGCGGGCGGTGGCTGCAGGCCGTGGTCGACCACGGCATCCTCGAACTCGTCCCATCCCCCACGGATCCGCTGCAACGCCGACGGCGCGTGGTTCCGGATGCGACGCCGCCGGAGTTTCGCCGCGATGATCAGCAGGAACGGCGCGGCGAGGATTAGCAGGACGAGCAGCACGATCCCCGAGATCTTGAGCACCTGGAAGATGATGACCAGCACGGGATCGAGCGCGTCGGGCTCGTTCTGAGTGGTGTCCGGCGTCGTCTGGTTCTCGTTCGTCTGCGTCTTGTCCGCGGGTGGCGGCACGATCGACTCGGGGCGCGCCACCTTGGTCGGATCCTGGGGCTGCTCGTCCGGGATCGGTCGCGCGGGCGGATTGGGGTCGACGGTGACCCAGCCGTACTCGGCGGTATCGACCTCGATCCACGCGGAGACGTCGGCGCCGGTGACATCGAGTGTGGCGGCCGAGCCCTGCGGGGCGAATCCGAACACGACCCTCGCCGGGAAGCCAAGCTGGCGGGCCATGAGGGCCGCGGCGACGGAGTACTGCTCGGCATCGCCGATCATGCGCGGATCGGTGAAGAGCTGCGAGATGCGGTCGGCCGCGTGTCCGGAGCGGCTGGCCGGCTGTGCTGGGTCGATGCCGTGGCTGATGTAGCCCTCCTGCTTGAGCCCGTCGAGCATCGCCACCAGCCGGGCACCGGGCGAGGTCTTGCCGACGACGTAGCCGTCGAGGTGCTGCGCCAGGGCATCCGGGATCACCCCGATCCGAGGAACCGTCGCCGACCCCGGCGAGACCAGTGCGAGCTGCGTCGCGTCCGGCTCGGTCGGCAGGACGGCGTCGATCGAGTAACTGTCGCCTGTCGCCACTCCCCCGAGCACCGCGGCCGTGCCGCTAGCGTTGTTGTAGTAAAAGGCGTCGTCCAGGCGCGGCGCGTCCGCACCCGCGAACGACACGGATTCGAAGTCGCCGACGGTGGGCAACCACACGCCCCGGTATCCCTCGAGCCGCACGGTCAGCGCGAGCTGCGCGCCCCGCACGTGGGACTGGTCGACGGTCACCGGGATGCGCACGAAGATGCCCGATGCGCTGTCCACGGCGGAACTGCCCACCTCGTAGACGACACCGTCGTAGCTGTCGAGCGTGGCGACGCGGATGCGGGCCCCGGCAGGTAGTCCCGTGATCTGGAACTGCACCTGGCCGGTCTTGTCGTCGCGGAGGTAGCGGCGGAACCCGGAGAGGGGGCTCGCGTAGTCCCTCGGATCGAAGGGCTGCACGACCGCAGTCCGCAGCACTCGGCGGTCGCCGGTGGGCGGCAGTGTGGCCGTGGTGACCAGCGCGGCGCCGCCGGCGATCGCCAGGATGACGACCCCGGCGAGGATCCCACGGCCGACCAACCCGCCGTCGGCCGTCGTCGCCAAGGGCTTGCCATCGGCATCCGGGGTCGAGCGCGCCAGCGTGCGGATGGCCTCCCGACGTCGACGCCAGCGACGCCAGATCAGGGTCAGCAGTGTGACGACCAGCAGCGCGAGCGCGAGCCAGCCCGGGTTGCTGCTGCGGTCGGGGCCGAAGACGATCCCCACCACGAAGAGGACGATCGGCGCAATGACACCCAGCTCGCCCCACTTGGCGCGCAGGGCCAAGCTCAGGCCGGTGATGGTGGTGCCGAGCACGAGCAGCAGTGCCGGGACGAGCAGGGCCTGGTACGCGCCGACGGGCAGGGTGATGGTGAGCAGCTGCTTCCAACCGAGCGCGACGCCCGAGAGCAGTTCGACCAGACCTGCCGCGCTCGGGAGCACGCCCGAGATAGCTTGATCGGGCACCGCGAGCGGCACACCGAACGCCAGGAACGCCGATGCTCCGGCCGCGATCACCGCCCAGGACGGCCAGCGGAACCAGGCGCCGAGCACCGCGATCACGGTGCCGAGCAGCACGGCCACGACCACGAGGATGACGTAGTGACCGGTCTGGTAGATCGGCCAGAGCGAGGCCGCGGCGACGCCCACCGACACCCAGAACAGCAGAACCGTGACGATCAGAACGCCGACGGAGGGGCGCTGCCGTCTCCGTCGCGCGGGCCTGCGCTTCGCCGCCGCCGTCGCGGCAGCCTTCTTCGCGGCGGCGCTCTGCTTCGCGGCCCCCGCCGATCCGAAGGGCGTGGGCGACGTGCGGTCGTCGATTGAGCTCATGCCACGGCCGCCGATCGCGCGAGGGCGATGCGCAGGTCGTTGAGGTAGCCGATCGTCAGCACGCTGAGGCCGGCGACGCGGCGGAAGCCCGGGGCCGCGTCCGGGTCGCAGACGATCGCGACGACGGAGACGTCGATGGGGAACGACGCGGATGCCGCGCGCAACTCCGCGGCGGTGGGCACCGAGCCGCAGATCAGGAATGCCACCGAGATGCCGACCACCTCGTCCGCCGAGACCCGCGCCACATCGCGGATGCTCAGCGCCGACGGCACCTGCTCGACGACAGCGAGGTCGTCGAGCAGCGGCGACGGCAGGTGAGTGGCGAGCGAGCGCAGGGCGTAGTTCTTGCGCTTCGCGAAGTCGGCGGTGACCGAGCTGACGACGACCGAGACCGTCCGGCCGTCGCGGATGGCACGCACGCCGAGGCTGCCGGCCGCGCTGACGGCGAGCTCGAACTCCTCGTCGCTCGCGTAGTCGCTCGTGGCTAGGCTGAGCGCGACCACCAGGTGGCTGCGACGGGTCTGCTCGAACTGGCGCACCATGTACGTGCCGGTCTTCGCCGTCGACTTCCAGTGGATGTAGCGGCGCTCGTCACCCGTCTGGTACTCGCGCAGCGCGTGGAAAGCCACGTCGCTCGATGTGAGATCGCGGGTCGGCGTCCCTTCCAGGTCGCGGATGAGGCCCGTGCTGGTCGACGGCACGCCGATCGTGCGCGGGTGCACGACGAGCTCGACGGCATCCGTCCACACCAGTTCCCGGCGCACCAGGCCGATCGGGTCTGCGCGCACCGTGCGCACTGGTCCGACGTTGATGACGCCCCGCCGCAGGGTTGGGATCGCGAAGTCCTGCGTGAACTCGGCGCCGCGGCGCAGGCTCGGCATCGCGAGCTCGGCCAGACCGACGCCCACCGGGATCTCGACCTTCACGCCGAGCACGCGGCGGGAGCTCGGGTTGTCGACCGTGACGACGCCGCGCGCGGCCTCCCCCACGACCACGCGACGGTGCGCGAGACCGAGGGTCACATGGAACGGCGTGCGACCCACGAGATAGAGCACCGCGATGAGGGCCAGCACGAGTCCGGCCCAGGCGACGACCACCAGTTCGAGCCAGCCGAATACATACCCGGCGACGAACGACAGCGGGATCACGCCGAGCATCACCCAGCCGAGCGGGGTAACAACGCCGGCGATCCTTGCCCCGAGTCGACCCGCGGCCGCACCGAGAGCAGTGCCGGCGCGGACGACGTTGATGACGGCATCCGCGAGCACCCCCTCGCGCTCGCCGACGATCCGCGTGCGGGTGTTGCTGAGGGCACCGGCGTGCGAGGGCGCGTCGGAGCGCGCGGCGGTCGTCGGTTTCGACGACCTGCCACGCCCGCGACCCGCCCCGCGGATGCTCACACGGCTTGCCGATCACTCGGCGGCGCGGTCTCGAGCAGCAGCTGTGCGATCACGCTCGACGGGGTGACCCCGTCGAACTCGGCCTCGGGGTCGAGCACGAGACGGTGCGAGAGCACTGGCTCGGCGAGCGACTTCACGTCGTCCGGGACGACGTAGTGACGGCCGGATGCCGCGGCGAGCGTCTTCGAGGCGCGCACCAGGGCCAGCGCGCCGCGCACACTCACGCCGAGTCGCACCTCTGTCGCGCCGCGGGTGGACTCCACGAGCCGCGACACGTAGTCGTTGATGCTCGGATCGACGTGCACGGTGCGGACCTGCTGCGCCATCTCAAGCACGGCATCCGCGGTCACAATCGGCGGGACCGTCGTGTCGTGCGCCTTGGTTCCCGCGCCCTCGAGGATCCGCAGGGTGGAGGCGTGGTCAGGGTAGCCGATCGAGGCCTTGAGCAGGAAGCGGTCGAGCTGCGCCTCGGGAAGTCGGTAGGTGCCCGCCTGCTCGATCGGGTTCTGGGTGGCGATGACCATGAAGGGCGCGTCGACCGGATGCGTCTCGCCGTCGACCGTAACCTGCCCCTCCTCCATGACTTCGAGCAGCGCGGCCTGGGTCTTGGGGCTCGCGCGGTTGATCTCGTCGGCGAGCACGATGTTGGCGAACACCGGGCCGCTGTGGAAGTCGAACTCGCCGGTGCGCTGGTCGTAGACGCTGACACCCGTGATGTCACCGGGGAGCAGGTCGGGGGTGAACTGGATGCGGTTGCTCGTGCCAGACACGCTCTGACTGATGGCGCGCGCCATCGAGGTCTTGCCGGTTCCGGGGAAGTCCTCGAGCAGCAGATGCCCCTCGCTGAAGAGCGCGACGAAGCCGAGTCGGACGACGAAAGTCTTGCCGAGCAGCACCTGCTCGACGTTCGCCACCAGTCGTCCGAAGGTCTCCTGGAAGGCGGATGCCTGTTCCGGGGTCATGCTCATCGCGGGGTGTTCCTCTCGATTCGGGCCTGCGGGGAGGTGGGACGCGGTCGGGTCACTGCAGGTACTGCGTCCATGAGTAACTTCCCACAAAGCCGTTCGGATCCCCGTCAGCCTGGATGCGGATTTGCAGGTCCGGCGGCGTGACCAGCCAGGCCGCGTCGCAGCTGCCACCCGCACCGAAGGGCAGGTCGGCCCAGGTGTTCCCACCATCGCAGGAGTACTGCATCGAGGTGTACGCGCCGTTCGGCGAGGAGCCCCAGGTCCAGGTGCCGCTGAGACCCAGCGGGCTCGTGGACGTCGCGACCAACCCGCCCGGGACGCTGTTGTTCACCGGGACGCCGAGCGGGAAGGTGCCCGACCAATCGCCGCAGAGCACCGGAGAGCCGTCGTTGAAGTCGTTGCAGGCCTGGACCTGGACCGCGACGGCGTTCCCGTACTGGGAGCCGTCGGTGGTGGTCAACAGGGCCCCGGTCTTTACGTAGCCGTGAGTGGATCCCTCGGCGCCGGAGACGTACCGGTAGCGGTATCCGGTGTAGTCCGTCGACGCCGAGCCGGGCGCGATCGTAAGGGAGCTGATCGCGTAGTCCCAGGTGCCGGTACCGCTGCTGCTCGGACCGGTCGGGGTGATCGAGGTCACCGTTCCGGGCATGGCGCGCGGCGTGACCGTCACTTCGGGAGATGCCGTGCAGCCCTGCCCGTTGTAGGCGAAGACGGTGATCTTGTACGGCTGGTTCGCCGACAGCCCGGTGTAGTCGTAGCTCGTGATGGAGGCATCGACCTTCTTCGAACCCGCCGGGACCGACAGCGAGGGGCTGCCGGTGTCGACGCCAGTCACCGTGCACTTCGGGGCCGAGCCGGTGTAGAGAGCCACGTAGTAGTTCAGGATGTTCGCGCCGTTGGTGCCGAACGCCCCCGGCCAGCTCACGGTCGCCGTGGAGCCGTCGGTCGTCGAGCCGGTCGCAGACGGGCTGCCAGCCACGGTGGGCGCTCCGGCGGGCGTGCCCGTGCCATCCGCCTCGTTCCAGGTCGCGAGCGAGTTCGGGGCGCTGTTGCGGGCGCTCACCGAGTACGCGACCGCGGTTCCGTTCGCGGAGCCTGAACTGACATTGACGAAGTACTGGGTTCCGACCGGGTCGCTCACGCCGACGGCGACCACCTGCCCCACCCCGCCGACGACGACGACGTACTGCTCAATCGGGCTTCCGCCGGAGTCCGACGGCTTCTTCCAGCCGATCCGCAGACCCTGATCGAGCGGGCGGGATGTGACGTTCGTGGGCGGCGGCGGGATGATGTCCGACCAGATCGGGCCCGGGTTCGAAGCCGGCGTCGAGGCACCGATCGCGTTCACCGCGACGACCGAGAGACGGACCGCGTTGGCAGGCCCGTTGCCGGGCGTGCCAACCTGACAGGCGACCGTCGCCGTGCAGACGGTCACCGAGATGACGGAGCCTGTCGCGGCGTTCGTCATGGTCATGTCGTACTCCGTGATCGGCGAGTTGTTGAACACGCCGGGCAACCAGGCAACCTTGAGGTAACGGTCGCCGAACTCGGTGGTGCGCACGTTGGTCACCGGGTCCGGGACGTCCTGGATTGAGATGGTCGCGTTGCCCCAGACGTAGCGGTCGGCGTCGCCTGTCGCGTCGGCGACCTCGTACTGGAAGTTCACGTCACTCGGCGCCGCGCCGGCCGCGACCTGCACGCTCACGCGCGACCTGTCGGCGCTCGGGGTGATCGACACACCCGCGGGAAGCGAGGCGCTATCGATCCCGCGGATGTCGACGACCCGCAACGGTGTCTCGGGGAACGGATTGTTGGCCTGGTCGTTGCTGAGCACATCCACGTTGGTGGTCTGGCCGCGCTTCGCGATCGCGGTGTCCGGCAGCGGCTTCGCGAGCGGACGTGTCGACGGCACCACCTGGAGTTGGATGGTGCCCGCCTGCCCGGCCTTCACGGCGTCCCGCACGCCGAGCGAGATCGAGGTCGTGCTGCCCGTCACGGCGGTCTGGTTGGCAGTGACCTCGAGGCGCTGACCGTTGAGCGTGTAAGTGAACCCGGTCGGATCGGGGGCGAGCACGGTGTAGCTCAGCTCGCTGACGTCCTGGTACGGGTAGTTGGTGAGCTTGACCAGGTCCAGCTCTTTGGACTGGCCCTGCTCGAAATCGATGACGGCGCCGATGAGTTCGGGCGGCTGGTTGTCGCGCGGCTGCACGTCGATCGCGAGCGTGAGGATCGCAGTGTGCCCGTTCGGGTCCGTCGCCGAGCTGCCATCCGTCACCTCGAAGGTGATGGACGCCGGTCCGAAGTAGCGGTCGGCCGAGGTGTAGACGAGCGTGTGGTCGTTGGAGACCAGCGGGGACCCGTTGGCGTGGGTGGCCTTGACCGAGGCGGAGTCCGTGAGGTGCACGCGCGAGGCGCCCAGCGCGACGACGTAGCTGTCGAGGTCGATCGTGAGCGGCTGCTCGCTCTTGACCTTGAGAGCCGGTGCCTTGAGGTTCACCTGCGGCAGCGCGTCGTCGTAGCCGGGAACCCGGATGAAGCCGTAGGAGCGGATCGAGTCGTCATCGGGGTGCGACACCGAGAACGGGATGATCTGGCTCTTGTTGAGGATCTGCACGCGGATCTTCTTGTTCGAGAGCACCTGCGCGCTGCCGCTGTAGCCCTGCAACAGGGCAACGCCGAGGTTCTGCACATCGCCGTCGGCGAAGAAGACCTTGCTGAGCTCCGACACGTCGACCGAGCTGCGGCCAAGCACATCGCTCACCGAGAGCGTGGTGTCGGTGACGACCGGGTACGACAGGGGCGCCGTGTCCGAGACCTTGACGCTCACGAAGGCGGAACTCGTGCCTCCGTACTCGTTCTGGATCGTGTAGATCACCGAATACAGACCGGGCGTCTTAGGCGGCGTGATGTCGATGCTCGTTTTGTCGATGATCTTGGCGGTGGTGTTGAGCGTGTTCGCGACCACGGTCGTGACGTTCAGCGGGCTGCCGTCCGGATCCGAGTCGTTGGCGAGCACCTGCACCGAGACGGTCCGCCCGGGACGCACATCGACCGAGTCCGCGTTCGCGACCGGGTTGCGCGCGCCTTCGAGGCGCGCACTGATCCCGACGCGCACGGTGCCGGTCGCCCGCGCACCCAGGCCGTCGACGATCGTGTACGTGAAGCTGTCCGTGCCCGAGGAGTAGTCACCCGCCTTGTAGGAGATCGCGCCGTTCGCCACGGCCAGGATCGACCCCTTCTCAGGGTTGCTGGCCACGCCGATGAGCTGCACGGAGTCGCCGTCCGGGTCGATACCGGTGAGCGGGATCTGGATGCTGACAGTCTCTCCCGCCAGCACACGCGCGGTGACCTGCGCCGCGACCGGCGGGTTGTTCGTGGCGAGGTCCACCTCGCGCACCGAGATGGTCACGTTCGCCTGCGCGGACTGACCGTCTGGGCCCTGGATCGAGTAGACGGCGGTGTAGTTGCCCGCGGTCTGCGGCGCGAGGTAGCGCAACCGGTCGCCGGAGACGAACAGCAGGCCCGCGCCATCCGGAAGCTGCTTGGCCAGCTTCGGGACCAGTGTGATGGGCTGGCCGTCGGGCTGCGAGTCGTTGTCGAGCACCGGGATGTCGATGGCGTCGCCCACGCGGACGGTCACCGAGTCGTCGACGGCGACCGGCGGCTGCAGCAGGGCGGGGCGCGGGATCTCGACCACGGTGATCGTGCCGACGGCATCCGCCAGCCCGTTGCTGATCCGGTAGTTGAAGACCACGGTCGCGCTCGCCAGGGGCTTGCCGAGGGTCACGCGCACCTGGCGCTGGTCCAGAATCTCTGCCTCGACTCCGGAGCCGACCGGCACGTTGAGGAGACCCGTCACCACCAGCACGCCGCCGGCCGGATCGATGTCGGTTGTCGTCGGATCCACCGTCTCGCTCCCGAGGGAGGTCACGAAGATCGTCTGCGGGACGGTGATCGGGCGGGTGTTCGCACTCGGGGGCGCCGCGACGTCGATGCGCACCAGACCGGTGGAGTTCTCGGTGCCGTCTGTAACCGTGAACTCGACGTAGTGCGGGCCGATCACGTCGCTGGCGAAGGTGAAGGTGCCGGCGTCGAAGCTCGCGACGATCGTCACGCCCGCCTTGGCGGGCACCGCGTTGAGCCGCAGAGTCGCGTTGCCGCCGCGCACGTGGAGCATCGGCTTCACCGTGATCTCCTCGCCGGCGGTGGCGAGCGCGATCCAGGGTTCGATCACGATGGGCACCTGCCCGACGGGCTTCACGGTGATCGAGAGACTGCCGCTGCCCTCGGCGCGACCATCGCTCATGGTGAGGGTCACCGACTTCTGCAGGCCGCCACTTCCGGAATCCGTGAAGACGACGACGCCGTCCGGCTGATAGCTGATGCGATCGGTGCCCGCGGTGACTGCGGAGGTGAGGAAGAAGGGATCGCCGTCGGGGTCGACCCAGTCGCTGATGACCTGCGTGGATACGCGGCCGCCCTGCGCGACGGTCGTCTTGGTGACGCGCACCTGGACGGGTGGCGAGTTCTCCTCGGGTGTGCGAACAGTGACGCGCACAGTCGCACTGGCGGTGCCACCGCGCCCGTCGCTGATCGTGTAGCCGAACACGATGACCCCGGATGCCGTGGGCGCCAGGGTCAGCTGCAGCTGCTGGTTGCGGGTGACCAGGTCGAGATGGCCCGTGGCCTCGTCGATGGGGTCGACCGAGGTGATCACCAGCACGTCGGCGTTCGGGTCGTAGTCGTTGAGGAGCACCGGCAGCACGGTGGCCTTGCCGGGCCGCGCGCCGAACTCGTCGTTGACGGCGACCGGCGGCTTCTGCTCCGGGTCGACGGTGGGCGGCACGTCCTGCGCGTTCTGCTGGGCTTGCTGTTTGTCGTCCTTCGGGATGAGTCCTGCCCAGTTGTCGATCAGCTCGCCGGTGGACTGGACCACCCAGGTGCCCCCCGCGCGTCCATCGTTGAGCACGAGCTGCTTCGCGTTGGCCGCGAAGGCCAGCTGGGCGCCCCCTGGCACCGAGTCGAGGCTCATCCGGGTGCCGGATGTCGACTCCCCCGGGCAGTGCCGCCAGGCCGTTCCCGAGGACCAGGCCGCGTACTGGCAGCCGTCGAGCACGGCGGGCGCGGCGGCGGATCCGGAGCGCCCGTCGAGCAGGCTGCTGGGCGAGCTCCCGTCGAACGGAAGGGAGTACAGGGCTGTCCCGGTGGCCATCAACACCCGGGACGCGGCCTCACCCGCCAGCTGCAGCTTCGCGGTGGAACCCGAGGGCAGATAGCGCGAGACGTCGGTGACGTGCCCCTGGACGGCGAGCTTGCGGGTGGTCGTGTCGAGCACCGCCCACTGACCGCCGACCGAGGTGATCTGCACAGCATCCGATGCTGCGCCGAGCTTCACCGACCAGCTCTGGTCGACCTGATCGGAGACGGTGGCGTCGAGTCGGTACACCTGGCCGAGGTCGGGCGAGTAGGCGACGAGGGTGCCCTCCGGGCCCACGTCGATCACGGTCCCGATCCCGAGGCTGAGCGTTGCCGGGGTCGTGGCGTCGAACTTCTGCAGATCAGCCTGCTGCACCAGCCACAGCTCGCCGGTGCCGGCCTCGTAGACCGCCACGCGCGATCCCGCGAGGAAGACCTCCGGCCGGTTCGGGGGCAGCGCGATGGTCTCGCCCGCCGTCGAGGTGGCGGGGTTGACGATCGAGACGGTGGCATCTGTGTGGTCGACGAGCAGCACCTCGGTGCCGGACTGCACCACCGAGAGCGCGGTGCCGGTGCTGCGCACCACGGTGTTGAGCTCCAGGACAGCGGGATTCGCGCGGCCGATAACCTGCGAGGAGTCGTTGCCGACCCAGACGCTGCCGTCCCCCAGGTCGAGCTTCTGCGCCGTGAACCCGGTGGACACCACGGCGAGGGTCGCGACGACGGCCGCGATCACCGTACCGCTCGTCGCCGTCGCGACCAGCGAGCGGTGGGCGGCAAGCCACTTCCCGATCACGCGAGCTCACCCATCTGTCACATCAACGCACTTCTCAGCGCTGGGGTTGCCGGTCTTGCCGTCGCGGTTCACGGCGACGGTGATGCACACCGTCTCGCCGACCGTGGCGTCGACGACGAACTTGGGGCTCAGTTGGATGCTTGAGGTGCCGCCGACCACCTGGATCTGGTACCGGTCGCTGTCGGCCAGCCCCGGATCCTTCCAGACGAAGTGCACGGCGCTTCCGGATCGGGTGGCCGAAATATCGGTCACCGTCGGGATGCCGCTGCCGGCGCCGGCGCTCCGAACCAGGATGGCCAGGACCGTCACGCCGATCGCGATCGCGACGATGGACGCGATCACGATGAACCAGGTCAGCGCCCGGGAGGTGCGCACCGGCGCGTTGGCGCGACTGTGCGAACGCGGAACGCCTCCGCTTGCGTCCCGGTCCCGTGCGGCACCGGCCGGGTTGCTGCTGGAGGCGCGCTCGGCGGAGCGGCGTCGACGACGTCCCGCCGACGCGGCAGGGGCTCCCGCGACCGGACGGAGCCGCGTGCGCTCCTCCATGTCGGCGACCGTGCCCAGCGCCCAATCGTCCATGGCGACCTCGATCGCGGTCTGCGGAACCCCGAGCTCGGTCTCGATGAGCTGCAGTTCGCGCACCAGCTCGAGCACGCTTCCCGGGCGCAGCTCGGGGCGGCGCGACATGGCCCGGCGCAGCAGATTCTCGAGGCTAGCGGGCACGTCGGCGCGTCCGATCGGCTGCGGCCTGGCGCGTGCGATGCGACCCATCAGGTCGCTGGAGCTGTTGGAGCCGCCCGGCAGCTCGAAGGGCGAGCGGCCGGCGAGCAGCGAGTAGACCGTCGCGGCGAATGCCCAGACCTCGGATGCGATGCTTCCCGGCGTCTCATCGAGCAGCACCTCCGGAGCCGACCAGGGGATCGAGAGGCCGACTGCCTCGTCCTCGCGCGAGGCCGTCAGCGTCGAGGCGATGCCGAAGTCGGAGAGCACCGGATGGCCGTATGCCGTCAGCAGGATGTTAGAGGGCTTGATGTCGCGGTGCAGCACGCCGGCACGATGCGCGGTCTCGATCGCGCTGCCGATCTTGACGGCGATGCGCAGCACCTCCGGGACCGGGATGCTCTCGCGCCGGTAGCGCTCGCTGAGGGTGGCCGAGCACAGCTCCATGACGAGGAAGGGGCGCCCATCAGCCGACACGCTGGCCTGGTAAACGGTGAGGATCGCCGGATGTGCGCTGAGCTGCGCCATCAGATTGGCCTCGGCCTGGAACATCTGCCGCACCTGGTCGTTGACGACCTCGTTCAGCATCACCTTGACGGCGACCTGCCGACGCGGCATGTTCTGTTCGTAGAGGAAGACGTCAGCGAATCCGCCGGATCCCAGCACGTGCACATAGGAGAAGCCCGGCAGCACCGGGGGCTGCGACGGCAGACGTCTGGCCACGACTACCTCCTCAGCTCGGTAGGACCCTTCATTCTAGGCAGGGGCCCCCACCGCTATTCGGGATTCACCCCCGAAGGGGGGCCGTCCGGCGAGCCTCCCAGATCGGGGGGCGTGGGTTGGTGCTCGAGGGTCGGCTGCATGCCGTTGTCTTCGTACGCTGTGCTCAATGGAGCCGAGATCACGTCGACGATCACGAGGGTCACATTGTCGCGTCCGCCGGCGGCGAGCGCGGCATCCACGAGCGCACTGGCGGTCTCGTCGGCGGGCATCCCGGCGGCGAGGTGCAGGCGCAGGCGCTCGTGGCCAAGCTCCTTGGTGAGACCGTCCGAGCAGATCAGCAAGCGCAGTCCGGTGCGAGCAGGCACCCGCCAGATGTCCGGCAGGGGCTCGTCATGGAACCCCAGGGCGCGCGTGATCACGTTGCTCTCGGGGTGGTTCTCGGCATCTTCAGCGGCGATCAGTCCGGCATCCACCAGCTCCTGCACGACGGAGTGGTCGACGGTCACCTGCGACAGTTCGTTGCGCTCGAAGCGATAGACCCGGCTGTCGCCGATGTTGAAGACCAGGAAGGAGGGATCCGGCTGATCGAAGACCAGCGCCGCGCCGGTCACGGTGGTGCCGACACCGAGCGGGATGCCCTCCGCGAGCGCGTCGATCTCGGCGCCCGCGTCGATGAAGGCCTGCTCGAGCGACGGCAGCTCGGCGAACGGCCCGCTCTCGCGGGAGAGCCGGTTCGCGATCGCGGCGCTGGCCCGGTCCCCGGCGGCGTGCCCGCCCATGCCGTCGGCGACCGCGAAGATCGGGAGCCCGACGATCACGCTGTCCTCGTTGGCAGCACGCCGGTGCCCGATATCGGTGCGGGCCGCCCAGCTGAGGACGAGGTCGTCATCGTGCCCCGCGAGGGCGACGTGGACGTCGGTGGCGTCGTCGCCGATGCGGGTCATTGCGGTCCTCTGCGGTCAGTCGCCGCCGTCGGTCTCGGGCGGGAGCAGTTCGATGGAGTTGCCGTCGCCCAGCTCGATAACCGTGCCGGGGGTGAGAACGGCGGACTCCCCGCCCAGAAGCGTATGTGGAGCGGCGCCCGGAACGCGCACGATCGAGCCATTCGTGGACTTCAGGTCGGTGGCCACGATGGCGCCGCCGACGGTGGTGAGCTCGAGATGGGTCGACGAGACCTCCCGCTGCGGCGAGTCGAAGGTCACCAGCAGCGGCATGCCACCCGGATGGATGCGCGGCACGCTCGGCCTGCGGCCCAGGTACACCGGCTGGTCGAGGGGCACGAGCGTGCCGTCGTCGAGCAGAATGCGGAACGGCAGCGGCTTGTCGGGGATCGGCTCCGACCAGATGTTGTCGCTCACGTCGGGGATCGCCGACCCCAGCTCCGGCGGAGGAGGAAGAGGAGGAAGACGGGAGGCGGCGCCCGACCAGGTGCCGGAGCCCGTCGTCGACGGCGGCTCCACGAGGGCGGGCGGCGTCTGCACGGTGGTGGCCTCGGGAACGGAACTCGGATCGACGGCGCCGGCGGTCGCAATGCCCGCCACCAACGGCAACTCGATCGGCGCGGTAACTGGACGCGTCCAGGTCACGGTGTCCTCGACGTCCAGGTGATCGGCGGCCCGTTCGACGACTTCGCGGCGCGGCGGGCGCGCCACGGTGTCATCGAGATCGGGACTCATCCTCGACATTGTCCTCCGCCGGTCTGGACGGCGGACCCCCTAGAACGGGAGCATCGAGCACGGCTCGCCGTGAGGGATCACCCGCCGATGTACGACATCACGTGCTTGATGCGGGTGTAGTCCTCGAAGCCGTACATCGAGAGGTCCTTCCCGTATCCGGAGTGTTTGAACCCGCCGTGCGGCATCTCGGCCACCAGCGGGATGTGGGTGTTGATCCAAACGCAACCGAAGTCGAGGTGCTTGGCGAACCGCATCGCGCGGCCGTGATCCTTCGTCCACACGCTCGACGACAGCCCGTACTGCACCCCGTTGGCCCAGGCCAGCGCGGTGGCGTCGTCGGTGAACTTCTGGATGGTGATGACCGGTCCGAAGATCTCGTTCTGCACCGCGTCATCCGTCTGCTTCAAGCCGCTCACGACGGTCGGCAGGATGAAGTAGCCCGCGCCGTCCTTGCGCACGCCCCCGGTCTGGATCTCGGCGTTCGACGGCAGCGCGTCGATCACGCCGAGCACGCGCTCGAACTGGTTCGCGTTGTTGACCGGTCCGTAGAAGGTGTCGGCGTCGTGCGGGTCGCCCGTGATCACGTTCGCGTTCACATACGCGGTCATGGCGGCGACGAAGGCATCGTGCACACCCTCCTGCACCAGGATGCGGGTGGCCGCCGTGCAGTCCTGCCCGGCATTAAAGTAGCCGGCGATCGCGATACCCTCGACGGCCTTCTCGATGTCGGCATCGTCGAACACGATCACCGGGGCCTTGCCGCCGAGCTCCAGGTGGACGCGCTTCAGATCGTTGGCCGCGGCTTTCGCGACCTCCATGCCGGCGCGCACCGAGCCGGTGATCGACACCATCTGCGGCGTCTTGTGATCGATCATCGCGCCGCCGGTCGTGCGGTCGCCGGTGATGACGTTGAGCACGCCCTTGGGCAGGAACTCGGCGGCGATCTCGGCGAGCAGCAGCGTCGACTGGGGCGTGGTGTCCGATGGCTTCAGCACGGTGGTGTTGCCCGCGGCGATCGCAGGGGCGATTTTCCAGACCGCCATGTTGAGCGGGTAGTTCCACGGGGTGACCTGGCCGATCACGCCGATCGGCTCGCGGCGGATCGAACTCGTGTGGTCGGCCAGGTACTCCCCGGATGCGCGCCCCTCGAGCACGCGCGCGGCGCCGGCGAAGAAACGGATCTGGTCGACCGAGAGCATGATCTCGTCGGTGACGAGACTGGCGCGCGGCTTCCCCGTGTCCTGCGACTCGAGATCGGCGAACTCGTCGGCGCGCTGCTCCATGACGTCCGCGATGCGGAAGAGAGCCAGCTGGCGCTCGGACGGGGTCGTCTCGCCCCAGGTCTCGAACGCGGTCGCGGCGGCGGCGAAGGCGTCATCCACGTCCTGCTTCCCCGAAACGGGTGAGAGCGCGTAGCTCTGCTCGGTCGCCGGGTCGATCACGTCGAACGAGCTGTCACCCTTCGCGTCCACGTACTCGCCGTTGATGAAGTTTTTGAGGGTGCGCTCAGCCATGCGATCAGAATACGGTGACGATGCCAGTGAAAACCAGGGCGATTACCACCGATTCCGTCACTTCGAGGGCCGCAACAGTGCGGATTCGCTTGTATGCGCCGATTCCGGCTGACAGAATCGAGCCATGCCGGCCCGCCCCAAGCCTCTCGTCCTCGATGACGTCTCGAAGGCCATCATCGAGCAGTTGCAGACCGACGGCCGGCGCTCGTACGCCGAGATCGGCAAGGCCGTCGGACTCAGCGAGGCCGCCGTGCGCCAGCGCGTGCAGAAGCTGCAGGAGTCCGGCGTCATGCAGGTCGTCGCCGTTACCGACCCGATGCAGCTCGGCTTCTACCGCCAGGCGATGATCGGCATCCGGGTCGCTGGCGACACCACCCGCGTCGCGATGCTCCTCGGCGAGATCCCGGCCGTCGACTACGTCGTGCTGACCGCGGGTAGCTTCGACATCCTCGCGGAGGTTGTTTGCGAGAACGACGACGACCTGATCGAGCTTCTCAACAAGCGGATCCGAGGGATCGAGGGCGTGCAGTCCACCGAGACCTTCGTCTACCTCCGGCTGCACAAGCAGTTCTACAACTGGGGAACCAGGTAAGGAACAGATATGTCCACACATACCCCGACGGCGCCGTTCACCACGACCGGCAAGCACACCGACGCCGAGCTGCAGCAGATGGCGAAAGACCATCTCTGGATGCACTTCTCCCGCCAGTCCGCGGCCGAAGCCAACGGCGTCCCGATCATCGTCAAGGGCGAGGGTCACCACATCTGGGACTCCACAGGCAAGAAGTACTTCGACGGGCTCTCCGGCCTGTTCGTCGTGAACGCCGGCCACGGTCGCCGCCGTCTGGCGGAGACCGCCGCGAAGCAGGCCGAGGAGCTCGCCTTCTTCCCGATCTGGTCGTACGCGCATCCGGCTGCCATCGAGCTCGCCGACCGCCTCGCCGACTACGCGCCCGGCGACCTCAACCGCGTCTTCTTCTCCACCGGCGGCGGCGAAGCCGTGGAGACCGCCTTCAAGCTGGCCAAGTACTACTGGAAGCTGCAGGGCCGGCCCACAAAGCACAAGGTCATCTCGCGCAACGTCGCCTACCACGGCACGCCGCAGGGCGCCCTAGCGATCACTGGCATCCCCGCCATGAAGGAGATGTTCGAGCCCCTCGTGCCCGGCGGCTTCCGCGTGCCGAACACCAACTACTACCGCGCCGAGGAGATGGGCTTCACCGGCACCGAGATCGAGTTCGGCGTCTGGGCGGCCAACCGGATCGAGGAGATGATCCTCTTCGAAGGCCCCGAGACGGTTGCCGCGGTGTTCCTCGAGCCGGTGCAGAACTCCGGCGGATGCTTCCCGCCCCCGCCCGGCTACTTCCAGCAGGTGCGTGCCATCTGCGACAAGTACGACGTGCTCCTGGTCAGCGACGAGGTGATCTGCGCCTTCGGACGCATCGGCCACATGTTCGCCTGCGACGAGTACGGCTACGTGCCCGACATGATCACCTGCGCGAAGGGGATGACCTCCGGCTACTCCCCGATCGGCGCGACCATCATCAGCGACAAGATCTACGAGCCCTTCCGCCACGGCACAACAAGCTTTTATCACGGCTACACCTTCGGCGGGCATCCCGTCTCGGCCGCCGTGGCCCTCGAGAACCTCAACATCTTCGAGGAGGAGAGGCTCAACGAGCACGTGCGCGAGAACTCACCGATTTTTCGCGCCAGTCTCGAGAAGCTGCTTGACCTGCCGATCGTCGGCGACGTGCGCGGTGACGGCTACTTCTTCGGCATTGAACTCGTGAAAGACAAGGCCACCAAGGCCACCTTCGACGACGACGAGTCGGAGCGACTGCTGCGCGGCTTCCTCTCGAAGGCGCTATTCGACGCCGGGCTGTACTGCCGCGCCGACGACCGTGGCGACCCCGTCGTGCAGCTCGCCCCCCCGCTGACGATCGGACCGAAGGAGTTCGACGAGATCGAGAGCATCCTGCGCGGGGTGCTGAGCGAGGCCTGGAGTCGGCTCTGAACTACTCGCAGCTCTCGTACTGGCACGACTCGCTTCCGGACGGCGCGCTCGCTGCGCGGGCGCCGCTGGCCGGTGACACGGATGCCGACGTCGCCATCATCGGCGGCGGCCTGACCGGACTGTGGACGGCCTGGTACCTGCAGCAGCGAGAGCCGAACGTCACAATCGTCGTACTCGAGAAGGAGATCGCCGGGTTCGGCGCCTCGGGCCGCAACGGCGGGTGGTGCAGCGCGCTATTCCCGCGCTCCACGGCGTCACTCGCGCGGCAGCACGGGCGCCCGGCCGCGATCGCCATGCGGCGCGCGATGGTCGACACCGTCGACGAGGTGGGGCGGGCGGCATCCGAGGCAGGAATCGACGCCGACTACGTGAAGGGCGGCACCGTCGCCTACGCGCGGTCGGCCGTGCAGTGGCGGGCCGCCGAAGCCGAGGTCGAGGAGGCCGCCGGTTTCGGGGCCGACGCGCTAGAACTCTGGGATTCCACACGGGTGCGGGCCGCAGGCGCCCTCGGCGCCTCCTTCGATCCGGCCTGCGCGCGCGTGCATCCGGCCAAGCTGGTGCGGGGACTGGCGTCGGCCGTCGAACGGCGGGGTGCCACGGTCGCCGAGCAGACCGAGGTGCTCGACTGGGCCCCAGGCCGGGTCACCACGAACCGCGGCACGGTCACGGCCGACCGGATCGTGCTGGCCACCGAGGGCTACGGAGCGACGCTGCCGCAGAGCCATCGGCGGATCCTGCCTCTCTACTCGCTCATGATCGCCACGGAGCCGCTGCCCGAGGCCTTCTGGGACGAGATCGGGCTCGAGCACGGGCAGACGTTCTGCGACTTTCGGCATCTGCTGATCTACGGCCAGCGCACCGCCGACAACCGCTTCGCCTTCGGGGGGCGCGGTGCCCGGTACCACTGGGGCAGTTCGATCCGACCCAACTACGACCGCTCGCCGCGCGTCTTCGAGCACCTGCGCACGGCCCTGCGCGAGCTGTTCCCCTCGGTTGCGGATGCCGCGATCACCCACCGCTGGGGCGGCCCGCTCGGGGTCCCGCGCGACTGGCACGCGAGCGCGAACTTCGACCCCGCCACCCGGATCGCGAGCGCGGGCGGTTACGTCGGCGACGGCCTGAGCACCACCAACCTCGCCGGGCGCACCCTCGCCGACCTCCTCACCGGAGCCGATACCGAACTCACCCGACTCCCGTGGGTCAACCACCGCTCGCCGGACTGGGAGCCGGAACCTCTGCGTTTCGCCGGGGCGAACGCCGGCATGACGGCGATGTCCGTCGCCGATGCGGAGGAGCGCCTCACGGGGCGGCCGTCCCTGACCGCGCGTGTCATGGGGCCGCTCGTCGGGCACTGAGGTCTGCTGATCCTCTCGCCGTGACAGTCCGCTGGACAGGGGCTGACAGTCCGCTCGGTCGGTTCCCCGGCGTCTTATCGTAAGGAGCAAGGGGGTACCCATGTCGACACTCGTCTCGCCACCAGGCACTGCGGATTCCGCGCGTCCGAAACTGATCTCGGCGCTGGTTCTCTCCGCCTTTCTGGCCATCTCGTTCGGCGTCGCCGCCCTCGGCGGCATCTCGACCATCGGGAACGTCAACGGCTGGTACGCAGACGCCGGCAAGGCTTTTTGGACGCCGCCGAACGTCATCTTCGGCCCGGTCTGGACGGTGCTGTACACGCTGATGTCGGTGTCCGCCTGGCTGGTGTGGCGTGAGCGGCACCGCACCGAGGTGCGTCCCGCGCTGACGGCGTACATCGTCCAGCTCGTGTTGAACGCGCTCTGGACCCCGTTCTTCTTCGGCCTCTACCCGGTGATCGGCGCGAGTGCCCTGTGGATCGCGCTGGCGATTATCGTGGCGATCGACGTGATGGTGCTGGTCACAATGATCAACTTCTGGCCGAAACGACACCTCGCGGCGGTGCTGCTGATCCCCTACTGGGCGTGGGTGCTGTACGCCACGACGCTGAACGTGGCTCTGGCGGTCATGAACACGAGGTAACAAAACGTGACACGTCACCGAAAACGGGAATAGGCGGCATCCCGATGTGATTGATCAATGACATGACACCTAATCTCGCCACTCGCTCCGACTACCGCACCGGCACCTGGAAGCTCGACCCGACGCACTCGGAGCTCACCTTCTCGGTCCGCCATCTCGCCATCAGCAAGGTCCGCGGCTCGTTCCAGGCCTTCGACGTGACGGTCGTCACCCCCGAGGACCCGAGCCAGATCAGCGTCGTCGCCACCGTCGACGTCGCCTCGGTCACCACTGGCCAGGCCCAGCGCGACGGCCACCTCCTCTCGAGCGACTTCTTCCTCATCGAGGAGCACCCGACGATGACGTTCACGTCGACCGGCATCACGGTCGACGGCGACCACTTCAACCTCGTCGGCGACCTGACCCTGCGCGGTGTGACCAAGTCCGTGACCCTGAAGGGAGAGTTCGGCGGCATCGTCACCGACGGCTACGGACAGACGAAGGCCGGCGCGAACGTGTCGACGAAGATCAACCGTCACGACTTCGGTGTCAGCTGGAACGCGGCCCTCGAGGCCGGCGGCTTCACGCTCGGTGACGACGTGACGATCAACCTGGACGTCCAGGTCGTCCTGCAGCCGGAGGACGGCGCGGCCGCGTAGCCCGCCCCCGTCCCCTTCCGCTACTTCAGCGGGAAAAAGTCATCGATCTCCTCCGCCTCGGCGGGTGTCGGCCTCCAGCCGTTGCCCGCCGAGGCGTTCTGCGTGATCTGCTCGGGCCGCGTGGCGCCGGCGATGACGCTCGTGAGCGACGGCCGCGAGAGGAGCCATCCGAACGTCCCCTGCAACATCGAGATCCCGCGGGCATCGCAGAAGGCGCGGTAGGCCTCGATCGCACTCCAGGGTGCGTCGTCGGCGATGTGCGGACGGGTGCGGGCGATGCGGGAGTCGGCGGGACGGTCGTCCTTCGTGAACTTGCCGGTGAACAGGCCATTGGCCAGCGGAAAGAACGGCAGGAAGCCCATCTTGGCCGCCGTGACCGCAGGCAGCTCCTCGACCTCGACGCGGCGGGCAAGCAGGTTGTACTCGTTCTGCGCCGAGACGAAGCGGACGGTCCCACGGTGGCTGGCGTCGGAGTCGGCGCTCTCGATCTGCTCGGCGCTGAAGTTCGAGTTGCCGATCGCGCGCACCTTGCCCTCGCGCACGAGTTCGTCGAGTGCACCGAGCGTCTCGTCGATCGGCGTCTCATCGTCGGGCGTGTGCTGCTGATAGAGGTCGATGTAGTCGGTCTTCAGTCGTCGCAGGGAGCCTTCGACCGCGGTGCGGATGTACTCGGGCGAACCCTTCGCCCCTGGGATCGGGGACGTCATCCCGGTGTGACCGAACTTCGTGGCCACGATGATCCGACCACGCTTGCCCGCTAGGGCGATGCCCAGCTGGGTCTCGCTCATCCCGTACTCGGCACCGTACACGTCGGCCGTGTCGAAGAACGTCACTCCCGCCTCGATCGCGGCGTCGACGACCGCGTTCGTGCCCGCCTGCTCCTGGCTCGCCGTATCCGGCCTGCCGAAGTTGTTGCAGCCGAGGCCGATGACCGAGACCGTGAGATCAGAGAGTCCGAGGGGGCGCATATCCATGGATTCAGCCTAGGCTCCCGTCCTCCACAAGACCGCCCGGGTGAGGTTCTGCGCCATGTCCGATTCCCGCGAGGACGTGTCGCGGGCGCGGTCTACTCTCGAACCATGAACACGACCACAACGCCCGCCCCCACGCACCTCCGTCGTCTCGAGAGCCCCATCGGCCGCATCGAGGTCATCGGCAACGGCGAGGCCATCGTCTCGCTGTCCATCGAGAAAGACGGCATGCTCCCCGGGGACGCCCTGCCCGAGCAGGGCGATGCCGTGCTCGACCGTGCCGCCGGGCAGCTCGCCGAGTACTTCGCCGGTCACCGGCGGGATTTCGACCTCCCCCTCTCCCTCGCCGGCACCGCCTTCCAACTCGCCGTCTGGGAACAGCTGGTCGCCCTCGACTTCGGCGAGGTCATCTCGTACGGCGAGCTCGGCATGGCCACCGGCAGGGCGACAGCGGGGCGTGCCGTCGGCGGCGCGGTCGGAGCCAACCCGATCCCGATCATCGTCCCGTGCCACCGCGTCCTCGGCAGCGACGGCCGGATCACCGGCTACAGCGGCGGCGCGGGCATCTCGACCAAGTCTTGGCTGCTCGAGCACGAGGGCATCGCGCACTCGGTGCGACGGGCGACCGCCAGCGAGCAGCTCAAGCTCAGCGTGTTCGAGGTGGAGGCCGAAACCGCGGAGGCCGTCGTCGAGTCCGCCGCGTGACGTTCGACGCGGTTGTCGTCGGCGACGACGGTCGGGCGCGCTGCGCCTGGGCGGGTCACGACGCCGAGTACCAGCGGTACCACGACGAGGAATGGGGCACGCCCCTGCACGGCGACCAGGCGCTCTTCGAGAAGCTGAGCCTCGAGGGGTTTCAGGCGGGGCTGTCGTGGATTACGATCCTGCGTCGACGCCCGACCTTCCGGTCGGCCTTCGCTGACTTCGACATCGACTCCGTCGCCGCATTCGACGAGCGCGACGTGCAGCGGCTCATGGCGGATCCGGGGATCATCCGCAACCGGCTCAAAGTCGACGCGACCATCTCGAACGCGCGCGTGACGCAGCAGCTGTTGAGCGAGTATCCGGGCGCGCTCGACGAGCTGATCTGGAGCTTCGCCCCCGAGCCGCGCGGTCGCACCCTCGCCTCCTTCGCCGACATCCCCGCGGTGACGCCGGAGTCGACGGCGCTCAGCAAGGCCCTCAAGAAGCGTGGCTACCGCTTCGTCGGCCCGACCACGATGTACGCGCTGATGCAGTCTGGCGGCCTCGTCGACGATCACGTCGCCGGGTGCTTCCGGGCCGTGCCCGTTGAGTGCGCCGCCGCGCTCCGCTAGCGGCCCACTCAGCGCGGCGCCGCGCCGAAGCCGGCCAGCGGCGCGGGATAGCCGGCGGCCGTGGTCCGCCCCGGCTCATAGACCTCGCTGTCGCGGCTGAGCAGATAGCACCAGACCCAGGGCAGGAAGAGTCCCAGCACGACCCAGCTGCCGTCCTTGCCGAAGGCGATGCCCGTGCGGTAGTTGCCGATCGCGAGGAAGATCAGCGATACGGTCGCCCCGTACGGCACCAGGGAGAGCAGCGAGAGCCAGCCCGGGTGACCGCCGACCTCCAGCCACTTCCACCGGTTGTAGAACGGAACCCACGCGATCCACGGCTCCACCCCCACCTTGCGGAAGAAGCGCGACAGGGTGAGGCCGAGCGCGACGTACGCGAGCAGCGCGATCGCGATGCTGAACGCGAAGACCCCGAGGTACACCGCGAGGATCAGGGCAGCGTATGCGCCCACGTTCGTTCCGTCGTTCATCCGCTCAGACTACGAGAGTTAGCTCCCCCGGAGCACCCGGCTCAAGCCGGATACCGGCGGTCGCGGCCCAGGTGAGCAGGGACGCGGCATCCGGATGGGTGATGCCGGCCAGCAGCAGAGCGCGGGTGAACTCGCCCTTTCCCTTCTTGTTGAAGTGGCTCAGCGTCCGCCGCCGGCCGTCGTCGCCCTCGGAGACGACCCGCAAGTACCACGTCTCCTGCCGCCGCGGAGCCGGGCCGAGGGCGGCGTAAGCCTCCGAGCGCAGGTCGAGGATCAGCCCCTCGCGGGCGGCCAGGACAGCAGACACTGCAGCAGACCAGAGCGGCTTGAGAGGCGTGCGCGGCAGCCGCGAGTCGGGCGAGAGCCGGTAGGCCGGAATCGGATCGTCCGGCCCGAGCAGACCGAACAGCGCCGACGACACAGCCAGGTGGTCGTGCGCGAAGGCCCGCGCCCCCGACGGCAGGGTGGACGCGTCGAGGCCCTCGTACAGCACACCGTCAAAGCGGTCGAGCGCCGGCATCGTCGGCCCGGTGTCGAGCTGTTTGTTCCGCTCCACCTCGCGCGCCTGCGTGGGGCCGAGTTTGAGCGCTGCGGCGGCCCCGGGGTTGCGAGAGAGGTGTTGCAGGGCCTCGAGGGCTCGCATTCGCGGCGCGGTGAGACCCCGAAAGCTCAGGGCCTCAAGCGACAGCGGCCGCCCGGGGTCTCCCCCGTCGCGCTTCGTTTCGGAGGGTGGAAGGATGACCAGCACGCTCAGCTCTCGAGGGCCCCGTCGTCGAGGAACGCCAGCGCCTGCTCGACATTGACGTCGAGCGGCTGGACCGAGTCCAGAGTGATGCGCGGAACGGCGCCGGTGGTGCCCGTCCAGGCCTCCCACTCGTCGAGACTCTGCTCGACGGCGTGCCAGGTCGGCTCGGCGAGGTGCGCAAGACGGCGGTCCCGCTTGCCGAGGCGCGTGCGATGCAGCTCCTCGTCGGAGCAGATCACCTCGAGGAAGCGGATCGGCGTCTTCTGCCGGGCGGCGAGCTTGACCCACTGCTCGCGGGCCGGCTCGACCGCGTTGACGGCGTCGACAATCACGGTGCCGCCGCCCGAGAGCACGGCTTCGGCGATCGTCTCGGCCACCAGGTAGGCGGCGAGCCCGGTCGGCTGATCGGAGTCGATCCCGGCGCTGAGGATCGCCGATTCGATCGGATCGACGGAGACGACCGGCGCCCCGATGCGGATGCCGACGACCTCGGCAATCGTGCTCTTCCCTGTTCCCGGCAGGCCCGCCGTGACGACGAGCATCGAGATCAGGAGACCAATTCGGCGGAGCTGGCGACGATCGTCACGACGTTCGCCTGCATCGACAGGAAGCCGTCCTTGGCGGCGACCTCGAGCACCGAGCCGTCCAGCGTGGTGATGCGCACCGCGCCTTCCGCCAGGATGCCGAGCACCGGCTCGTGGCCGGCAAGCAGACCGATCTGGCCTATCGTGGTGCGCGCGACCACTTGCCGGGCCTCTCCCGTCCAGATCTCCGCGTCCGCGGAGACGACGCTCACACTGAGATCAGCCATCTCAGCCGTTCTCCTTCTGCAGCTGGGCCCACTTCTCTTCGACGTCCGAGATCGACCCGACGTTAAAGAACGCCTGCTCGGCCACGTCGTCGAACTCGCCCTTGGCGATCGCGTCAAACGACTCGATGGTGTCCTTGAGCGGCACGGTCGACCCCTCGACGCCGGTGAACTTCTTCGCCATGTAGGTGTTCTGCGAAAGGAACTGCTGAATGCGGCGCGCACGCGACACGGTGATCTTGTCCTCTTCGGACAGCTCATCGACGCCGAGGATCGCGATGATCTCCTGCAGTTCCTTGTTCTTCTGGAGGATCTGCTTGACCGTGGTCGCCACTCGGTAGTGGTCGGCGCCCAGGTAGCGGGGGTCGAGGATGCGACTGGTCGAGGTCAGCGGGTCAACGGCCGGGTAGAGGCCGCGCGAGGCGATCTCGCGGCTGAGCTCCGTGGTGGCGTCAAGGTGCGCGAAGGTGGTGGCCGGAGCCGGATCGGTGTAGTCGTCCGCGGGCACATAGATGGCCTGCAGCGAGGTGATCGAGCGACCACGGGTCGAGGTGATGCGCTCCTGGAGCACGCCCATCTCGTCCGCGAGGTTCGGCTGGTATCCCACCGCGGACGGCATGCGGCCGAGCAGCGTGGAGACCTCGGAGCCAGCCTGCGTGAAACGAAAGATGTTGTCGATGAAGAGCAGGACGTCCTGGCCCTGTACATCGCGGAAGTACTCCGCCATGGTCAGCGCCGAGAGGGCGACGCGCAGACGCGTCCCCGGCGGCTCGTCCATCTGGCCGAACACGAGCGCGGTCTTATCGAAGACGCCCGCCTCCTCCATCTCGGTGATGAGGTCGTTGCCCTCACGGGTGCGCTCACCGACACCGGCGAACACCGACACACCACCGTGGTCCTGCGCGACGCGCTGGATCATCTCCTGGATGAGGACCGTCTTACCGACGCCCGCACCGCCGAACAGGCCGATCTTGCCGCCGAGCACGTACGGGGTCAAGAGGTCGATGACCTTGATGCCGGTCTCGAAAAGCTGCGTTTTCGACTCGAGCTGGTCGAAGGCCGGGGGCTGACGGTGGATCGGCCAGCGCTCGGTAATCTCGAGGGTCTCACCTTCGACCGGGTTGAGGAGCTCGCCGGTGACGTCCCAGACATGGCCCTTGGTAACGTCGCCGACCGGCACCGAGATCGGCGAGCCGGTGTCGCGCACGTCCTGGCCACGGACCATGCCGTCCGTCGGCTTCAGCGAGATCGCGCGCACCACGTCGTCGCCGAGGTGTTGGGCGACCTCGAGCGTGATCGTGGTGGTCGCGCCATCCAGCGTGATGTCGGTCTTGAGTGCGCTGTACATCGCCGGGATCGCGTCGTGCGGGAACTCGATGTCAACGACCGGGCCCGTGACGCGGGCGACGCGACCGACGCCCAGCTCCTTGGTCGCGGGTGTGTCGGAGTTCTTGGCGGGACTTGTCGTCGTCATGGGGTCCTTATTCTCTCGAAGTCGAGGGCTACTTGGCCGAGCTCAGGGCGTCTGCGCCGCCGACGATCTCGGAAATCTGCTGGGTAATCTCGGACTGGCGCGCGTTGTTCGCCAGTCGGGTGTAGTCGCGGATCAGGGTGTCCGCATTGTCGCTCGCCGATTTCATCGCCTTCTGCGTGGCCGCGTGCTTGCTCGCCGCCGATTGCAGGAGGGCGTTGAAGATTCGACTCTCGATGTAGACCGGGAGCAGCGCATCCAGGACCGTCGCGGAGTCGGGCTCGAACTCGTAGAGCGGCAGCGCCTCTCCCCCGGGCTCCTCGACGCCTTCGACGACCTCCAGCGGCAGCAGACGGACGACCTCAGGAGTCTGGGTCAACATGTTCACGAAGCGGTTGTAGACGATGTGGATCTCGTCGACGCCCCCCTCGGCAGTCGGCTGCACGAAGGCGCGGACCAGCTCTTCGCCGATCTCTTGCGCGGTGGCGAATGTCGGGCTGTCGGTGTCGCCGATCCATTCCTTCTGGAGGGCGCGGCGTCGGAACGCGAAGTACCCGACCGCTCGACGGCCGACGACGTAGTAGACGATCTCTTTGCCCTGCTCGCGCAGGAGCGTCGAGAGCTCTTCGCCTGCCTTCAGCACGTTCGAGTTGAACGCGCCAGCGAGACCACGGTCCGAGGCGAAGATCAGAACGGCGGACCGCGTGATCTTCTCCGGCTCGGTGGTCAGCACGTGCTGCACGTTCGAGTACGTGGCGACCGCCGAGACGGCCCGCGTCACCGCCCGTGCGTAGGGGGCGGATGCCTGCACCCGCACCAGAGCCTTCTGGATGCGGGATGCGGCGATCAGCTCCATGGCACGGGTGATCTTCTTGGTCGTCTGGGCAGAACGGATCTTCTGCCGGTAGACCCGAAGTTGGGCGCCCATGTCGTTAGTTCCTTAGTTGTGTTAGTTGCTCGGCGGTCAGTCTCTTGACCCATGCAGTTGTGCTCACGCGAAAAAAACGTCAGCGACGCTCAGCGTCGCGATTTGACGATTTTTTCCTGATTGACGTCCTCGACCTCGGTAGCCTCGAAGGTCTCCTTGCCGACGTCGCCGATCGAACGGCCCTCGCCGGTTTGGAACTCGGCCAAGAACTTGTCGACCTGCTTCTCCAGCTCGGCGGCCGTGTCGTCGTCGAGCACGTTGGTGTCGCGCAGCGTCGTCAGGATCTCGGTGTTGCGACCGAGGTAGTCCAGCAGTTCGCGCTCGAAGCGCAGCACGTCGGAGACCGGGACGTCGTCGAGCTTGCCCTTCGTTCCGGCCCAGATCGAGACGACCTGCTCCTCGACGGGGTACGGCGAGTACTGCGGCTGACGCAGCAGCTCGGTGAGGCGCGCGCCACGGGCGAGCTGCCGACGGCTGGTGGCATCCAGGTCGGACGCGAACAGCGCAAAAGCCTCGAGCGCGCGGTACTGCGCGAGTTCGAGCTTCAACGTGCCGGAGACCTTCTTGATCGACTTGACCTGGGCATCCCCGCCGACGCGGGACACCGAGATGCCGACGTCGACCGCCGGGCGCTGGTTCGCGTTGAAGAGGTCGGACTGCAAGAAGATCTGGCCGTCGGTGATCGAGATCACGTTGGTCGGGATGTAGGCCGACACGTCGTTCGCCTTGGTCTCGATGATCGGGAGGCCGGTCATCGAACCCGCACCGAGCTCGTCGGACAGCTTCGCGCAGCGCTCCAGCAGACGGGAGTGCAGGTAGAACACGTCGCCCGGGTAGGCCTCGCGTCCCGGCGGACGGCGCAGCAGCAGCGACACCGCACGGTAGGCCTCGGCCTGCTTGCTCAGGTCGTCGAAGATGATTAGGACGTGCTTGCCGCCGTACATCCAGTGCTGGCCGATGGCCGAGCCGGTGTACGGGGCGAGGTACTTGAAGCCGGCGGCGTCGGAGGCCGGAGCGGCAACGATCGTCGTGTACTGCATGGCGCCCGCGTCTTCGAGCGCACCCTTGACGGCCGCGATCGTGGAGCCCTTCTGACCGATGGCGACGTAGATGCAGCGCACCTGCTTGTTGGTGTCGCCCGACTCCCAGTTGGCCTTTTGGTTGATGATCGTGTCGATCGCGATGGCCGTCTTGCCGGTCTGGCGGTCGCCGATGATCAGCTGGCGCTGGCCACGTCCGACGGGAATCATCGCATCGATGGCCTTGATGCCGGTCTGCATGGGCTCGTGCACGCTCTTGCGCTGCATGACGCCCGGCGCCTGGAGCTCGAGGGCACGGCGACCGGTGGACTCGATCGGGCCGAGGCCGTCGATCGGGTCGCCCAGCGGGTCGATGACGCGGCCGAGGTAACCGTCGCCGACGGGGACCGAGAGGACCTCACCCGTGCGGGTGACTTCCATGCCCTCGACGATGCCCGAGAACTCGCCGAGCACGATGACGCCGATCTCGTTCTCGTCCAGGTTCAGCGCGAGGCCGAGCGTGCCGTCGGCGAACTTGATGAGCTCATTCGCCATGACGTTCGGAAGGCCCTCGACGTGCGCGATCCCGTCGGCGGCGTCGATGACGGTGCCGACCTCGGTCGCGGAGCTGCCGCTCGGCTTGTAGCCGGCGACGAAGTCCTTGAGGGCGTCGCGGATCTCGTCCGGACTGATGGTGATGTCTGCCATGGGGTTCCCTTTGTCAGGTTGGAGCGTATGAATGCAGCGGCCGGGGTCAGCCGGCGAGCTGGAGTCGGAGGTCGGAGAGTCGCGCGGCGACGGTGCCGTCGACCACCTCGTCGCCGAGCTGCACGCGCAGCCCGCCGATCACGGTCGGGTCGATGACGATGTTGAGTCGCGGCTGGCGGCCGTAGCGGGTGGCGAGAGCCGAGGTGAGTCGCGTCTGCTGGTCGGCCGAGAGCGGCACGGCCGTGGTGACGGTCGCAACCAGGCGACCCGCGGCATCCGCGACGATGGATGCTGCGCCGCTGAGCAGCACGCCGATGCGACGGCCGCGGGGGCTCTGCACCAGGTGACGCACGATCGCGGTGGTGGCCGGAGACGCCTTCTTCGCGAGCAGGGTGTCGACGAGTGCCCCCTTCGCAGCGGGGTCGCCGAGCTTGTCGGCCAGGGCGAGCTCCAGGTCGGAGTTGCTCGAGACCGCACGCGAGAACTCGAAGAGCTCCGCCTCGATCGCGGCACCCGATCCGCTGGCGTCGGCGATGGCACGGATGCCGATCTGCTCGATGCCGTCGAGCAGCTCGTCTGCGTTCGACCAGCGCGACTCGGTGATGTCGAGCAGCAGCTTCGATGTGGTGGCGTCGAGCGATCCGAAGATGCGCGCGATCAGTCCGGCCTTCTCGGCGCTCTCGAGCGAGGGGTCGGCGAGCAGCCCGCGCAACTGCGCGGACCCCTCGATGGCCCGTCCGGCCGAGAGGAGCTGCTCACCGGTGGTGAGCGTCACGCCCGTCGTCGTGGCGAGCGTCTGCTCCGCCGCGGCGAGGGCCTGCCGAGATGCGGAACCCATTACTTGCCCGCCTTCGCCTTTGCGCCGGTTGCTTGGGCAGCGGCCGATTGCTCGAGCTCCATGTCGGCGAGGAAGCGGTCGACGTAAGCTGCAGCGCGCGCGTCGTCGTCGAGAGCCTCGCCGATCACGCCGGAGGCGAGGTCGAGCGCGAGCGTTCCAACCTCGGCGCGGAGCGACACGAGAGCGCTCGTGCGCTCGGCCTCGATCTGCGTCTGGGCATTGGCGACGATGCGGTTGGCGTCCGCCTGCGCGGCCTCGACCAGCTCGGCGCGGATCTTCTTCGCGTCCTCGCGAGCCGCATCACGGATGCGCGACGCCTCGGCGCGCGCCTCGGCGAGCTGCGCGTTGTAGTTCTCGAGCGCCTGCTGGGCACCGGCCTGCGCCTCTTCGGCGCGCTTCAGTCCCCCCTCGATGGCGTCGGCGCGGGCGTCGAACATCGCCGTCATGCGCGGCACGAACACCCGAATGACGATCACCAGGATGATGACGAACGCGAGCGTGCCCCAGATGAGGTCCGGCAGCTCGGGGATCAGCAACGAGTGCGTCGTCGCCGTGCGGGCGGTCGGTACGAATGCGGTCAGCATCCGGACTCCTTCGATCGGAAGCGCAAACTACGGCTTGGGGAACGGGATGAACGCCACCGCGATCGCGATGAACGCGAGCGCCTCGGTGAGCGCGATACCCAGGAACATCAGGGACTGAAGGCGCCCCTGCAGTTCGGGCTGGCGAGCAACCGATTCGATGGTCTTGCCGACAATGATGCCGACGCCGATTCCGGAGCCGATAGCGGCGAGACCGAATGCGAGCGGGGCGAGCTGTCCGACGACGTTCACTGGTGTTTCCTTTCAGGGGTGGTTGAAACCGAAGACTGGGCGGTGTGCTCAGTGCTCTTCGGCGATCGCCATCGAGAGGTAGATGGCGGTGAGGATGGTGATGACGTACGCCTGCAGCGCCGCGACGAAGAGCTCGAGGACGGTAAAGGCGATGCCGAAGGCGAAGGTGCCGATGCCGAGCAACCCGAGAGGGTTGCCGCCGGCCAGCACGGTGAAGAAGAAAAACTGCGTCGCAAGGAAGCAGAGCGAGAGCAGCAGGTGGCCGGCGACCATGTTCATCAGGAGTCGCAGCGTTAGGGTGACCGGACGGACGATGAAGGTCGACAGGAACTCGAGTAGCGCCAGAAAGATCGCCATGAATGGGTTCAGGCCGGGCAGGATTAGCGCGTTCTTGAAGTACTTCAGGCCGTGCTGCTTGATACCCGCGTAGATGAACAGCGCGTAGGCGAGCAGCGACATCAGCAGCGGCAGGCCGATCACCGAGGTGCCGGCGATCTGTAGGAGAGGGATGGTGCCCGTCAGGTCCATGCCGAGGGTGACGAAGAAGATCGTCATCAGGATGGGCAGGAAGCGCTTGCCGTCCTTCTCGCCCAGGGTTCCGATCACGATGCTGTCTCGCACGAAGGTGTACGCGAACTCGAGTGCGACCTGACCGCGCGTCGGGATGATCTTGAGGTTGCGGGTGCCGAGCACGAAGATCAGGGCGAGCACGATGACCACGAGGACGCGGATCAGCATGATCCGGTTCATCTCGAACGGCGTGCCCGCGAACAGGATGGCACCGGGAAAGAACTCGTCGATCGAGGGGCCCACGAAACCCCCACCGGAGCCGTCAGCTTTGACGAAGGGCAGGAACGTGGCAAGTGTGGAGGTATTGATTGAACTTCTCCGGCATCGGGCGTACAAGACGGGGCGATCGGGGCGCCCCAACCTTATCAAAGAATGAGCGCCTCACGACCGGTCGCGCACGGCCTCCTCGCCGGGCAGAGCCACATCGCTGACGTAGGGCACCCGGGTGCGCACGACGGCGACGATGTCGGCGACCAGCGAGCCGAGCACGGCCGCAATCACCGCGAAGAAGAACACGTAGGGGTCGACGGCCGCCTGCCCGCGAAAAAGCAGGGCCACGGCGATGAAGACGATGAACTTGAGGGCCCAGACTCCGAGGACGATGCCGAAGAACGCCGGGCCGCTCGTGTCGCCCTTGGTCACGCGGCCGGCGACGAGCATGCTGGCGGCGGTGAGTCCGAGGAACACGGCCGAGAGGGCCGCTCCGCCGAGACCGCCGAGCAGACCCGGGATGCCGGCGACGAGGAGGCCGATCCCGCCGGCCACGACCGCGACGGCGATCGCCACGGCGATGCCGTAGCGCAGTGCTCGGGTCAGGATGGGCGCGACGCTCATGACGAGGCCTCTCTCTGCTGCAGGCGGGTCATGGCGATGTCGGCCTCGGCATCCGTGACCTCGTCGAGACCGATCGGGTCGGAGGCGGCGTCGAGCGCATCCAGGTAGGCGACGTCGGCATCCATCGTGACGCCCTCGGGGGCGAGCTGCACGGCGGCCTCGACCGCCTTGCGGCGACTCAGCGGCGACAGGGTGACGATCGTGCAGACCACCAGGCCGGTGGCCGTGACGACGATGGCGACCCACGAGGGCGTGAACAGGAACAGCAGCAGCCCGAACGAGACGGTGGCCGTCCAGGCGTAGAAGATCAGCACCGCGTGCAGGTGGGAGTGCCCCATGTCGAGCAGGCGGTGATGCAGGTGCAGGCGGTCGGCGCTGAAGGGCGACTTGCCCGCGCGCAGGCGCCTGAACACGGCGAGTCCGAAATCGAGCAGGGGGATCACCAGCACGGCGAAGGGCAACAGGATCGGGATGAACGCGGGCAGGAACTGCTTCGTGCTCAACTGCGTGAGGTCGACGTTGCCAGTGAAGTTGATGGTCGAGGTCGCCATCAGCAGCCCCACAAGTAGCGCGCCCGCGTCTCCCATGAACAGCTTGGCCGGATGCCAGTTGAGCGGCAAAAAGCCCACGCACGCCCCGATTAGCACAGCAGAGACGAACTGCGACAGGTTGAAATACGCACTCTGGTCGGTCGGACCGTACGTCACGATGTACGAGTAGATGAAGAACACGCTGTTCGCGATGATGGCGACGCCGGCGACCAGTCCGTCGAGGCCGTCGATGAAGTTGACGGCGTTCATCACGAGCACGACCAGGAACACCGTGATCGCCAGGAACATGTAGGGCGAGAGCAGCACCGACGTGGCGGTGCCGTTCATGCTGGTGAAGAACGGCAGAGCGACGATCTGGATGCCCTGCCAGGCCAGCAGGGCCGCCGCGATGATCTGCCCCGCCAGCTTCGTCAGCCAGTCGAGGTCCCAGATGTCGTCGGCGACGCCGATCCCCACGATGATCGCGGCGGCGGCGAGGACGGCGAGGATCTTGCCCGGCTCGGAGAAGACGATCGAGAGCTGCGGCAATCGGGAGCCGACCGCGAAGGCGGCGACGACGCCCAGAAACATGGCGATGCCGCCGAGCCGCGGCGTCGGATCGGTGTGGACGTCGCGCTCACGCACCTTCGGATACAGCCGGTACCTGGTGCTCAGCTTCCAGATCAGCATCGCGAAGCCGAAGGTGACGACGGCCGCGACGCCGGCCGAGAGCACGTAGAAGATTATTCGCATCGATCGACCCCCACGATGCGGTGGATCTGTGCATCGGGGATGACCCCGTGGCGCACGATCCGCAGCTTGCCGTCCGGGTGGTCCATGCCGGTCCCGTCTACGATCGTCGAGCCTGCTCGCTCCTCGGCTCCCGGGTATGCGGCGCCGACCCGGCCGCCGTCCAGGTAGACCGCGACGCTGCCGCCGAGCATCGCCTCGGCCTCGGCCGCGCTGGTCGCGGCCGCCATGCCGGTCCTGTTCGCACTGGATACCGCGAGCGGGCCCGTCTCCGAGAGCAGTTCCAGCGCGATCGTATCGCTCGGCATGCGGAGGGCGACGGTGCCGCGGGTCTCGCCGAGGTCCCAGTCGAGCGTCGCGCGGGCGCGCAGGATGATGGTGAGTCCACCCGGCCAGAACTCGGCCACCAGGGCGCGCACGGCATCCGGGATCGACTCGGCCAGCGCATCCAGCGTCGGGATCCCCGGGACGAGGACGGGCGGTGGGGCCGTGCGATCGCGGCCCTTGGCGTTCAGCAGGCGTGCGACCGCGGCGGGAGAGAAGGCGTCGGCGGCGACCCCGTAGACCGTGTCGGTCGGGATCACCACGAGTTCGCCCCGCCCGATCGCCCCGCGGGCGAGACGCATCCCGGTGAGCAGCTCGGCCGGAACGGCGGTGTCGAAGATGGCCATAACGGCGTCCAGCGTACCGGGACACGGCGGCGAGGCGGCTGGACGTGCGGGAGAATAGGGCCATCATGATCCGTACCCCGCTCTTCGTCTTCGACATGGACGACGTCCTCTTCGACTACGACTGGCGGGTGAGGATGACCGGCCTCACCGCCCTCACGGGCTTCGACTTCGTCGAGCTGCGGCGCCGGTGGTGGCACGACGAGGGCGAATGGGCGGCCGAGGCCGGGCAGTTCGCGGATGCCGCCGCCTACCACGCCGCCTTCGTCACGGCCCTGGGGCGCGACATTCCCGTCTCGGATTGGATCGCGAACCGTCGCTCGGCCATGACCCCGTGGCCCGACTCACTGGCGGCCGTCGCGCGCGCCGCCGAACTCGGCACGGTGAGCCTGCTCACCAACAACGGACCGCTCGCCGAGGCGCACCTGGCCGAGCTCGCTCCCGAGCTGGTGCCGCTGTTCGGCGCCGAGCTGCACACCTCGAGCTTCTATGGAGCCCGCAAGCCCGATCCGGCGGTGTTCTCGAACATGCTCGCCCACTACGAAGTGCCGGCCGATGCGGTGTTCTTCGTCGACGACCTCGAGGTCAACGTCGAGGGGGCGCGCTCGGTCGGTATCGAGGCGCACCGCTTCACCGACGCGGCGGCGCTGCTCAACGCGATCGAGCAGTTCGCGGCACGGGTCGGCGCGTCGGCCTAACGGGCCGACCCGGGTCAGACGGTCGGGAGTCTCGAACCCTTGCCGTTGCCGTATCAAGGCTGGCGCAGCACCCTGGAGCACTTTTCGCCGCGTGTCGGCGAAAAACACCCGTCGCAGCCTTGATTTGGCAACCGGCGAAGAGCAGGAGCGCGTGCGAGACCCGACGGACTCGTACCGGCGGCTGCCCGCTCAGAGAAGCGCCGTGGTGGTCCGATCGCGGCCCAGCAGGTCGCGATGGGTGGCCGCCGCGCGCCATCCGTCGGCACTCAGCAGGGCACGCAGCTCGGCGCCCTGCAGCTCGCCGTGCTCGATGATCAGCACTCCACCGGGATGCAGCAGTCGAGCCGCCCGCAACGAGACGGCGCGCACCACATCGAGTCCGTCGGGGCCGCCGTAGAGGGCTGCCTCGGGGTCGTGCAGTCGCACCTCGGGATCGCGCGGGATCGCCCCGAGCGGGATGTACGGCGGATTCGAGACGACGACATCGAGGGTGCCATCCAGCTGTTCGGACTCTCCCTCGGCGCCGTCCAGCGACGAGGGGGTGTCTGCCAGGTCGGCGAAGATCAGGCGCAGGTTGTCGCCGGCGAGCTCGCGAGCGTTCTGCCGGGCCCAGAGGTAGGCGCGCGGCGAGTTCTCGACGGCGAAGACCCGCGCGTGCGGCACTTCGGTCGCCATCGCGATCGCGATCGCGCCGGATCCGGTGCCCAGGTCGATGCCGCGCGGGCTCGGACTCGGCACGGCCAGCAGCGCGTCGATCGCGATCTGGGCAACAGACTCAGTCTCGGGACGCGGGACGAACACGCCGGGTCCGACCGCGAGCTCGAGCGAGCGGAACGGCGCGCGCCCCGTGATGTGCTGCAGCGGTTCGCGCGCGGCGCGGCGCTCGAGCAGCTCGACCACGGCCAGGTATTGCTGGCGGTCGAGGCCGGCATCCGTGACGATCTTCGCCTGCACTTGCCCGCGGCTCAGGCCCAGCACGTGGCCGATCAGCAGTTCGGTGTCGACTTCGGCGTGGCGGATACCCGCGCCGGAAAGCACACCGATGCCGTGCGAGCGCAGGGCCGAGACACGCGCTGGAGCTGGGGGGCGGAGGCCATTTCTGGCCTCCGCCGCGATCTCAGCGCCGACGGCCGTCTCGGTCGTCGGGTCACAGCAGTCCATTGCTACTCGGCGCCCAGCTCGGCCAGCTGCGCCTCTTCGTCGAACTGGATGCACGAGTCGATCAGCGGCTCGAGCGCGCCGTTCATCACCTGATCGAGGTTGTATGACTTGTAGCCGGTGCGGTGGTCGGCGATCCGGTTCTCGGGGAAGTTGTAAGTGCGGATGCGCTCGGAGCGGTCCATGGTGCGGATTTGCGACTTGCGGGCTGCACTCGACACCGCGGCGAGCTCCTCCTGCTGGCGCGCGAGGATCCGGGCGCGTAGCACGCGCATTCCGGCCTCGCGGTTCTGGATCTGCGACTTCTCGTTCTGCATCGAGACGACAATGCCGGTCGGCAGGTGAGTGATCCGCACGGCGGAGTCGGTCGTGTTGACCGACTGCCCGCCTGGTCCCGACGAACGGAACACGTCGATCCGCAGATCGTTCGGGCCGATCTCGACCTCTTCCGGCTCGTCGACCTCGGGGAAGACCAGCACGCCCGCCGTCGAGGTCTGGATGCGACCCTGCGACTCGGTCGCCGGCACGCGCTGCACGCGGTGAACGCCGCCCTCGTACTTGAGGTGCGCCCAGACGCCCTCCGCGGGGTCGCTGGCGTTGGACTTGATGGCCACCTGCACGTTCGTGTATCCGCCGAGGTCGGTCGGATCCGCTTCCAAGATCTCGGTCTTCCAGCCCTTGGACTCCGCGTAGTGCAAGTACATGCGCAGCAGGTCCGCGGCGAACAGCGCCGACTCGGCGCCGCCCGCGCCGCCCTTGACCTCCATGATCACGTCGCGCCCGTCATCCGGATCGCGAGGGATCAGCAACCGACGCAGTCTCTCCTGCGCGTCGGTCAGGCCGGTCACGAGCTCGGGGATCTCGTCGGCGAAGGCGTCGTCTTCCTTGGCCAGTTCACGCGCGGCGGCCAGGTCGTCTTGCGCTTGCAGCCAGTCGGCGTTCGCCTTGAGGATCTTGCTCAACTCGGCGTAGCGACGGTTGACCTTCTTGGCGCGCGCGGCGTCGGCGTGCAGACTCGGCTCCGCGAGTTGCAGCTGCAGCTGTTCGTGCTCGGCCTGCAGCGTGGCGACCGATTCGAACACGCCTCAGTCCTTGTGGCCGTGCGACCCGTTGCCGCCGTTGTGCCCGTTACCGCCCTGCCCGTTGGACGCCGGAAGCGAGTTCTGGATCTGCACCAGGAACTCGACGTTCGACTGCGTCTCCTTGAGCTTGCTGAGCACAACCTCGAGCTGCTGCTGCAGCTCGAGACCGGCCAGTGCCCGGCGCAGACGCCAGGTGATCTTGACCTCTTCGGGGCTGAGCAGCTCCTCCTCACGGCGGGTGCTGGATGCGTAGATGTCGACCGCCGGGAAGATGCGCTTGTCGGCGAGCTGACGCGAGAGGCGCAGCTCCATGTTGCCGGTGCCCTTGAACTCCTCGAAGATGACCTCATCCATCTTGGACCCGGTCTCGACGAGGGCCGTCGCGAGGATGGTCAGCGAACCGCCACCCTCGATGTTGCGCGCCGCACCGAAGAAGCGCTTCGGCGGGTAGAGCGCCGAGGCGTCGACACCACCAGACAGGATGCGTCCGGATGCCGGCGAGGCCAGGTTGTACGCACGGCCCAGCCGGGTGATCGAGTCGAGCAGCACGACCACGTCGTTGCCCAGCTCGACGAGGCGCTTGGCGCGCTCGATCGCGAGCTCGGCCACCGTGGTGTGGTCTTCAGCGGGCCGGTCGAAGGTGGAGGCGATGACCTCGCCCTTCACCGAGCGCTGCATATCGGTGACCTCTTCTGGGCGCTCGTCGACGAGCACCACCATGATGTGAACCTCAGGGTTATTGACCGAGATCGCCTTCGCGACGGCCTGCAGGATGAGCGTCTTGCCGGCCTTCGGCGGCGCGACGATCAGGCCGCGCTGGCCCTTGCCGATCGGGGCGATCAGGTCGATGATCCGCGTCGACAGCTTGCCGGGCTCCGTTTCGAGACGCAGGCGCTCGTTCGGATAGATCGGGGTGAGCTTGCCGAACTCCACACGGTTCGCGGCCTCCTCGACGGTCTGGCCGTTGATGGAGTCGATCTTGACGATCGCGTTGTACTTCTGGCGGCCGCTCTGCTGGTCGCCGTCGCGCGGCTGGCGGATCGCGCCGACCACCGCGTCACCTTTGCGCAGGTTGTACTTCTTGACCTGGCCGAGCGAGACGTAGACGTCGTTCGCACCCGGCAGGTAGCCGGAGGTGCGCACGAAGGCGTAGTTGTCGAGCACGTCCAGGATGCCCGCGACAGGGATCAGCACGTCGTCGTCGCTGAGCTCCGGCTCGAAGTCGTCGTTCTGCACGCCGTTGCGGCCGCGCTTGCGGTCGCGATAGCGGTTGCGGCTGCTGCCGTCACCGTCATTGTTCAGCGCGGCGAGCTGCTGGTTCGCCTGGTCGTTCGCCACTCCCTGCTGGCCGTTCTGCCCCTGCTGACCGCTCTGACGCGCGTTCTGCTGAGCGTCCTGAGCCTGCTGGCCGTTCTGGCCCTGGCGGCCGTTCTGGCGGCTGTTCTGCTGCCCGGCCTGCTGGCCGTTCTCGGGGGCCTGCTGGCCGCCGTTCTGACCGGCGGCGTTCTGACCGTTCGCGTTCTGGTCGGTCGCGTTCTGACCTGCGGTGCTTTGCGCGTTCGAGTTGCGGTTGCGGTTGCGTCCGCGGCTGCGACTGCTCCCGCCCTCCTCGCCGTCGGCGTCGGAGGAGCCGGAGGTGACCTCGGGTAGCAGCTTGTCGAGGTCGGCGGCGACATCGGCGGCGGCAACGTGCTGGGTGCTGGTGGGTGCGGATGCCGTGGCAGCGGCCTCCGCGGCGAGAGCGGCGGCATCCGAGGTGGAAGCGCTGACGCGGCGCGAGCGGCGGACCGGCACGGTGCGCTCGTTGGGCTCGGCCTGCTCGGGCGCGAGATCTTCGACAAACGTGGCGGGCGCCTCGGCGCTCACCTCGTCGATCGGGGCGACGACGAAATCACCGCGGTCGGTCGGCGAATCGGCCGTCTGCGAATCAGTCGTCGGGGATTCAGCGGGACCGTCGGCGACGCCGCCGGCGGAAAGTGCATCCACGAGTTCTCCTTTTCGAAGTTTGGAGGCGCCGACGAGTCCGCGCTCGGCGGCCAGGGCCTGGAGCTCGGCAAGCTTGAGACGGCTCAGATCGGCAGGGGCGCTCACGGTGTTCGTGAGTGCATCGACATCAGTCACTGCGAGGGGTTCCTTCGGTTCGACCCGGGCACAGAACGGCTCGGGGAGCGGCAGTTCGCCTGGATGCGGGTTCGGGTGCTTTGGGCGGGAGTGCTTAAGCGGGATTCCGCGGGGCGAATGCCAGTGGGATTACATCCGTCGCGTGGCTAAGCCACCGCATCGTTCGAATGCACCATAACCGTAGCACCCTTGAAGTCGACCGCGAGCAGCAGGCACTCCCACGGCGATTCCGAGTGCTCGGCGATGAGCTCGGCCGCGACGAGACGTTGGGCGGGGTCGCTGCCGAGGACGAGCAGCGACGGCCCGGCACCCGAGACCACGGCGGCGAGGCCGTGCGAGCGCAGCATCCGGATCAGAGAATCGGTCTCGGGCATGGCGCTCGCCCGGTAGCTCTGGTGCAGCTTGTCCTCGGTGGCGGCCAGCAGCAGCTCGGGACTCTGGATGAGCGCCGCGATCAGCAGCGCAGAACGCGAGACGTTGAATATCGCGTCCTCGTGCGGTACCGACTCTGGCTGCAGGCTGCGGGCCAGCGCGGTCGACATCGTGGTGGCGGGCACGGCGACCAGCGGCGAGACGCCGCGGTGCACGATGAGCTTCTTGTAGCGCGGACCCTCGGGCGTGACCCAGGCGATCGTGAGCCCGCCGAAGAGGGCGGGCGCGACGTTGTCCGGATGCCCCTCGAGCGCGGTCGCGAGGGCGAGCAGACCCTGCGAGTCGATCTCGACGATCCCCTCGAGCAGGCCCTTGGCCGCCATGATGCCGGAGACGATGGCCGCCCCCGACGAGCCCATGCCGCGGCCGTGGGGGATGGAGTTGCGGGCGATGATCTCGAGGCCGGGCAGCTTCTGGCCGAAGGCCTCGAAGGCGTACGCGATCGAGCGGACGACCAGGTTCGTCTCGTCGGTCGGCACCTCTCCGGCGCCGACACCGATCACGGTGACGTGCGCGCCGGGCTCGTCGCGCACCGTGACCGTCAGCTCGTCGTAGACCGAGAGGGCGAGGCCGAGCGTGTCGAATCCAGGCCCCAGGTTGGCCGTCGTCGCCGGGACCTTCACCTGCACCGAGCGCCCGCGTGGCACAGCACCGGCGCTCATGCGGTAGCCGGGGTGGCCACGAGTCCGAGGACGTCGGCGATCGCGGCTGTATCGATCGGGACGACCGTCGGCGTCACCTCGGCGCCGTCGGCGGTGCGGAGGGCCCACTGCGGGTCCTTGAGGCCGTGACCGGTGACCGTCAGCACGACCGTGGCGCCCTTCGGGATGGCCCCCGCGGCGGCGCGCTCGAGCAGTCCCGCCACGCTGATCGCAGAGGCGGGCTCGACGAAGATGCCCACCTCGGCGGACAGGATCCGGTGAGCGGCCAGGATGTCGGCGTCCGAGATTGCGCCGAAGTAGCCGTTCGTCGCGTCGCGCGCCGTGAGGGCCAGCTCCCAGGAGGCCGGGTTCCCGATCCGGATCGCGCTGGCGATCGTGTCGGGGTTTCTGACGATCTCGCCGCGGACGATCGGGGCGCTGCCCTCCGCCTGAAACCCGAACATGCGCGGGAGCTTCGTGGAGGCGCCGCGGGCCGCATCCTCGGCATACCCACGCGCGTATGCGGTGTAGTTGCCGGCATTGCCGACCGGGACGAAGTGGATGTCGGGCGCATCGCCGAGCACCTCGATGACCTCGAAGGCAGCAGTCTTCTGCCCCTCGATGCGGTCGTTGTTGACAGAATTGACGAGGTGGACTGGGTACAGCGCGGCGAGCTCGCGCGCGATGTCGAGGCAGTCGTCGAAGTTGCCCTGCACCTGGAGCAGCTGCGCGTTGTGGGCGATGGCCTGGGCGAGCTTGCCCATGGCGATCTTGCCCTCCGGCACGAGAACGGCAGCCGTGATCCCGGCGTGGGCCGCGTACGCTGCGGCCGAGGCCGAGGTGTTGCCGGTGGAGGCGCAGATGATGGCCTTGGCACCGTGCTCGACGGCCTTCGAGACCGCCATCGTCATGCCGCGGTCCTTGAAGGAGCCGGTGGGGTTCATCCCCTCGTACTTGACCCAGACTTTCGCACCGGTGCGCGCCGAGAGGGCGTCGGCCGGGATCAGCGGGGTGCCGCCCTCGCCGAGGGTGATGATCGGGGTCGCCTCGCTCACGTCGAGTCGGTCCGCGTACTCGTGCAGAACGCCGCGCCACTGTGCCATTGTCTGTTTCCCTCGAACCTCTCGGAGCCTCTACTCGGTGCCCTCGACGCGCAGAACGCTGGTCACCGCGGTGACCACATCGCTGGCGCCCAGCGCAGCCACCGTGTCGGCGAGCGCGCCCTCGGTGGCCTGATGCGTCCCGATTACCAGGGTAGCGGTGGGCTCCGAAAGGTGATGACCAGCGCCGGCGGAGGGGCCGTGACCGGTGTCGTGACCGACCGACTGCGTTACCGCCTCGACCGAGACGCCGTGCGTGCTGAACAGGGTCGCGATCTGGGCGAGCACACCCGGTCGGTCCGACACGGTGAGGGTGATCTGGTACCGGGTGACGACGCTCGAGATCGGCAGGATCGGCAGGTCGGCGTGCGTCGACTCCGCGACGCCAGGGCCGCCGATGACGTGCCGACGCGCGGCCGAGACGACGTCGCCGAGCACGGCCGACGCGGTCTGGATGCCACCCGCTCCTGCCCCGTAGAACATCAGGCTGCCCGCCGCCTCCGCCTCGAGGAACACCGCGTTGTTCGCGCCGTGCACCGCGGCGAGCGGATGCGTGAGCGGGACGAGCGCCGGATGCACACGGGCGCAGACTCCCTCGACGCCCGTCGCGGGATCGGTGAGACGCTCGCACACGGCGAGCAGCTTGACGACGAAGCCGGCCTTGCGGGCCGAGACGACCTGCTCGTGGGTGATCGATGCGATCCCCTCACGGTGCACAAGTTCTAGCGGCACCGTGGTGTGGAACGCGAGGCTGGCCAGGATCGCCGCCTTCTGCGCCGCGTCGTAGCCCTCGATATCGGAGGTCGGGTCCGCCTCGGCGTACCCGAGCTCGGTGGCCGCAGCCAGGGCCTCCTCGAGGGAGTCGCCCTCGAGATCCATGCGATCGAGGATGTAGTTGGTCGTGCCGTTCACGATGCCGAGGATGCGGTGCACCCGGTCGCCCGCGAGCGAGTCGCGCAGCGGACGGATGATCGGGATCGCCCCGCCCACGGCCGCCTCGTAGTACAGCTGGGCTCCGACCTGCTCAGCGAGCTCGAACAGCTCGGGACCGTGCGTGGCGAGCAGCGCCTTGTTGGCCGTGATCACGTCGGCACCGGAGTTCAGCGCCAGCAGCAGGTACTCGCGAGCCGGCTCGATGCCGCCGATCAGCTCAATGACGATGTCGGCGCCGAGGATCAGCGAGTGCGCGTCAGTCGTCAGCAACTGCTGCGGGATCGCGGTCGACCTGGGGGCTTCGAGGTCGCGCACCGCCACGCCGACGAGCTCCAGCCCCGCCCCGACGCGGCCGGCGAGCTCGTCACCGTGCTCGAGGAGCAGCGAGGCGACCTGCGAGCCGACAGCGCCCGCCCCGAGCAGGGCGATGCGGAGGTTGCGGTATTCGATCATGTGGTGGCCTTTTCGGTCGGGGCGATGCCGGCGTCGCGGCTCAAGAGGTCGGCCTCGGTCTCGCCGCGCACAAGCAGGCGTGCAAAGCCGTCGCGCACGGCGACGACCGCCGGACGACCGAGGTAGTTGTAGTTGCTGGCGAGCGACCAGCAGTACGCGCCGGTAGCGGGGACGCTCACGATGTCGCCCGGCTCCACGTCACCGGGGAGGTAGTCGGCCCGCACGACGATGTCGCCGCTCTCGCAGTGCTTGCCTGCGATCCGCACCAGGGCGGGGGTGGCATCCGACGAGCGATTGGCGAGACGCACCGAGTAGTCGGCCTGATAAAGAGCGGCGCGGATGTTGTCGCTCATGCCCCCGTCGACGCTGACGTACCGGCGGATCGCCGTCTGGCCGCCGTCGACCGACACGGTCACGTCTTTAATAGTGCCGACCTCGTACAGCGTCACCGTCGACGGGCCGATGATCGACCGCCCGGGCTCGACGGCGATATCGGGCACCGGAATGCCGAGCGCTGCGCATTCCGAGGCGACGACCCGGGCGAGCTCCCGGGCGATCGTTTCGATCGGCGTGACGACGTCGGCGCTTGTGTAGGCGATGCCGAAGCCGCCGCCGAGGTTCAGCTCAGGCACCTCTCCTCCGGCGAGCAGCTCGGCGTGCACGGTCAGCAGTCGACGCGCGGCCTCTGCGAAGCCGTCGGACTCGAAGATCTGCGAGCCGATGTGGGAGTGCAGTCCGAGGAACCGCAGGCTCGCGTGGGTGCGGATCTGGTCGACGATCGCGGGCGCATCGGCCAGCGGGACGCCGAACTTCTGATCCTCGTGCGCGGTCGCTAGGAACTCGTGGGTCGAGGCGTGGACTCCGCTGTTGATGCGCAGACGCACCGGTTGCACGCGACCGTGTCGAGCGGCGGCCGCGGCGACACGCTCGATCTCGACGACGCTGTCGAGAACGATCGCGCCCACGCCGACTCCGACCCCCCGGTCGATCTCGGCGAGGCTCTTGTTGTTGCCGTGGAACCCGAGACGCCCGGGGTCGACGCCGGCGGCGAGCGCGACGGCCAGCTCCCCGCCGCTGCAGACGTCGATGTTGAGACCCGCCGAGGTGACCCAGCGTGCGATCTCGGTGCTCAGGAACGCCTTGCCGGCGTAGTACACCTTTACCGACGACCCGATGGCGCCGAAGGCCTCGTCGAACGCGACCTTCAGTTCACTGGCGCGGTCGCGGGCATCCGCCTCGTCGACGACGTACAGCGGGGTTCCGAACTCGGCCACCAGCGCGGTGGCGGTCGCTCCGGCAAGTCGAATGCCACCGGCGGCATCCCGTACGGCGTTCCGCGGCCAGACGGTCGGCGCAAGCGCGTTCGCGTCATCCGGGTGGACGAGCCAGCCGGGCGCGAGAGGATTCGCGGTCACAGGACCTCACGTTGGTCGTCGACACGGGGCCGTCGGAACGAAGAGTGAGGCGAGCGAACCCGGCTTGGTCCCTGAAGCCACTCCCAGTGTATTGGATGCGCGAAAGCGGGAAGGATCGGGGGCATGCGACGCGTTCCGGCTCCCGCGATTTGGTCGATCGTGCTGATCGCGCTGCCGTTCGCCGTGCTCACGCTCGCCGTGCTCGAGCCCGTCGCCATCCTGATGGTCTGGATCGGGTCCGGCTGACGCGCTAGTGGCCAGTGGTGAGCATCACGGCGCCCACCACGAGCAACGCGCCCCCGATGACGAGGTAGGCGACTGTGAGGTTGGGGCTCTTGCGATCGGTCTCGCCCCGCGCGACCGCCTCCTCGCGGGCCTGGTCGGTGCGGCGCTGGTTGTTGCGCAGGATGACCACGAAGATCGCGGTCGCCACGATGACGATCAGGATGACAGCCGGGATGCGCCAGTCCATCAGCGCGCCGACCGGCCGACGGCGAGGCGCGACGGGGTCGCCTCGAAACGGTCGAGGTGCTCCACAGCCTCGCGGATGTCATCGGTCACCAGCACAAGGTCATTGAACCGCATCCTGACGGCGGGCGCGGCCGTCTCGAACAGCGCCGTCATCAGCTGGCGCACGGGGAGGGTCGTCGTCCAGTACTCGCTGTCGAGGAAGACCATTGGGCTAAAGACCGACTCGCTGGCCGTCGCGCCGTCGGGCGCCGCGCCGCCTGTCGCGTAGAAGTTCTGCTCGGCATCCTGGAACACCTCGTGCAGGGTGCCCGCGCTGCCCTGCGTGAAGACGATGCCCTGGCGCGCGACCGTCAGCAGGCCGTCTTCGCGGATGCTGTTCTGGAACAGTTTCGCGATGTGCGTCGCGAACGGCGATGTTGGCTCGTGCCCGTAGTGCCAGGTCGGGATCGAGAGGGATGCCACCGGCGAAACGATCGACCTGCTCAGCTCCCAGGCGGGCGCGAACCAGTCCTGAGCGACCTGCACGAGCCGCGGGTCGGGCGTTCCGTCGGCCGCGACGATCTCGCTGAGCCGCGGCATGTCCGGCATCTCGGCGAGCACCGCGATGGTCGAGTCGAGCTGCGCGTGCGGATGCTGCGACAGCGAGGCGCCGACGTGACCGGCCTCCATGGCGCCCGGGCCTCCCCCGGTGCACACGAGCATGCCGCGGCGAGCGAGGTCGCGGCCGAGCTCGGCGATGCTGCGGTAGGCGGCGGAGTCCCGGGGCAGCTGATGCCCGCCCATGATCCCGACGACCCGGCGCTCCCGGATCGTCGTGCCCATGTCGAGCGTGACCGAGGAGTCGTGCAAGGCGCGCATCATGGCGGCGTACGGCTCGATCGGGTTGCCGCGTCCGGTGCGCACGAACCACTCGTACGAGCGGAAGTCGCGCGTGCGGGCGTACGAGCCGGGCGACGCTGGATCGAACCCGGTGAACAGTTCGTCGGCCGTGTAGACGCTGTTGCGGATCGGCTCGAACGGCAGCCCGACCTCGGGTGCGACCCTCACGAGCAGCCGCCCTTCGTCGTGAACTCCGGACCGCCGAGCGCGGCGCCGTCGCCCGAGAAGCTCATGATCAGCGAGCCGCCGACGATCTGCACCGCGGTCGCGGTGAGCGCCTTCGGCAGATACTGCGCCACACAGAACGACTGCTGCTTCAGCAGACCGCGAGCCAGACCGCCGAAAAGAGGGTTCGCCGTGAGCTGCTCCGCGGTGAACGTCTGCCCACCGAGCCGGATGTGCGCCGGGGTGAACACCAACCGCCCGCCCGACACCGAGGGGGTCAGCCCGAACGACACCGGGACCGTGGCACCGAGCACGGTGAGGCTCGCTGCCGCGACGATCTCGGAGCGTTCAAGCGTGACCGCGGTGATGTCGACCCCGCTCAGGTTCTTCGCGATGGCGGCGAGATTCTTCTCGGTGACCGCGTAGTTCACCGCGAGCGTCCCGACCGGCTTGCTCGTGTCGAGCGGCACCTTCGTGGCATGGATGTCGGCTGACCCGACCAGTTCGCCGAAGGCGAGTTCTGGCACGCTCACGTCGACCGTCGCGAGAGAACCTGAGAGGGCCTGGAGCAGGATCGACCCGGGCCCGACGTCCACCGTGACGTCCGCCGACGCGGGCAGCCCGAGGGCGGAGACGAGCTGGGAGCGGATCTGGTCACGCGCGGACGCCTTGGCGGCGGCATCCGCGATGAATGCCCCGACGATCAGCACCACCACGACCATCGCGATGACGACGAACGGCCACACCCGACGCCTCCCTCTGATCGGCTCGATCCTCGATGCGGAAGTCATCGCTTACATCCGCTCCGGAGCACTCACGCCCACCAGGCCGAGCCCGTTGCGGAGCACCTGCCCGGTCGCGTCGTTCAGCCAGCGGCGGGTCTCGTGCACGGCCTCGACCGGCTCGTCGCCCTGCGGGATGATGCGGCAGGCGTCATACCAGCGGTGATAGGTGCCTGCGAGCTCCTCGACGTAGCGCGCGACGCGGTGCGGTTCGCGGTACTCGGCGGCCTGCAGGATCACGCGCGGGTAGTCGGCGAGCACGCCGAGCAGCGCGCTCTCGGTCTCGTGCGCGAGAAGCGAGGCGTCGAAGCGGCCGCGTGGCACTGCGGCCGCGTCGGCGTTGCGCGCGACGGCCTGCGTGCGGGCGTGGGCGTACTGCACATAGAAGACCGGGTTGTCGTTCGTCCGCTTGGTGAGCAGGTCGAGGTCGACGTCGAGCGGCGAATCCAGCGAGCTGCGCACCAGGGCGTAGCGTGCGGCATCCACGCCCACGACGTCGACGAGGTCCTCCATCGTGACGACGGTGCCCGCACGCTTCGACATTTTGACCGGTTCGCCGTCCTTGATCAGGTTGACAAGCTGGCCGATCAGGATCTCGAGGTTGACGTACGGAACGTCGCCGAACGCAGCCGTCATCGCCATCAGACGCTTGACGTAGCCGTGGTGGTCGGCGCCCAGCAGGATCAGGTTGCGCTCGAAGCCCCGCTCCCGCTTGTTGAGGTAGTAGGCGAGATCGCCCGAGATGTACGCGGCCTCGCCGTCGCTCTTGATGACGACCCGGTCCTTGTCGTCGCCGAACTCGCTGGTGCGCAGCCAGGTCGCCCCGTCTGCCTGGTAGATGTGGCCGAGCTCGCGCAGGCGGGCCACCGCGTGGTCGACGGCGCCCGACTCGTGCAGGTCGTTCTCATGGAAGTAGACGTCGAAGTCGACGCCGAAGTTGTGCAGGCTCGCCTTGATGTCGCCGAACATCAACTCGATGCCGACCGCGCGGAACGTCTCCTGGAGCTCGGCGTGCGGGAGCGAATCCAGGTCGCCCGGGTAGGCCTCGATCACGCGGGCTGCGATGTCGAGGATGTACTGCCCGCCGTAGCCGTCTTCCGGTGCGGCCTCGCCGCGGTAGGCCGCCATGAGACTGCGGGCGAAGCGGTCGATCTGCGCGCCGTGGTCGTTGAAGTAGTACTCGCGCGTGACCAGCCCGCCCTGCGCCTGGAAGATGCGCGCGAGGCTGTCGCCGACCGCGGCCCAGCGGGTGCCGCCGATGTGCAGCGGGCCGGTCGGGTTGGCCGAGACGAACTCCAGGTTCATCGGGACACCGTCGTAGAGGGTGCCGCGGCCGTAGAGTTCGCCCGCCTCCACGATCTTCTGCGCGAGCACGCCCGCGGCCGCCGCGTCCAGAGTGATGTTCAGGAAACCGGGGCCGGCAACCTCGGCCTTCGCGATCCCGTCGACCTCGGTGAGCGCGGCCGCGATCGCGGCCGCGAAGTCAGGTGGATTCAGCTCGAGTCGCTTACCGAGCTTGAGCGCAACGTTGGAGGCCCAGTCGCCGTGATCCCGGTTGCGCGGGCGCTCGAGGGTCACGTCCGCCGCCGCCACCTCCTCCGCTCGCGCCCCGACCGTCGTGCGGACGGTGTCGAGAAGCGTTGCGGTCAATTCGGCGGGATTCACAAGGAGCGATTCTACCCAGCCGTGTCCGAGGCGGCCGGTCAGGGACGTCGGGAGACAATGAGCCCATGCCTAGAACGGTTCGTCTACTCGCTCCACTCGCCGTTGGGGTGGTCTTCGTCGCGTTACTGAGCGGATGCACCCCCACCCCGACCCCGTCGCCGAGCGGGTCGGCGAGCACGACCCCGTCCGCATCGGCCTCGCGTACCCCGACCACGGCTCCATCCCCGAGTGCGAGCCCCACCCCCGTCGCGATCGGCTGCGACACCCTGGTGCCGGCAGACACCATCTACGCGTACAACCCGAACTTCGGGCTCCTGACGAGCTGGACCCCGGCCAGCGGCTCGGCCGCGGCCACCGCGAAATCCGAGTCGGGCATCGCCTGCCGCTGGAGCAATCAGACCAGCGGCGACACGATCGACATCTCGGTTGCACACCTGGATGCGGCATCCATCGAGAACCTCAAGAATGAGGCCGTCTCGCAGGGGAAGCTGGTGCCCACCTACGGCGACGAGGCGTATTTCAGCGTGGCGGGGGGCGTCGGGACGGCGATCGTCTTCCAGGGCAACTACTGGGTCGTGGCGACCTCGGTCGACTTCGCCGAGCCCGGCGACCCGGCTGACCTGATCGACGCGGCGCTGGGCGCACTGAAGTAGCTAGCCGAGCGCGACCAGCTCGTCGGGATCGTCGTCGAAGGACTCGTCGGCCGTGGCATCCACGAAGAGGGTCAGCAGTTCGACGTCGGAGAGAGTGTTGGTGAGCCACGCAGTATCTGTGGCGTCACGGCCCGTCGCCATGCGCACCATGGCCGCGCGCGGGGCGAGGCGCGTCGAGTCGACGACGACCCACCTCCCGTCGACGAGAGCTTCGACGACGGCGTGGAAGTCCATCGGATCGAGCTGCGGCGCGTAGACAGACACCAGCCGCGCGGGCACGTCGAGCGCGCGCAACAGAGCGGTGGTGAGGTGCGCGTAGTCACGGCAGACTCCCGCCCGCGCGGCAAGTGTCTCGACCGCTCCCCCGGTCGGCGTGGTGGCATCGGCGGTGTACTCGAGGTGGTCGTGCACCCAGGCGGAGACCTCCCGCACCAGGCGCGCGGCATCCCGATGGGCGAAAGTGTCGCGGGCGAAGGGGGTGAGCGTGTCCGACTGCACGTAGCGGCTCGGTCGGAGGTAGACGATCGCCTCGGTCGGATTCACCGCGACCAGCTCGGCACGCCCGAGCACCGCAGCCGCGTAATCGATGGTGACGACGCCCTGCGTCGCCTCGAACAACCGGAGGCGCGTCAGCGGATCCTCGGCGAGCTCGCGCACGGCGACCTCGCGGCCGTCCAGCGTGATCGTCAGCCGCTCGCTCTCGAATGGCACCCCGAGGGCTGGCGCGTTGGCCAGCACGAAGGCGGACGGATCGCTGACCTGGACGGTCATCGAGGAGCGGAGTTCGCGACGCAGGGGCACGAATCGAGCATGACATGCCCTGCTACCCTGGGAGGCATCCTGCCCCCGTAGCTCAGCGGATAGAGCGCTTCCCTCCGAAGGAAGAAGTCGCTGGTTCAAATCCAGTCGGGGGCACTTTCTGTTCCCGGGATCAGGGCCGGTCGGATTCCGCGCCTTCCCGCCCGAGCTTCGACGGCCACCAGATCCGGCGCCCGATGTCGTACGACAGGGCCGGCACCAGCAGCGTGCGCACCAGGATCGTGTCGAGCAGCACGCCGAAGGCGACGATGAATGCCAGCTGCACCAGGAACAGGATCGGGATGACGCCGAGGGCCGAGAAGGTCGCCGCCAGCACGATTCCTGCCGCGGTGATCACGCCACCGGTCGCCTGGACGCCTCGGATGATGCCCGGCCTGGTGCCGTGTTTCAGAGACTCCTCCCGCACGCGCGTCATGAGGAAGATGTTGTAGTCGACTCCGAGCGCGACCAGGAAGACGAAGCCGAACAGCGGCACCGAGGCATCTGCCCCCGGGAAATGCAGCAGGTGGTTGAACACCAGCGCCGAGATACCGAGAGTCGCCGCGTACGAGAGCACGACGGTGCCGATCAGCAGCAGCGGCGCCAGGATCGAGCGCAGCAGCAGCATGAGCACGACGAGCACCACCAGCAGCACCGCAGGGATGACGACGTGGAGATCCGCCGTCGCGGTGTCGGTGGTGTCGAGCGCGAGCGCGGTCACTCCCCCGACCTTCGCGCTCGCATCGACCGCCGGCAGCGTGTCGCGGAGCGTGGTGACGACCTTCTGCGCGGCATCGGAGTCGGCCTCGACGCCGAGGGTCGCCTCGATGAGAACGGTTCCGTCGACAACCTTCGCCGGCGGAACGGGAGCCCCGGGCGTGCCCGGGGCACCGGTCGCGCCCGTGAAGAGCACGGCATCCGACACGTTCTTCGTGCCCGTCGCGAGCGACACCACCTGATCGGCTTTGCCCGCGTCGGCCACGATGTAGACCGGGCTTCCCGAGCCCGCGTCGAAGTGCTTCGCCAACAGCCTCTGGCCGTCGACCGAGTCGGACTGGGTGAGCAGCAGGTCGGTCTGCGGCACGCCGTTGGCCTGCAGCTGCAGCAACCCGAGGGAGGCGGCACCGAGCAACAGCACCGAGACGATCCAGACCGGACGCGGGCGCCGCGAGATCACACGGCCGACCCCGACCCAGAGCCGCGCCGTCTTCACGGGGGCGGGGGCGCCATCCACCGGCTCCACGTACTTGGGTCGGAACGGCCAGAACGCCGCGCGCCCGCAGAGCACCAGCAGGGCGGGCAGCGCGGTGAGGGCGGCCAGCATGGCGAACAAGATGCCGATGGCGGCGACGGGACCAAGGCCGCGATTCGAGTTGAGCCCCGAGAGCAGCAGGCAGAGTACGCCGAGAATGACGGTGGCCGCCGACGCCGCGATCGGCTCGAGGGCGGCGCGATAGGCCACGCGCATCGCCGACCAGCCGGTGCGATGCTGCGTCAGAGCCTCGCGGTAGCGCGCGACCAGCAGCAGCGAGTAGTCGGTCGCGGCCCCGAGCGCGAGGATCGACAGGATCCCCTGGCTCTGCCCGGTGACGGTGATGACGTCGGCTTTCGCGAGCCAGTAGACGACGAGGATGCTGCCGGTGAGCGCGAACGTCGAGGTCAGCAGCACCAGGATCGGCAGCAGCGGCGAGCGATAGACGATGAGGAGGATCACGAAGACAGCGAGCAGGGCGACCAGCAGCAGGATCCCGTCGATGCCGCTGAATCCGCCCGCGAAGTCAACGATGAGGGCCGCGGGTCCGGTGACGTAGCTGGTGAGGCCGGACGGCACCCCGTCCACGGCGACCGTGCGCACCTCGCCGATGACGGTCGTGGCGACGGCGCTCGACTTCACGGGAACCAGCACCTGAAACGCCTGGCCATCCGACGACGGAATCGGGCCGACGACCGTTCCCACCCCGTCGACCGACTGCAGCGCGCTGATCCGGTCGGCAACCCAGCTCGTGTCGGCGGCGCTGACCCCTGCCGAGCGCGCGTACACGACGATCGCGGGCACCGTGTCCGAGGGAAAGAACTTCTTCAGGTCGCTCTGCACCTGGGTCGACTCGGCGCTGGCAGGCAGGTAGCTGGCCTGGTCGTTGTTAGCGACCTCGCTGATCTTGCCGAAAGTGGGGCCACCGACTCCGGAGACACCGAGCCAGATCACCACCAGAATCAGGGGTGCGATGATCCGAATCCAGCGTGCCGGCTCTTTTCTCATGTCGGAAGTATGGCATTAGTCAGCCGGCTGACGAATACTTCGCCGAGATAGACCCCAACGTTTTCGAGGTGCTCCTCGTCTCAGTAGGTGAAGGGAGGTGGAGCATGGCGGCCAGGACCGCACAGAAACCCCAGTGGGAACGCGTCGTCAGCGAACTCGTCGCGCACCGCGGCGACGCGCTGCTCCGCTATGCCACCCTGCTCTGCGGCGACCGCGACGAGGCCGCCGACCTCGTGCAGGACGCCCTGGTGAAGACCTTCGGCCGGCTGCGCAACGGCTTCGGGGTCGAGAGCGCCGAGGCGTACGTGCGCCGCGTCATCCTGAACACGCATCTGGATGGCGGCCGCCGCCGATCCCTCTGGCGCCGAGTGGCCCCGCTCGAGTACGTGCCGGAGGAGGCCCCGTCCGACGCGCTCACCACGGACGCCCGCCTCGACCTGCACGGCGAGCTCCGCAAGCTCACCCCGCGCGAACGCGCCTGCCTGGTGCTCCGCTACTACGACGACCTCAGGGTCGACGACATCGCCACGACCCTCGGGCTCAGCTCGGGCACCGTGAAGCGCTATCTCAGCGACGGGCTGGCCAAGATGGCGGTCGCCCTCGCCCCCGAACCCGCTCTCGCCGAAGGAGACACCGATGCCCACCGAAGCTGAACTGCGCGAGCAGTTCCACCACGACGACCGGCCATCCGCCCACAACGGCGTCGACCTGGATGCCGTACTGCGGCGATCGCGCGCGCGCCGACGCCCGCAGGTAGTCGCGGTCGCCGTCGTCGGCTCGCTGACCGCGCTCACAATCATCGTGCCGGTCAGCCTGAGCGTCGCGCTCGGACAGACTGGAATGTTCAGCGCGAGCTCCGGCTCGGCGGCGTCGGCGCCCGATGTGAAAGCCCCGGAATCGCTGGCCGGCAGCGCGGCCACTGGCGGCGGAATCGGCCTCGCCCCCGCGCAGAAGATCAATCTCTGCACCGGCGGGCTGGCCGAGCTCGCTCCCGCGTCGAACGGACTGCTCCTCACGGTGGAGCCCATCGAGGCGGCGGCAACGGATCGCAGCATCCCGGCAACCGTCACACTCACCAACACCGGCACGGCGGCGTTCAGCGGCTCGGCCTCGCCGTTTCCGGCCCTGACCTTCTCGCGCGACAGGATCGTGCTCTGGCACAGCAACGGCGCCGTGCCCTCGCTCGCGCAGCTGATCGAGCTGGCTCCCGGAGCGAGTCTGACGTTCTCGACGACCTTCGAGCCGGCCGTCTGCGGGGTCGCGGATGACGAGCGCACGAGCTTCCGTGCCGAGTTGCCGGCGGCAGGCGCCGGCAACTACGGGCTCTCGGCGGTGCTCGAGGTGACCAACGTGGACGGCAGCGCGGTCGTGGTCAGCGGCCCGGTCGCGGCGGCGACTCTGCGCTGAGCAGACCCGGCCAGCCTGCGGCAACTCGCCGCGTCTGATTGCATGGAGGCATGACCACCATCGGATTCATCGGTTCGGGCAACATCGGCTCCCAGGTCGCGCGCGTCGCGATCGCGGACGGGTACGAGGTGGTGCTGAGCAACTCGCGCGGGCCCGAGACGCTCGCCGAACTGGTCGCGGAGCTCGGCGAGCACGCCCGCGCTGCGACACCCGCCGAGGCCGCGGAGGCCGGCGACTTCGTCGTCGTGTCGATCCCGCTGAAGGCGATCGACACGGTGCCGGTCGCGCCTCTCGCCGGCAAGCTCGTCCTCGACACGAACAACTACTACCCGCAGCGTGACGGGCAGATCGCGGTGCTGGACACCGAGGAGCAAACCTCGGCCGGACTGCTGCAGCAGCACCTCCCGACCTCGCACGTGGTGAAGGCGTTCAACGCGATCCGCTTCTCAGACATCACCACCACGGGAACCCCGAGCGGCACCCCCGGCCGCCGTGCACTCGCGATCGCCGGAGACGATGCGGAGTCGAACACACAGGTGGCGAGCTTCCTGGATCGGATCGGTTTCGACACGGTCGACCTCGGGCCGTTGAGCGAGAGCTGGCGGATCCAGCCAGACACCCCGGGCTACGGCGCCGACCTCACGCAGGCCGAGCTCGAGGCCGCGACTGCCGCAGCGGTCCGTCCCACTCCCGCCGGCTGATCCGCCGTTCTAGAGTGTCAGCGTGACCGCCACCTTCGTTGTCGTCCCGCAGTGGCAGGGCTCTCCCAACTCGCGGGCGATGCGCCTGGCAGACGGAGCCGCCGCCATCCGGGCCGACCTGCCGAGCACCGCCACCCGCGAGGTGTCCGTGCCGCTGGAGTCGGGTGACGCGCAGGGCACCGGCATCGCCCGCTTCAGTTCCCTCCAACTCATCCGCGAGCGGCTGCGAGAAGCCCTCGACGACATCGCTGACACCCCGATCGTGATCGGCGGCGACTGCGGTGTGTCCTCGGCCGCCGTGATGCACGCCGTCGAGAAGCGCGGCGATCTCGCGCTGATCTGGTTCGACGCGCACCCCGACCTGAACTCGCCCGAGAACTCGCCGTCCGGCGCGTTCGGCGGGATGGTGCTGCGCGCGCTCGTCGACGACGGGGTGGTCCCCTCCGGGCGCGTGCTGCTGGCTGGCGCGCGGTCGTGGGACCCGGGCGAGGACGAGTTCGCGGCGGCAGCCGGCATCCGGGCGTTCACCATCGACGAGTTAGCGGATGCCGCGGCGCTCGTCGAGGCCGTGTCGGCAACCGGCGCGGAAGCCGTCTACCTGCACATCGACCTGGACGTGCTGGACCCCGGCGAGATCGCCGGGCTGCTCGACCCGGAGCCCTTCGGACTCGCCGCCTCGAACCTGGTCGGCATCATCCGGACGTTGCGGGAGCGCTTCGTCCTGGCCGGCGCGACGATCGCGGCCTACGCGCCCGCATCGCACGCCGAGACCGTGGACGACTCCCCCACGATCCTGCGGCTCATCGGCGCGCTGGCCACCTGAGCCGATGTTGTCTTGTTTTTGCGACAGGAATCATTGACTGGGCCCGATCGCCTCACTAAGTTGAGTCTTGTCTAGTTTTCTAGACCAACATGACTCAGAACGCCCCAGATGACGTGTTGCGCCACTTTCGACTAGAAAAGCAGACATGAATCAACGTGACATAGCGTCGGTCGTCGTCGCACGACGGAAGGCTCTTGGCCTGACTCAGGCAGAACTCGCGGACCTCGCCGGGATGAGTCGTGCCACCCTGTCCGCACTCGAAAACGCCGCCGAAGATCGCGGGGTCACCATGTCGACTCTGCTGACGGTGCTGTCCGTCATAGGCCTGTCCCTTCGGGTCGACCCATGACAATGTCGGCGACTCAGGTCGAGAGCGCGGACGTCTTCAAAGGCGCCGTCCCCGCGGGCACCCTGACGCGCTCGCACGACGACGTCGTCTTCACGTACCACCGCGAGTATTCGGGCGTGCCGGTCGCGACCACACTGCCGATCTCGGACAGTCCCCGGGTGACCGGCGGAGGCGCTGTACCGCCGTTCTTTGCGGGGCTTCTTCCCGAGGGGCGACGCCTGACGGCATTGCAGAACCGATTGAAGACGTCGAAAGACGATGAGTTCAGCCAATTGATCTCCGTCGGCGCCGACTGCATCGGGGACGTCCGCATCCTGGCTCCTGGCTTTCCCCCACACCTCGAACCGAAGCTTGCGAGCTACAGTCTGGACGCGATCAGCTTCCGAGAGGTCTTCGCCGAGGAGATCGGGGGTCTCAGTTCGAGCGCCAACGTCCCCGGGGTTCAAGACAAGATCAGTGACCACATGATTTCGGTCCCCGTGGCCGGCGCCACCGGGCCGGCGATCATCAAGCTGTCCCCCACCGATATCCCGCTTCTCGTCGAGAACGAGGCGTTCTTTCTCGACGTCGCTCGCGCATGCGGGCTCGAGACTCCCCGCTCACGGATCGTCACCGACCGAGACGGGGTCACAGGGCTTGTGATCGAGCGATTCGATAGGACGCGTCGGCGGGACGGGACGCTGGAATCACTGGCCCAGGAGGATGCGCTTCAACTGGCTGGTCGATGGCCTTCGGCCAAGTACCGGATGACCACTCGAGAAGTCTTCGAAGCAGTCGCAGGAGTCGTGGACGCACCCGTGGTGGAACTCACCAAGCTCATTCGACTGTTCGCCACCAGCTATGTGATCGGCAACGGCGACCTTCACGCCAAGAACGTGAGCGTCTATTTCAAGGATGGCCTCTGGCGAACTACTCCCGCCTACGACATCGTGAGCACCCTCCCGTACGGAGACCGGAACATGGCACTTGAAATCGAGGGTCGAGATGACAACATCCGGGCTCGGGACTTCGTCGCCCTGGGAGTTCGGCACGACGTGCCCGAGCGGGTGATCCGGAAGATTCTGTCGCAGGTCTCACGCGCGTGCCTCGGGCTGATATCGCACGTCGACTCGATCGGCTTCGACGACAAGAAGTCCGAAGACATCCGCCGAGTGAGTCGCAAACGCGCCGCAGACATCGCCCAGGACTAGGACAGGTCATGTCGAGAAACGGGTGAGAACATCGCGCGGGCGGTCACTCAAACACCGGGCAGCGAGACAGGATGGTCACCATGACCGCACGCGAGTTCGACCTGATCATCATCGGCGCAGGGGCGGTCGGCGAGAACGTCGCCGACTACGCCCACAAAGGCGGGCTGAGCGTCGCGCTCGTCGAAGCCGAGCTGGTCGGCGGCGAGTGCTCGTACTGGGCATGTATGCCCTCCAAGGCGCTGCTGCGGGCCGGCGCGGTGCTGCGGGCGGGCCTCGACGTGGATGGCGCGAAGCAGTCCATCACCGGCGGCCCCGACCCGCTCGGGGTGCTGCGCCGTCGCGACGTCATCACGCACGACTGGGACGACTCCTCGCAGGCCGACTGGGTCGCGAGCGCCGGCATCGAACTCGTGCGCGGACACGCGGTCTTCACTGGGCCCAAGGCGCTGACGGTGACCGCCGCCGACGGAACCGTGACCGAGCTCGTCGCACGCCACGCGGTCGCTGTGAGCACCGGAAGCGCGGCGCTGCTGCCCGACATCCCGGGGCTCGCCCAGGTGAACCCGTGGACCAGTCGCGAAGCCACCAGCGTCAAGCAGGTGCCCGCGAGCCTGGCGATCCTGGGCGGCGGGGTGGTCGGCGCCGAGATGGCGACCGCGTACGCGTCTCTCGGATGCCGCGTGATACTCCTCTCCCGGGGGCCGCTTCTGAGCGGCCAGGAGCCCTTCGCGGGCGAGGCCGTGCAGGCGTCGCTCGAGAAGCTGGGGGTGGACGTGCGCATCGGGGCCGAGGCGGTATCCGCTCACCGCACGGGCGCCGACGGTACCCAGAAGAACGTCGTACTCGAGCTGAAGGACGGCGGCAAGGTGATCGCCGAGGAGGTGCTTGTCGCCATCGGGCGCACCCCGCGCACGCAGGACGTCGGCCTCGAGACCCTCGGCCTCACCCCGGGCCGCTGGCTCACGGTCGACGACACGATGCTCGTGAAGGGCTTCGACTGGCTGTACGCAGTCGGTGACGTCAACCACCGCGTGCTGCTCACACACCAGGGCAAGTATCAGGCGCGCGCGGCGGGCGACGTGATCGCCGCACGTGCCCTCGGGCAGCCCGTGGATGATGCGCCCTGGGGCAGGCACGTCGCGACCGCCGATATCGAGGCCGTTCCGCAGGTGACGTTCACCGACCCGGAGGTGGCCTCGGTCGGGCTCACGGAGTCTGCGGCGACGAAGGCGGGCTACGACATCCGCGTCGTCGACTACGAGCTCGGCTGGATCGCGGGTGCGAGCGCGCACGCCGATCACTACGAGGGCCACGCCCGCGCGATCATCGACGCCCAGCACGAGGTGCTCATCGGCGTGACCTTCGTCGGCCCCGACGTCGCCGAGATGCTGCAGGCCGCGACCATCGCGATCGTCGGCAAGGTGCCGCTGAAGCGGCTCTGGCACGCGGTGCCCGCCTACCCGACCCTCAACGAGGTGTGGCTGCGGTTCCTCGAGACCGACGGGCGCGGCACAGCCTGATCGTCACTAGCGTGTGGTCATGAAGTTCCGGCCGACGCCGTTCGTGCCCCCGCTGAATCCGAGCCGAGGCGCGCTTCAGATGGCCGCGATCGTGCGCGGGGTGGTGCGCGTCCCGGGAGTGCGACTGCTCTTGCTGTCGCCGGCCGTCGCCCGACCCGGGTACTGGCTCGCGACGTTCCTCGCGTTCCTCTGGGGCGGCATCCTGCTCGGCAAGTTCGGCAAGCGCGACCAGCTGTCCTTCTACGATCGCCTGCCCCGCTGGGCGTTCGGACGCGGAGGTACGACGATCGGCGCGGTCTACCTCACCCACGACAACGAGGATGACGGCGTGCTGCAGCACGAGTACGTGCACACTCGTCAATGGCGAAAATACGGGCTGTGTTTCATCCCGCTGTACATCGCGGCCGGGGCGGATGCGCGCGGCAACCGCTTCGAGGTCGAGGCCGGGCTGGCGCGCGGGCACTACCTGTAAAGGCTGCTCAACGCGTTGGTGAGGAGCCCCCAGCTCTGTGATGCCGAGAGAATCCGGGCGGCCGAGCTCGGCAGAGTGGCGGGCGGCTCACTGATTCCAGGCGGCCGGATGCCGTTCCTGCCAGTCGAGTCGCCGCTCCAGTTGCGCGCCGATCGCGAGCAGCACGTCCTCCCGCCCCGGACGCCCAATGAGCTGCACCCCCATTGGCAGGCCCGACGCGGTGACGTGCACGGGCAGGGTGATTGCGGGGAGTCCGCTCACGTTCACGAAGCTCGTGAACGGCGTGTACTGCACCTGCTGCCCGAAGTTGCGCATCGCATCATCCGGGTCGTACCAGCCGATCGGGCGCGGGGTCATCGCGAGCGTCGGGGTGAGCACGGCGTCGAAACGCGACAGCTGCCGGATGACGCGACGTTCGTACCTCGTCAACCAACCGAGGGCGGCCGCGAGCTCCCGCGCGCCGACCCGACGGCCGGTCTCGACCAGCCAGCGCGTCAGGGGCTCCACCTGCTCGAGCTGCTCGCCCTCGATCGGAATGCCGGACGCGCCGCCCTGCCACAGCGTGGTGAAGGCCGCGGCATAGCCCTCCTCGGGCTCAAGCGCAAACTCCTGGAGGCCGTGCCCGATCGCATCCAGCTGCTCGCGGGCGAGCCGCAGCGCGTCGTGCGCCTCGGGGCCGACGACGATCTCGTATGCGGTCTCCCACGGCGAGCTCGTGGTCACGCCGATCTGGAAGCGGCCCTCGCCGCGGATGGCGGCGTTGAGAAACGCACCGCCGTCCCAACTCGGAGCCACGGTGGCGTACGGCCACCCGCCGGTGACCCGACCCTCGCCGATCATGGCGTCGAACAACAGCGCGGCATCCGAGACGGTGCGGGCGAGCGGTCCCGCCACCGCGAGACCGCCCACGTTCGTGAACCCCGGGCTGGCCGGGATGCGGCCGCGCGACGGTTTCAGGCCGACTAGGCCCGTGGCGGCGGCCGGGATGCGCACGGAGCCGCCGCCATCCGACCCCGGCGCAACGGGCAGGAGCCCGGCCGCGACGGCCACCGCGGCGCCACCGCTCGAGCCACCGGCCCCGAGCGAGAGGTCGTACGGGGTGCGCGCCGGCCGTGCCGAGATCGGCTCGGTATAGCTCGGCATCCCGAACTCGGGAGTGTTCGTCTTGCCGAGACTGATCGCGCCTGCGTCGTCGAGCACCTGAACGAGCTCGTCGGACGTCTCCGGCACGTGGTCCGCGAAGGCCCGAGATCCGAACCGGGTCGGCACCCCGGCCCGCTCGACGAGATCCTTGTCGGCGAACGGCAGCCCCCACAGGGCGAGCGCCTTCGGAAACTCGGCGACGGCATCCGCACGCTCGCGCGCCGCATCCGCAGTGACCTCAACGAACGCGCCCAGCTCGGCGTCGAGCCGCTCGATGCGGGCCAGGTAGTGGTCGACCAGCTCCCGTGGGCTCAGCTCGCCGCGTCGCAGCCGGTCGAGCTGCTCGAGAGCGGTGAGCTCATGCAATTCTGGCACCCTCTCACCCTAGGCGCGCCCCCGACCCCCCGCTCTTGACATCCGGAGTCCAACTTGATCTGTCAGTTGGTGCAGTAACTAACCAGCCAGGCGCCGGCCAAGCTCGGCATCTCGAGCGAGGTCGCCACAATGCTCCAGCAGTCGCATGCCCGCTGTTCCACGACCGTCTGCTCGCGGACTACGCGGAACATCCGCGGACCGTCGTGCTCTCGACTCATCTCATCGACGAGGTCGCCAACCTGCTCGAGCACGTGCTGCTCATCGACGACGGTCGGCTATTCATCGACCAGGATGCCGACGAGCTGCGCGACGCCGCCACCGACGTCTCGGGAACCCGCTCCGCAGCGGACGCCTTCGTGGTCGGCCGCACCGTTCTCCATCGCACGGCGCTCGGTTGACTGGCCACCGCCACGATCTCCGAACTGGATGCCACGGGAAGGGCGGTGCCGCTGCAATCGCGGCGATCGCCGGATTCCTGGTGCTGCGCCGGGCGACCGCCCGGGCCTGAGCGGACCGGGGCGGGCGCTCCCAGCGACGGCGGTCGTCGCGACGGTATTTTCGTCGTCATGAACGCCGTCACGCTGCGCCCGCTGCGGGACGGCGATTTCGACGCGGTGTTCGCGCTGGAGTCCGACGTGATGGGCGCCGACATGATCGCCCTGCTGCCACGTGTGCCGGGCGACCGGGCCGGATTCGAGCTCCACTGGCAGCGGATCCGCGGCGACGCGAGCGTCGTTGCGCGGGTGATCGAGGCAGACGGGGTGTTCGCCGGCTATGCGATCAGCTTCCCGCTCAACGGTGAGCGCCAGATCGGCTACTGGGTCGAGCGCGAGCTCTGGGGCCGCGGGATCGCCGGTGTGGCGCTCCGGCTGCTGCTCGCCGAACTCCCTGAGCGACCGCTCTGGGCGCGCGTGGCGCGCTCCAACGTGGCCTCACGCCGGGTTCTCGAACGCGAGGGCTTCGGCATGGTCGCGACCGAGCGAGTCCTCGCCCCGCGGCGCGGGATGGTCGTCGACGAGCTGGTGCTGCGGCTCGACTAGCCCGAGCCCGAGCCGACGCCGGAGGCGCCGAGCTCCTGGAACACGGTCACCTGCATCCCGTCGGGCGCCTCGAGGCGCGCGTTCAGCGAGTTCCACGGCGTCCGCGTGGGCGGGGCCACCGGAGCGGCGCCCGCCTCCACCAGTGTGGCCGTCCTCGGGCAGGACGAGCGCGTCGCGGTAGAAGGCGAGCGCGGCATCCAGGTCGTCGGTCTCGAGCACCAGACGGAGTTGTAGAACGGGTGAGCTCACGGGGTGGCCTCTCTCAGGGTTTCGGCTTCTTCGGCTTCTTGAGGCTCTTCTGCAGCAGCACCGTGCCGAGCCAACGGCCGAACTTGAACCCAACTTTGCCCATGCGACCCACCTCGGTGAAGCCGAAGCTCTTGTGCATCTGTATCGAGGCGTCCGCACCCCGATCGGCGATCACCGAAATGACCTCCTTGACGCCCGCCTCGGCCGCGTCGTCGAGCATCCGACCCAGCAGCGCCTTGCCGATTCCCTTGCCGGTCGCGGCCGGGCTCAGGTAGATCGAGTCCTCGACCGTGAAGCGGTACGCGGCCTTCTGCTTCCAGGGCGTCACGAAGGTGTAGCCGAGGATCATCCCAGTCGGAGAGACGGCCACCAGCCACGGGAAGTGCAGCTCGTCGACCACGTGCCTGAACTTCTGGCGCATTTCCCTGAGGGTCAGCGCGTCCTCATCGAAGGTCACGGTGCTGTTGGCGACGTAGTGGTTGTAGATCTCGAGCATGTCCGGGATGTCGCGGGTCGTGGCCGGGCGGACCTCGAAGCTGAAGGCCGGCTCCTCGGGCGGTGCCGGCCGGAGTTGCGGCGGAAGCTGACGGCGGGGGTTGTATTCCTCTTCGAGCATGAGCGCCTTCCGTCCAATCCCGAGTTGCCTGATTCTAAGACGGCACCCCGCCGCTGAGGCTCCAGTCGACAGGCGGCGCGCCCGCCGTCACCAGCAACTCGTTCGCCCGGCTGAACGGACGCGAGCCGAAGAATCCCGCGCTGGCCGAGAGCGGGCTCGGGTGGGCTGAGGCGATGATCGGCGTGTCGCCGAGCAGTGGTCGCAGGGTGCCCGCATCCCTCCCCCAGAGGATCGCGACGAGCGGCCCGCCCCGCGCGATGAGCGAGCGGATGGCGTGCTCGCTCACCGCCTCCCACCCCTTCCCACGATGCGAGCCCGAGTCCCCCGCGCGCACGGTGAGCACCCGGTTCAGCAGCATGACGCCTTGGCGCGCCCAGGGCGTGAGGTCGCCGTCGGGCGGCGTCGGCATCCCGAGGTCGTCGTGCAGCTCGCGGTAGATGTTCTGCAGACTGCGCGGCACCGGCCGCACGCTCGGGTCGACCGAGAACGAGAGACCGACCGGATGTCCCGGCGTCGGGTACGGGTCCTGCCCGACGATGAGCACCCGCACGTCGTCGAGCGGCGCCTCGAAGGCGCGGAGCACCCGGTCGCCCGCCGGCAGGTACGGGCGCCCGGCTGCGACCTCCGCGCGGAGGAAGTCGCCCATCCGTGCGATGTCTGGCGCGACGGGAGCGAGGGCGGCGGCCCAGCCCGAGTCGATCAGCTCGGCGAGCGGGCGCGGCATCCGGATTCCGCTCAGTGCCCGGCGTAGCCCGCCGCGGCGCCCTCGGGATACGCGACGGGGCCCAGCGAGCTCCACGGGAACATGATCCAGCGGGAGGTCTTCTTCCACACGTATGTGGGCTCCTCGACGGTGGTCGGCTTGCTGTAGAGGCAGACCGTGCGCACCTCGCTGCCGCGGCTGCGCAGCAGCTCGACCACCAGCTTGAGGGTGCGGCCGGAGTCGGCGACATCGTCGACCAGCAGGATGCTCTTGCCCGCGAGCGAGTCCTGGTCGAGGGTCGGCGGCAGCACGATCGGCACGTCGAGGGTGGTGCCGACGCCGGTGTAGAACTCGACGTTCAGGCTGCCGAGCATCTTGATGTCGAGGGCGTAGCCGAGCGCACCAGCCAGCGGCAGTCCGCCGCGGGCGATGCCGATGACGGCGTCGGGGCGGAATCCGTCGGCCGCGATCGTCTCCGCGAGTTCGCGGGCCGCCGTTCCGAACAGTTCGTAGGTCAGGATCTCGCGCTCGTCGCTCACTCGACCCACGGTAGCCCAGCGGCGGGACGCGCAGAATCGCGGGATGGCCCGGGCCGTTAGCATCCGAGGATGGCGACGGATCGCGGCTCCCTTCGATCGGTGACCTTCGGCCTCGTGGGCTTCCTGTTCCTGGTCGAACACACCAGCGGAATCCTGCAGGGGTACTACGTCCCCCTGGCCAGCAAGATCGCGGAGCACCTTGGCGTTGATGCGGCCGACTACAACTGGACGGAGGCCGCCCAGCTACTGCTGTCTGCCCTCGTCGTCCCCGTGCTGGCGAAGCTCGGCGACTTGTTCGGCCACAAGCGCATCCTGCTGGTCTCGACCGCCGTGACCGCGCTCGCGAGTTGGGGCATGGTGGCCTCGCACGGCTTCGCCGGCTACCTCGTGGCCTTCGCGCTGCAGGGCTTCTACGTCGTTTGGCTGCCGCTCGAGGTGGCGCTGATCTTCGACCGTGGGCGGCACAGCGGCACCGGCGCCTCGACCACGCGGCGCGCGGCAGGCTTCCTGGTCGTGGCGCTCGAGGCGGGCGCGATCATGGGCGCACTGGCGGGCAGCCGGGTGTTCAGAGAGACCGGCGAAAACTTCCCCGTCACGCTGGCCGTTCCCGCGATCTGCGTGTCGCTGGTGTTCTTCGCGATCCTGTTCGGCGTGCCCGAGTCGCAACCCATCCCGGGCCGCAAGCTCGACGGCGGTGGCTTCGCGCTGCTGACCGTAGCCCTGCTGTTCGTCACGGGCGGGTTGACATTCCTCCGGCTCAACGGCCCCGGCAGCTGGACCGTCTGGGTGCCGATCGTGATCGGGCTGCTGATCTTCATCCCGTTCGCGCGGCAGGAGCGGCGGCATCCGGATCCCGCGATCGACCTGCGCATGCTCGCCCAGCCGAACATGTGGCCGGTGCAGCTCACAGCGGGTCTCTTCGGCATCAGCGTGCTCGGCGCCCAGATCCCGCTCTCGACCTTCGCCGCCGCGGATCCCGCGACGGCCGGCTACGGCTTGGGCCTCGACTCCGACGTCATCTCGTACCTGATCGGCGCGTACCTGGTCGCGCTCATCGTGGGGGCGCTGCTCTTCCCGCTGCTGGCCAGACGGGCGACCCCGCGCATCGCGCTCATCGTGGCGGCGTTCTTCGTGGCGGGCGGCTATCTGCTGTTCATCGTGTCGCACGATTCGGTCGTCCAGGTCGTGCTCAACATGGTGATCGCAGGCATCGGATCGGGCGCCCTGGTGGCCGCGCTCCCCTCTGCGGCGGCGGCGGCTGCTCCGATCGGACAGTCCGGCATCGCCACCGGTCTTACAAACACGACGAAGACCATCGGCGGCGCGTTCGCGTCGGCGGTGTTCGGCGTGATCCTGCACGTCGGGCTCACCTCGACCTCGAGCACCAGCGGCGCGGGGCTGGCAGCCTACATCGCGGTCTGGGCGATCTGCGGGGTGGGCGCATTGGTCGCCGCCGTGCTGTTGTTCTTGGTGCCGAAGCTGGCGTTCTCGGATGCCGCGGTCGAGGTGGACGCGGAACCCGTTCGCTAGCGCAGCAGCGGCGCGACCTCGCGGCCGAGGAAGGCGATCAAACCGTCCACGTCGGGTTCATCGCGGGTCGCCTCGATCGCGACGTTCGTGACGCCGAGCTCCGCCAACTCGTTCAGGAGCGCGGCGATCGCCGCGGCATCCCCTCCGATCGCCGCAAAGCGCGTCGTGTCGGGGGTGGCGTCGGGCCGCCAGCTCAGCAGATCGGCCTCGACCCGCTCGGCGGCGGTGTCGCCGGTGGCGGCGATCACGGTGATGACGAGTGGTGCCGCGCTGTTCTGAATCGCGGCCGCGGTGACGACCTCGTCGAGCGTCAGCGTGTTGGCCAGAAGCAGACCGTCCCCGAGTTCGACCGCCAGGCGCTGCGTGACCGGACCGCCACCGCCGATCATCAGCGGCAGTCGGCGCAGCGGCGGCCAGCCGAGCGCCGCGCCCTCGAGGTGGATGTAGCGCCCGTCAACCGTGACCGTCTCGCCGTCGAGCAAACCGCGGAGCGCCTCCGCGTACTCCCGCAGCAGATTGACCGGCGACGCGACGCGGGCGCCCACCTGCGCCATCCAGGGCAGCACGCCGTGCCCGATCCCGGCGATCAGACGATCCGGGATGGCGCGCTCGAGAGTGGCGAGCTCCATCGCGGTCAGGGCGACGTTGCGCAGCGGAACCGGCATCAGTCCGATCGCCACGGAGATCCGTTCGGTCGCGCCGAGCGCAAGCGCGGCCGTGGCGATACCGCTCTCGGTGAACAGGTCTTCCCAGACCCACAGCTCGTCGAGTCCTGCCGCCTCAACGGCGCGCGCGACCGGACGGATCCGCTCGGGCGGCATCGGAGGGGTGAAGGCGAATCCGAGGCGCAGGGGCACGTCAGTCCTTCGGGACCAGCGGGCCGCGAATGACCTTGTGCGGCGCCGCCTGCGCGACCGGCTTGATCGTAATCAGGTCGAGGTTCACGTGGCTGGGGAGCTCCATGGCGTGCACGATCGCCTCGGCGACGTCGTCGGCCACGAGGGGCTCAAGCACGTTGTCGTAGACGGCGTTGGCACGGTCCTGATCGCCCTTGAAGCGGGTGAGCGAGAACTCGGCCGTCTTCACCATGCCGGGGGCGATCTCCAGCACCCGGATCGGCTCCCCTGCCAGCTCGAGCCTGAGCACCGCGACGAGGGCGTGCTCGGCGAACTTCGCGGCGTTGTAGCCAGAGCCGCCCTCGTACGCGACGTGTGCCGCGATCGAGGTGACGGTCATGATGTCGGCGGACCCGGCATCCCGCGCACCGTCTCGCAGCAGGGGAAGCAGGGCGGCAATCATCCGCTGGGTGCCCAGCACGTTGATGTCGTACATGCGGCGCCAGTCCTCGACGTCGGAGTGCTCGACACTCGCCAGCCCGAAGGCGCCGCCCGCGTTGTTGACCAGGCCGTGCAGCGGGCCGAGCCCGGCAAGTTCGTCGCGCACCCGATCAACGTCCGCCTGGACCGTGAGGTCGGCGACGATCGTGCGGATGCCCGTGCCCTCGGCGAGCGCATCCAGCCTGTCGGCGCGCCGGGCGACCCCGACGACGTCCCAACCGCGGGAGGCGAACAGCCGCGCTGTCGCCTCCCCGATGCCCGAACTCGCCCCGGTCACGACCACGCGTCTCGTCATGAATCCAGGCTACCGAGCACAGATGAGCACTCAGTGCGCGTCGGCGTTCTCGTCGGCCACGGCCTGCTGGGGCTGCTCGTACCCGCGGGAGACGCGCTTCGGCAGGGCGAACACCAGGAAGAAGGCGACGATCGCGAAAGCCGCACTCACCGCGAGCGCGAGGACCGCGCTGTGCCCGAAGCCGACGCCGAGGTTGTGATCGACGATCTTGGTGATGGCGACCTTGACGGCATCCGCACCTTGCGCGCCGTACTTCTGACCGGCGTCCGCGATCTGCGCGGCCGTGGGCTTGAAGCTGTTGGGCAGGTTGCCGAAGAACACCGAGCCGATGACCGCGATGCCGATCGCCGAGCCGACCCGCTGCATGGTGCCAACGACACCGGATGCCGCCCCCGCCTCCGCGCGGTCCACCGTCGCGACGATGAACTGCGCGTTCGGCGCGATGAACAGCCCGGAACCGATCCCGGCGACCGCGAGCGGCCCCAGCAGATCCCAGTTGGTCAGGTCGCCGGGCGCCACGCGGACCAGCACGATCCACAGCGCGATCAGGCCGATCGCGACGAGCGCCGTGCCGATCGACAGCACGTTGCGACCGAGTCGCTCCGCCAGCCGATCGCTCTGCGAGGCGCCGACGATGCTGCCGATCGCGAACGGGATCGACACGAGGCCGGACTCCAACGCGGTGTGCCCGAGGCCCGCCTGCCAGAAGATCGAGATCGTGAAGAAGATGCTCGTGAAGGCGGCGAAGTAGACGAGGGCCAGCAACACTCCGAAGGTGAACGAGGGATGCGAGAACAGGTGCGGCGGAACGAGCGGCTCCTTGCCGCGTCGCACCACCGAGAGCTCCCAGAGGGCGAAGAGCACGAGCAGCACGACGCCACCCGCGATCGAGAGGTAGGTCCAGAGCGGCCAGCCGTCCTGCTGTCCCTGGATCAGGGGAACCAGGATCGCCACGAGCGAGCCCGCCAGCAGGATAAAGCCGATGAAGTCGACCCCGGACTTGCCGCGCGCCTCGGCGCCGCCCGGCAGGAGCAGGAACGCCGCGATGACGGCGATCACGCCGAACGGCAGGTTCACGAAGAAGATCGAGCGCCACCCGTCGGTCTCACCGAGTGCCTGGATCAGGAGGCCGCCGACCAGCGGGCCGAGCGCGGTCGAGAATCCGATCGAGGCGCCGAAGATGGCGAACGCCTTGCCGCGAGCGCGGCCCGGAAACATCAGCTGGATGAGCGCGGTCACCGGCGGGAAGAAGATGCCGCCGAAGAGGCCCTGCACCACGCGGGCGACGATGAGCGAGGCGGTGTCGTTCGAGAGGCCGGCCGCGGCACTCGCGAGCGTGAACCCGGCGAGACCGACGATGAAGACCCACTTGTGGCCGACCCGATCGCCGATGCGGCCGGCCGGGATCAGCGCGAGACCGTAGGCGAGGGCGTAGCCCGAGATGATCCACGACAGTGTCGCCTCGTCAGCATTCAGGCTGGTGCGGATCGTCGGCAGGGCGACGTTGACGATCGTGGTGTCGAGCAGCGCCATGGCGATGCCGAGGATGAGGACGGCGAACGCCATCCAGGTGCGTCGGGTGACGACCGGTGCTACGCCGGCCGTCGGATACGTGGTGCTCATGGAGCGTCCTCTCTGGACTTCTCTTCTGTGATGATCTGGGGCAAGTGGTGGGCGAGCTGCTCGTGCCAGGCGAGCTCGCCGCGGAGGCGGTCTGCCTTGTGCCTCATGACGAACTTCTCGAGTGGGGTGAGGTACTGGGCGATGTAGTCGGTGTGGGTCTCGCTCTCGGCGAGCATCGCCCTCAGTTTCAGGACGCGGGCCTCGAGCATGACCGGCAGTTCGTCGATTCGCGTGCGGTCGAGGCGACTGACAGCCAGATCGAAGGGATCGGGCTTCATGACGATGTCGCGCAGCCCCTCCCGGCGGTGGTTGGCGAGCGAGACGCGACCCGCATGCGTGATGCCCCAGACCTGCCGTTCGGGATACGCGCCCTCCCGCTCGACACGCACCTCCTCGATGAGGCCCTCGAGGTGCAGACGCTTGAGAGCTCCGTACAACGAACCGACGGTGATATCCGTCCACTCGTCGATGTGCTCCTTCTCGGCGAGCTGCCGCAACTGGTGCCCGTGCATGTCCCCCTCGTCAGCGAGGGCGCTCAGGATGTAGAGACGGATACTGGACACATGACTACTCTCGCAAAAGTAGTCGCGCGTGTCAATCCTGTTACGCCGCGTTGCGCGCACCATTGCCGCTCCCAGGAGCCGGGCCTACTCTCGACCCCGAGCCGAACGGCCCGCAGATTTCGTCACCCGAAGGAGCCACCCATGTCCGACTACCAGTTCGAGACGCTGCAAATCCACGCAGGCGCCGCCCCCGACCCGGTCACCCATGCCCGTGCAACGCCCATCTACAAGACGACCTCGTACGTCTTCGACAGCACCGAGCACGCGAAGAACCTGTTCGCCCTTGCCGAGTTCGGCAACATTTACACCCGCATCATGAACCCGACCACCGACGTCATCGAACAGCGCATCGCCGCGCTCGAGGGCGGCACCGCGGCCCTCGCCACCGCGTCCGGCTCCGCCGCGATCACTTACGCTGTGCTCAACATCGCGGGTGCAGGCGACCACATCGTCTCGTCCAGCTCCATCTACGGCGGCACGTACAACCTGTTCAAGTACACGCTCGCGAAGCTCGGCATCGAGGTCACTTTCGTCGAGAACCAGGACGACCTGAGCGAGTGGGCCGCCGCGGTGCGCCCGAACACGAAGCTGTTCTTCGCCGAGACCATCGGCAACCCGAAGATCAACGTCCTCGACCTCGAGGGCGTCTCCGGCGTCGCGCACGACAATCGCCTGCCGCTGATCGTGGACAACACGATCGCCACCCCGTACCTCATCCGTCCGTTCGAGTTCGGTGCCGACATCGTCGTGCACTCGGCCACCAAGTTCCTCGGCGGCCACGGCACGGTCATCGCCGGCCTCATCGTCGACGGCGGCAAGTTCGCCTGGTCCGAGAACGTCGACAAGTTCCCCGGTCTCACCGAGCCCGACCCGTCGTACGGCGGGGCCAGCTATACGACCGCTGTCGGCGACGGGATCGCCTACGTCATCAAGGCCCGCGTCACGCTGCTGCGCGACACCGGTGCCGCCCTGTCGCCCGACAGCTCCTTCGCGCTCATTCAGGGCGTCGAGACGCTGAGCCTGCGCATCGAGCGTCACGTACAGAACACGCAGGCGATCGCCGAGTGGCTCGAAAGCCACCCGGACATCGCGTCGGTGAACTACTCGGGCCTGCCCTCCAGCCCGTGGTACGCGGCCGCCAACAAGTACGCCCCCAAGGGTGTCGGCGCCGTCGTCAGCTTCGAGCTCAAGGGCGGAGTGGATGCTGGCAAGGCCCTGGTCGAGAACGTCGCCCTGTTCAGCCACCTGGCCAACATCGGCGACGTGCGCAGCCTGATCATCCACCCGGCGTCGACGACGCACAGCCAGCTCACGCCGGAGCAGCAGCTCACCACGGGTGTCACGCCGGGCCTGGTCCGACTCTCGGTAGGACTCGAGAACGTCGCCGACCTGATCGCCGACCTCGAGGTCGGCTTCGCAGCTGCCCGCAAGGTGTCGGCGGCGAACGCCGCGGCGTAACACATCCCGTGCGAGGGGCCCTGTCGTGTCATACGCGGCGGGGCCCTTCTTCGTTGCGCCAGAATGGCCCATGACATGGACTGGCAGACACCCGAAGACGCGGTGCCGTCGGCGTTCGTCACGGAGTCCCATCGTCGGGCTCTCTCGGCGGAGCCCCCGGCATCCGGTGCGTGGCGCCCAGGAGACCCGCCGGGCGACCGGCGTTTCGTCGACCTCGGCGCGGTGGCCCTCGAGCGCGGCGAACCGCTGCCCGGCGTCACGATCGCCTACGAGTCCTGGGGCGAGCTCAACGCCGACGGCAGCAACGCCGTGCTGGTGCTGCACGCGCTCACCGGCGACAGCCACCTGACCGGATCGGCCGGCCCAGGGCATCCGACGGCCGGCTGGTGGTCAGGGCTCGTCGGCCCTGGCAAGGTGCTCGACCCGGCCGAATGGTTCGTGGTCGCGCCCAATATGCTGGGCGGCTGTCAAGGCTCGACGGGCCCGGCATCGCTCGACCCCGACGGTGTCGAGTGGGGGCCGCGCTTCGCTTACCTGACGATCCGCGACCAGGTCGAGGCGCAGCGGCTGTTCTCCGATGCGATCGGCGTCGACCGGTGGGCGGCCGTCATCGGCGGTTCGATGGGCGGGATGCAGGCGCTCGAGTGGGCGATCACGCACCCCGAGCGCGTGGAGCGCGTCGCGGTGCTGGCTGCCCCGCCGATCTCCAGCGCCGACCAGATCGCGCTCAACTCGGTGCAGAACGAGGCGATCCGCATGGATCCGGGCTTCGCCGGCGGCGAGTACTACGACACGGCCGACGGGAACGGGCCGCACCGCGGACTCGCACTGGCGCGCCGCATGGCCCTGCTCAACTACCGCTCCCCCACCGAACTCAACGACCGCTTCGAGCGCAGCTGGCAGAGCGGCCTGAGCCCTCTCGGAGGCGGCGGGCTGTTTGCCGTCGAGAGCTACCTCGGCTTCCACGGCAACAAGTTCACGCGCCGGTTCGACGCCAACAGCTACCTAGTGCTGACGGATGCCATGAACTCCCACGACATCGGCCGCGATCGCGGCGGCGTGGCCTCTGCCCTGGCGCGCGCTACCTCGACCGCACTGGTCCTCGGAATCGACTCGGACCGCCTGTTCCCGGTGCTCGGCCAGCAGCTCATCGCCCGTCACCTGCCCGGGAACATCGACGGCGACGTCCCGGTCGTGCTCAGCTCGCCGTTCGGGCACGACGCGTTCCTCATCGAGGATGCGCTGGTGGGCGGCCAATTGCGTCGTCTTCTGGCATCCTGAGATTCGGGGGTCCTAGCAGCATGCCGCGTGGCACCCCCACTTCGGGTGCCAGCCTGTGTCACGATAACTTTCGGATGAGGCATCCCTCAGGAGAGAGCACGCCACGAATGGACCTGATCACCAAGGAGCGCGACCGGCTCCTGCAGCGCACCGCGCGGGTGTACGGGCTGAGTTTCACCGTCGTGTCGCTGCTCTGCCTGGTGCTTCCCGGAGCCGTGAGCACCACGGCCCTGCTGGTGTCGCTCCCGCTGTTCGTGCTCATCGGCATCGCCCAGTTCCGGATGGGGATCAGCCGCTCGGGTCTCTGGGTCGCCGTCACGCTGGTGGCAGGCCTCGGCATCCTGGTGTTCGCCACCACGATCGGTGATCGCCCCTCCCAGGCCGGATTCGCGGCCCTCGTGGAACTGACGGCCGCCTCGATGGCCGCGTCGGCTCTCGTGCTCACCTCCACCGCGCCGCGCATCGCGGCGCTCATCGTCTCCTTCCTCGTGACCGGCACCGCCCTGCTGGTACTCACCAGCGAGCTGCAGTGGCCGCTGCGCACGGCAGGCGTCTACGTGCTCGGCTGGGTGCTTCCTGCCCTCGTGGCGATCTGGATCAGCGCGGGTGTTCCGCAGGTCGCCAAACGGATCAACAGCATCGGCCGCGCCCACCGCGCGGAGCGGCAGGCCAGCGAGCTCGAGGCGCAGCGCCGTCAGGGTGCGCGCCTGCTGCACGACACCGTGCTCGCCACGCTCACTCTGCTCGCCCACTCCGGGGTCGGCGTTTCGCCCGAGGCGCTGCGGCAACAGGCAGGCGACGATGCCCGACTGCTGCGCCAGCTGCGGATGGGAGGCAACCCAACCCCGACCGCCGAGAACGTCGGCACCGAGACCTCGCCGGTGCAGGTCGTCGACGAGACGGTGCTCGGCACCACGCTCGAATCCGTCAAACAGCGCTTCGGTCGCATGGGCCTCGAGGTCAGCTGGCACGGCACCGGGCAGGTGCTCCTGCCGAGCCAGACGCTCGACGCCTTCCTGCTGGCCTTGGCCGAGTGCCTCGAGAACGTGCGGCGACACTCCGGCGTTACACAGGCGCACGTCACGATCACCGACGACGACACCAAGGTGCGCGCACTCGTGACGGATGCCGGGGTCGGCTTCAACATCGCCGACATCGACGAGGCCAAGCTCGGGTTCACCGAGTCCGTCGTCGCCCGCCTGCGGGACGTCGGGGGCAACGCCCGCCTGTTCTCAGCGCCCGGCTCCGGCACGACCGTCGTCCTCGAGGTCCCGAGAGGGGAACCCGGCGCATGACCTTCTCAGCTCCCGAGGAGAACACCCTCGGTGTCGTCGTCGGCAACGCCCGTCGCGCGGTCGGCAAGACTGCCCGCCGCATCGGGCGCGCCTCCGCGCACCGTGCCAGCCTCGGTACCGCCTTCCTCGGACTCGGCGCCGCGATCCTCGTCGGACTCCGCGCGATCTACGGGGTGAGCTGGTTCGTCGCCCTCTGGGGCGTCTACCCGCAGCCGCTGGCAGCTGCCGCCGCGTGGATCGTGCTCGGCGCGGTCATCGTCGGCGCCATCGTCACCTCGCGCGTCATCGGAGACCGCCTGCCCGACTGGATGTTCGGCCTCTTCCTGACCGGGCTACTCGTCGCCGTCGCGCTCGACGTGATCGCCGTGTGGCCGTTGCACGACATTGGCAGGAACGCCACCGCCGCCCTCGCCGCCGGGATGACCCTTCTGGTCGTCGTCACCCTCCGGGGCCGTTCCGAGATCCTCATCGCGGCCGGCGTGCTCGGCCTCGGCCTGGCGATCTGCATGTTCCTCGACGCCCCCGCGCTCCCCGACATCACCGTCGACTGGATCGCCCCCCAGATCACCGCGATCGCCTCGGCCGTGCTCCCGGTAGTCATCGGGGTGACGATCGTCGACAGCTTCCGACGCATGGTGCAGGTCGAACTGGATCGGGTGCTCGTGCAGTCCACGGTGTCCGCTCCGCGCTACGCGGTCGGCATGCTCGCCTCCGAGGAGCTCGCGCGCCTCGACCTCACCGCCGAGGAGCTGCTCGAATCAATCGCCGGAAGCAAGACGCCGCTGCCGCTCGCCCCGAAGATGGCCTCGGTCGCGGCATCCCTTGCCACGGAACTGCGCCTGCACCTCATCGAGGGTCGACGCGAGACCTGGCTGTACCACGCCGTCAGCGAGTCCGAGATGCTCGGCAAGGCCGTGACCCTCGCCGACAAGTCGAGCCTCGCGGGACTGCTCGATCCGATCCAGCGCGACGGCCTCCTCGCGGCCGCCTGGCTGCTCGTCGGCGACACGATCACCTCCAACGCGAACCGGACCGTCAGCATCCAGGTCGGGCCCGTTGTCCCGGGCGAGATCCCGGTCCCCGACCACAAGATCCTCATCCCGATCACCATCACCACAACCGGTGTGGCACGGAATCGTGTCGATCCGTCGATCTGGGACGCGCTGGGGCGTGTCGGCAAGTACTCTGACCTCACCCAGGATTCCAGCCTGCGCGTCGACATCACCTGTTTCGTCGACAACCCGGCCGACGTGTGATCCGCCCCACTGACTCCACCACTCCACCGTTCAGCACGCAGCACCTACGAAAGGAGAGCGACCGTGGCTCCCATCCGTCTCGCACTCGTCGATGACCACAAGATGCTCCTCGGGGCTCTCACCGAGTGGATCAGGAACGCCGCCGACGACATCTCGATGGTCGCCGCCGTGACCACCTGGCCCGAGTTGCTGACGCATCCGGAGTTCCCGGTCGACGTGGTGCTGCTCGACCTCGATCTCAAAGACAACATCCCGGTCGCGCTCAAGATCTCCACCCTGAAGACCACCGGCGTCAAGGTCGTGCTCATGAGCACGTACTCCGAGCCGAACGTAGTGCGTGAGGCGCTGGCCGCCGGCGCCCTCGGCTACCTGGTGAAGAGCGAGGATGCCGCCATGATCGTCGAGGCGATCCGTGCCGCGAACCTCGGCGAGAGCTTCGTCTCGGCCGAACTCGACCTCGCGCTCAACGCCGCCGATGTCGGAGGCGCCCCCAAGCTGAGCGCCCAGGAGCGTCGCGTCATGGCTCTGTACGGCGGTGGCGAGCCCGTGAAGTCGGTCGCGTACCAGCTCGGCATCTCCGAGGAGACGGCCAAGAGCTACCTCAAGCGGATCCGTGAGAAGTATCGCGTGGCGGGCATCGATGTCGGCACCAAGGTGGCGCTCCGCAAGCGCGCCATCCAGGACGGCATCCTCATCCAGGATGTCGCCGACAACAACAACTTCTGATTCTTCTGATGCGCCGCCGCGCTTCGCTCGCGCCCGGCTAGTTCGCGGCCGGAACGTCAGCTGCGGTCTGCACCGTCGGTAGCGCCTGCTTGCGGGTGAAAAACGCTCCGAAGATCGCGAGCGCGATCCCGGGCAGGCAGAGCGAGAGCCCGATCCAGGTCGGCGCCAGCTACCCGAAGCTGGCCGCGATGACCGTTCCGCCCAGCACCGCGCCCAGGCTGTTGCCGAGGTTGAGCGCCGAGTGGTTGGCCGCCGCGGCAAGCGTCTGACTGTCACCCCCGACATCCATCAGGGCCGCCTGGCCGAGGAAGGTGATGGCGGGGACGCCGACCAGGTTCGCCACGGTCAGGCCGCCGAGCGCGAGCGCGAGCAGGGCGAACCGGGTGCGGATCGGGGAGAGCGTGGTCATGCGGGCCGCTCGAATCGAGTGCGAGCACTCGCCGTCAAGCCGGGGCAGCCTATCCGGGGTCGCGACCCTCGACCGGTTCGGGGGCGGTGGCCGCGGGGCTCGACGACATGCGGGTCACCACTCCGAACGGCCAGACGCGGGGCAGCCAGTTCGACTCGTCGACGAGTTCGAGATCGACGCCGGTGCGCAGCCGACCGACCAGGGCGACGACGGCCCACACGAGAAGCACGACATAGAGCAGGTTGCGAGCACTGAGCACCAGCAGCAGCACCGGGTTGGACTGCAGCACCTCCTGGTAGAAGTTCGGGTACATGATCTGCGTCAAGCCGGCGATGGCCAGGGCGAGGATCGCAGGGACTCGGAACGACATCCCGTGTCCGGTCGCGCGCGTCGCAAGCCCGAGCACGATCGGCACGGCCAACCAGGTGACGAACTGCGGCGACCCGACCTTGTTGAACACGATGAGCGCGGTCGTGATCGCGAGCGCGAGCGGCGGTAGCAGCTCGGCCGCGGGCACCCCGCGACGGGTCGCGAGCACGGCGATCACGAGCAGTGCGGCGACCGCGATCCCGATCAGCGGCGTGGCGATGGCTGCCGCGATCTCGACACCGGGGCCGCGCAGCTGATACGTCAGGATCGTGCCGTCGTAGTAGATGCTCGTGCGCTCCGGGTGGAACAGGGAGTCCCACATCCAGAACGTGCCGATGCCCGACTCGATCTGCAGGCCGCGCCCGGTCTGCTGGCTTACGAAGCTGAGCAGGTACTCGCCCCCGCCGAGCAAGAACGCTCCGACGACGATGACCCCGGATGCCGCGGCGACACCGGTCGCGAAGCGCGCGCGTTCGCGGATCGCGATGAGCACCGCGGCGATGAGCGCGGCGGGCCAGACCTTGATCCAGGTGGCGACCGCGAGCAGCACCCCCGCGAGCCGTGGCGCCGTCGCCAAGCACAGCATCCCGACGATGGCGATGGGGGCGGTGATCGAGTCGATGCGTCCGAGCGCCACCGGACCGAGGAACAGCAGCAGCGCGAGCCACCACCACGCGACGGGGGCGGCCCGACGGTCCCGCCCGAACGCCATGATCACCGCGAATCCGGCCGCGTCGACGATCATCACGAGGCTCAGCCAGGTGCTGTCGTACACGCCCGGGCCGAAAGCGTCTGCCGCGATCATTGGCACAAGGGCGACGATCGGATACACCCAGGGGGTGTCGAGGCCGACCCACTGGTGCGCCTCGAAGCCGTGCTGAACCCAGAACTTGTAGACCAGGCTCACATCACCGAGCGGCAGGCCGGGGCCCGCGAGACCGAGCAGTCCGAGCCAGAAGTGCACAACGACGAAGGCGCCCCAGAGCGCGATCGGGCTGGTCACGAGGGTCGCAAGCTGGCCGCGCGCGACGCGCGGAAGCGGGCCGACGTCCGTCATGGTGTCAGGCTACTGGGGCGACCCCGCGGGCTGTCAGCGGCTCGCGAGCAGGCGCGCGATCACGCCGGGAAGCGCGGCCGCCAGGTCGAGGATCGTGAGCGGACCGCCCGCGCTGGCGGACTCCGCGGCGAGCCCGTGCAGCACCGCCCCGGTCGCGGCCAGCGGGGACAGCACGCGCGGATCGGTGGCCAGCTCGTCGTAGTGCGTGGCGAGCAGGGCGCCGAGGATGCCGGCCAGGGCATCCCCTGCTCCGGCCGTCGCCAGCCAGCTCGGGGCCGAGCTGACCCGCAGCAGCGTGCCGTCCGGGCCGGCCACGTGCGTGGTGTGCCCCTTGAGCAGCACGGTGGCATCGAGCTCGACGGCCGCGAGACGGGCGGCACTCTCCGGGTCGGCGAGGATCTCGTCGAGCTCCCACTCGATCAGGCGGCTGAGCTCCCGCGCGTGCGGGGTCAGCAGCACGGGCCCCCGCGCCTCCGAACGCCGGGCCATCGCGGCACCGTCCAGAACGATCGGGACGGTCTGGGCGAGAGCAGCATCGAGCAGCTCGCGGGTGACGTCGTCGAGCTTCTCGGGATCCTGACCCGAGCCGAGCACCCAGGCCTGCACCCGTCCGCTCACCGTCACGGCCTCGGGACGACGCTGCAGCACAAGGCGCGTCGGTCGCCCGGCCCCGAGGTACCGGATCATTCCGACCCCGCTGCGAGCCGCCGCCTCGACACCGAGCACCGCGGCACCCGGATACAACGCCGAGCCGGTCACGAAGCCGACCACACCGCGGGAGTACTTGTCGTCGCCGTCGGCCGGGACGGCGATCCAGCGGGCGGCGTCGGCCGGTCCGAACAGAGCTTCCATGCCGCAACGATAGTTTGGTCACGTGAACATCAGGATCCCCGACCGTGTCGTCGTCTTCGATTACGGCGAGGTGATCTCGGTCTCGCAGAGCGATGCGGACCGGGCCGCGCTCGTCGGGGTCTCTGGCCTGTCCACCGAGCAGTTCTGGGAGCTGTACAACCGCCACCGTGACGATCTCGACCAGGGCGTCACGCTCCCGCGCGACTACTGGCAGCTGGTCGCCCGCGACGCCGGAGTCGAGTGGTCGCCCGCGAAGGTCCAGCAACTGTGGGCTGCCGACATCCGGAGCTGGATCAGCGTCGAACCGGGCACTGTCGAACTGCTCGCGGCACTGTACGCCGGCGGCACCCGCGTGGCTCTGCTGTCGAACGCGGGCTACGACTTCTCGGATCCCTTCCGCCACTCCCCCATGGCCGAGTTCTTCGAGGCGATGTTCGTGAGCGCCGAGATGGGCCTCATCAAGCCCGACCCGGAGATCTACCGGGTCACGGCTCGCGAGTTGGGAATCCCGCTCGAGCAGATGGTGTTCATCGATAATAAGAAGATCAACGTGGATGCCGCGGTCGCCCTGGGCGTCACGGGACACGTCTTCACCACCGTCGCCGAACTGCGCGCCTTCCTGGAGTCCCTCACCGAATGACCTCCCTCTTCGATCCAATCGCCCTGCGCGAGCTCACCGTGCGCAATCGGATCTGGGTGCCGGCGCTCTGCCAGTATTCCGCGCTCGAGCGCGACGGCGTGCCGACCGACTGGCACCTCGCGCACCTCGGCTCCTTCGCCATGGGAGGGGCGGGCCTCATCATCGCCGAGGCCACCGCGGTCATCGCCGACGGCCGGATCTCGGCCCACGACACCGGCATCTGGAACGACGAGCAGGTCGTCTCCTGGCGCCGCGTAACCGACTTCGTGCACGCGCAGGGCGCGGCCGTCGGCATCCAGCTGGCGCACGCGGGACGCAAGTCCTCGACCTACCCGGCCTGGGGCTTCGCCGAACACGGCAGCGTGCCGCTTGACGCGCTCGATTCGGTCGCGCCGGGCCGGGGCTGGCCGACGGTCTCGGCGTCGGACATCCCGTTCTCCGGCTACGCCGCCCCGCGCGCCCTCGAGCTCGACGAACTTCCCGGTATCGTGGCCGCCTTCGCCGCGGGCGCCCGCCGCGCGCTCGACGCCGGGTTCGACCTCGTCGAACTGCACGCCGCGCACGGCTATCTGCTGCATCAGTTCCTGTCCCCGCTCTCGAACCACCGCGAGGACGCCTACGGCGGCTCGCTCGAGAACCGCGCCCGGCTGCTGCTCAAGATCGTGCGGGCGGTGCGCACCGAGATCGGCGAGGCCGTACCGCTGCTCGTGCGATTCTCGGCCACCGACTACGCCGAGGGCGGTTGGGACGCCGAACAGACCGCCACGGTCGCCGGCTGGGCGCGCGATGCCGGAGCCGACCTGTTCGACATCTCCTCCGGAGGGCTGGTCTCGGGTGTGAAAATCCCGCTCGGCCCGGGCTACCAGGTGCCGTTCTCCGCCCGCGTGCGCGCCGACGCGGATGTCGCCACCAGTGCCGTCGGGCTGATCACCGAGGTCGCCCAGGCCGCCGAGATCGTCGAGACCGGTCAGGCGGACGCCGTCATGCTCGGCCGCGAGATGATGCGCGACCCGCACTTCGCCCTGCGCGCCGCGCACGAGCTCGGCGTCGAACTCGACTACTGGCCGCAGCAGTACCTCCGCGCCCGCCGGAGCTGAGCCGCTGATCCGCGATCAGGCTCAGCCCTCGATCGGCTCGACTCCGCGCGGGTAGCCGAGCATCACCAGCGCCGACGCCAGCCAGATCAGCCCGATCACCGTGATCAGCGTGCCGGCATCGAGGCCAGCGGCCAGGCCCGCGAGCGCCGCGCCGACGGCGGCGGCGGTCGCGCGCAACCCGGATCCGACCGTGAAGACCTGAGACCGCACGACCGACGGGCTCTGCTGCTTACGCAGCAGCAGCATCGCGGCCGTGCTCGGCCCGGTGCAGACGCCGGAGAGCGCGATGGCGGCGATCGTCCAGGGCAGGCCGAGATCGGCCGCGGCGACCACCGTGAGCAGACCGGTGCCGGCGAAGCCGACGAGCATCACGGTCTCGGTGCGCCACCGGCGCGGCGGGCGCCCGGTGGCGATGATGGCGCCGATCAGGGAGCCGATCGCGAAGGCCGTCACGATCCAGGCGCCGCGCTCCGGCGTGCCGGAGCGCTGAAGCTCGAGCGCCAGCGCGCAGATCGGCAGGGCCCCGGCGCCCAGCTGCGCGAGGGTCCCGGAGAGCGTCACCGCCGCCAGTGGACGGTGCGTGAGCAGGTGCCTGCTGCCGGCCACGATCGCGGCAAGAGCCCCGTGGTCCGAGCGCGGGCGCGGCACCATCCGGACTCCGAGGGCGGCGACGGCGCCAATCAGAGAGGCCCCGGCGAGGATGAATGCCCCGCCTCCCGCCGCCCCGAGACTCACCACGATCGCCGCCAACCCCGGTCCGACAACCCCGCCGACGTTGTACGACAAGGCATCCGCGGCGTACGCGCGACGCTCATCCGACATACCGTCGGTCACGAAGCTCGACAGGCCGCCGAGGAAGAACGGCGACACGGCTCCCGAGATGACGAGGGCGACCACGATCATCCAGAGCGGCACGCTGCCGAGGAAGGCGCTGAGCACGAATGCCGCCGCGGTCAGCAGACCGGATGCCGCCACCCACCGTCGCGGATGACGCGCGCGGTCGAGCGCTACCCCCACAAGCGGCGCCATGATCAGGCTGGGCGCGAGCGACACGGCCACGAGCCCGCCGCCGAGGGCGACATCGTGAAGGCGCTGCACCGCGAGGATCGGCAGCACCACGCTCGACCCGGAACTGGCCACGCGCAGCGGGATCGATGCGGCCAGGTAGCGTGCGGCGCTCACCGACGCCTGGTCGCGTCCTGCACTTCGCCGACCAGTTCCTCGATGATGTCCTCGAGGAACAGCACGCCCTTCGTGGCGCCGTTCTCGTCGAATACGCGGCCGAGGTGCGAGCCGGAGCGGCGCATCGTCGCCAGCGCGTCCTCGAGTTCGGCGTCGTGGAAGATCGAGATTAGCTGGCGGATGCGCTTGGGCGGGACCGGCTCCGAGAACTCGTCGTCGTCATCCAGATCGATGACGTCCTTGAGATGCAGGTACCCGCTCGGCTCCCCGTCCTCGTCCACGAGCACGTAGCGGCTGAAGCCGTGTTGCGCGACGGCCCGCTCGACATCCTCGGGCGTCGCATCCTCGGGGAGGGTGATCAGCTTCGCCATCGGCACAAGCGAGTCCCGCACCGTCTTCGTCGTGAACTCGAAGGCGTTGCTGAGCGTTCCGGTCGAGTCCGTGAGCACGCCCTCCCGGGTCGAGGTGGCCACGATGGTCGCCACCTCGTCGAAGCTGAAGGCCGAGATCGCCTCGTTCTTCGGCTCGACACCAAACAGTCGCACCGCGCCGTTCGCGATCGCGTTCAGGGCGACGATGATCGGCCGGAACAGCGTGGCGATCGCCACCAGGGGCGTCGCCAGGATCAGCACCGCGCGGTCCGGCACCGAGAAGGAGATGTTCTTCGGCACCATCTCGCCGAACACCACGTGCAGGAACGACACGATGATCAGCGCGATGATGAACGCGATGGTGCCGGTGATGTCGTCGTTCAAGCCGGTCAGGTGCAGCGGCCCCTCCAGCAGATGATGGATCGCGGGCTCCGACACGTTCAGGATCAGCAGGCTCGCGATGGTGATGCCGAGCTGCGTGGCCGCCAGCATCTGGGTGGCGTGCTCCATCGCGTAGAGCGCGGTCTTGGCGGCCCGGGATCCCGCCTCAGCGCGAGGCTCGATCTGCGAGCGGCGGGCGGCGATGATGCTGAACTCGGCCGCGACGAAGAAGGCGTTCACGAGCAGCAGCCCGACGAGCGCGACGATGCCCCACAGGTCGCCGGTCATGCGGATTCCTCCGCGTCTCGGGCGCCTCGGCCGACGGACTCGTCGTGGCGCGGCGTGAACCGGACGCGATCGATGCGCCGACCATCCATCCGCTCGACACGGAAGGTGCCCGCCTCGATGTCGACGGTGTCGCCGACCTTCGCGAGCCGTCCGAGTTCGCTCATCAGGAAGCCGGCGACCGTCTCGTACGGACCGTCCTCGGGAACGGTCACGTCGGCGCGTTCTGCGAGTTCGTCCGGGCGCAGTGCGCCGGGGAAGGTGAGCCAGTCGCGGCTGCGCACCACGTCGGCGCGCGAGCGGTCGTGCTCGTCAGACACCTCACCGACCAGCTCCTCCACCAGATCCTCGAGGGTGGCGACACCGGCGGTTCCGCCGTATTCGTCGACGACGATCGCCATCTGATAGCCGCGCGCGCGCAGCTCACCGAGCAGGGTGTCGAGCTTCATCGTCTCGGGCACGCGCAGGGCATCCGACTGCAGTGCCGAGACGGGGACGTCTCCGCGACGCTCGCGCGGCACCCCAACGGCCTGCTTGATGTGCACGAGACCGACCACGTCGTCGATGTCGCCGTCGATCACCGGGAAGCGGGAGTACCCGGTACTGCTGGCAAGTCGCACGACCGCTTCAGCGGTGGCCGAGCGATCGATGCTGGCCAGCCGCGGTCGCGGGGTCATGACGTCGGATGCGGTGTGATCCGAGAAGGCGAGCGTGCGCGAGAGCAGTGTGGCCGTGTCGCGGTCGAGGGAGCCCTCGCTGGCGGATCGGCGCAGCAGGCTGCGCAGTTCCTCGGCCGTGCGGGCGGAGCTGAGCTCCTCCTTCGGCTCAATGCCGATGACGCGGAGCAGCGCGTTCGCCGTGTTGTTCAGCAACTTCACGAACGGTTTGAAGACGGCCGTGAAACCGATCTGAAACGGGATGACGATCTTGCCAACCTGGCGCGGAATGGCGAGGGCCAGGTTCTTCGGGACCAACTCGCCGATGATCATGCTCAGCAGGGTCGCGATGGCGATGGACACGATGGTCGCCACCGGCAGGACGGCTGCCATCGGCAGGTGCAGGGCTTTCAGCGCGGGCTGCAGGAACACGCTGAACGCGGGCTCGAGCGTGAAGCCGGTGAGAAGGGTCGTGAGAGTGATGCCCAGTTGCGCGCTCGAAAGGTGGGTGGACGTGCTCTTGAGCCCCGAGATGACGGGGCCGAGCATCGTCTCGCCACGCTCCTGGCGCGCCTCGAGCTCGGAGCGATTGAGGTTGACCAGCGTGAACTCGCTGGCCACGAAGAACCCGGTACCAATCGTGAGGACGATCCCGATGATCAGGAATATCCACTCGTAGCTCACGGCACCACCATCGTCAGGCGGCCGGACGGGGGGTCATCCATGATTTGCCCGAGTATATCGAGGCGGCGCGAGACGAACCTGGCGGGGGAGCCCTCCGCGGCCACGCGCGCGAGCCGCCTGCGGATCCGAGCCAGGACTTCCATCGACGCACCGTCACGAGCCGGAGGACGGCCCGCGGCGAGTTGTTACCAGCTGACGGGGAGTGCCTTGCCCTCCTCGTAGCCCGCCGCGCTCTGGAAGCCGACGACCGCGTGCTCCTGGAACGCGGCCAGCGAACCGGCGCCCGCGTAGGTGAACGAGCTGCGGACCCCCGAGGTGATCATGTCGAGCAGGTCCTCGACGGAAGGGCGCAGCGGATCGAGATAGATCTTCGAGCTCGAGATGCCCTCGGCGAAGAGCTCCTTGCGGGCCAGCTCGTAGGGGCCGAGTCGGCCGAAGCGTTCGTGCACCGCCTTCGTGGACGCCATGCCCCAACTCTGCTTGTAGAGGCGTCCCGCATCATCCGTCTCGAGCAGGCCCGGTGCCTCGATCGTCCCGGCAAACCAAGAGCCGATCATCACGGATGCCGCCCCGGCTGCGAGCGCGAGCGCGACGTCGCGCGGGTAGCGCACCCCGCCGTCGGCCCAGACGTGCGCGCCGAGCGCGCGTGCCGCCTCCGCCGTCTCCAACACCGCACCGAACTGCGGACGCCCGACCGCGGTCATCATGCGCGTCGTGCACATGGCGCCCGGACCGACACCCACCTTCAGAATGTCGGCCCCCGCGTCCACGAGGTCGCGCACGCCCTCGGCCGTCACGATGTTGCCCGCGGCGATCGGGATGCCGAGCCCGAGTTCCTTCACGGCGGCGAGGGCGCGCAGCATCCCCTCCTGGTGTCCGTGGGCGGTGTCGAGCACGAGCACGTCGACGCCCTCGGCCGCGAGCGCGCGCGCCTTCGCGGCCACGTCGCCGTTGATGCCGACGGCCGCGGCGACCCGCAGGCGTCCGCCCGCATCGAGCGCCGGCTGGTACAGGGTGCCCCGGAGCGCGCTTCGCCGGCTCAGGGTGCCGACGACATGCCCGTGGCGCTGCACGAGGGCGAACTCGAGCCCGGCCGCGACCATGAGATCGAATGCCGCTCGAGGACCGTCGAGGTCATCGGCGTCGAGCGCGGTGATCGCCCCGTGCAGGAGGTCGCCGAGCTGTGCGTCCGGCAGCGCCGTGCCGAGACGCGCGGCCGGGATCGCGCCGAGGTCCTCCCCCGATGCCGTGCGCAGTACGACGCCGTGCCCCTCGGCCGGCGGCAGCAGTTTGAGCGCATCCGCCACGGTCTGCTCGGGGGCGAGGACGACCGGCGTGTCCCACGCGACCGGCTGCCCCTTGACCGTGCGGATCGCGGCGGCCAGTTCCTGGAGCGGAAGGTCCTGCGGCAGAACCCCGAGTCCGCCACGGCGGGCCAGTGTCGCCGCCAGCAGGGGCCCCGTCACCGAGTTCATGTTCGCCGACACGATCGGGATGGTGGCGCCGCTGCCGTCGCCGGGTGCGAGGTCGACGTCGAGCCTGCTGGTCACCGCCGAACGACTCGGGACGAGGAAGACGTCCGAATAGGTCAGGTCGTGGGCGGGGAGCGGGCCGAGGAAGCGCATGGCTCAACGGTAGAGGCAATATGCGGGAAACTTCCGGCATGTACCCGGGTCCGGGACCCGCGCGGCGCCCGAGGAATGGTTAAGCTTGAAGTCGTGTCAAGCCCCATCACCGGAACCGCGTCCGACGACCCGAACTCGGGCGAGTTCGGAGCCAACGAGTGGCTCGTCGACGAACTGCACGAGCGCTACCTGGTCGACAAGAACTCCGTCGACAAGAGCTGGTGGCCCGTCCTGGAGAGCTACCACCCGGTCGGTGACCAGACCCCCACGACGTCGATCCCGATCATCACCCCCGACGTGGTCGCCGCGGAGGCCGCGCGAGCTGCCGCTGGGCCGGGCGAGCCGGTCGAAACCACCCCGATCGAAGCCACCCCTGGCGAAACCACCCCTGTCGAAACCACCCAGACGCCGGAACCGGTCTCGACCGGCGGTCCCAGCACGGGGGCGACGCCCGTCGCCCGGACCACCTCGGCTCCGGCCAAACCGCAGCCGATCCCGGCCCAGGCGCCGCAGACCTCCAGCATCCCGGTCATCACCGGCGAGCAGCCGGTCATCGTCGAGGACGTCGTCACGCCGCTTCGCGGCATGAGCAAGACGCTCGCCGCCAACATGGACGCGAGCCTGTCTGTGCCGACGGCGACGTCGGTGCGCACCATTCCGGCGAAGCTGATGATCGACAATCGCATCGTCATCAACAACCACCTGCGCCGTGCGCGAGGCGGCAAGGTGTCGTTCACCCACCTCATCGGCTGGGCGATCGTGCAGACCCTCAAGACAGTCCCGAGCCAGAACGTGTTCTACACCGAGGTGGACGGCAAGCCCTCGGTCGTCGCGCCGGCGCACGTGAACCTCGGCATCGCGATCGACCTCCCGAAGCCCGACGGCACCCGCTCGCTGCTGGTGCCGAGCATCAAGCGCACCGACACGATGACGTTCGCCGAGTTCCTCGGTGCGTACGAAGACGTGATCGCGCGTGCGCGCACCAACAAGCTGACGGCCGCGGATTTCGCGGGCACCACGATCTCGCTCACCAACCCGGGTGGCATCGGCACCGAGCACTCGGTCCCCCGTCTGATGCAGGGGGCCGGATGCATCGTCGGTGCGGGTGCCCTCGAGTACCCGGCCGCGTTCCAGGGCTCCTCCGAGAAGACGCTCAGCGACCTCGGGATCGGCAAGACGATCACGCTGACGAGCACCTACGACCACCGCGTCATTCAGGGCGCGGGCTCCGGCGAGTTCCTCAAGATCATCCACGAGAAGCTCATCGGTCAGCACGGGTTCTACGAGGACATCTTCTCAGCCCTGCGCATCCCGTACGACCCGATCCACTGGGCCGAGGACATCTCGGTCGACCTGGCCGAGATGCCCGGCAAGACGGCGCGCGTGCAGGAGCTCATCAACTCCTTCCGCGTGCGCGGCCACCTCATGGCCGACATCGACCCGCTCGAGTACAAGCAGCGCACGCATCCCGACCTCGAGATTGGCAGCCACGGCCTCACCTTCTGGGATCTCGACCGCGAGTTCGTCACCGGCGGATTCGGCGGCAAGCGCGCCGCCCTGCTGCGCGAGATCCTCGGTGTGCTGCGCGACTCCTACTGCCGCACCACGGGCATCGAGTACATGCACATCCAGGACCCGAAGCAGCGCGAGTGGTTCCAGCAGCGGCTCGAGCAGAAGTACGAGAAACCGACGCACGACGAGCAGTTGCGCATCCTCAGCAAGCTCAACGAGGCGGAGGCCTTCGAGACCTTCCTGCAGACCAAATACGTCGGCCAGAAGCGCTTCAGCCTCGAAGGCGGCGAGTCGACGATCCCGCTGCTCGACGAGATCCTGCAGGGCGCCACCGAGGCCGGGCTCGACGAGGTCGCGATCGGTATGGCCCACCGCGGTCGCCTGAACGTGCTGACGAACATCGCCGGCAAGACCTACGGACAGATCTTCCGCGAGTTCGAGGGAACGCAGGACCCGAAGACCGTGCACGGATCGGGCGACGTCAAGTACCACCTCGGCACCGAGGGCACCTTCGTGGCCGCCTCGGGCAAGGAGATGCCGGTCTACCTGGCCGCGAACCCCTCGCACCTTGAGGCCGCCAACGGTGTGCTCGAGGGCGTGGTGCGCGCTAAGCAGGACCGCAAGGGCGACGGCCAGTACTCGACCCTCCCGATCCTGGTCCACGGCGACGCGTCGATGGCCGGGCAGGGTGTTGTGGTCGAAGGTCTGCAGATGTCGCAGTTGCGGGCGTACAAGACCGGTGGCACCATTCACGTGGTCATCAACAACCAGGTCGGCTTCACGACCCCGCCGAGCGAGGCTCGCACCTCGATCTACTCCACGGATGTCGCCAAGACCATCCAGGCGCCGATCTTCCACGTGAACGGCGACGACCCCGAGGCCGTGGTGCGCGTCGCGCAGCACGCCTTCGCGTACCGCCAGCAGTTCAAGCGCGACGTGGTCATCGACCTCGTCTGCTATCGCCGCCGCGGTCACAACGAGGGCGATGACCCCTCGATGACCCAGCCGCTGATGTACAACCTGATCGAGGCCAAGCGCTCCGTTCGCACCCTGTACACCGAGGCGCTCGTCGGCCGCGGTGACATCACCGAGGAGGAGTACGAGGCAGCCCACAAGGACTTCCAGGAGCGGCTCGAGGGCGCCTTCGCCCAGACGCACGCGGCGCAGACCGGCACGATCCCGATCATCGGGGCCGACGGCAAGCCCGTCGCCGACATGGGCCACACCAGCTCCGACCAGGACGACAACATCATCGAGCCGGAGTCCACGGCCATCGACCAAAGCGTCGTCGAGCTCATCGGCGACGCGCACGACAACCCGCCCGAGGGCTTCCACGTGCACGCGAAGCTGCAGCAGCTGCTGAAGAAGCGCTTCGAGATGAGCCGTCAGGGCTCGATCGACTGGGGCTTCGGCGAGCTCATCGCGCTCGGCTCCCTGCTGCTCGAGGGCACCCCGGTGCGTCTCGCCGGCCAGGATGCCCGCCGCGGCACCTTCGTCTCGCGCCACTCGGTCTTCCACGACCGCGAGAACGGTCAGGAATGGCTGCCACTCGCGAACCTGTCGGACTCGCAGGCGCGCTTTGCTATCTACGACTCGCTGCTCAGCGAGTACGCGGCGATGGCCTTCGAGTACGGCTACTCGGTCGAGCGCCCCGACGCGCTCGTGCTCTGGGAGGCGCAGTTCGGCGACTTCGCCAATGGCGCGCAGATCATCATCGACCAGTTCATCTCGAGCGCCGAGCAGAAGTGGGGCCAGCGCTCCAGCCTCGTGCTGCTGCTGCCCCACGGCTACGAGGGCCAGGGTCCCGACCACTCTTCGGCACGAATCGAGCGCTACCTGCAGCTCGCCGCCGAGAACAACATGACGCTCGCGCGACCGTCGACCCCGGCCTCGTACTTCCACCTGCTGCGCCGCCAGGCGTACGCGCGCCCGCGTCGTCCTCTCGTCGTCTTCACGCCGAAGTCGATGCTGCGGCTGCGCGGAGCCACCAGCGAGGTCGCCGACTTCACCCACGGCAAGTTTGAGCCGGTGCTCGATGACCCGCGTCTGGCGGATGTCGACTCCGGATCGGTGCGCCGCATCCTGATGCACGCCGGCAAGCTCCACTACGACCTGCTGGTCGAGATGGAGAAGCGACCGGATGTCGCGGACCAGATCGCCCTCGTCACGCTCGAGCAGTTCTATCCGCTGCCGACGCCGCAGCTCCAGCCGGTGCTTGACCGCTACCCGAACGCCGAGCTGGTCTGGGTGCAGGACGAGCCTGAGAACCAGGGCGCGTGGCCGTTCATCGACGTGGAACTGGTCAAGTACCTCCAGGGACGCACGATCCGCGTCGTGTCGCGCCCGGCATCCGCCTCGCCGGCCACCGGTTCGTCGAAGCGGAGCGCGGCCCAGCAGACCGAGCTGATCGATCGCGCCCTCACACTGTCCTGAATCGTCGAACGCCTCGGCGCTGCGGGCCGGGCAGCCGAGTTGAGCGGTCGGCCGGGGGCCGACCCGGGATGAGTCGGGGCTACGCCAGCTGCGACAGGATCGCGCTGCGCAACTCTTCGGGAGCCTTCTCCTGGCACGCCTTCTGCATCTTCGCGGTCATGGTGATGCCGACGAGGTGCTCGCCCGTGCAGTCCTCGCAGTGCTCGAGGTGCTCGGTCACGTCCTGAAAATCTGCACTGCTGAGTTCGCGGTGCAGGTACTCCTCGAGTTCCGCCTTGGCCTTTTCGCAGCCGCAATCGCTCATTTCGTGCTCCTGGGAGAGGTGGTGTCCGCCACGGCGAAGCCGCGATCGCGGGCGTAGTCGGCGAGCAGGCCGCGCAGAAGGCGGCGCCCGCGGTGGAGTCGGCTCATGACGGTGCCGACGGGAGTTTTCATGATGTCGGCGATTTCTTGATACGCGAAGCCTTCGACATCGGCGAGGTACACAGCGAGCCGGAAGTCCTCCGGGATCGACTGCAGGGCTTCCTTGACGTCACTGTCAGGAAGATGGTCGATCGCCTCGGCCTCCGCGGAGCGCGTGGAGCGCCCCTGCGTGAGCGACTCGGCAGAGCCGAGCTGCCAGTCCTCGAGGACGTCGATCGTGTTCTGGTACGGGTTGCGCTGGTTCTTGCGGTACCCGTTGATGAAGGTGTTGGTGAGGATGCGGTACAGCCAGGCCTTCAAGTTCGTGCCCTGTTGGAACTGCGCGAAGGCCGTATACGCCTTGGCGTAGGTCTCTTGCACCAGGTCGCCGGCATCCGAGGGATTGCGCGTCATGCGCATGGCCGCCGCGTACAGCTGATCCATGAAGGGGATCGCCTGCACCTCGAAGAGCGAACGCAGTTCGGCGGGGGGCAGCGTAGAACGCTTCGCCCCGCGCCGGATGTCTTCGGGATCGATCGCGTCGAGCTCGATCTCGGTGTGGTCCTGCGCAGGCTCGGTGAGCTTCTCGTCGTCCATCGCGATCGAGTCTACTTCCGGGCGCTCGAGGACTTCGGTGGCGGCCATCCTCTGCTCCTCGTTCGTCGGCTGCGGCCCCGTGTTCACCGGGCCGGTACTCTTGTTAACCGATGGCATTGCAGAGGTATTCCACCCGCGACGAGTTCGGGAATCTGCTCCCGACCGAGCAGGGCGAAGCGGTGTGGGCGGCGCCGCTCGCCAACGGCCCGCTCGCGGCCCGGCTGATGCTCCCCGGCTCGAAGAGTCTGACCAATCGCGAGCTGGTGCTCTCGGCCCTCGCCGACGGTCCGTCGCTGCTGTGTCGGCCGCTGCGCTCACGGGATTCAGCCCTGATGATCGAGGCTCTCAAACAGCTCGGCGTGCGGATCGACGAGGTCCCCGGTGACGGTGCGTTCGGACCGGATCTGCGGATCACTCCTCCCGCCGATTCCAACGGACCGGTGGAGTTCCGCGGGGGCACCTCCATCGACACCGGGCTCGCGGGCACGGTCATGCGCTTCCTGCCGCCCCTCGCCGCGCTCGCCCTCGGACCGGTCGCGATCGACGGCGACGTCAACGCTCGTCGCCGCCCGATGCGCACCACCATTCAGGCGCTGCGCGACCTCGGCGTCGACGTCGACGACGACGGCCTCGGCACGATGCCGTTCACGATCCACGCCACGGGTGCGGTCGAGGGCGGCGAGCTCGCGATCGACGCCTCCGCGTCGAGTCAGTTCGTCTCGGGACTGCTGCTTGCCGCGCCGCGATTCCGTCGCGGTCTGACGCTCCGACACACCGGCGAGCGCCTGCCGAGCCTGCCCCACATCGAGATGACCATCGCGACTCTCGCCGAGCGCGGCGTCGTCGTCGAGAACCCCGAGCCCGGTGTCTGGGTGGTTCCCGCCGGCCCGATCGCGTCGCGCGACGTGACCATTGAGGCCGATCTGTCGAACGCGGCCCCGTTCCTCGCGGCGGCCCTGGTCGCCGGCGGCACGGTCACTATCGACGGCTGGCCGGATGCCACCACCCAGGTCGGCGCGCAGCTCGAGCACCTCCTCCCTCGCTTCGGCGCACGCGTGACCCGCACCGCCGGCGCCCTCACGGTCGACGGCGGCCTCGGCGTGCGCGGGGGCGCAGCCCTCCCTGGCGTTGACCTCGACCTCTCGGAGGCGGGCGAGCTGGCACCGACGCTCGCCGCACTGGCGGCCCTGGCATCCGGAGCCTCACGTCTGACCGGCATCGGCCATCTGCGCGGCCACGAGACCGATCGGCTTGCGGCCCTGCGCGAGGACATCGAACGTCTCGGCGGCGCGGTGACGGAGCGCGACGACGGGCTCGAAATCGAGCCCCGACCGCTGCACGGGGCGATCTGGGGGGCGTACGAGGACCACCGGATGGCGACCAGCGGCGCGCTGCTCGGCTTGGTCGTCGACGGCGTCGAGGTCGACGACATCGGGACGACCGCGAAGACCCTTCCCGAGTTCCCCGAGCTGTGGGCCGAGATGCTGCGCGGCCCGGCCGCGGTCAGCGCCGCCCCGATCAACTGGCTCGCGCTGTGACGCGGCAGGCGCTGTGACCGGGCTCGCACCGTGAGTTGGCTCACCGGCGACGACGACAACGACGATGACCGCCCGTTCGGCGACTGGGACGAGTCGGATGTGCACATCCGGCCCAATCCGAAGGGCAACCGACCGCGCACCAAGCAGCGCCCGGACCACGTCGACTCGATCGTCGGGCGAATCCTCTCGGTGGACCGCGGGCGCTATACCGTGCTTGCCGACGAGGACGGCGCCGAGGAGCGCATCCTCACCACGACGCGCGCGCGCGAGCTCCGCGACCAGGCCATCGTGACCGGCGACCGGGTCGACCTGGTCGGCGACACCACGGGCGACGAAGGGTCACTGGCCCGGATCGTCCGGATCCGTCCGCGCACCACGCTGCTGCGCCGCAGCGGCGACGACACAGACGAGATCGAGCGGATCATCGTCGCCAACGCGGACCAGCTGATGATCGTGGTCGCTGCGGCCGATCCCGAACCGCGCGCACGACTCGTCGATCGCTACCTGGTCGCCGCCTACGACGCGGGGATCGCTCCGCTCATGGTGATCACGAAGACCGACCTGCAAGATCCGACGGAGTTCCTGGCGAACTTCGCCGGCCTCGACATCCCGGTGATCCGCAGCGCGCAGGGAGCCCAGGGCATCGACACTCGGGCACTCGACGAGCTCGCCCCCGCGCTGGCCGGACACACCACGGTCGCGGTCGGGCACTCCGGCGTCGGCAAGTCGACGCTGGTGAATGCGCTGGTCCCCGGCACGGATCGTGCGGTCGGCGTCGTCAACGCGGTGACCGGGCGCGGGCGGCACACGTCCTCGTCGACGGTGTCGCTGCGCGTCCCGACCGGCGGGTGGATCATCGACACTCCCGGCGTGCGCAGCTTCGGTCTTGGGCACGTGAACACCGACAACATCCTGAAGTCGTTCTCCGACCTGCTGGAGGTCGCGGCCGACTGCCCCCGCGGCTGCACCCATCTGCCGGATGCTCCCGACTGCGCGCTCAACGAGGCCGTCGCCGAGGGCCGCCTGCCGGCCGAACGCGTGGACTCGCTGCAGCGGTTGCTCGCGTCCCTGCGCTGACGCGTCGAGAAGTCGCGCGCGCGCCGCGATTCCGGGGCGCGCGCGCGACTTCTCGTCGCTCAGTGCTCGCTAGCCTGAAGTCGTGACCACCGCGCCCGTCAACACCTTCTCCCTCGCCGACGACCTCGCCGTCGCGCTCACCCTCGCGGGCGAGGCCGACCTGATCGCCATGGACCGCTACCGCGCACAGGACCTCGACGTGCAGCTCAAGCCGGATCGCACGCAGGTGACCGACGCCGACCGGCGCGTCGAGCAGATGGTGCGGGCGCACCTTGCGGCCGCCCGACCCGAGGACTCGGTGCTCGGCGAGGAGTTCGGCACGACCGGCGAGTCGCGCAGGCAGTGGATCGTCGACCCGATCGACGGCACCGCCAATTTCGTGCGCGGGGTACCGATCTGGGGCCTGTTGCTGTCGCTCGCCATCGACGGGGTGCCGCAGCTCGGCGTGGTGAGTGCTCCGGCGCTCGGACGCCGGTGGTGGGGCGCAACCGGCCACGGGGCCTGGGGCCAGCAGGACGGCGGCGAGCCGCGCCGGCTCCACGTGAGCGGGGTCGGCGAACTGAGCGAGGCATCCCTCAGCTACAACAGCATCCAGTACTGGGATCAGGCGGGCAGGCTCGACAACCTGGTCGCGCTCACCCGCGCGGTTTCGCGGACCCGCGCGTACGGCGACCTCTGGCCCTACATGCTGCTGGCCGAGGGCGCTCTCGACATCGTGGGCGAGTACGACCTCAAGCCGTGGGACATCGCCGCGCTGGTCCCCGTCGTCCGCGAGGCCGGCGGCACCTTCACCTCCTTCGACGGGGGCGACCCGCTCTCGTCAGACGGTGTTCTCGCGACGAACGGCCTCGTCCATCACGCCGTGCTGGAAACGCTTGGCTAGGATCTGCCCATGACGTCGATCGCCCGCGCCCGCGCCCGCACCCTGGCCCTGCTCGCGATCACCGCGGCCGCCGTTGCGCTGTCCGGCTGCACGATGATCGGTCAGCTCACCAACTCGACACCGCGCGATGCGAGCGGCGCTCCGACGGCCGCGAACACCAACGCCGACGTCTTCAGCATCAAGGTCGGCGACTGCCTCGACGACGCCTCCTCTACCGGCACGGTCACGACCGCGCCGATCGTGCCGTGCAACCAGCCGCACGACTCGGAGGCCTACACGAGCGTGCAGATGAAGGACGGGGCGTTCCCGGGGGCGGATGCCGTGACCACCCAGGCGAACGAGACCTGCGCGGCCGCGTACCCGGCTTTCATCGGGATCCCGTACGACGACTCCGACCTCAGCATCTCGTACTACTTTCCCACCAAGGAGAGCTGGGCCAACGGCGATCGCCAGATTATGTGCACCGTCTACGACAACGGTGTGAAGACCACCGGCACCCTCAAGAACGCGAAGCGCTGAGCCGTCACGGCTCAGATCTCCGCATGGCTCTCCAGGAACTCGTAGAGTTCGCGGTCGTCGACCCCTGGGAAGGTGCCCGAGGGAAGCGGCGAGAAGATGTGGGCGTGCACCTTGGCGCTGGTCCACGCGCGACCCGCCCAGTGGTCTGCCAACTCGGCGGGCGGGCGACGGCAACACGAGGCATCCGGACAGCGTGAGATCTCCCGCCGCATCGTCTCGCGTCCGCGGAACCATTTGGCGTCGTCGAACGGCACCCCGATGGTGATCGAGAACTCGTCATCGACGGTCGAGCCAGTCTGCGTCGACTCGAAGAAGGTGCCGCGCGGGGTGTCGGTGTACTGGTAGAACTCGGTCGTGCGGTTGGTGCGCACGAAGGCGTTGCGCGCGCTCCAGTTTCGGCAGACGATCTCGCCCTCGATCGAGCCGGTGACGTCGACCGGCAGGGGCAGCCCGTCGTTCTCGTACGCCTTGCCAATGCTGCCGTCGCCCGCCACCCGCAGGAAGTGCGTGGCGATCCCGAGATAGGCGGTCGCGAGGTTCGTGAAGCGCAGCGCAGCGGCCTCGTGGGTGACTCCGAAGGCGTCGCGGAAGTCCTCGACCGCGATGTTGCGATCTGACTTCGCCCTCTCGAGGAAGTCGACGGACTGCTCGCGCGGCATCAGGGTGGCGGCCGCGAAGTAGTTGATCTGCAGACGCTGCTGCAGGAACTCGGCGTAGCTGGTCGGCGCCGTGTGCTCGAGCAGCCGGTGCGCGATCGCCTGCAGCGCCATGGAGCGCAGTCCGTGTCCACCCGGGATGGATGCCGGCGGCAGGTAGATCCGTCCGTTGGCGAAGTCGGTCACCGAGCGGGCCGAGTGCGGCAGATCCGCCACGTAGACCAGCTCGAATCCGAGGCGCTCCGCCATCCGACCGACGCTGCGGTGGGTGAGGGCGCCGCTGACATGGCCGACGGCATTGACCTCGCGCTGAGCGAGCTCCTCGATCTCGGGCAGGTGGTTGTCGAGCGTGCGCATGTGAGCGCGGAGTTCGGTGTTCGCGCGGCGCGCCTCCTCCGGGGTCGCGATCGCCTCGCGGGCTCGGCGGGCGAGCTCCCGATGGAGTCCCACGATGGTGCGGAGGGTGTCATCCGTCATCGTCTTGCCAACCCGCAGCGTCGGCAGGCCGAGCTCGGCGAAGAGCGGGCTCGACTGCGCCCGCTCGAACTCGATCTCGAGGGCGGCCCGTTCGCTGGGCGCGGTCTCGTCGAGCAGCGCCGAGACCGCGATGCCGAGGCGATCCGCGATCCCGCTGAGCAGGGAGAGGCGGGGCTCGCGCTTACCGTTCTCCATGAGCGACAGCTGGCTCGAGGCGATGCCGACATCGGCGCCGAGCTGATCGAGCGTCAGGCCGGCGTTTGTGCGGAAGTGGCGCATTCTCTGGCCCAGAGTCACGAGATCGTTCACGAAATGCAGCATACGGAAAGTTCTGGTCTTTTTGAACTGTTTCTAGCAGTAAGCAGGGCGATAAATGCAGTCAAAGTAGAACTCAAAGGGATTCTTCCCGCGAATCCTCGGAATGGAGCGCATCATGACTTTGACCGCCCAGCCGACCGTCATCTCCGCCGCGACAGCGCTCCCCACCAGGCCCGGGCTGCCGAGCGCGCCCGCCGTCGCCCCCGCCCTCACCTTCACCGCCGACGGGGCGCCGAGCAGCGCCGACCCGCGCATCGTCGCCTGGGTCGAGACGATGGCGCACCTCACCACCCCCGACCGCGTCGTTTGGATCGATGGATCGCGCGCCGAGCAGGACCTCCTGCTGCGCAACATGGTCACCGCGGGCACCCTGACCCAGCTCAATCCGGAGCACCGCCCGTACAGCTTCCTGGCCCGCAGCAACCCCGACGACGTCGCGCGGGTCGAGGGCCGCACCTTCATCTGCTCCGAGAGCCGTGACGACGCCGGCCCGAGTAACAACTGGGCGGATCCAGCCGAGATGCGCGCGACGCTGAACGGCCTCTTTACCGGGGCCATGCGCGGCCGCACGATGTACGTGGTCCCGTTCTCGATGGGCCCCCTCGGCAGCCCCCTCTCGCGCTACGGCGTGCAGCTCACCGACTCGCCCTACGTCGTCGTCAGCATGGGGATCATGACGCGGATGGGCTCCGCCGTCCTGGAGCGGATCGCGCCCGAGACGGAGTGGGTGCCCGCCGCACACACGGTCGGTGCTCCCCTCGCTCCCGGCCAGGTGGATGTCGCGTGGCCCTGCAACGCCACGAAGTACATCACGCACTTTCCGGAGTCGCGCGAGATCTGGTCGTTCGGTTCGGCATATGGCGGCAACGCCATCCTCGCCAAGAAGGCCTTCGCCCTGCGCATCGCCAGCGTGATCGCCCGCGACGAGGGCTGGCTCGCCGAGCACATGCTGCTGCTCAAGGTCACGAACCCGCGCGGGCGGATCTTCCACGTCGCGGCCGCGTTCCCGAGCGCCTGCGGCAAGACCAACTTCGCGATGCTGCGCCCGACGATCCCCGGATGGCGCGTCGAGACGATCGGCGACGACATCGCCTGGCTCGCTCCCGGCGCCGACGGCAAGCTGCGCGCGATCAACCCTGAGGCCGGGTTCTTCGGCGTCGCTCCCGGCACAGGTCGCTCGACCAACGCCACGGCGGTCGAGACCATGTGGGGCAACACGATCTTCACCAACGTCGCGCTCCGCGACGACGGTGACGTGTGGTGGGAGGGTCTCACGCAGAGCCCGCCCGACCACCTCGTCGACTGGACGGGCCAGGACTGGACGCCGGCATCCGGCACCCCCGCCGCCCACCCCAACTCGCGCTTCACCGTGTCGGCCGCCCAATGCCCGTCCATCTCGGACGACTGGGACGACCCGCGGGGCGTCGTCATCGACGCGATCATCTTCGGCGGCCGACGTGCCACCAACGTGCCTCTGGTGGCGGAGGCACGGGATTGGGAGCATGGCGTCTTCTTGGGCGCCACGATCTCGTCCGAGCGCACGGCGGCCGCCGAAGGCACTCTCGGAGAGCTGCGTCGCGATCCCTTCGCGATGCTGCCCTTCTGCGGCTACAACATGGCCGATCACTGGGCGCACTGGCTCTCGGTCGGCGCGTCCCTCAGGGCCACTGGCGGCGTGCCGCGGATCTTCCAGGTCAACTGGTTCCGCAAGGGCGACGACGGCAGCTTCCTCTGGCCGGGTTTCGGCGACAACGGGCGGGTGCTCGCCTGGATCCTGGATCGCGTCGAGGGCATCGCCCCGGCCGTCGCGAGCCCGCTCGGTTGGCTCCCGGCTCCGGGCGCGATCGACCTCGACGGCGCGGATGTCAGCGAGAGCGACTGGGAGCAACTGTTCTCGATCGACCCGGCCGCTCATCTGGCCGAGGCCGACGACGCCGAGACGTTCTTCGACGGCTTCGGGGATCGGGTCCCAGCCGCCGTGCGCGCTCAGCTCGAGGAGCTGCGCGAGCGGATGCGCGACGCGGCCTGAGGTTCGCGCGGTCGCGCACCGCGCAGGCTCCGCAAACTACGCACCGTGCTTACTTCGCAGAGTGCGGGGGCCGCTGCGCTCCCGTTCGGTCGAACGGTCGTACAGAACCGGAGAGCGTGCGCCGGACCTAGATCGTTGCGCGCTCGCGGTGGCTCGCCGGCACCGACGCGATGCCGCGGCCGCGCAGACGGTCGGACGGGTTCAACGAGCCGAGCCGGCTGATGACCATGGCGAGGCCGCCGACCACCGGGTGATCCGCCCCGCGCGGCGGGTCGATCGTGTGTCGAGGGTGGTCATCGAATCCGTTCCTGATCGGTATCGAGGGCGGTGTGGGCGTCGAGATGAGGTCCGTTCGCGTCGATCTCAGTTCAGAACCAGCCCTCCCAGAAGCCTCTGAGAAGCGAAAAGGCTCTCAGGGTGCTCGGAGCCCATCCCGGAAGCTCCCACCGACCGCCAGTAGGATCGGGGTCGCCGGAAGGGGTCGGATCATGCGCGTCCTGGTCGTCGATGACGAAGTGGAGATGGCGGCGTTGCTCGCCCGCGGCCTGATCGGCGAGGGCTACGAGGTGGATGTCGCGGCCGACGGCATCCAGGCGATGACGCTGGCTGGCGAGCACAAGTACGACCTCGCGGTGCTGGACGTCACCATGCCGGGCATGTCGGGATTCGAGCTGTGCCGGCGGCTGCGGGATCAGGTGCGCGGGATCGGCATCCTGTTGCTCACCGCCCGCGATGCCGTCGACGACCGGGTGAGGGGCCTGGATGCCGGCGCCGACGACTACCTGACCAAGCCATTCGCGTTCGCCGAACTCGCCGCGCGACTGCGCGCCCTGCGCCGGCGCGAGGCGGTGGCCGTGAGCTCCCTCGAGATCGGAGGCCTCACAATCGACTTGGAGACGCAGCGCATCTCGACCGGCGACAGCGGCACGCGCCTGAGTCGCACCGAGTTCGATCTGCTGCGGCTTCTGGCCTCCCGCCCGGACGAGGTCGTTCCGCGCCCGGAGATCCTCGACACCGTGTGGGGCAACGCGAGCTACATCGATCCGAACATCGTCGACCAGTACGTCAGCTACCTCCGCAAGAAGCTCGACGTGATCGGGGCGGATGTGCGCATCGTCACGGCACGCGGGGTCGGATTCCGGCTGACCGCCGAGCCCGCGTGAGCCGGCCGCGCGTGAGGACCCATCCGTGCGTCTGAACCGGCTCGGGATCCGCGCCAGGATCACGGGTGGAAGCGTGCTGACCGCGATCGCGATCTCCGTGATCGCTGGGGTCATCATCCACAATCAGCTCGGGCACATCGTCTACGACGGCGAGCTCTCGGTGCTCAGCAGTATCGCCGCGCCCTACCGCACTGCGCTGCGCAACGAGCCCACCGAGCACCTCGATCGGCCCGGTTCGGGGCAGGATGCCGCGGTCGTCGACCCGGCGGGAGTCGCGAAGGTCGAGACCCTGCCGAAGGCGCTACGGGCGCGCCTGCCGATGCTGCTGAGGTCGGACGAGCGCACCCAGACTCTCGTCGCCGACGGGGTCACCTATCTCGTGCAGACCACCCAGATCGTCACCCCGCAGGGCGTGTGGACCATCGTCGCCGCCCGCAACGGAGCCGCGCAAGCGACGGTCCTCAACTCCGTCACCCTGCTTCTCGTCGTCGCATTCGCGATCATCAATCTCGGCTTCGGAGCCGCCTCCTGGTTCATCGGGACCGCCGCCCTCAACCCGGTCAACCGGCTGCGGCGCAGCGCCGAGAAACTGGCCGCGACCCCCGGCGACGAACTGCTGCCCGTCGGACCCGCCGACGATGAGATCGCGCAGCTCGCCCGCACACTCAACGAGTTGATCGGCGAGCTCCGCGCCTCGACCGATCGCGAACGGCAGATCGTGTCGGATGCCAGCCACGAGCTGCGGACGCCCCTCGCCATCCTGCAAACCAAGCTCGAACTCGCCCAGTCGCAGGCGACCACGCTGGCCCAGATGCGCACCGATGTCTCCTCCGCGCAGCAGACTCTGCTGCGGCTGTCCACCCTCGCCACCTCTCTGCTCGAGCTGTCGCGCATCGACGCCCAGTCGGCACGCGGTTCGGCGACCGTCGACGAACTGGCTACCGAACTGGCGGATGCCGCCGACCGCGGGCGTCTGCGCGTGGGCGGCGGTGCGGTGCGGATCGACTTTGCCGCCGACGTCCCCTCCGATCGGCGCACCGTCGCCGTCTCTGCCCACGACTTCGGCCGTATCTGCGACAACCTCGTCAATAACGCCCTGGCCGCGCGTCCCGAGGCGGGCCGCATCGAGCTATCGCTGCACGAGCGGCCGAACGGTCTGCTGCTCGCCGTGGATGACGAGGCCGGGGGCATGGACGCCGATTTCGTGCCTCACGCCTTCGACCGCTTCGCCCGGGATCCGCGTTCGACGACCGACGGCACCGGGGGCTCGGGCGCCGGCCTCGGACTGGCCATCGTTTCGGCGATCGTGCAACTCGCGGGCGGAGAGGTGCGTCTCGACAACCGACCGGAGGTGGGCCTCCGCGTCGAGGTTGAACTTCCGTTCACCGAGACCGCCGCCTCGCCCGACACGCCAGAATGAGACGGGGGGTTTGACCGCTCGGCTCCGGGAGAGTTCCCCGAGGTCGCCCCCACCAGATCGATGAGGCCGTCTGTGCCGAGCGCGGCGCGACGAAGCGAGTGCGCGGCGGCGTGCGTGCCGTGCAGGCCGCCTGACTCCTCCCGAATCCACAGCGAGCGCACGGGGATCCGGGCGTATTCTCGTACTAGGTGCGCGCGTCCGACCCGAGCGCCCGAGGTGGATGTCGTGAACAAGAACGTCAAGTGGCTGCCCGCGATCCTCGCGCCCGTGCTCGTCATCGGTGCTGTCGTCGCGGCGCCCGCGGTCGCCCGAGCGGCCTCAACACCCCCCGACAAGACCGCCCAGCAGGTGCTCGCCCTGATCGCCACGGCGAAGGATGCCGCGTACTCCGGCACGGTCGAGCAGCACTCCGACCTCGGCCTCCCGCAGTTGCCCACCGCGGGGCCGGGCTCCTCCGCCGGGGGCTCTGACGCGACCGCCCAGATCCTCGATCTGCTCACCGCCGACCACACGGCGCGCGTCTTCGTTGACGGCGCGAGCAAACAGCGCGTGCAGGTGCTCGACAAGCTCGCCGAGCGCGATGTCATCCGGAATGGCTCCGAGGTCTGGACCTACGACTCGAAGACCAAAAAAGCGAATCGCATCACGCTGAGTGCGCGCTCCTCGGCGGGGTCCGGCACTCCGATCATCGGGCCCGTGCCGAACGATCCGGACACCTCCACCCCGGGCGGCAGCGCGACCCCAGAGCTGCAGACGTTGAGCCCCGCGCAGCTTGCGGACCGCGCCATCCAGGCAATCACCCCCTCAACCTACGTGGCCGTCACCTCGACGGCGAGCGTCGCGGGCCGCGCGGTCTACGAACTCGAGCTGACCCCGAAGACCGGCTCCGCGACTCTGGTCTCGCACGTCGTGCTCTCGGTGGATGCTGCGACCGGCCTACCGCTGCGCGTGGTCGTGGACGCGCGCGGCCAGAAGGCGGACGCGTTCAGCGTCGGATTCAGCTCCATCGACTTCTCGACGCCCGCGGCCTCGCTGTTCCGCTTCACGCCGCCGACGGGCGCCACCGTGACGACGCACACGGCGCCGGCCACCTCGCCCACCAAGAAGCCGCATGCGGCGCCGAATGCGGCAGCGCACCCGAAGCCGACCGTGACCGGCACCGGCTGGGACACGATCGTCGAGCTGCCCGCCGGCGCGACCGCGACGAAGGGCTCCTCGCCGACTCCGTCCGCCACGCAATCGAAGCTCCTCGACGAGCTCACCACGGCCGTCCCGGGCGGACGCGCGCTGCAGACGTCCCTGCTCTCGGTTCTGCTGCTCGATGACGGACGCGTGCTGGTCGGATCCGTTCCGATCGCGAGCCTCGAGTCCGCCGTCCAGTGATATTGGCCCGATGACCACCGACGCGGCCATCGAGACTTCGGGCCTCACGAAAATCTTCGGGCGTCAGCGTGCCGTCGACGACCTCGACCTGACGGTTCCCCGCGGCTCCGTCTTCGGCTTCCTCGGCCCGAACGGCTCGGGTAAAACGACGACCATCCGCATGCTGCTCGGGCTGGCCGGCGCGAGCAGCGGCGAGATCCGAATGCTCGGTGCACCCATGCCGGGTGCGCTCCGCTCCGTGCTGCCGCGTGTCGGCGCTCTCGTCGAGGGGCCGGCGATCTACCCCTTCCTCTCCGGACGCGCCAACCTGCTGCGCCTGGACGCGGCCGATCTGCACGCGCCTTCCGCGACCCGCCGCGCCCGGGTCGATGCCGCCCTCGACCGGGTCGGCCTGAGTCACGCGGCGCAGAAGAAGGCGCACGCATACTCGCTCGGCATGAAGCAGCGACTCGGCATCGCCAACGCCCTGCTCCGGCCGCGGGACCTGCTGATCCTCGACGAGCCCAGCAACGGCCTCGATCCGCAGGGCACGCGCGAGGTGCGCAGCCTCATCCGCTCGCTCGCCGCCGAGGGCACCACCGTCTTCGTCTCGAGCCACCTGCTCAGCGAGATCGAGCAGCTCTGCTCGCACGTCGCGGTGATGAGCGCGGGCCGATTGGTCGCGCACGGCACTCTCGAGGAACTGCGCCGCGGTGAGGTGCGGGTGACCGTCAGGACACCGGATGCCGCGAACGCCGCCCGCGTGCTGACCGAGCTGAACCTCCCGCTCGACGAGCCCGCGTCGGGTGACACGGCCGGCTCGGGTGATTCGGTGAGCGCGGTGCTGGTGGACGGCGTCCTCCCCGAGACCGTCACCGCGGCACTCGTGGCCGCCGGGGTCCGCGTGCGCGGGCTCTCGGTCGCTGGCGAGACGCTCGAGGAGCGCTTCGTCGCGCTGACCGGGGAGGGCTTCGATGTCGCGGGCTGAGCCGGCGCGGGCCCCGGGCGCCCGTCCCTTCGCCCTGCTCGGCTCGGAACTCGCCACCCTGTTTCGACGCCGCCGCACGATCGCCATGCTCGGCGCGCTGGCCCTGGTGCCGATCCTGATCGCGATCGCGGTGCGGGTGACCTCGGCGGGTTCCTCGGGACGCGGCCCGGCCTTCCTGAGCGACATCACCCAGAACGGGCTGTTCGTCGGGTTCACGGCCCTCACCGTCTCGATCCCGCTGTTCCTCCCCCTAACGATCGGGGTCGTCGCCGGCGACACCATCGCGGGTGAGGCGAGCCTCGGCACCCTGCGCTACCTCCTGGTCGCCCCCGCAGGCCGGCTGCGTCTGCTCGGGGTCAAGTATCTCGGGGCCGCGGTCTTCGCGATCGCTGCGAGCGCGGTCATCGTGGTGGTCGGCATCGGCATCGGCGCTCTGCTCTTCCCGATCGGGCCGGTCACCCTGCTCTCGGGCGACACCATCGGCGCGGGCGACTTCGCGCTGCGGGCGCTGCTCATGATCGGCTACGTCAGCATGTCGCTGCTCGGATTCGCGGCGATCGGCACGTTCATCTCGACGCTCACGACCGTGCCGGTCGGGGCGATGGCGGCGACCGTCGTGCTGGCGGCCGCGTCCCAGATCATGGATGCGCTTCCGCAGCTCTCCGCCGTGCACCCCTGGCTGTTCACACACGACTGGTTCGCTTTCGGCGACCTGCTGCGCAATCCGATCTCGTGGGACTCCTACGCTCAGAACGCCGTGCTGCAGCTGGGCTACATCGTGGTCTTCGGCTCGCTCGCCATCGGCCGCTTCACCACGACGGATGTGCTGAGCTGACTCCGTCGCCGACAGCGCCTCCGATGTCTCTGCCCACCGCCGCGATCGCCGACGCCGGCATGCGACTCGGGCTGCCGCGGCACCGCTATTCGACCAGCGGGACGAGGCGGAACAGCCGCGCGGCGTACCCGGCGGCGGCCTCGACGCGCAGCACCCCGTCGGTCCAGCTCAACGGCCACGCCGGCAACTCGGCCGGGAAGACGGTCGACACCATGGGGCCGCGCCCCGCAGGGTGCGCCGGGTGCGCAAGGTGCGCCAGCGGCAGCTCCACGGATGTCGCGACTCCCCGGTTCCAGATCGCCAGGTAACTCGCCTCCGGAGCGGCGAATCCCACCGCCAGCACCTCGTCATGCCAGCCAGGAAGCCCGAGCGGCCAGAACGGGACGCTCTCGGCGAGGTCCGCGCGGATGGCCCGGAACGCCTCCACCGCCTCGGTGACGAGCGAGAGCTCGGGCGCCGACATCCCGTCGAGCTTGCCCGACAGGTACAGCCGTCCCGCCAAACCGTTGATGAGCGCGAACGCCAGTTCCTCGGGCGGCATTCCGGGCTGCGGGTATGCCCAGTTGGCCGCCTGCTCCGGCAGCAGCGACGCGGGCGCGGCGGCAGAGATCGCGGCCGAGAGCCGGAAGTCCTGCTGGTCAGAGGTGGACTGCAGGTCGAGCCGCGACATCATCGCGTAGTCCAGGCGCATGGCACCCGACGCGCAGTTCTCGAAGATGACCTCAGGATGCCGAGCCACCATCCGATCGATCCAGGCGAGGTGCGCTCGATTGTGCGCGAGCAGGCCGTCGCCTGCGCTGAGCGCATCGAGATCGGTGCCCGCGCCCGGCGTGACGTTGTAGTCCAGTTTGAAGAAGCGCGCGCCGTACTCTCCGACCAGCCGGTCGACGACCTCGTCGAGGTGCGCGACGGCCGCCGGGTGCCGCAGGTCGAGGAAGTACCGCTCGTGCTCGACGACCCGTCGCCCGAAGCGCTGCAGGAATGCGGCATCGGGAAGCGTGTGCGCCATGGGACTCCGCACCCCGATGACCTCGGGCTCGAGCCAGAGTCCGAGCTCCATCCCGCGATCGCGGATGTGATCGAGCACGCGCACCAAGCCGCCATCCGGGAATCGGACGGTCGACGGCTGCCACTCCCCCACGCTGCCCCACCAGGCGCCGCCGTCGTCGTACCAGCCGGCGTCGATGCAGAAGTACTCGGCGCCGACGGCCGCGGCCGCGTCGATGAGCGGCAGGAGCTTCTCGGTGGTCGGATCGCCCATGAGGGTGTTCATGTAGTCGTTGAAGACGATGGCGGTCTCGGCGTCGGCGGCGTTGGTGCGGCGGAGCGCGCGGCGTTGGAGGGTGAGGGCGGCGAGCGCGCCCTGGTGGCCGTCGTCCGAGACCGCGATCGAGACCGGGATGCTGGCGAACGCGTCGCCGGGAGCCAGCCGATGCGTCCACTGGTGGTCAAGATCGGTCGGCCCGTTCAGGATCAGCGCCAGCGCATTCGCGCCGTCGCGGAGCGCGTCGAGCTCCCAGCGCCACGCACCGTTGTGCTCCAGCTGGAAGGCCACGCTGCGCCCGCTGGTCACGTTCGCCAGCACGGAGGTTGGGAGCCAGGTTCCCGACGACCAGGTCGAGGTGCTCACCGTGGTCAATGTGCCGCGGTCGTCGTGGTGGTGGAAGTCGGTGTTGATCGAGGCGAGTCCAGCTGGCCCCGCGACGGGCAGCGCACTCCAGCGCCCCTCCGCGCACCAGTCGGAGCGGCCGCGCCAGAGCTCGACATCCGCGATCGACTCGTCGTCGCCGAGCAGGGCGCTCGTCGCGAAGGAGCTCACCGACTGCAGCAGCTGCTCCTCGGCGCCCGCGTTCCGCACCTCGGTCCAGCTCTGGAACGCGGCTACCCCGGGGCGCTGCACGAAGACGGACGTCACGCGGAAGCCAGTGAGCGGGTCGGCCTGGGTGATCCGCAGCGTCGAGACTCCTGACTCGAGGGCTACCTCGTGCTCGACGAAGCGGAGCCGACGACCGACGCCGCTGTGACTCATCCGGATGTTGGACAGCGCGCGTCCCTCGCCCAGCACCATCAGCTCAACGAGCGGCTGCAGGCGCTCCGTCAGGGCACCGGGCACGAGCGACCCGAGCACGACGGGGCCATCGGCCGGGGCACGGAAGGTCAGAGCGAGGCCGGAGTCTCCCCAGGCGATGTCAGGGCTGATGTCGGTCACCAGGACAGTCTGCCCGGTGCACCGGAGCACGCCAGACATCCACAACGCGCGACGATGGCCGATGGTGGAGATGGGGGGAATTGAACCCCCGTCCATCGCTGTGAGCCTGCGCCTTCTCCGGGCGCAGCTCGTGAGAATCGTTCTACTCGGCTCCGATCTTTGCCACGAGCATCTAGATCGACGAGCCCAGTATCAGTGAAAGTCCCGATCAGCCCTGAAACACAACTGACCAGCAAGCCCTCTTAGATGACGCCAGGGTCCGGGGCGAAGGCAGACCCGGTCTGACGGACGTTCTGAGCTCTACTGCTTACGCAGCAAGAGCAACGTCGGTGCGCTTGAGATTGGCACCTGTTGTTTGCGGGGATCGTTAACGAGATAACCCTGCATCCTCGGCCCGCTTCTCGCAGTTTCGCAGGCGATGTCGAAACCGATCATCCCCAAGAATCGCAGTACCTGGTCGGTACGGCGGGCCATTGTCGCGCGCTGTGGAGTTGTCAAACTGCAACCTTCCGGATGCAGTTTTTCATCATACGACGACAATGCGGTCCCGCGCACGGCAAGGCCCGTCGCGGGCGGGACTTTGCTATGGGACGACGGGCGTCGGAGTGCCGGTCGGCGTCGGAGTGCCGGTGGGGATCGGGGCGTCCGTCGGCGTCACCGATGGCGTCGCACTCGGCGAGACCGGCACCACCGGAACCACCGGAACCACCGGAACGGCGGGGCTGGTCGCACCCTTGCCTGGACCCTTCTTGGTGGTCGTTCCGGCACCGGGTGTCGCCGGTGCCGCGGGAGCGGTCACCACCGAGACCGGTGTCGGCTGCGCAGTGACGGTGCTCCCGGCCTCGGGTGCGGTGGTGATCGCTCGGTCGGCCGGAGCTGTCGCCGGCGACGTCGGATGGCTGCCCGCGGGCGTGAGGTCGAGCACTCCGCTTGAAACCGTTCCCGCCAGCGCTACGAGCACCGCGGCGGCGGCGGTGATCGGCCAGAGCTGGAGCAGGGTCAGCGGGCGACGCCGGCGCTCGCTCGTCGAATCCGGCTCCCCGAACTCGTCGAGCGGCGTGATCGGCACGGTCGAGGCGGCGACGGGCGCACCCACCGGCTCCGCGGACAGTGCTGCGGCAACAGCAACAACAGGGGCGACGGGCGCCAGCGGCGTGAGGGCACCAGCGGCCCAGGCTGCGCCGATCGATCCGCTGTCGCGCGGGCCGGCGACGACCACAGGAATCCCCAACTCGGCCGCCAGTAGCTCGGCGAGCAGCGGGGTCGGCGCGGCCGTTCCCGTCAGGATCAGCCGATCTGTGCCGCCCGTCGAGGCTCCTGCCTGATGGATCGCCGCCACCAGGGCGGGCAGCATCGTTGCGACGAGCGGTGCTGCGGCCGCCTGGAACTCCTCGCGCTGCACCTGGATGGCCGCCGCGCGACCCGGCAGACGCACTCCGACGATCACGGAGCCCTCGGAGCACAGCAGCTCCCGCGCGAGGTGCACGGCGTCACCGAGCGTCGCGAAGGCCACCTGCAGCGCCGGATCCTCCTGCGACGTCGGCAGCCGACCGGGGAGCTTCGCCTCGACGAGGCCCAGAAGGATCGCGTCGAGCTCGCCCTCGGTGACCCCGGCGACGGGGATCGGAGCGCCGAGTTCACGGAAGGAGTGCTCGCCGTCCTTGCGGAGCGCCTGCACCTCGGCGCCGTCGGGACGCAACGCCACCACGGTCACGCGTCGCACGTTGGCGACGGGGTGCAGCGCATCCGTCGCGATCGCCGACGCCGCCGCGGAGGAGAGCACGAGCACATTCGACAGCTCGGCACGGACCAGTGCGCGATGCAGTCGCTGCACCTGACCCGCGTCCCAGTCGAGCGGACGCACCAGAGCCACCGAGGCCGGGGCCGCGCCTTCGCGCGCGGTCACGTCGGCGATCACCTGTCGCGTCGCGTCGATGATCGAGTCGATCCGAGCGGGGGTCGGAATCGCGCCGTCGGAGGCCGGAAGCGGCACCGGTCGAGCACCGGATTCGAGCGGCAGGATTGCGGCCAAAGGCGGCACGGCGGCGAGATCCAGTCCGAGTGCGATGCGCATGTCCTGAGCCTTTGAGGGGAGGGGAGACCGATGGGAGCTCCCCCCGAGCCCTGGTCAGTGTCCATCATACGGGGGACACGCGGCAAGTCGGCGGTACCGGTCGTCAGCGCCGTCGCGACGCGACTACTCGCCCAGGTGCCGCTTCGACGAGATCGCGCGATCCGCCTCGCGTTTGTCCTGCCGCTCCCGCAGGGTCTGTCGCTTGTCGTACTCGCGCTTGCCCTTGGCGACCGCAATCTCGACCTTCGCCCGCCCGTCGAGAAAGTAGATCTGCAGCGGGACGAGGGTGTACCCGCCCTCCTTCGTCTTGTGGCTGATCTTGATGATCTGCGCCTTGTGCATCAGGAGCTTGCGCTTGCGACGGGGGCTGTGGTTGTTCCAGGTGCCCTCGGTGTATTCCGGGATGTGCACGGCATCGAGCCAGGCCTCACCTCCGTCGATGAAGGCGTAGCCGTCGACCAACGACGCCCGCCCCTCGCGCAGCGACTTGACCTCGGTGCCGGTCAGCACGATCCCGGCCTCGTAGGTGTCCTCGATGGTGTACTCGTGCCGGGCGCGACGGTTCGTCGCGACGACACCGTTCCCGCGTTCCTTCTTCGGCATCCGACTCACCTCCCGGCGTCTCGTTTTCAGACAGCCGCTCAGTCTAACCGAGAAACCGCTAGACCTTCAGGTACCGCCGGATCGCAACGCTCGCCGAGAGCGCGGCCAGGAGCATCCCGACCGCGAGGATGATCGGCGCGACGATCAAGGCATCCGGGATCCCCACGAATGCGGTGTTCGTGATCTTCTGCTGGAGGTAGCCCTGCACGAAGAAGTGCACGATCGCGACGATCGCGCCGGCCGCGAGAACCGAACCAATCAGGGCGGCGAGCACGCCCTCGAGGATGAACGGCGTCTCGATGAACCGGTTCGACGCGCCCACCAGACGCATGATCCCGAGCTCCCGTCTTCGCGAGAACGCGCTGAGCCGGATGGTGGTGGAGATCAGCAGCACGGCAGCGACCAGCATCAGAGCGGCGATACCGATGGCCGTGTAACTCGCGGCGTTCATAATCGCGAAGATCGGATCGAGGAGCGCGCGCTGGTCCTCCACCTGCTCCACGCCCGGCATCCCGGTGATCTGGTCGATCACGATGGCCGCCTGATTCGGATCCTTCATGTTGACGCGGAAGGCCTGCGACAGGATGTCCGGGGTCACCAGGCTGGCGAACGACGTTCCCGAGAACTGCTTCTTGAAGTTCGTGAACGCTTGCTCGTGGTTCTCGAAGTCAACGTGCTTGACGTACGGACCGAGAGTCGTGCCCGAGAGTTCCGATTTGACGGCGGCGATCTGGTCCGCGCTGGCCTCGGTGGCGTTGCACCCGGCCTCGGGTGAGACACCCGTGCAGAAATAGACGGTAACCTGCGCGCGGTCGTACCAGTAGCCCTTCATCTGCCCGATCTGGAACTGCAGCAGGATGGCGGCGCCGAAGAAGGTCAGCGAGATGAAGGTGACCAGCACCACCGAGATGACCATTGAGAGGTTGCGGCGGAAGCCCTCGCCGACCTCCTTCATGATGAGTCCGAGTCTCATGCGCGGCGTCCCGGTTCGTTGAGCGGCGGAGGCGATGCCGGATCGTGGGAGTCCGGCGCACGGGTGGGCGCGGGGGCGGCGGTGACCCGGGCGGGTGCCCGGGCGGGAGCGGCGACGACACGGGGCGGCGCGACCGGGATCTCAATCGGGGTCGTGGCGGGAGCGGCATCCGACTCGCGCGCACCCGAGACGTCGCTGTCCGTGTCGTCGTCGAGCATCCACGCGGTCTCGCGGTCGGAGGGCGTGACGGTCGCGAGCGACGCGGTCGGCGCGCCGGTCGGCAACGGCCCGCTGAGGTCGAAGGTCTGCAGCGGGATCGCCTGCGTCTGGTAGCCACCCGCGCGCTCATCGCGCACGACCTGGCCGCTGACGAGTTCGATGACGCGGCGCTTCATCTGGTCGACGATGCCGGACTCGTGGGTGGCCATCAGCACCGTGGTGCCGTTGGCGTTGATCGTCGACAGCAGTGCCATGATCCCCGCGCTGGTGGCGGGGTCGAGGTTGCCGGTCGGCTCATCAGCCAGCAGGATGGCGGGCTTGTTGACGATGGCGCGCGCGATCGCGACGCGCTGCTGCTCACCGCCCGAGAGCTCATGCGGGAACCTTCCCTGTTTGCCCGCAAGTCCCACCATCTTGAGCACGTCGGGCACGGCCTCTTGGATGAAGCCCTTACTCTTACCGATCACCTGCAGCGAGAAGGCAACGTTGTCGAACACGGTCTTCTGCGGGAGCAGACGGAAATCCTGGAAGACCACGCCCAGACTGCGCCGGAAATACGGCACCTTGCGACTCGGCAAGCTGTTGAGCTCGTGCCCGAGCACGTGGATCTTGCCCTTTGAGGGGCGCTCCTCTTTCAGCACCAGCCGGAGGAAGCTGGACTTGCCGGATCCGGACGCACCGACCAGGAAGACGAACTCCCCCTTGAGCACTTCGAGGTCGACCCCGTTCAGGGCCGGCCGCGACGTTCCGGCATAGGTTTTGGTGACGTGGTCGAAGCGAATCATGGCACCACGAGACTAAGTTCGAGGCATCCGGATGCCGGGCGCGACACCCCCGGGCGCAAGACTCTCAGTTTCAGGAGGCAACGATGTCGACAGCGTCGGAATCCGACCGTTCTCGAGGCTCTCACCTCCGCTCAGGAGGTCGACGGGCAGGGCGAGACGCGGTGACCGGCGGCGGGGTCTCGCAGCTCGTCGCCTTCGAGGAGGTGAATGCCGCGGCATCCGTCCAGTCGCAGATCTCGGCGAACTTCCTCACCAAGTACGCCGCCGACGGCTTCGCGGGCGCCGTGAACGAGGACATGCCGCTCGGGGCGACACTGCGCCTGCTCCCGCTCTGACGAGGAACTCGCGGTCTGCACGGCCCTGAACCGGCGCCAACTGCTGTTCCGGGCTCGGTGAGCAGCAGTTTGCGCCGGTTCGCGGGGCGCCAGCAGATGGCCTGCAGAAGTGCGGCGTGCAGGTGCGGAGGGCGGGAGCTACTGGTCGGAGCTACTCGTCGGACGTGTCGCGCTTGCGCCAGCGGATGCCCGCGTTGATGAAGCCGTCGATCTCGCCGTCGAAGACCTTGGAGGGGTTGCCCTCCTCGTAGTCGTTCCGCAGGTCCTTGACCATCTGGTACGGCGCGAGCACATAGCTGCGCATCTGGTCGCCCCAGCTCGCCGTGATGGTGCCGGCGAGCTCCTTCTTGGTGGCCGCCTCGGCCTCCTTCTGAAGGATCAGCAGCCGTGACTGCAGCACGCGCAGGGCGGCGGCACGGTTCTGGATCTGCGACTTCTCGTTCTGCATCGAGACGACGGTGCCGGTCGGAATGTGGGTGAGGCGCACCGCCGAGTCGGTGGTGTTGACCGACTGTCCACCCGGGCCCGAGGAGCGAAACACGTCGACGCGGATGTCGCCCTCCGGGATCTCGATCGCCCCGGCCTCCTCCATCAGCGGGATGACCTCGACGGCCGCGAAGCTCGTCTGACGCTTGCCCGCCGCACCGAACGGTGACATGCGTACCAGCCGATGCGTCCCGGCCTCGACGCTCAGCGTTCCGAAGGCGTGCGGGGCGTCGATCTCGAAGGTCGCGGACTTGATTCCCGCCTCTTCCGCGTAGCTGGTGTCCATCACGGTGACGGGGTACTTGTGCTTCTCGGCCCAGCGGAGGTACATGCGCATGAGCATCTCGGCGAAGTCGGCGGCATCCACTCCCCCGGCGCCGGAGCGGATGGTGATCACGGCGGGCCGGTCGTCGTACTCGCCGTTCAGCAGGGTCGTGACTTCGAGGTCGCCGAGATTCTTCTGGATGGCGGCGAGCTCGAGCTTCGCCTCGTCGGCGCTCTCCGCGTCGTCGCCCTCGTTGGCCAGCTGGACCAGCACCTCGAGGTCGTCGATGCGACTCTGCAGGCTCTCGATGCGAGCCAACTCGCTCTGCCGGTGGCTGAGGGCGCTCGTGACCTTCTGGGCGGCATCGGGGTCGTCCCAGAGGTCCTGCGCTCCGGCCTGTTCGCTGAGCTCGGCGATCTCGGCCTCGAGCTTGTCGACGCCGACGACGGACCGGATGTCGGAGAAGGTCTGGCGGAGCGTCGCGATCTGGTCGCTGAGGTCGAGGTCGATCATGGCGGGATTTAGCCTACCTTCGCGTAACGTTCACAGAGTCATGAGCGTCGCCGTCAGCCAGCCCTTCCGATGGCGGTCGGTGGCCGTCGCCGCGCTGCTGCCGACCGTGCTGTTCTCGACCGGCGAAGGCGCGATCATCCCGGTGATCCCGGTCGTCGCCGGAAGCCTGGGCGCCTCCCTCGCACTGGCCGGATTCGTCTCGGCGATGCTGGTGGTCGGCGAACTGCTGGGCGACATCCCGAGCGGCGGCGTCATCCAGCACATCGGTGAGCGCACGGCGATGATCTGCGCCTCCGGCCTCTCGGTGCTCGGGCTGGTCACCTGCCTGCTCGCGCCGAACCCGTGGGTGCTGGCGTTCGGCATCCTGGTGGTCGGCGTCGCGACTGCGGTCTTCGCGCTCGCACGGCACGCCTTCATGACGAGCTTCGTGCCGCAGGAGTTCCGGGCGCGGGCGCTCTCGACCCTCGGAGGCACCTTCCGGCTCGGCTACCTGATCGGCCCGTTCATCGGGGCCGGGGTGATCGCACTCACCGGCTCGGCGTCGAGCGCGTTCGTCATCCACATCGTCGGGTGCGTCGCAGCGGCCGTCGTGCTCCTGGTTTTCGCGGATCCCGAGAAGACGTTCGGAATCCGCGCGCAACGCGGCGTGGAGAGCCGCGGAGGGCGCGAAGTCGCAGACGAAGCGCACGGTCTGTTCCGCACGATCCGCGAGAGCCGGAAGGTGCTGCTGACGCTCGGGATCGGCTCCGCCATGGTCGCGGCCCTGCGGTCGTCCCGGCAGGTCGTGCTCCCGCTGTGGGCGATCAGCATCGGGCTGCACGAGACGCAGACCTCCCTCATCATCGGCATTGCGGGCGCCGTCGACTTCTCGCTGTTCTTCGTCGGCGGCTGGATCATGGATCGCTTCGGCCGCCTCTGGACTGTCCTCCCCTCGATGATCGGCCTCGGCGTCGGGCACCTCCTGCTCGCGGGGACCTCGACGCTCCCCGGGGCGGTCTGGTGGTTCATCGGGGTCGCCATGTTCCTGTCGCTCGCCAACGGGATCGGGGCCGGGATTCTCATGACACTCGGCGCAGACCTCGCCGACCCACGACATCCGGCTCCCTTCCTCGGAGCCTGGCGTTTCACCAACGACGCAGGAGGCGCGGCCGCCCCCTTGATCGTGGCCGGACTCACCGCGCTCGTCTCGCTGCCGTTCGCGGCCGCCGCGCTGGGGGTGCTCGGTCTGGCCGGTGCCGTGGTGCTGCGGGTGTTCGTGCCGCGGTACTCGCGGCCTGCGTCGACCCAGTCGCCGCCTTTGCTGATCGAGTAGCCGGCGAAGTCGGCGTGGGCAACGGCGTTCAGCCGAACACCGACCTCGCCACGGCGGTCGCGTCGATGCGCATGCCCTCCGGCACGAAGACCGTCACCACCGGCGGATGCCAGATCGCCGACACCGTGACCGTCGCGCTCTCGCCGTCGACGGTCGTGGCCCGATCGACGACGAGCCCTTCGAACTCGCCTGCCTCCGCGCCGGTCGGGTTGCCGGCCAGATAACTCGCCACCGCCGCGTGCACCTGCCCGGGCAGCAGCGTGGCGCGCGGGCCGTGGCCGGTGAGCGTCACCGCGTCGAGGTCGAAGGATTCGGCCCCGACGAGAGCGGCGCCGTCTGCCAGCGTGAACAGGCGCTTGCGCTCCAGGTAGAGCGAGGAGGCCGCCGCCACGATCAGCACGAGCGCCAGCGCGAGAAAGCCGTAGAAGATGACGAGCGGGAGGGTGGATCCGGTGTCGTCGGCGAGCATTCGGGCCGGGCAGCGCCGCCGCATCCGGCTCACTTCGAGCCCCAGAACCGCGAGACCTGCTCGGTCGCGACCGACTGCACCGGGATGCCCGCCGGCAGGTCGAGTGTCAGCACGGGCGGGATCAGCGGCAGAGGCACGGTCGTCGAAATCGACACCGTCACGAATCCGCGCCGGGTGAGGCAGTCGGTGGGATCGGGACGGCAGGTCACCTGCACGCGAGCGTCGTGGGCGTCGAGTCCGTAGTCGGCGAGGGTGACGGCGATTGCGGTCTGGGCGGCCGCCTCTGCATCGCCCTCGGAACCGGACTGTACGAACACCCGCGTGGCCTGCCGGGCCGCGCCCTCCACCCCGAACGACGCCTTCTCGAGCGCCGACAGGGCGAGCACGAGATAGACGATCGGCACCAGCAGCAGCATGCCCACGGTGATGAACTCGAGCGAGGCGGAACCCGCGTCGTCGCGGCAGCGACGGGCGACCCCCCGCACGACGTCAGCCCAGCGTCTCGATGGCCGCATGGCCGGACACCTCCATCGCGCCGTCGATACCGACCAGCCCGACCAGCGGAAGCCGGGTGCGGACGGTGATCGTGACAGCCGAATGCCCCATCCACGAGCCGCTCCCCACCGTCACGTCGTGCGCATAGTCGCCACCGATCGCGAGGCGGATGAGGTCGCGCGTGCGGTGGATGCCGTCGGCGGGCGTGTGGTCGGCCAGCGCACCGTACCGTGCCCCCTCGGCCGCGGCATCCTGAATCGTGTTGCGGATATGCAGCGCCAGCCCGAGTTGGAGCACGGAGAGCGTCAGCACGGTGAGCAGCGCGCCGACCATCGTGAACTCCGCGACGGCCGAACCACGATCGTCGCGAAGCAGCGAGCGCAGGCGGCGTGCGGGCGAGCCGTTCACCGGCTCAGAGCCCGGTGACCTTCGTGATCGCGTTCTGGAAGATCTCGCTGAGCGCCGGCCCGGCGAGCGCCCAGATCAAGACCACCAATCCGGCCGTCATCAAGGTAATCAGCACCCAGCCGGGCACGTCGCCACGATCTTCGCGGAGTCGCGTCGCGACGGCCGCCATTCGCTGAATGATCGTCATGGGACCACCTCCTGCCTGCAGAGTGCCAGGCTCGATGCGTTGCGGGGGAAGTTGTCCACAGGCATCCCGTGATGTCGGCAGCGCGCCATACCGTGTCGGCATGGACATCGTGCTCATCCGCGGTTTCTGGCTCGACGTGACTCCTGGGGGTGCGGTTGCTGTCGAGGATCTCGGCATCGGGGAACACGCTGACGTAGAGGTCCAGTGCTTCCTGCAGGTTGTCGTCGAACCAGATGAAGGGGGTGATCGTCGGCATCGGGTGCCCCTTGCGACGACCCGTCAGAATCCTAAGCGGAGCACCAGGATCCCGGGGAAGATCGCGAATGCGATCGTCACCGGCAGGATCAGGAACACCAGCGGCACCAGCATTGCGACCTCCTTCTTGCCCGCCGCCTCGAGCAGGGTGCGCTTCGTCTCGTCGCGGGAGTCCTGCGCCTGCGCGCGCAGCACCTCGACGAGCGGGGTGCCACGCTCGAGGGCGCCGAGCAGCTGGTCGACAGTGCGGGTGAGGGTCGGCAGGGCGATGGTGGTCGCGCATCGCTGCAGCGCGTCCGCGAGCGGGACGCCGGTGTTGATCTCGGCGACCACCCGACCGAACTCTCGGGACAGCTCACCGTTGCCGATCCGGGCGACGCGCGTGAGGGCATCCAGGACGCCCTCGCCGGCCGAGAGCGACAGCGTCAGGAACTCGAGGACGGTCGGCAGCTCGGTCGAGATCCGAGCGAGGCGAGCTCGAGCCGCTCGGGCGAGCAGCTGCTCGGGCGCCAGGAGCCCGACAGGCGCCGCGACAACCGCGACGGCGAGCTGAACCGGGAGCCCGGCCGACGACACCCGTGCGACCACCGCCGCGAGCAGCACGCCCACCACCGCTCCCCCGGCGGCCCAGAGCAACTGCCGCGAGCGGAAACGTTCGACCGTGAGAGGCGAGCCCGCCTGCCGCAGGCGCGCGACGATGGCCGCATCGCCTCCCAACACGCTGGCGAGAATGGTGCGCAGTCGCACGGCGAGCGGGGCGAACATCCCAGCCAGGAGGGTCGCGGGTTCGGAGGGGCGTCGGGCGACGAGCTCCCGGGCCGTGGGCGAGATGTCGACCAGATATGGCGCGATCCTCGCCGAGAGACGCGCCGCCCCGATCCGCGGCACGAGCGCCAGCAGCGACCAGAGACCCAGCCCGAGCAGGATGCCGAGCGGCACCCCCGCGGCGACGGCCGGGCTCACGCGAACCACCGCCGTTCTTCGGGCAGGCGGCCGAGCGCGACCATCAGCCGGTAGGCGACGATCGTCACCCCGAGCCCGATACCGAGCACGGCCAGCCCGAGGGGCGAGTTGTATGCGGATGCCGCCTCCGCCCGTGAGCTGAGCAGAAGCAGCACGATCCAGGGTGCGGCAACGCCCAGCCGCGCCGCGCTGACCACCCAGGATTGCCGGGCCTCCGCCTCGGACCGCACCGCCAGCTCCACGCGCAGCGACGCCGCCAGGTGGCGGAGCACGGTCGGCAGCTCGGATCCGCCGACCTCGCGCGCCATCCGCAGGGTCTCGACAATCCGGTCTGCCACGGGATCGGCCAGCCGATCCTTCAACGCATCCAGCGCGGGCGACACAGCCCCGCTGGACTGCACCTCGCGTTCGAACAGCAGGAAGGGCTGCCGCGTCTCGGGCGCTCCGACCGTCGCCAGCGACCCGACGGATTCGGCGAGCGGCCGCCCGGCCCGCAGCGCCGACACGAGGTGGTCGACCAGGTCGGGCCAAGCCGCACGACGTGCGCGACGCCGGGACCGGGCCCGCGCGGCCACCACGGCGAACGGTACGGCGAGCGCGACCACCCCGGTCACGGCAGCGACCGCGAGCACGGGAGCCACAGCAGACACCCCGGCCGCCACCGCGACGCCGAACAGCACGCTGACCACCACGAAGACGGCCGCCGACACCTGCCCGAGGCCCGCTTGCCGCAGCCGGTCGCGGACGCCGTCGAGCGGACGCCGACCGCGGGTTTTGGATGCCGCGGCTCGCGGCCAGAGCCATGGCGAGACACCGAGCACCAGCCCCGCGCCGAGCAGAAGCCCGACAGCGATCGTCACGGGTCGCTCCGCCCCGGAGCCCGGAGGATCAGCCCCGGGTCGATCCCGGCGCGCCGGAACTTCGCCGCCCGCTCGGGAACCTCCCCGGTCGCGGTCAACCGCCCCTCCACCAGCTCGAACAACGTGGTGGCCTCCGGCGTTCCGTCGACGACCCGCCCGGTGGGTGCCACGATCTCGATCACCCGCCGTCGACCACCGCGCGCGAGCTCGGCGTGCACGACGACATCGATCGCCGAGGCGACCGTCGGTACGACGAATGCCGCGTCGATGTTGCGCCCCGCCAGCAGCGGCAGTGTCGACAGTTTGGCCAGGGCATCGCGCGCGTGGTTGGCGTGGATCGAGCACATCCCCGGCAACCCGGAGTTCAAGGCGATAAGCAGATCGAGCGACTCGGCCTCGCGCACCTCGCCCACCACGAGACGGTCGGGGCGCATCCGCAGAGCCTCCTTGATGAGCCGCCGCAGCGTGATCTCGCCGGTGCCCTCGAGGCTCGGCTGGCGACACTGCATCGCGACCCAGTCGGCCCCGGAGACCGAGAGCTCGAAGGTCTCCTCGACCGTGACGATGCGCTCGTCGGGCCGCGCCGAGGCGAGCAGAGCGCCCAGCATCGTCGTCTTGCCCGACTGGGTCGCGCCCGACACCAGCATGTTCTGGCCGCTGCGCACGCACAGGTGCAGGAACTCGGCGGCCTGCTGCGGCAGCGAGCCGAGCCGCACGAGTTCGCGCAGATCCCGGATGCCGCCACGGAACTTGCGCACATTGACCGCCCAGTGCGCGCGCGTGATGTCGGGGATTACCACGTGCAGCCGGGATCCATCGGGGAGCGAGGCGTCGACGAACGGAGAACTGAGATCGACGCGACGACCGGTCGAGTGCAGCATCCGCTCGACCAGGTCGCGCACCTCCCCCTCGCTCAGCTGGAGCGGCACCCGCTCCGAGACGCCTTCGCGCGCGATGAAGACCGAACCGGGACCGTTGATCCACAACTCTTCGACGCTGGGATCGTCGAGAAACGGCTGCAGTGCACCGAATCCGGTGAGCGTCGCGACGACCTGGCGGGTCACCGCGACCTCGTCGGCCAGCAGCGGCTGCGAGCCGCCGAGCGCGTGCTCGCTGTACGCCTGCACCTCGTCGTGCACGTACCGGGCAGCGAGCGCGCCGTCGATATCGGCCGCGAGATCGACGCCGTCGCGGCGCACGCGGTCGCGCACCCTGTCGGTGATGAGGCCGATCGCGCTGGTCACCGGGTCAGTGTGCCGCGACCGCATCGCGTGCAGCGGCAGTTCTCCACAGCCGGCGAGGCCGCGGGGTAGCAGCATCCAGCCCTCGCCACCGTGCCGGGCACTCACTTGACCGCGCGCCCGGAGGGGACCGGGCTTCGACCACCTCGTCAAGGTCATGTTCGAGAACCGCTCATTCGACAACCTCCTCGGCTACCTGTCGGATGCCGTCCCGGTTCCCAGCGGGCAGCAGTTCGAGGGCGAACCCGGAGTCCGTCGATGCGAGCGCAGACGGCGACGACGACCGTCCGCTCGCCCTGCCCGGCGTCGGACTGCTGGCTCTGCTGCTGGCGCGCTACGCCCCAGGGGACCCGATCCCACAGACCTACCGCGAGGCGTACAAGGCGATCCACAAACACGGCGAGGGGCTGTTCGGCACCTTTGCCTGCTCCTCGCCCGGGCATCGCCGAAATAGACTGCTGCTGCTCGCGGGAGTGGTGAAACGGTAGACACGCAGGATTTAGGTTCCTGTGCAGAGATGCGTGTGGGTTCGAGTCCCACCTTCCGCACCAACTGACACCGATGAGCGCGCCAAGACTTCCGAAAATACGAGGATTTTGGGGTGCTCTCGATTTCAGATTCGACGCTCAGCCACACAGAGTTGTGGGGTTTCTGTGGGGTCAGATAACTTTCGACTCTTGCAGGACGCGTACGGCGTGATCACTTTCCCGACTTCGCTGACCTTCGAGAGCGACGCGCTGGGCGTCACCTACAGCGGCGAAATCGAAGGCAACCCCACGTCCCTCACCCTGCCGCTGCTCGGAGACACCGAGGAAGGCCCTTGGGCAACTTCCCCACGCCCAGACCTCGAGGTCCTCGACCTCGGACGGGGAGCGGGCTTCGGCTGGTCTGACGGGGGCGCGTGGCACACCGAACGAAAACGCGTCACCAGAGTGCGCGTCAACGCAGCCTATTTCGCAGGCACAACCCCCGGCCCAGACGACGCCGCAGGTCACAACGCCGAGATCGCGGCGATCTACGGAGAGGCGGTCCACACCTGGTACTCGAAGGTAATCAGCTGGCTGTCCGTCTGGACGGGCTTTGACCTACGTCCACCTCTGCGCCCGGACGAGGGGCCGAGCGCTCACCTCGAGTTCCCCACGAACGGCGGTTCCGGGTTCCACCCACCGATGTGCGGTGACTTCACCTCGCGAGGGATCACCACGACCGAGTTCCGCGGCGCGATCAAGCGCGCGAGCGCTGGCGAAGATCCAGCCCTGGCCTGGCGCTGCCCAGACGTGTGCGCGCCTGGGCGATGGCGTCCACGTGGTCGGTTCCTCGACCTACACCTGCACTCCGACCTCGTTCAACGTGCGAACCGCAGGCTAGAGCGGGTTCTCTCTTCCGCACCGGAGGCGTGGTGGCACCGCACGGAGACCGTGCTCGGGGTGCCACCACGCACAGGTCCTGCGGTCGGGGGCCCGCAAGTGAATGCTTCAGGATGCCGTGGGGGACGACACCGGGGTAAGCGTTCGCCTCACTCTATGTCCACATTTCGGAGGACATCTGCCCCCATTACTGGGCGATGACAGCCCGGAGAACAGCACATCCGAGGCAGGTGGGGCCGGTGTGACTCACGGGGTTCGCGGCTGGCGTCTTCGAGGCCGGAAGGGGGCGCCGACGCTCATTCCCGACGTCGGCGCCCCGCTGGTTCCGAGGAAGCGAATCCACCAATCGCTCTCGGTCTGACGCCGAGGATATGACCGGATGCGACCACCAGCGCCCCCCTGGACGCGGGCGCCGCGGTGCGCTTAGATGTGCCCTCGCGAACCGCGATCTCTCGCCGCGATCGTGAGCGCAGGGAGGGGCCAAAGACGACGCAGCAGTAGGAGTCCCGTGGCCCCCGGCCCCTGGGCTACCCCGCGACCCCTGGTCTCCCGCGCGGCCCCTGGGCTACCGGGACTGGTGCGTCGACACCGCGGGAGAGCGATCGAAAAGTATCGCGACGCGGAAAGCGGTGCGAGTCCCTTGACGACGACACTTTCGCGAGGTGACGGCTGCCGGCAGCCTTGACGGCACCTGGGAGAACGGGGCGCCGCGGCATCCGGTGCGTAACGTCAAAACATGTTCGACCTCTTACCGGCCGACCCCCGATCGAAGGAGTTCCTCATGACCGACACCCTCGCCCCCGACGTCCGTCGTACCCGCCGCGAGAACGCCGAGCACGGCTTCCTCGCTTCGCGCGCGCTCACCGACTCGCTGCAGGCGGTGCTCGTCGACCTGATCGAACTGGCCAACCAGGGCAAGCAGGCGCACTGGAACCTGGTGGGCCCCAACTTCCGCGACCTGCACCTGCAGCTCGACGAGGTCGTCGACGCCACCCGCGAGTTCAGCGACGAGATCGCCGAGCGGATGCGCGCGCTGCACTCCACCCCCGACGGACGCACCCAGTTGGTCGCCGAGTCGACAACGCTCGAGCAGTTCCCGGGCGGCGAGGTGCTGACGATCGACACCAGCGACATGATCACCGCGCGCCTCGACGCGACCGTCGCGACCTGCCGCCGCGTGCACGACACCGTCGACGCCGAGGACCCGACCAGCACCGATCTGCTCCACGCGATCATCCAGAAGCTGGAGCAGTTCGCCTGGATGATCAGCGCCGAGCACCGCACGCCCTCCGCCGCCGCGAAGTAGCGGAGCGCAGCGCGCGAGGCACGAGAATCGGAGGGTGCAGCCGCTTCTGAGATTCGACATGTCACCGCTCGTCGGCGACCGTCGTACGCTGTCTCTTCTGTCCGCGGCCGAGTCGGACCGACTCCAATCCGATCCGCACCCCTAGGCCTTCCTGGCCGGCCGGATGCTGCTGCGCGAGTCGGCTGCAAAACTCAGCGGCCTCGAGCTCGAGTCGATCTCGGTCCCCACAGCCTGCCCGGACTGCGGCCGCGAGCATGGGCACTGCTCCGCGAGATGGCGCTGGCCGGCGTCCAGTGCCGAATCGTCGGACCCCTCACCGGATGCCGCGGCAGCCAGCGACCACGGAAGCGCGGTCTTATCGACCTTCCCCGACACGCGCACTGGCAGCTCGTCGAGCACGGCGAGCAGCGGCACGAGAGCCGCAGGCAGCTCGTCCCGGAGCCGCGCCACCACCGCCGCCGACACCACGGCCAGCTCGTGCAGCGCGGCCTCGATCTCGCCCAGCTCGATGCGCCGACCACCGACCTTCACCTGATCGTCGGCCCGTCCCTGAAACAGCAGCCCCTCGGGCTCGTAGCGCACCAGGTCGCCGCTGCGATAGGCGCGCTCCCCACCGAGGGTCGGGAAGGGGGCGTACTTCTCGGCGTCTTTCGCGGAATCGAGGTAGCGGGCGAGTCTGACGCCCCCGATGATGAGCTCACCGACCTCGCCCTGCGGGACCGGATGCCCTGCGACATCCACGACCGCCAGGTCCCAGCCGTCGAGCGGCAGGCCGATGCGCACGGGCGGCTCCCCGTCGAGCAGGGCGGCGCAGGCGACGACGGTCGCCTCGGTGGGGCCGTACGTGTTCCAGACCTCGCGTCCTTCGACCACCAGCCGGGCGGCCAGTTCGGGCGGGCACACCTCGCCGCCAAAGATCTGCAGCCGCACGTTCTCGAGCGACTCGGCCGGCCAGAGCGCGGCGAGTGTCGGCACGGTGGAGACCACCGTGATGCCGCGGGCGGTCAGCCAGGGGCCGAGGTCGACGCCGCTGCGCACGAGCGAGCGCGGAGCCGGGACGAGGCAGGCGCCGCTGCACCAGGCGAGCCACATCTCCTCACAGGAGGCGTCGAACGCGACCGACAGACCGGCGAGCACCCGGTCGCCCGGGCCGAGCGGCTCGTTCCGCGCGAAGAGGCGCGCCTCGGCATCCACGAACGCGGCGGCGCTGCGGTGCGTGACGGTGCGTGACGGCGACACCCTTCGGGGTGCCCGTCGAGCCCGAGGTGGAGATGACCCAGGCGTCGTCGCTGACCTGGGGCGGCGAGACCATCGGGGTCGACGAGGTGGAGGGATGCGGCGGCCGCCCCTCGAACAGTGCTCCCGTCGCCCGTCCGGAGGTGGGCACGGGTGCGGGCAGGAGGTCGGGCCGCTCCCCCGGATCCACGGCGCTCGGCGTGAACTGTCCCGCCCCCGTGATGACGCCGCGCACGCCCGCCTCGCGGAACACGAGCTTGGCCCGCTCCTCGGGGTCGTCGGCGTCGACCGGTACGTAGGCGGCCCCGGCGGCGAGGATTGCCAGGATCGAGATGTAGAGCTCACGGGATCCGGATGCCATCCGCACCCCGACGCGGTTACCGCGGTGCACACCCGCCAGCTGCAGCCACGCGGCCGCCGCGAGGACGCGCGCCATCAGCTCCCGGTAGCTGAGCACGCCCTGCCCATCATCGAGCGCCGAGGCCTCGGGATGCCGGAGCGTCGTCTCGCGCAGGATGTCGAGCAGAGTGCGCGGAGGGGCCGCGAGCGCCGATGCGCTCAGGACTCCGGCCATCGTCTTCCCGTATTGTTCACGCGGAATCGCAAACCGCCCATCTCGTTACGTTACGCGGATGATCGAACTCGGACGTCGAAAAGCCCCAACTGTTCATTTCCGCGGAATAGGATCACGCCCACCGAGCCGAACGGTTCGTGAGGAAAGCAGGAGCAAGTGGCAACCAAAAAGAAGCAGTCGTCGGCCGTCAAGAAAGCCGTTGATTCGGCCGCGAAGAAGCTCAAGAGCGCCGGCAAGAACGCCAATAAGCTCAGCAAGAAGCAACTCGCGAAGGCCAAGGAGTCCGCGAAGAAGGCGTCGGCGAAGGCCCAGGAGCGCGCCAAAAAGGATGCAGCCAAAGCCAAGGCCGACGCGAAGAAGACCCGCGAGAAGACGAAGTCGGACGCCAAGAGGGCCGCAGCCAAAGCCAAGGATCGCGCAAAGATCAAGGCCGCGAAGATCAAGGCCGACGCGAAGAAGACCCCGGTCGTCGCTGCGGTCGAGAAGGCCGCGGACGCAGCCGTCGGCCGCGTCGAGAAGATCGTGCCGAAGTCGGCGCCGGCCAAGGCGCCGGTGCGTCGCGCCCCCGCCGCGAAGGCACTCGTCGCGAAGGCACCCGTCGCAAAGGCACCGGTGCGTCGCGCGCCGGCCGCCCGCACCGTCGCCGCGAAGCCCGCCGTCGCCTCGAACACCACGGACACGGTCGTCGCCCTCCGCGCGAAAGCCAAGGCCCTCGGTCTCACCGGGTACTCGCGTCTCAGCAAGACCCAGCTCGCGGAGCGCATCACCGCCGGCAAGTAGCACTCCCGGGGTCCTTTCCGCCCGGCATCCCCTACGATGTTAGGTAATGCTTACCTAAGCGGGAGGACCCCATGAGCGCCGCCGTCACCGAGCCCGCCCCCGCCCGGCTGCCCGCCCGGCTGGATGTCGCCGCCCTGATCAGGGCGGCATCCGCCGAGGACCACCGCGCCACCGAGAACCGCGGCTTCATCTCGCGGCTTATGGGCGGCGAGCTCGATCTCGCCGAATACGCCCGCTATCTCGCGCAGTTCGCGCACGTGTATGAGGCGCTCGAGGCTCGTGCGGACGACGCTGACGCCGACTCGGTCTTCGACCCGCGCCTGCGTCGGCTCGCCCGCATCGATTCCGACCTCGCGGCCCTCGGTGCCGCCGATTGGCGCGCTCGCTGGCACATGCTGCCCGCGACATCCGACTATGTTCGCCACCTTCGTACCCTGGTCGGCTCGACCGACCCGCTCGACGCCCGGGCACGTTACCTCGCCCACCACTACGCCCGCTACCTCGGCGATCTCTCCGGCGGTCAAGCGATCGCGACGCTCGTCACCCGTCACTACGGCGCGACGTCGGAGCAGTTGAGCTTCTACGATTTCTCGGAGCTCGGCTCCGTCGTGCACGCGAAGCGCGACTACAAGGAGCGAATGAACGCGCTCGAGCTCGACGGCATCGAGGTCGAGGCGCTCACCGACGAGGTGTTGCTCGCCTTCCGGCTCAACGGCGCGATCTTCGACGAGCTCGCGACAGAGCGACGGAGCGCCTGATGCATCCCCACCTTTCGGCGCTCGACGGGCAGCTCACCGACTTCCTCGGGAGCGTGGGACCTGTGCTCTTCTACCTCGCGGTCTGGGGGCTCGTGTTCGCGGGGACCGCACTGTTCGTCGGGGTCGTCATCCCCTTCCTGACCGGCGACTCGCTCCTCTTCGCCGCCGGCATCATCGCCGGCACGGCCGCCGACCACATCTCGATCTGGGTGCTGGCCATCGGCGTCGGCATCGCGGCCTTCGCTAGCGACCAGGTGGGCTTCTGGTACGGCCGCCGCTTCGGCAAGCCCGTGCTCGACAAGCGCGGGGGCGCGTGGGTCCGACGCGCGGTCGCCAAGACGGAGCGGTTCTACGAGCTCTTCGGCTGGTGGTCGGTCGTGATCGGCCGCTACATTCCCTGGGGCCGCGTGTTCATCCCCCCGATCGCCGGCATCAGTCGGATGTCGTACACCAAGTTCGCCACCGCCAACCTCGTGGGCGCCTTCGCCTGGGGCGTGAGCATCACCGTGATCGGCTACTTCGCCGCGTCGAACCCCCAGGTTCGCGTCGCCTCGTACGTGATCGCGGGAATCGTCATCCTCATCTCACTGGTCGCCGGCATCCGCGCCTGGAGGCTCGATCGCGGCGGTCGCGTGGCAACGGAACCTCTCACAGAATCCATCTAGAGCGCTCAGAGGCAGCGGGTACGCTATTTGCACACGTGACCGCCGATCGCGCGTGCGGCCGACGACTGGAGCATCATGATCCCCGCCATCCTGCACCCTGCCATGGGCCTCATTCCGGGCCTCAACATCGAGCACCTGCTCTCTGGCGCGGGCGGATGGGCGCTGCTCATCGTGTGCGCCTTCGTCTTTGCCGAAACGGGTCTGCTGGTGGGCTTTGTGCTCCCAGGCGACACCCTCCTGATCATCACCGGCGTGCTGACCTTCGCGGATGCAAGCGGCAATGCCGTCATCCCCATCCCGATCTGGCTGGTGTGTCTCTGCATCGCAGCCGCCGCGTGGCTCGGTGGCGAGGTCGGCTACCTGATCGGCAAGAAGGCCGGCCCGCGGATGTTCGAACGTAAGGAGAGCGGCTTCTTCAGCCGTAAGAACGTCGAGCGCACCAACGCCTTCTTCGTCCGCTTCGGCGGCCTCGCGGTCATCGCGGCACGGTTCGTGCCGATTGTGCGCACCTTTGCTCCGATCGCCGCCGGCATCGGCAAGATGCCGTACAAGCGCTACTCGCTCTACAACGCGGTCGGCGCGATCATCTGGGGTGCGGGGCTGACCTTCCTCGGGTACCTGCTCAACTACATCCCGCCGGTGCGCAACTTCGTCATCTCGTACGTCGACCTCATCCTGCTCGCCGCGGCCCTGATCGCGATCGTGCCGACCGCGTTCCACTCCGTGCGCGCGACGCTGGCCGCCCGTAAGGCGCGCGCCTCGGGCATGACCGACGCGATGAGCGAAGAAGACGTGACGCTCGACCCGAGCGTGTTCCTCCGCAACAAGAAGTAGCAGCTCCCGAACACTCAGCTCAGGAACGCTCCGGCGACCTCGACCCACCGCGCCACGTCGGCGGGGCTCTGCGCGACGTGCAGCTCGGCCTGCGGCGCCAGCGCGACCAGCTTCTCCGAGGTGGAGACCGGATGCCCCGGGTCGCCCGCCCAGGCGAGGATCAGCACCGGCTGTCGGATGGCCGCGATCTCGTCGGGCGACGGGAAGTCGCTGAGTGCCGCGCCCCGGAACACGGTCGGCAGCAGCTCGTCGCGCACATCCGGCCGCATCACCAGATCGGCCGGCATCGCCGGCGGGTTCGGGTAGCCGGCGGCCAGCTCGAGGAACGCGTCGACACCCTGCTCCTCGATGAGTTTCGCCTGCAGCTCGTACCCGGAGGCGATCATCGCCCGGGTCTCCCAGGCGGTCGGCGGGATTACCAGCACCAGACGCCGGAAGCGCTCGGGAGCCGCGACCACTGAGTAGAGGATGGTCGCGCATCCCATCGAGGCCCCGACCGCGTCGACGGGCGCATCGGGCGAGACCTCGTCGATCAGCGCGAGCATGTCGCCTGAGAGATTCGCCCACGTGTAGTCGGCCGGGATCACCCGTCCGGTCGACTGACCGTGACCGCGCGCGTCGTACCCGACCACGGTGTGGCCGAGCGCGCTCAACCCGGCGAAACTCTGCCCGGCCGCCAGCGTCGCGGCACGGCTCACGGAGAGCCCGTGCGCACTCACCACGATCGGGCCTGAGCCCTCGACGGAGTACGCCACGTGCGCGCCGGGACGGGTCAGGATGTGTTCGCTCACCCCGCTATCCTGCCTCACGCCCCCGACACGAGCAGGGTGATCAGGGTGATGTTGAGGCCCACCAGCAGCACCGCCGCCAGGACTGCCAGCGCGGTGGTCCACCAGCGATTGGCCGCGTCGCCCAGCAGCGAGCGCTGCGCGGTGAACCGCACGAGCGGGATGAGCGCGAACGGGATGCCGAACGAAAGCACCACCTGGCTGAGCACGAGGGCGAGGGTCGGGTCGACCCCGACCGCGAGCAGGACCAGCGCCGGGATGAGCGTGACGAGCCGACGCGCGAGCAGCGGCACCCGAGTGCGCAGCAGCCCCTGCATGATCTCGGCGCCCGCGTACGCCCCGACCGAGGTCGACGCGAGGCCGGAGGCGAGCAGTCCGATCGCGAACATCGTGGCCACGACCGGCCCCAGGGCGGCCGAGATGGCGGCGTGCGCTCCCTGCAGGGTGGCGGCGCCCTCCACGCCGGGAAGCGTCGACGCCGCCAGCAGCAGGATCACCACGTTGACCGTGCCGGCGATCGCCAGCGCGACGGTCACGTCGACCCGCGTCGCCCGCAGCACACGTTGCCGCTGCGGTCCCTCGGCGACAAAGCCGAAGCGGTCCCGGGTGAGGGCGGAGTGCGCATAGATCGCGTGCGGCATCACGGTGGCGCCGAGGATCGAGGCGGCCAGCACGATCGATCCGGAGTCGGTGAAGTGCGGCACCAGCCCGCCGACCGCGGCGGCACCGTCCACCGGGGCGAACAGGATGCCCGCGCAGAATCCGACACCGATGACAACGACCAGCCCGGTCACCACACGCTCGAACGCCCGCGAGCCACGCCGGTTGTTCAGAGCCAGCAGCAGCATCGACACGACGCCGGTGATGACGCCGCCCACGATCAGCGGAAGCCCGAACAGCAGCTGCAGCGCGATCGCCCCGCCGAGCACCTCGGCGATGTCGGTGGCCATCGCGACCAGTTCCGCCTGCACCCAGAAGGCGTAACGGGCGGGGCGGCTCCGGAGGCGCTGGCCCAGCAACCCCGGAAGGCTCTCGCCGGTCGTCAGCCCGAGCTTCGCTGAAAGGTACTGCACCAGCCACGCCATGACGTTGGCGACAACGACGACCCACACCAGCAGGTAACCGTAGCGGGCTCCCGCACTCGCGTTGCTCGCCACATTGCCCGGATCGAGGTAGGCGACACCAGCGACCATCGCCGGACCGAGCAGTGGCAGCAATCCGCGGATGCCGGACGTGGGACTGCCGCCCGGGCGGGCGCGACGCGGGGCTGCGCTAACGGTGCGACTCGCCTTCGTGCGCCGCGTGCCCCGCGGGCTCCAGTTGGAACGTCGAATGCTCGACGTCGAAGTGCCCCTTCAGACACTCGCCGAGCCGGTCGAGCATCCCGTCGGTCTCGCCGCGCTCGAACACGCCAGCGTCGACCTCGACGTGCGCGGTGAACACCGAGTCACCGCTCGTGATCGCCCAGACATGCACGTCGTGCACATCGACGACGCCGGGTGTCTCGAGCAGGTGGGAGCGGATCTGCTCGACGTCGGTGTCGCGCGGAGCCGACTCGGTCAGCACGTGCACCACGTCGCGCAGCAGCGAGATCGCGCGCGGCACAATCAGCACCGCGATCAGCAGCGAGGCGATCGCGTCGGCCGGGGCGAATCCGGTGGTCAGAATGACGACGCCGGCTAGCAGCGCAGCGATCGACCCGATCAGGTCGCCCAGCACCTCGAGGTACGCTCCGCGCATGTTGAGCGAGTCGCGCTCACCGCCGCGCAGAATCGCGAAGGCGACGAGGTTCGCGATCAGCCCCACCGCCGCGACGATGAGCAGCGGGAGACCGTCGACGCGGCCGCCCTCCGGCAGGAAAAGCCGCTTGACGCCCTCGATCGCCACCGCGAGCGCGACCACCGAGAGCAGCACACCGTTGACGAGCGCACCCAGCACCTCGACCCGGCGGAATCCGAAGGTGTGCCGATCGGTGGCCGGACGCGCGGCGATCGTGCTCGCGACCAGCGCGACGACCAGGCCGATGGCGTCGCTCGTCATGTGGCCGGCATCCGCCAACAAGGCCAGCGAGCCGGACAGCCACGCGCCGCCGAGCTCGATGAGCAGCACCACGATGACGATCGCGAGCGCGGCGGCGAGCCGACGGCGGTTGCCGTGCGCGCGCACCGCGTGATCGTGGGCCATGGCGTTTAGGCTACCGGCGCTGCGCGCGCTCGAGCTTGCGGCAACCGGTCAGCCGTAGCGCTTGCGCAGCTTCGTGATGAGCAGACCGAAGGCGATCGCGCGGTGGCTCTGCGCGTTCTTCTCGTCGGCGGTCAGCTGGGCAGAGCTCACATCGAGCCCGTCCGGCCGGAAGATCGGGTCGTAGCCGAAACCTCCACCGCCCGCCGGTGCCTCAAGCACCGAGCCGGGCCAGGTGCCCCGCTCGGTATGCTCAAACGGCGAGCCGGCATCGACGGCCGCGACGTCGACCAGCGCGGCGGCGCAGACGAACTGAGCCGCGCGATCCACGACGCCCTGCAGGTTTGCCAGCAGCAGGCGCAGATTGTCGCCGTCGTCCCGACACGATCCTGTCAGAAGCTGCGCATACCGCGCCGAGTGGATGCCAGGCGCACCGCCCAGCGCGTCCACCGCGATACCGGAGTCGTCGGCGATCGCGGGCAGGCCGGTGAAGACGGCCGCCGCCCGCGCTTTGATGAGGGCATTCCCCTCGAAGGTCTCGGCATCCTCGACCGGCTCAGGCCCGTCGTAGCCGATCAACTGGTGGTGGCCGAGCCGTTCGCCCAGGATGCGGCGCAGCTCGTCCACCTTGTGGGCGTTGTGCGTTGCGAGCACGAAGGTGGTCACGCGCGCAGCGCCGTTCCGAGCGCCTCGAGCTGCAGCGCGGTCAGCGTGGTCGTACCGCCGAGCGCCAGGTCGAGCAGGGTGTTCAGTTCGGTGCGGTCGAAGGGTGCGCCCTCCGCGGTGCCCTGCACCTCGACGAACAGGCCGCGCCCAGTGACCACCACGTTCATGTCGGTCTCGGCGCGCGAGTCCTCGGTGTATGCCAGATCGAGCATGGGCTCACCGCCGACGATGCCGACGCTGATCGCGGCGACGGAATCGATGAGCGGCGTCGCGTTCTTGCCGATGAAACCCTTGGCGCGTCCCCACTCGATCGCGTCGGCCATCGCTACGTAGGCACCGGTGATCGAGGCGGTGCGCGTGCCGCCATCCGCCTGCAGCACGTCGCAGTCGATCACGAGGGTGTTCTCGCCGAGCGCCTTGGTGTCGATCACGGCGCGCAGGCTGCGTCCGATGAGGCGCGAGATCTCGTGCGTGCGCCCGCCGATGCGGCCCTTGACCGACTCGCGGTCCATGCGGTCGTTGGTGGAGCGCGGCAGCATCGAGTACTCGGCCGTCACCCAGCCCTTGCCCTTGCCGGTCAGCCAGCGCGGCACGCCGTTGGTGAAGCTCGCGGTGCAGAGCACCTTGGTGTCGCCGAAGCTGATGAGCGCGCTGCCCTCGGCCTGCTTGCTCCAGCCGCGCTCGATCGTCACGGGGCGGAGGTCGTCGTTGTCGCGACCGTCGATGCGAGTCATGTGCCTGTCTTTCTGTTGGGCGCGGCTGCTCAGCCGCGCGGGAGCTGGATCGCTCCCGTTTCGAAGTTCTCGACCCGCGTCACCTCGGGCCCAAGGAACCGCGACGCGAGTCGCTTGAACGCGGCCTCGTCGTCGCCGGTGCTCTCGAAGACGTGAGTCGGCGGCGTGGTGCTCGTTCGCTCCAGCTGGTTGCTCACGAGAACCCGGTAGAGGCCGGCGGCCGTCTCGTCGGCGCTCGACACGAGCCGCACATCCTGTCCCACCACGTATTGGATCGCCGCAGACATCAGCGGATAATGCGTGCATCCGAGCACAAGGGTGTCGATGTCGGCCGCGCGCAGCGGCGAGAGGTACTCCTCAGCGGCGGCGAACAGCTCGGGGCCGCTCGTCACCCCCGACTCGACGAACTCGACGAAGCGCGGGCAGGCCGCCGTGAACAGTTCGAGTCCGGATGCCGCGGCGAACGCGTCATCGTATGCCCGCGACTGGATCGTCCCGGCGGTGCCGATCACGCCGACACGCCCGTTCCGCGTGGCACGCACCGCGGCGCGCACCGCAGGCTGGATCACCTCGACCACCGGGATCCCGCTCGCCGCCTCGTATCGCTCGCGCGCATCCCGGAGCATCGCCGCGCTGGCCGTATTGCACGCGATCACGAGCGCCTTCACGCCCTGAGCGACCAGGTCGTCGAGCACCTCGAGCGCATACGCGCGCACCTCGGCGATCGGCTTCGGGCCGTACGGCGAGTGCAGGGTGTCGCCGACGTAGAGGATGGATTCCCGTGGCAGCTGGTCGAGGATCGCCCGGGCGACCGTCAGACCGCCGACCCCGCTATCGAAGACGCCGATCGGGGCGTCGGTCGCCGGGTCGATCGATCGGGTGCTGGTCACGGACCACCATGATACCGGGCGGACTCGCCTCGCTAGGCTGACGGGATGACCAGCGCGCTCCTCACCGACCGCTACGAGCTCACGATGATCGATGCCGCGCTGGCCGACGGTCGTGCGCTGCGCCCGAGCGTGTTCGAGCTGTTCGCGCGCCGGCTTCCCGCCGGGCGCCGATACGGTGTCGTCGCCGGGACGGGTCGGCTGCTCGAGCTGCTGCAAGAGTTTCGCTTCGGGTCGTCGGAGCTTGCGTGGCTCAAACGGGAGCACATCGTCAGCGATGCCACGCTCGACTGGCTCGAGGCGTACAGGTTCAGTGGCAGCATCCGGGGCTATGCGGAGGGCGAGCTGTACTTCCCTGGCTCGCCGCTGCTGGTCGTCGAGGGTTCGTTCGCCGAGGCCGTCGTGCTCGAGACCCTGGCGCTCAGCGTGTTCAACTACGACTCGGCCGTCGCCTCGGCCGCCGCCCGGATGGTGTCAGCCGCCGCGGATCGCCCGCTCGCCGAGATGGGATCGCGTCGCACCGGCGAGCGGTCAGCAGTCGCGGCCGCCCGCGCCGCCTACCTGGCCGGGTTCAGCGCGACCAGCAACCTGGAGGCCGGACGCAGCTGGGGCATCCCGACCATGGGCACCGCCGCGCACGCCTTTACGCTGCTGTACGAATCCGAAGAGGAGGCCTTCCGCGCGCAGGTGTTGGCGATGGGCGTCGGCACGACGCTGCTGATCGACACCTTCGACATCACGACCGGAGTCGAGACGGCGGTGCGCGTGGCCGGCACATCACTCGGCGCGGTGCGGATCGACTCGGGTGACCTCGGGGTCGTCGTCCGCGCAGTGCGGGCCCAGCTCGACGCGCTCGGGGCCGTCAACACGCGCATCACCGTGACCAACGACCTCGACGAGCACGCGATCGCGGCGCTGCGGTCGGCTCCGGTGAACTCTTACGGCGTCGGGACCGCGCTGGTCACCGGATCGGGATCCCCCGCCGCCGGCATGGTCTACAAGCTCGTCGCCCACCTCGATGGCCCCGACCCCGCCACGGCAGGCTGGCTGCCCGTCGGCAAGAAGTCGGACGACAAAGCCACCGTCGGCGGACGCAAGCAGCCCGTGCGCGCGCTCTCGGACGGCGTCGCCACCTCGGAGGACATCTACGTCGAGGACCCGCCGGTGTCGGCATCCGGTGCCGCACGTCCGCTGCTGATCCCGCTGGTCGAGGCGGGCGAGGTTGTCATCCCCCTCGGCGCCGCCGGAGTCGCCGCCGCGCGCGCCCACCACGCCGCCGCCATCGCCGAGCTGCCGCCCCAGGCGCTGTCCCTGTCGCGCGGCGAGCCCGCGATCCCCACGCGCTACCTGTAGCCCGCCGCGCGCCCGCCCCGCGCCGCGCCCGCCCCGCGCGCGAACTGCACCACTTGGTGCGGTTCACCGCCGCGGAATGGCCAACTTCGACCGTTCGACCGCAAGCGGGCATCCGCGATCGACGAGTCGGCGCTGGTCAGGACGAGTCGCGTCAGAGACTCTGTTCGCGACCATGCCCGGGGCCGGACCTGATCGAGTGCCCATCGAAGTCGCACCTGCCCACGGCTCCCACGTCGGAGCCCGACTGCACGACGAAGTTCCTCCAAGGAAGATGACGCGAGTCGACGTGCTGGACGATCCTTCACCAGGTGATCGGCGACAGCGACGAGATCCATCGGATCCAGGACAGTGGCCAGCGAGCACCACGTGTCGACAGCAGAAAGCACCGGCAATCCGCGCAATGAGACATTGTGCGAAAGGTGCGGGTCGTACTGGCTGCCGTTCACGTTCATACCCCGTGGTGAGCGACGAGGCGAACGTGCGGCGACATCGACCATTCGGATGTCGAAGCCGAGGTACGCCGGAAGTGGCATCTGCCATAATCTGGCGGCCGTCACACCGGTGAAGGCAGCGTCTGGCGCGATCTTCTCGGCATATGCGGCGCACAGCTGCTCGATATTGGCGACGAACCCCGCGCGAGCGCGAACTCAATAGAACGGCACCTCGAGTCTGCGGGATTTCAAGGAGCCGCGCGAGTGACCGTTCGCGACGGCATCACGGACACGGAACCAGGGCTCGTCGGGAAGGGGCATCCCGGATTCTCATCCGCGACCCGTCGCTGTGGGCCAAATCCGCGCTCGAACGGGACCAACTGGTGCAACTCGACCTGGGGAGGACGGGACCAGCGCCCTACTTCATCCGGTCGTAGATCTTCTTGCAGTCGGGGCAGACGGGGAACTTCTCGGGGTCGCGACCCGGCACCCAGACCTTGCCGCACAGGGCGATCACGGGCTTGCCGGAGACCGCGGACTCGAGGATCTTCTCCTTCTGCACGTAGTGCGAATACCGATCGTGATCGCCGTCCTCGGTGAGTTCTTTCTCGATGAGCTCCTGGAGCTCCTTCTCGAGGAGGTCGGTGCCGGCGCCGCCGCCCACGGTGTCGGGGCCCGAGCGATCAGGGCCCGGTTCTGCGATGCTCATGCTCACTAGTTTTGCATGGTGAAGGCCAGCAGTTCCGGGCCGCGGCGGTCGAAGGTCGAACCGCCAGACCGGATGCCGATCACCAGCGCCAGAAGCCCCGAGACGACGCCGGTGCCGAGCGCGATGAGCGGCCACTGCCCGGGGAATTCGAAGAGCCACAGCGTGGTCGCTGCGATCGGCGGCGCGGCCACCAGGATCGTCAGGAAGAACGAGCCGCCCTGCGCACCTCCCCCAGTCCCCCCGGAGGCCTGCGGGTAGGTGAAAGCACCGTCTCCGGGCCGCGGCGCCGGGTACGGGTGGCGCACCGACATCCCGCTTCCGACGCCGACGCCGCCGAGCAGCAGGGCGATGGTGATCCCCAGGCTGGCGGGCAGCGCCGCCGTCGAACCCTGCGCCCACACCGTGATCGGCGTGCCGATGGCGATGAGTATGGCGCCGAACGCGAGCACCGGTCTGATCCGCCCGAGACGGTCATGGATGCCGCGGGTCTGGGCCGCGAGGTGGCTCCAGACCGCGGTCGAGTCGTAGGCGATGTCGTTGTGGATGGTGGACCACGCGAGCACGAGCACCATCAGCGGCAGCGGCACCATCGCCGCGATCGTGTTCGGCACACCACCGACCCAGAACGCCGCGATTGTCACGACCGGCAGGATCGGGAGCACCCCGAACACCACCCGGTACCGCGGGTCACGCACCCAGTAGATGAAGCTCCGGGCCGCGACTGCCCCGGTAGGCGACGGCGGCAGCCCGCGGAACCAACCGGGAACACGCGCCGCACGGTGGATGTGCAGAGCGTGCGTCGGCCGCAGCGACTGCCGCACGAGCCCCCACCAGACCAGCGCGAGGAGCACGAGCTCCACGATGCCAATCCACACTGCGGCGCTCGGACTGCCGACACCGGCGACCGCGAGCCCGGGAGCACCCCAGAGCGAGGCGAGCGGCGAGCCGCCGAGCAGGTCGGCGATGTGCTCCGCGTGGAAGGGGGCGAGCGCCTGCACGACGGGGCCGAGCGACGCGAGCGACCGCTCCGGCGCGAGCAGCACGGCGCGTGGCAGCACCAGGGCGATTACCGTGCCGAGACCGCCCAGTAGCACGACTACGCCCAGCAAGCGGATCCACCCGCGCACCGCCGGATGCGCGCGCAACCGTGCGCCGAGGGCGACGCCGACGCGCAGCAGGAGGAGTAGCTGCACCAGCAGCAGGGGGGTGACGAGCCACGGCAGCGCCCCGGCCTCGGGGAACGCGCGCCACGCGACGAGCGGAACGAGGACGAGCGGAACGAGCAGCAGCGCCGGTCCGACGAGGGTCGTCAGCAGCAGGACCGCCGCGAGGGCGGACGAGCGGATGCCGTAACCCAGGAAGGCACGCGGCTCGAGCAGTTGCATCCGCGAAAACATGATCGGCAGCAGCAGCATCCCGAGCGAGACATCCGCCCCGAGGACGGCGATGACGCGTCCCACGATCAGCCCGTCGAACACCGAAACGCGCGACGCCGCGTCGAACAGCACGACGAGCCCCGCGAGCGCGACGACGAGCAGCAGCCCGGAGCCGATGATGCGAATGGGGGGACGGCGGAATCCGTTGCGGAGCAGCCGCGCCTTCAGTCGGAGAAGCTCTGCAACCACTCCATGCCCTCCACCGCGGTGGCGCCACCCGCGAGTTCGACGAAGCGGTCCTCGAGAGACTTCCCGGCCAGCACGTCGTCGATCGGCCCGACCGCGAGCACACGGCCATCGGCGATGATGGCGACGGCGTCGCAGACGCGCTCGATCAGGTCCATGCTGTGGCTCGACAGCACGACCGTGCCGCCCGCCGCGGCGAACTTCTTGAGGATGTCGATGACGACCTCGGCCGACACCGGATCGACCGATTCGAACGGCTCGTCGAGCACGAGCAGACGCGGCGAGTGGATCATGGCAGCCGCGATCGCGATCTTCTTGACCATGCCGGCCGAGTAGTCCGCGACGAGGCGCTTGGCGGAGTGCTCAATGCCGAAGGCGCGTTCCAGGTCGGCGACGCGACGGATGATCGTCTGGCGGTCGAGCCCGCGCAGCGCCCCCGCATGGTGCAAAAACTCCGAGCCGGTGAGTCGGTCGAAGAGCCGCAGCCGGTCGGGCAGCACTCCGAGCGAGCGCTTGGCGAGGGCCGCGTTCTCCCACACGTCGACGCCGTAGATCTTGACGACCCCGGCATCCGGACGCAACAGGCCGGTGACCATCGACAGTGTGGTGGTCTTGCCCGCGCCGTTCGGTCCGACGAAACCGAAGAATGATCCCGCCGAGACCGTGAGCTGGATGTCGTCGACCGCGACCCGATCGCCGAACGTCTTGGTGAGCCCGGTCACCGAGAGCGCGATCTCGGGGGCTGTCGGGGCGCTGCGCTTGACGGATGCCCGACGCGCCGCCGTCGATCGCGGCGCGGGGCGCTTGGCGGCGGCGGCGTTGGCGGCGGCGGTGACGGATGCGGATGCGGATGGAGCAGCAGCAGCAGCACGCTTTGCCGGCGCCGGCGCCGGCGCCACGGTCGGTCTGGCGCGCGGAACGGTGCTCTTGGGGGTGGCAGAAGCGACTTTCTTCGCCGCCGCCGCAGAGCCGGACGCGGCAGTGGTGCGAGCGGCAGGCCGCCGCGCGGAGCCAGATCGTGCGGTGGCGGAGTTGCCGCCGGGACCCCGCCGAGCGGGTGTCGTCGGGTCGGACTCGGCTTCCACCTGTACAACCTACCAACGCTCACAAGCGAGCGAGTCTCACAGACTGTACCCAGAATCCGGACGGAGTCTTTGCATCACGAAACGACAACGGATTGCCCAGCTTCGGCTGATATCCAGGCTCCCTGAGTACAGTTGGCGGAGTACAGCGGTGTGTCGAAGTGCCGGATCTGCGGTGAACACGAGATGAATCTCGCCCGATCGATCCCCTCAGGCAACAACATTCGACCGGACATCATCGACGCACCATGGAGGAGCCCCGTGATGAGCACTCACCAGCCGAGCACCCCGAAGCCCACTACTCAGATCGTGATTCTCGCTGCCGGAATGGGCAGCCGATTGGGCCGCTCGCTGCCGAAACCGCTCACCGAGCTGGGCGATGGCCGCACGATCATGCAGCAGCAGTTCGACAACATCCACGCCGCGTTCGGCAACGACGCCGCGATCAGCATCGTCGTCGGCTACAAGCTTGAGCACATTATCGAGGCGTTCCCGAATGCGTCGTACGTGTACAACGAGCAGTACGACCAGACGAACACGAGCAAGAGTCTCATGCGGGCTCTGCAGGTATCCAGCGCCGGAGGCGTGCTCTGGATGAACGGTGACGTCGTCTTCGACCCCGAGGTGCTCGTGCGCGTCGGAGACCTCGTCGCCGCCGATCGCAGCTTCGTCAGCGTCAACACGGCCAAGGTGTCCGACGAAGAGGTCAAGTACACGACCGACGCGGAGGGCTTCATCCAGGGGCTGTCCAAGACGGTCTCAGGTGGGCTCGGGGAGGCGGTCGGGATCAACTACATCTCGAGCACTGACAAGGCGACCCTGCTGCGTCAGCTGACCAAGGTCGGCGACCAGGACTACTTCGAGCGTGGAATCGAGGTCGCGATCGTTGCCGAGAAGATGCGTGTCGAGCCGGTCGACATCTCAGACCTCTACGCGGTCGAGATTGACTTCGCCGAAGACCTCGAGCGCGCCAACCTCTTCGTCTGACCGCCTTTTTCTCGTCAGCACTCGTGCGGTGAGCGCCCTGCCCGGTTCTGGAGGTCGCACTCTGTAGTCTGAGCCGGTGACCTCGACGACGCTCCCGCGCGCCGGCTGGTCGTCGTTCGAGCGCTACCGCCGCTCCCTCTGGCTGCTGACATCGCGCGACCTGAAGGTGCGATACACGACGTCGGCTCTCGGGTACCTCTGGTCGATCATCGATCCCCTGTTGATGGCGGGGATCTACTTATTCGTCTTCGTGTATGTCTTCCACCGCCACGTGCCCGGCCAAGATCCCTACATTGTGTTCCTCGTGTCCGGGCTGCTGCCATGGACCTGGTTCAACGCCACGATCTCGGCCAGCACGAGCGCCTTCACGAGCGAGGGCAAGCTGATCCGGTCGACAACGATCCCGCGCACGATCTGGGTCGGGCGGATCGTGCTCTCGAAGGGCATCGAGTTCCTGCTGAGCATCCCGGTGCTCATCATCTTCGCTCTGGCGGCCGGGGCGCCGTTCCACTGGCAGGCGGTGCTGTGGATCCCGGCGATCATCTTGCAGGCCGCGCTGAGCTTCGGCCTCGGTCTCATCATCGCGCCGCTCGTCGTGTTCTTCCGCGACCTGGAGCGTGCGGTCAAGCTCATCCTGCGCCTGCTGTTCTACGCCTCGCCGATCATCTACGGCCTCAACGATCTCGAGAAGCTGCACCTGACGTTCTGGGGCGCGTTCAACCCGCTCTCGGGCATCATCGGTCTCTACCGCAGCGCCTTCTTCCCGCAGGACCTCAACTGGTTCGACGTCGCGGTGAGCACCGGGATGACGGCCGTGATCCTCGTGGCCGGCGTGCTGGTGTTCCGGCGCACCATTCGCACGGTCCTGAAGGAGATCTGATGGCGACGGAGCCGAGCATCGCCGAGGGTGGGATGCGTATCGAGGGCGTCGGCATCCGGTTCAAACGCAACCGTCAATCCCGCCGCAACTTCAAGGACCTCTTCGCCGGCCGCGATCGACGCTCCCGCCCCGGCGAGTTCTGGGCGCTGCAAGACGTCAGCTTCACCGTGCACCCGGGCGAGGCGATCGGCGTGGTCGGACGCAACGGTCAGGGCAAGTCGACGCTGCTCAAGCTGGTAGCCCAGGTCATGTTCCCGGACGTGGGAGAGGTGTACGTCGTCGGCGGCGTCGCCCCGCTGATCGAGATCACCGGCGGCTTCGTCAACGATCTCACCGTGCGCGACAACGTGTACCTGACCGCCGGGCTGCACGGGATGACGCGGCGCGAGATCGACGAGGCGTTCGACGAGATCATCGCCTTCGCCGAGATCGCCGACTTCGTGGACACCCCGTACAAGCACCTCTCGAGCGGCATGAAGGTGCGGATCGCCTTCTCGGTGATCTCGCGCCTCGAGGAGCCGATCCTGCTCGTGGACGAGGTGCTGGCGGTCGGCGACAAGGGCTTCCGCGAGAAGTGTTTCACCCGGATCGACGAGCTGCTCGCGGGCGGCCGCACGCTGTTCCTGGTGTCGCACAGCGAGCGCGATCTGCTGCGCTTCTGCACGCGCGGCCTCTACCTCGACCGGGGGAAGCTCGTGCTCGACGGTCCGATCCAGGACGTGATCGACCGCTACAACGCCGACACCGCGTAGAGCCCGCTGCGGGAGCTGCTAGAGCGCGCGTTTCACCTTGCGCGCGGCCTTGACGGTGGCGCGGGCCGGCGTTCCGACGGCGAGCGCGACGGCACCCGATACGGTGCGGTCGGCGTCGCCGAAGGCGCGTTTGCGGTCCCAGGTGAGCCGCAGCCTGCCTCCGGCACGTCGGGCGGGCTCGCGCGCGGGCAGCACGCCCTGCCTCCGCGCCGCGACGAGGGCCTGCAGCTGGCCGGCCACGTCGTCGCTCTCGACCGCGTGGAAATAGTTGTCGGCGAGCCAGGCGGGATCCGGATGCCGGAACCCCCGCCTCGCGACCGCCTCCGCGTCGCCGAACAGCCCGCTCCCCTCGAACACCGGGTTGATGAGCTGGTCGGAGACGCCGAAGGTGTCCAGCGCGATCACCGGGATGCCGCGAGCGATCGCCTCGATCGCGGCCGTCGAGCTGACCGTGAGCAGTCCCTGGGCGCCATCGAGCGCCGCCGACATCGGCGCCGTCGACACGACCAGGTTGCCGGGGATGTCGACTCCCGCCTCCCGTGCATCCTCGAGCAGTTCCGGGAAGCTGGCATCCTCGTCGTGGGTCTGCCGCTCCCCCGCGACCGCGCGCACCTTGATCACGACCCGGCGCGAGGGATCGGCCCGCGCGGCGTCCAGCAGGATCTCGAGCAACTGCTCCCGCTCCTCGCGCGCCCGCGGAACGACCGCCTGTGCGGCGAACACCAGGTCGTCTCCGCCTGCCCCGGTGTGCTGCTCGACGAACGGCAGAGTCGCCAGGGCGAACCGGTGCGTCCAGCCGTTCTCGCGCGAGAGCCGCGTGAACTCACGGATCTCGCGGCGACTGTGCAACACGAACAGGTCGGCCTGGCGCCGGAACGCGAGCGCCTTGCGCGTGGCCGGGATCGAGATCCCGGGGAGTCCGGTCACGATCACCGGGCGGACGGCCAGTTCGGCGGTCAGCCGGATCAGCACCGCGGCGACCGGTCCGCGCAGGGCGACCAGCACGGCATCCGGTGGATCGCGCCGCAGCACCGCCAGCACCTCGTGCAGCGGCAGGCACAGCAGGCGATCCGGATCTACCCCGCCGACCGCGAGCGCCGCCGCCCGCTGCGCCTCACTGGGTAGCACCGGCGTCTCGACGAGGATCAGCTCGCGTTCGGTCGCGCTCGGGAGCGCGCCGAGGAACGCCGCCGCCCACTTGAGGTAGGAGTCGGAGTCCGCGATCGCGATGAACCTCACGGGCGCTCGCTACGCCGGGATCCGGCGCAGCTTGGCCATCGGCGCGAGCTCGCCCGGGAAGATCTGCTTCACACCGTCGCCCATGGCCGTCTCGATGATCCGGATGTCGCGCACCAGGTGATCGAAGCCCGTCGGCTCGAGCGATGCCGCGTGGTCTGAGCCCCACATGGCGCGGTCGGCATCTGCTCGCCGGTGAGACGCTTGGCGACCGCAATCGGACGGTCGAGGCGTGCCGCGTACTCGGCCGCGCACAGCGACTGCAGAGGCGACTCCACCCAGGCGAGTGGGGTGCGCTGCGGTTCGATCACATGCCTCACGGTCGTCGCTGCGCGTGAGCCGCCTGTGCACGTCAGGTGAACGCGCGGCGTCGACAACGTGACGATCGTCCAACTGGGCGGCGACTGTGCGCCGTTCCGGGAGCCGCCCGCGACGGGCCCCGCCGGATACGGTGGAGGAATGGGTGATCAGATCGAGGCGAGGACTCCTGACGGGCTCCACCCCCGCGTCGCCCAGGGCATCGACAGGGTGCTGTCGGTGCAGCGGCCCGTCGTGCTCGCCCACATCCGCTCGATCCGGGCCTCGAAGCCGGATGCCTCCCCCGCCGAGATCATCGCCATCCTCGAGCGGCGCTTCCTCACCGCGGTCACGAGCGGGGGCGCGCTCGTCGGAGCCTCGGCCGTGCTGCCCGCGGTCGGCGTCGCCACCTCGCTCGTGCTCTCCGGCATCGAGACGGCGGGCTTCCTGGAGGCCAGCGCTCTGTTCGCTCAATCGGTCACCGAGATCCACGGGATCGCCGTCATCGAGCCGGAGCGCGCTCGCACCCTGGTGATGGCCATGATGCTCGGCACCGGCGGGCAGGAGCTGCTGCAGCAGGTCGCCGCGCAGGCCGCGGGCGGCGGAACGCGCACCGCGTACTGGGGCGAGTTCGTCACCAAGAGTTTGCCGCGCGCCGCGTTCGGGCCCGTGTCCGACCGCATCCGGACCGCCTTCCTCAAGCGCTTCGCCGTCACGCAGGGCACCTCGGTGATCGGCCGCGCCATCCCGTTTGGCGTCGGAGCCGTCGTCGGCGGCACCGGCAACCACCTCCTCGGCCGCAAGATCGTCCGCTCGGCCCGGAGCGCCTTCGGGCCTGCGCCGACGGTGTTCCCGGCCGAGCTCGCGGTGGTCGTGAAGGCGCCGCGCGGCCCGGGTGCGGGGCGGCCGGGGGTCTCCGCCGTGCTACGGATGCCGGGCGAACTCGCGCGGCGGATCCCGCGGACGCTGCCGCGTCTCCCGCGTCCGTCGCTGCCGCGGCAGGCCAGGAGGAAGGCGCCAGATGACGCCACTCGGACCCCCGAGGGCCCCAAGACCGACTGACTCCTCGACGTCGGTGGCCGCGCGGCAGTAGACGACCGGCGCGGGCGACTCGTCGAGCGTGATCAGACTGTGTTCGGCGAGCGGCGCGCAGGTCGCTCAGAACGGACATCGGTCGACCGTGCCAGAATCGCCTGAGATCATGGCGAGCTTCACATTCGGAGCAGGCAACGCCCGCAAGGTGCTGCGTCTCCCCCTCTACGCGCTCGGGGCGCTTGTGACGCTCGTCGTTCCCCGCACCCCGCGGCTTTGGGTGTTCGGCTCGGGGATCGGCGTGGGCGAGGGAGCGCTCCCGCTCTACCGGCTGGCCCGCGCAACGCTGCCCGCGTCGGTGCGACTAGTCTGGCTGGCGGGGTCGGCGGCCGAGCTGTCGACCGCACGGGAGCTCGGGCTCGACGCCGAGCCGCGGTCCGGATGGCGTGGCTTGTGTCTGACGCTCCGTGCGAGGGTCCTCGTGGTCACTCACGGTTTCGGTGACGTGAACCGCTTCGCCACCCGTGGTGGATACGTCGTGCAGCTGTGGCACGGCATCCCCCTGAAACGCCTGCACCTCGACTCGCCGGCCGCGCTGCGGGTGTCGTTCCTGCCGAACCATCGGCTGGTGCGCGCCGTCGTGGCGCGCGCGTACCGGTTCACGCTCCAGGGCATCAGCGTCTTCCCGGTCGCATCGCTCGCGGTCGCCCCGCGCATCGTCAGCGCGTTCGGGATCCCGAGCGATCGGGTCATCGTCACCGGCGACCCGCGCGACGACGTGCTGCTCTCCGGCACGCCCGAGTCGCGCGAGGCCGCTGCCCGCGAGCTGATCGTCGCAGCGGTCGGCGAGCTGCCCGACGGCGCGCGCATCGTGCTCTCCGCGCCCACCTGGCGCGATGGGCAGCCGGATCCCGGCGTCCCCGGCACGACGGAGTGGGACGCGATCGTGTCCTGGCTCGAGTCGACCAACTCGGTGCTGTTGCTGCGCACCCATCCCCTCGGCAGGGGCGACTATGCGGGGGGAGCCGAGCGCTCAGACCGAATCCGGATGCTCGGCTCCGAGCTACTCACCGAGATCACGCCGGCGCTCCCGGCCGTCGACGCGCTCGTGACCGACTACTCCTCCATCGCCTTCGATTACAGCCTCGTCGGCGGCCCGATCGTGTTCTTGGCGCCCGACGTGGAGCACTACGGGAAGTCGCGCGGCCTTTACTCGCCATACCGAGCCTTCACCGGTGGCCGCCAGGTGAGCACCTGGGCGCACGTGCTGTGGGCTCTAGGCGACATCGCCGCCGGGGGCCGGACGGCCACCGAGAACGCCGCACATGTGCGCTGGCTGCGTGACGAGAACTTCGACTTCCTCGACGGCCGGGCCACCGAGCGAGTGCTGAACTGGATCCTCCAGAACAACGGGGGCGCGCCGGCATCCGGCTCTCCCACGCGTGAGGCGACGGCGCAGCCGCGACCCCGCGTGACCGGCTTCTCGAGGCCCGAGGGAGACCCCACCGCGATCACGGTCGAGGTGGAGTTCGACGGACCGGCAGCCGGCACAGCGCGCTTCGACGGGCCGCGGACGCAGCGGGTGGGCGAGATCTCGGTCGAGGGCTCGGGTGCGGACAGGCGGATGACCGCGACGTTCCGCCTGCTGTCGCCCCGGTGGGGAACGCCCGACCTTGCGATGCCGTCCGGCGACTACCGCCTCACGCTCGGCGACGAACCCGGCACCGCGCGCGTGGAACTCGCCACGGGGCTGCCGGAGGAGCTACGGCATCCACTGTTCCGGGCGAAGCTGCTGGCGACCGGGGGCGGCCTGGTGCTGCGGGTCGCGTCGCCGCTCGCCGACGACGAACGGGGGCCCGCAGCGCAGAAGCGGCTCGAGCGCGCCTCTCGCCGCAGCAGGCCGACCCCCGAGGACGCGGTGTTCCTCGAGAGCTTCTATGGGCAGTCGGCGTCGGACAACCCCGAGGGCATCGACCGCGCACTGGCGAGGATCCGGCCGGAGACGGCCCGCTACTGGAGCGTCGTCGACGGCTCGGTGGCGGTGCCGGAGGGCGGCATCCGGATCATCGAGGGCAGCCGCGAGTGGTGGCGGGTGCGCGCGGCCGCGCGGGTGCTCATCGTCAACGACTGGCTGCGCAAGCGGTACCGGTCGCGCGCCCATCAGAAGGTGCTGCAGACCTGGCACGGCACAATGCTGAAGCGCCTCGCCCTCGACCGCGACCCGGGACTGCGCACGCGGATCGCCATCACCCGCGAGAGCCGCTGCTGGGACGCGCTGCTCGCCCAGAACCACTACAGTGCCGAGATCTTCCGCTCGGCCTACGCGATGCGCGAACCCATCTGGCAGGAGGGCTATCCGCGCAACGACGTGTTCGCGGACCCCGCCCGGATCGCCGCCGTGCGCCGTGACCTCGGTCTCGCCGATGGCGTCCGTGTCGTGCTCTACGCCCCGACCTGGCGCGACGACCGCACCGAGATGGTCGACTACGTGGACCTTGCGAGTTTCGCCAGCGAGCTCGGCCCGGACCGCGTCCTCCTCGTGCGCGGTCACTCCCGCACCCTGCGCTACGGCCAGGATCTCGCCGCCGACCGCCTCATCGACGTCACCAGCTATCCGAGCATGGCTGACCTCCTGCAGCTCGCCGACGTCTTCGTCACCGACTACTCCTCGGCCATGTTCGACTTCTCAGCCACCGGCCGGCCGATGGTGTTCTTCACCCCCGACCTCGCCCACTACAGCACCGACCTTCGCGGCTTCTACTTCGACCTGCTGGCCGAGGCGCCCGGTCCGGTCGTCCAGGATCGGGACGGCCTGCGTGCCGCCATCTTCGACGCGGATGCCGGCGCTCCCGAGTTCGCGGAACGTCGCGCCGCCTGGCGCTCCCGCTTCACCCCGCTCGACGACGGTGCCGCCGGGGACCGCGTCGTCCGCCGTCTGCTCGCGGAGGGCTGGCTGGGTTAGCTGCCGCTGATGTGCAGGCTAGGACTCGGTGCGCGAGGTGTCGACCGAGCTACCGGCGCCGCTGACGAAGCCCCGCAGGAAGCCGGTGCCCCAGCTGAAGTGCATGATCGCGATCACCAGCATGAAGCGCAGGCGGTCGGTAAGCAAACCGGACGCGCGGGTCGCCGCGTAGACCAGCAGGAGCAGGTAGAGGGTCGGCCCGAGATACACGAGGGCGACGATCCAGCCCAGGATTCCGTGTAGAACGCCACTCGCATGGAGCGGAATCGCGATGAGCGAGAGCACCGTCGCGATCACGAGCACGGGCGGCGCGAAGAAACGGAGCGGGTTGCGCGATCCGAGTCGGCGCACCAGTTCGGCCCGCCACACCCCGGTCGCGAAGAACTGGCGCGCGAGCTTGGCGGGCGTGCTGCGTGGCCAGTACTTGACGCGCAGCTCCGGATCGAGCCAGACGGTCTTGCCGGCCTGGCGGAAGCGGTAGTTGAGCTCCCAGTCCTCGCCGCGGCGCAGCGTCTCGTCGAAGTAACCGACCTCGGCGAGCACGTCGCCGCGCATGACGCCGAGGTACGCCGACTCGGCGGGACCCTCGTGCGCGTCCCCGCCGTGGTAGGCGCCTCCGCCCAGCCCGAAGCGGCTGTTGTATGCCGTGGCCACCGCGGCCTGGAAGCCGGGACGGCCGGTGGCCACCATGATCCCGCCGACGCTCGCGGCTCCGGTCCGCTCGAGGGTGTCGATGCCGCGGGTGGTGTAGCCGTCCGCGAGCTCGGTGTGCGCATCCACCCGGATGACGTACGGATACCGGCACGCCTTGATCGCGAGATTGAGGCCGATGGGGATGTCCATGCCCGCGTTCTCGACGATCCGGATGCGGTCATCCGCCGCCGCGAGCCGTTCGATGATGGCGCGCGTGCCGTCCTGCGAGGGGCCGAGTGCGAGGACGATTTCGACAGGCCCCGCGTAGCCCTGCCCGAGCACGCTGCCGATCGCGGATTCGACGTATTCCGCCTCGTTCAACACCGGCATGACGTACGAGACCCCGACGCGACTATCGCCGCCACGCTGAGCGTCGTCGCCACGCTGAGCATCGTCGCCACGGGCCCCGTCGCGAGGCGCAATGCTAGGCATTTCTCGAGCCTATCGGGCAGGAATGCGGACGGGAGCCGACCGCCGACTCCCCGTCCGTGTCATTCAGCTCGTCAGAGTTGGAGTGCGCCCAGGGTGACGGAGACTGTCGACGAGTCCGAGCCGCGGGCGTAGGACAGCTTCGCCGTGCTGCCGGGGGCTAGCGAGCGCACCTGCGCCGTGAGGTCGGTGCTGTTGGTGATCGGGGCCCCGTTGAAGGAGGTGACGACGTCGCCCTTCTTCAGCCCGGCCTTGTCGGCACCACCGCCAGAGCTGACGCTAGCGATCAGCGCGCCGACGACCGAGCTCGACGAGCTGGTCGCAGTCGTGACCGAGGCGCCGAGGAGGCCGTGACTGCCCTTGCCGGTCTTGATGATCTCGCTCGAGATGCGCTTGGCGAGCTCGGCGGGGATGGCGAACCCGACCCCAATGGATCCCGACTGCGAACTCGCGTTGGCGCTACCGGTGCTCGCGATAGCGACGTTGATGCCGATCAGCTTGCCCGAGCTGTTGAGCAGCGCGCCGCCCGAGTTTCCGGGGTTGATCGGGGCATCCGTCTGGATGACCGGCAGCGAGATGTCGGCGGTCTGCGTGCTTGGCGTGGTGGTCGTGCCACCGCTGCCGCTGCCACCGCCGCTGCCACCGCCGAAGTTCCAGAAGTTGAACGGCGTGGAGCCGTTACCGGGTGTCGTGGTGTCGCCCGAGGTGCCGTTGGGCACGGCGGAGGAAGCGATCTGGATGCTGCGGTTGAGCGAGCTGATGATGCCGTCGGTGACCGTGTTCGAGAGGCCGAGCGGCGCCCCGATCGCGATGGCCTTCTGGCCGACGTTGAGATTGCTGGAGTCGCCGAACTCGATCGGCTGGAGGCCGCTGGCATCCGTGAGCTTGATGACGGCGAGGTCGACGACCGGGTCGGTGCCGACGACCTTGGCCTTGTACAGCTTGCCGTCGGCCGCGGTGACCTCGATGGTGCCGGTCGCGGAGGCGCCGTCGAGGGTAACGACGTGGGTGTTCGTCAGCACGTAGCCGTCGGAGGTGAGCACGACGCCCGAGCCGGTGCCGCTCTCGGACGAGGTGCTGACCGAGATCGTGACGACCGAGGGACCGGCCTTCGCGGCGACCGCGGTGGTGGTCGACACGTCGTCCTTGTTGTTGACCGTGATGGTCTGCGGGGACGCGGTGCTGCTGTTGGTGTTCGAGCGGTCGCTGGCCGACACGGCGACGGCGGCGACACCGGCTCCGGCAGCGCCTCCGACGATCGCGCCGACGGCGAGGGCCCCGATGAGGAGGCCGACGGGTCGCTTGGTCCGGGTGGCGGCGGTGGTCGCGGGCGCGGCTGGCGCGGCGGCGTCCGGAGCCGGGTAGGGCTGGGTTGCGGATGCCGCGGGCGCTGGAGGCGCAGATTCTGCGGATGACGTGGGCGTAACTGGTGCGGCGACGGGGTGCGCGGTGTCCGGAAGCGGTTGGGTGGCGGCCGCGGAGGTCTCGGCGGCGCTGTCTGCCTCGATGCTGTCAGCGTCGGACGGGATCTGGGGTGAGTCGGGCATGTTAGGGATGCTCCTTTCAGCGGAGACAGCATCCCGCGTGAAGCTGTGCGTTTCATTGGTCCACGCTGGGAGCCTACTGCCGTTGGCCGAGGGGGCCTCTCAGCATCCGGGGCCCGCCGGATTGGCGACGCAGTCGTGGTCGACGAGCACCGTTTTCGCGCCGGTCACGGTGACGTGGAGGTCGTTGGCCGGGAGATTGATCGTTCCGACGACCGGGCGGAAGCCGCCGGATCCGAACTGATACTCCGCGCGGAAATCGATGCTCAGTCGGATGACGTACTCGCCCTCGGCGGCGTAGACATGGCTGGTCGGGGTGGGGTCGAAGTCGGCGAGCCCGAGCTGCGCCCAGGTGCCGCCCTTCGTCGCGCGGACGACTGCGGAGCCGTCGCCGTAGTTCCAGCGGTAGGCGACCGGCGTGAAGCGCACGGTGGCCGGCTGCCCGAGCAGAGTGCCCGGAACGAGCTGCTGACCGACGATCGCGAAGAAGTTCGCGTCGAGACCCGGGACGACCCAACCGTTCGGCTCCATCTGCTGCGAGCCGGGCGCCGGCCGGAACGCAGCCAGATCCCGTAGCGTGACGGACGGCGTCGGAGCCGTCGCGGTGGCCGCGACAGGCTTGCTCGGCCGCGGGGCGGTGCCGTGACAGCGGGTCCCGCGCGGATCGGCGCAGATGTCGGCGCGGTCGAGTGCGTTGTCGGGCACGAGGCGCCCGTGATTGCGGTTGTCGCTC
>JANXTR010000005.1 GCA_025352325.1 Microbacteriaceae bacterium | reverse complement strand
CAAATGATCCCCATCGGCATGAGTACCACCTGCGTCTTCCCCGCGTCCGTGGAGAAGGCATTCAAGATGGCTCGCCTGGCCGGATTCGACGGTATGGAGATCATGGTCACCAACGATCCGGTGACCCAGGACCCGATCGCGCTCCGCGAACTGTGCGAGAAGTACGGCCTGCCGATTCTGTCGATCCACGCGCCGACCCTGTTTCTCACGACCTTCGTGTGGGGCCGCGAGCCGGGCGTCAAACTGCAGCGCTCCGCCGAACTTGCGGCCGCGGTCGGCGCCCCGAGCGTCGTCGTCCACCCGCCGTTCCGCTGGCAGTCGGGCTACGCCGAGGACTTCGTTCGCGTTGTCGCCGAGACACAGAGCTCGACGGGGGTTGAGATCTGTGTCGAGAACATGTTCCCCTGGAAGGTCGGCGGCAAGAACCTGAAGGCGTACCTGCCGAGCCCGGACCCGATCGACATGAACTCGGATGCCATGACCCTCGACTTCTCGCACGCGTCGCTCACCGGGCGCGACAGTCTCGAGTACGCGATGGCCATGGGTGACCGATTGCGGCACATCCACCTCTGCGATGGAACGAAGTCGGTCGACGAGGGCAATATGTTCGACGAACACCTGGTCCCCGGTTACGGCAACCAACCTGTTGCCGAGACCCTCACTTGGCTTGCCGAGAATCACTGGACCGGTCAGGTCGTCGCCGAGGTGAGCCTCCACAAGATCCGCGACGAGAAGACCAAGCTCCGGATGCTGAAGGAGACCGTCGCCTTCGCCAAGAAGTACCTCGGCCAGGAGCACGAGGAGCGCGAGCCGCTCGCCGTCGGCTCCGTCAAGCGGCGCCAGCAGCGCAAGGCCTCGCGTCAAAACCTGAAGTCGGCGCGCGGCTGACTCACCCACGTCGGTCCCGGCCCGCGAGCCGGCCGCGAACGGTGCGAAACAGGGTTTCCCCGTAACCGGAAGCCCCATTCGGCATCGTTCGCGCGGCGTCTCGTCGCGATGGCGCGGCGGCGCCGCGGCTCAAGCCGTCGCGGGGACCAGACCGAGCGCCCGGGCGTGCCGCGTGCGACGGATCGCCACGTTGGCCACGAGCACGCTCGCTCCGCCGAACGCGAGCAACGCCACGGCCGAGCCGATCGCGAGACCGGCGCTTCCTCCGGTGATGATCTGCTGCATCCCGGTGGTCGCCCAGCTCAGCGGTAAGTAGGGGCTGACCGCCTGGAACGGCACCGACAACAGCTGCGTCGGGAAGATCGCACCGGTCGCGGCGATCTGCAGCGCCAGCAGAAAGAGTGAGATCACCAGTCCCGCGCGGCCGAATCCGATCGTCAGCAGGTAGTGGAACGCCGTGAATGCGGCGGCGACCACCAGCGAGAATACGAGCGTGGCCGGCAGATACTGCCACCCGACCCCAACGGCGGTGTGCAGCAGCAGCACCAGGAGCACCGCCTGCCCGGCGGTGACCGCGCCCGCCCGCGCGAGCGTTCCACCGATGACGCGCGAGGAGGTGGCGGTCGAGGCGAGCACGCGCCGGGTGACCGGCCGCATCACAAGGAACACGGCGAGCGCGCCGATCCAGAGTCCGATCGGAAGGAAGATCGAGGCGACCGCCTGGGTCAGCTGCGAGATGCCGTGGGCGGTCGAGACCGACAGCCCGACCGGATTCGCGGCAACGCCGGCCGCCTTGGCCGCGGCGGCCGTGTTGGAGCTCGGCACCTGCGCGGCGCCGGTGCTCAGTCCGGTGGCCAGGGTCGACGCCCCGGAAGAGAGCTGCTCCACGCCGTCCGCGAGCGACTGCGCGCCGGAAACGAGAGCCGGCCCATTGGCCGCCAGCTTCTTGGCGCCTGCCGAACTCTGCGAGATTCCCGACTGGATGCCGGCGAGTCCACTCGCGGTCTGCGAGCCGAGCGTGGAGCCGCCCGCCGCCGCCTGTGCGAGCTGTGCCGTGAGCGCCTGCACCTGCGCCATCAGGCCGGCGTTCGTGGGGTCCGCCGCGAGCGCCGTGGTGGCCGCCGTCAAACCGGCCGAGAGCTGGGAGACGCCGCCGGTATACGAGGAGATACCCGAACTGACCTGGCTGAGAGATGCCGCGCCCGTGTTCAGCTTCGAGAGCCCCGACGAAAGAGCGCCCACGCCGTCGGTGTAGCTCTGGACTCCGGAGGCGAGCGAACCGGCACCCGAGGCCGCAGACGCCGCACCGGTCGAGAGTTGCGTCGCGCCATCCGCCGCCTTCGTCAGCGAGGAGCCCAGCGTGCCGAGGCTGGCGTAGACGCCCGAGATGTATTGTTTCGTGATCGCGCTGCCGAAGGTGCGCACGAGCCCATCGCCGAGCGATTGCGCGACCGTTCCGGCCAGGTAGGAGTGCGCGTCATCCGTCTTGATGGCGAGTCGCGCCTGCACCGGCGAGGTGCCCTGCAGCGACAGCACGGACTTCGAGAAGTTCTTCGGGATGGTCAAGATCGCGTACACGTCGCCGTCGGCCAGCATCTTCTTGGCGTCGGCCTGGTTGCTGAGCGTCCAGTCCATTCCGGGCGACTTCGCGCCGGTCAGCTCGGTGACCAGCTGTCGGCCCGCGAGCACGTAGTTGGTCGTCCCGTCGGCGTTCGTGGTGACGATCGCGGTGTCGGAGTTGACGATGGCGGCCGGGATGCGGTCGACCCCGTTCTTCGCATCGCCGAGCGAAGCCACGTACAGGCCGACGAAGGCCAGCGGGACGAGCACAACGGCGATCATGCCGAGAACCTGGAACCGGGAGAAGCGGGAGAGCGCGTTCATTGGAGGACCCCTTCGGAGGTGAGATCGAGAGTTCGGATGCGGGCGGGCGCGACGGGCGCGGCACCCTGCAGTCCTGGCATGCCCACGACGAGGGTCGTGGTGGCGGGAGCGAGGCGGTCGAGCGCGACCAGAAAGGCCCGCGCATCGAGTGGATCGGAGAAGGCATCGAGGGCGTCGAGGAGCACGACGGGGGTTCGCTCGCTCAACGCAACGGCGGCCATCGCGACCGCCCGCTCGAGTTGCGGCAGGCGCTCGACATGGGTGGCGGCATCCACCAGCACCGTCACGCGGCCAAGACCCTCGAGTGCGCCGCCGACCCGGCCAGCACGCGACCGGGCGCGACGTGCGGCGATCGGCGCGAGATACCAGGGGCTGCTGAGGCGCACGCGCTCCTCGAGCAGGTCGCCAAGCGTCACCTCCACCTCGGCTCGACTCGGGCCCGAGAGGTCGGCGAGGGCGACCAGGCGGGTCACGCGACCGGCATCCGAGGGAAGCGGATGCCCACCGACCTGGGCGCGTCCGTCGCGGGGTTCGAGGCGCCCGGCCACGGTGGCCGCGACGAGTCGCCGCGCGGCGGGGTCGCCCTCGACGAGCACGATCGAGCCGGAGGCGATGCTGAGCGTGATCGGACCGACGACCGGCGCGGAGGCACCGGCACCCGACGCGACGACGAGTCGGTCGAGCGAGATCTGCTCCCCCTCGCCGAAGCGGTCGAGCGCCCAGGCGGTCGCGTCCTGGTGGGAGCGCAGACCCTCGCCCTCGATATCCACGTTCGGCAGGATGCGGTGCAGCCAGCGCGGAAGGTACCAGGCGGAGCGGCCGGCGAGGGCCATGACGGCCGGGACCAGCGTCATCCGGACCAGGAAGGCGTCAACGAAGACTCCCGCGGCGAGCCCGAGCGCGATGACCTTGATCACGCCCGCGCCCTCGGGCACGAAGGCGGCGAAGACGAAGAACATGATGAGGGCGGCGGCGGTGACGACGCGAGCCGCCCCCGCGAACCCGGTCACGACGGCACGACGGGCGACCGCGTTGCGAGCGGCGGCCGACGATCCGGGCTGCAGGTTCGCCACCCCGTGCACGTACGCCTCCCGCATGCCGGAGACCAGGAACACCTCGTAGTCCATGGCGAGACCGAACAGGATCGCCATCAACAGGATCGGCATGAAGCTGAGGATCGGACCGGGCACGACCCCGAGCGCTTCGGCGCCCCAGCCCCACTGGAATACGGCGACGACCACCCCGAAGGCGGCGAGCACCGAGAGCAGGTAGCCGACCGCGGCCTTCACCGGGACGAGCAGGGAGCGGAAGACCACCATGAGGAGGATCACCGAGAGCCCGACCACGATGGTTCCGAAGGGCAGCAGCGCCGAGTCCAGCCGGGATGACACGTCGATCGCGACCGCCGTGGCCCCGGTGACGGCGATCGGCATGTCGTACTTCGCCGCGATGGACGGCTCGAGAGCGCGGATCCGCTCCACGAGCTTCGTGGTGGCGGGATCGTTGGGGCCGGTGGTCGGGATCACCTGAATGATCGCGGTGTCCAGCGTCGCGTTCGGGGTGCCGGCGCTGACGGAATCCACTCCTGGCAGCTTCGCGATCTCGTTGCCGATCGACTTCATGTCGGCGACGAAGGTGTTGCTCTGGGTGATGTCGACGGTGATGATCAGCGGACCGTTGCGACCGGGGCCGAACTCCCTGCTGACGATGTCATACGCCTTGCGCGAGGTGGTGTCGGTGGGCTGGGCGCCGCCGTCCGGCAGGGCGAGCGCGAGGCTGAAGGCGGGGATGGCCAGGGTGCCAAGGACGGCCAGCACGGCGATGATAAACACCACGGGCGCCTTGAGCACCAGGTTGACCCAGCGCTGGCCGAGCGCCGGTTTGGCTACTCCGGATTCCGGCGCCTTCTCGCTCGCGGCAGCGGTTGCCGCGAGCATGCGCCGCGCGGTGCGCGAGCCGGGTTTCGGGGCGAGCCGTGAACCGAGCAAACCCAGGATCGCGGGCAGGAGGGTCGTAGCCGCGAGCATGGCGAGCAGCACGGCGATGGCCGCCGCGACGCCCATGAGACCCAAAAACGGGATGCCGACGATCAACAGTCCGATCAGCGCGATCATCACCGTGACCCCGGCGAAGATCACCGAGCTGCCCGCGGTAGCGACGGCGGTCGCCGCGGACTCGCCCGGTTCTATCCCGGCGGCGAGCTGGGCTCGATGCCGGCTCAGGATGAACAGCGCGTAGTCGATGCCGACCGCCAGCCCGATCATCAGGGCGAGCAGAGGCGTGGTGGACGACAACGTGATGAAGGATGCCGTGGTCAGCACCGCGCCCATCGAGACCGCGAGCGCGAAGATCGCCGAGAGGAGAGGCAGCCCGGCTGCCAGCAGCGAGCCGAAGGTGACGATGAGCACCAGGGCGGCGAACAGCACTCCGAGCCCCTCGGTGATCGAGACGCCGACCTTGGTGTTCTGGTAGACCTGCCCCCCGAACTCGACGGTGAGGCCGGCATCCGTCAACGGCTTCGTGGCCTTCTGCACATCGGACAGTTGCGTCGCGGTCACCTTCTCGGAGGACGCACTGAACTGCACCGAGATAATGACTGTGGAGCCGTCCTTGCTGACGGCGGCCGTCGAGTACTGGCTGTAGGGCGAGAGCGCCTGCTCGACGCCCTGCACATCGTTGACCCCAGTGACGGTCTTCTCGATGAGGGCGTCGTGGGTGGTCTTGAGATCCGCGCCGCTCGCACCCTGCACCACGATCTGCGCGCTGCCGCCTGCGGTCTGCGGGAACACCGCTCCGAGCAGGTCGATCGCCTTCTGAGACTCGGTGCCGGGTATCGCGTAGGAGTCCTGGAGCTGGCCGCCCAGGCCGACTCCGGCGCCGAGGGCACCCGCAGCGATGAGCACCCAGGCGATAAGCACCTGGATGCCGTGGCGGAACGCGAAGCGTCCGAGACGGAAGAGCAGCGTAGCCATGGGGATCCCCGGATCAGTCGGTCGTGATGGAGGCGGATGCGAGAGCTGCCGGCTGCCGTGGATCGACGGCCAACAGGTCTCCGAGCACCGCGAGCAACGCCGATCGCAGTTCGGGGAGGTCGGCCGTGATCGCAGGGCCGACCTGGGGGGCTCCGGCGAGCAGGTACGCGGCTCCGCCGAGGGCGACGCCGAAGCGCACCCTCTGCTCGACGGAGTCGACATGCTCTTCGAAGAAGGTGGCCATGAGCTCGATCTCGCGAATCGCGCGGGTGATGACCGGCGCGTCGATCGAGCTGGACTGGTTAACGAAGACGTAGACCGCCGAGCGGTGCTCGAGGAGGAAGTCAACGAACTGCTCGAGGAACAGCGCGCGCTGCGCCCCGCCGTCGCGCAGACCGGCCAGGCCGACGTTCTGGAGGATCTGGTCGAGCTGGTCGAGGGCCGGCGAGAGGACGGCCTCGAGCAGCGCCTCCTTCGACGCGAAGTGGTAGAGCACGGTCGCCTTCGAGACGCCGGCGCGGTCGGCGATCTGCTGAATGGATGTCGCGTGGTAGCCGGTCGAGGCGAACTCCTCGAGCGCGACGCGACGCAGGTCGTCGGCGGTGGTGGTGGTGGGCATGCGGGCCACGCTAGTTGACCGATCGGTCAGGGATTGACCGATCGGTCAGATGTTCGGTGAACGCTCAGCGAACGACGGCGCCGATCTGGACGTCACCCGAGCGCCGAATGCGGTCATCCAGGCCGCACGGTACCGTGATCCACGACCCATTGGAGGATTTGTGCGCAAGTTCCTGTTCAGTCCGGCACTCTGGACGTCGCTGTTCGGCGCGGTCGGCGTCATCAACTCGACGCGCAACGGGCCGCGCGACTGGCGTCTCGCGCTGATCTGGCTCATCACCGCCGCCGGAGTGGCCATCGCGGTGGGCGATGTCATCGAGAAGTCGCGGAACGCGAAGGACTACTGATGATGCACGGACCCTTCGGTTTTGGTCACGGATTCCTCGGCGTGTTCGGCGCCATCGTCGGCTTCCTCGGCTCGCTCATCCTGTTCGCGATCATCGTGGCGGTGCTGTTCTTCCTCATCCGCTTCCTGATCGTCGGCACGAAGGCCGCCCAGCTCTACCTCGACACGCACCGCGTCGTCGCTCCCGCCGCTCCAGTGGTCGAGCAGGTGACGCCACCCACACCGACGACACCGACGACCGCGGCGCCGCGCAAGCCCCGCACCCCGAAGACGCCGCCGAGCTCCGACCTCTAGGCCTCAGCCCAGGAATCCCCGCAGCAGCGCACCCGAGCCCTCGAGGTGCTCGCGCATGGCCCCGGCAGCACCCTCCGCGTCGCCTGCCAGGATCGCGAGCACGATCTGCTCGTGCTGCCGATTCGAGTGTTCGATGTTGCGCGCCAGCAGGGGGAAGCTCTCGAGCAGCTCGTTGATCCGACTGCGGTTGTCGGCCATCAGGGTCACCAGCGAGGGCACACCGACCACCTCGGCGACGGTGAGGTGCAGCCGCGAGTCGAGGCGGCGGTAGTCGGCGGGTCCGGATGCCGCGACCTCCCGCAGCCGCGTCCACAGGGCCGAGCGTTCCGCGGCGTCGAGGCTGCGCGCAGCGGCGGCCCGAGCGGCCCCGACCTCGAGGATGTCGCGCAACCCCAGGATGTCGTCCAACTCCGCTGCCGTGGGCAACGTCGCCAGTGACGCGACGGGCAGCGGTAGCGGGTCGCTCACGAAGGTGCCGCCGTAGCGGCCGCGGCGGGACGCCAGGTAGCCGGCATCCGCCAGTTCGCGGATCGCCTCCCGCACCGTGTCGCGGCTGACCGAGAAGCGCAGAGCGAGCTCCCGCTCGGACGGCAGCGCCTGGCCGGGAGCCACCACGCCGAGGCGAATGGTCTGCATCAGACGCGCGACGGTGTCCTCGAGAGAGTTGCCGCTGCGGACCGGCCGGTAGACGGCGTCGTCGACAAGACTCCCCCGAGCCTCCGGCACGGGCGAGTCCGGAGTTTCAGGATCGTCAGAGCGGGGTGACATACGCCGCGCTGATCCCGCCGTCGACGAGGAACGTCGACGCCGTGATGAAGCTGGCGTCGTCGCTGGCGAGGAACGCCACGGCGGCGGCAAGCTCCTCGGGCTCGGCGAAACGACCGACCGGGACGTGGATGAGTCGGCGGGCCGCGCGCTCCGGATCCTTGGCGAACAGCTCCTTCAGCAGTTCCGTGTTCACCGGCCCCGGGCAGAGCGCGTTGACGCGGATCCCCTGGCGCGCGAACTGCACGCCGAGCTCGCGGGTCATGGCCAGCACGCCGCCCTTCGAGGCGGTGTAGGAGATCTGCGAGGTGGCCGATCCGAGCACCGCGACGAACGAGGCGGTGTTGATGATCGAACCGCGACCCACGGGCACCATGTGACGCAGAGCCGCGCGCGAGCACAGGTAGACGCTCGTCAGGTTGACGAGCTGCACGCGATCCCAGGCGTCGAGCTCGGTGGTCTCGATCGAGTCGTCGTCGGCCGGCGAGATCCCCGCGTTGTTGAAGGCGATGTCAACCGAGCCGTACGTCGAGGCGGCGGCGTCGAACAGGGCATCCACCTGCGCCTTGTCTGTGACATCGACCGGCACGTAGAGTCCGCCGACCTCTGCGGCGGCCGCCTCCCCCCGCGCGGTGTCGACGACGTCGCCGATCACGACCTTCGCGCCCTCCGCGGCGAAACGCTTGGCGGTGGCGAAGCCGATCCCTCCGGTACCGCCGGTGATTACGGCGACCTTGCCGGCGAGGCGCTGCGTGAGGTCGATGGGGGTGATGGGCATTCGGATTCCTAACTGGCGAAGAAGACGTTCTTGGTGTCGGTGAAGGCGAGGGCGGCATCCGGTCCCAGCTCGCGGCCGAGGCCGCTCTGCTTGGCCCCGCCGAACGGGGTCGTGTAGCGCACCGAGGAGTGCGAGTTGACCGAGAGCGTGCCGGATTCGATGGCCCGGGAGACCCGGATGGCGCGCCCCAGGTCGTTCGTCCAGATCGAGCCCGACAGCCCGTAAACGCTGTCGTTCGCGAGCCGGATGGCGTCTCCCTCGTCGTCGAACGGGAGCACGCTGACCACCGGTCCGAAGATCTCATCGACTGCCACGCGGTCGCCCCGGTTGGGCAGCAGCACGGTCGGCGGCATCCAGTAGCCAGGGCCGGTCGGCGCCGAACCACGGAAGGCGACGGGAGTGCCGTCGTCGAGGAAGCTCTCGACTGAGTCGAAGTGCGCCCTGGAGACGAGCGGGCCCATCTCGGTCGCGTCGTCGCCGGGTGCCCCAACCTTGACCGCCTTCACGGCAGGCTCGAGCAGTTCCAGGAATCGGTCGAACACGCTCCGCTCGACCAGGATGCGGCTGCGCGCGCAGCAGTCCTGCCCGGCGTTGTCGAACACCGCGCCGGGTGCCGTGGCGGCCGCCTTCTCGAGGTCAGAGTCCGCGAACACGACGTTGGCGCTCTTGCCGCCGAGCTCGAGGGTGACCGGTTTGACCTGCGCCGCGCATCCGGCCGCCACCTGCTTGCCGACCGCAGTCGACCCGGTGAAGACCACCTTGCGCACCTGCTCGTGGGTGACGAACCGCTCCCCCACGACCGAACCGCGGCCCGGCAGCACCTGGAACAGTCCCTCCGGAAGCCCGGATTCGAGCGCGAGCTCGCCGAGGCGGATCGCGGTGAGCGGCGTCCAGTCCGCGGGCTTCAGCAGCACGGCGTTGCCCGCGGCGAGCGCCGGAGCGAAGCCCCACGAGGCGATCGTCATGGGGAAGTTCCACGGCACGATCACGCCGACCACGCCGAGCGGCTCGTGGAAGGTGACGTCGAGGCCGCCAGCGACCGGGATCTGCTGGCCGATCATCCGTTCGGGGGCGCCGGCGTAGTAGTCGAGCACGTCGCGCACGTGGCCGGCCTCCCAGCGGGCCGAGCCGATCGGATGCCCGGAGTTCAGCACCTCGATGGCCGCAAGCTCCTCGACCGCGTCGTCCACGGCGGCGGCGAACCGCCGCAGGCCGCGCGCACGATCGGCCGGGGCCAGCGCCACCCACGTCGCCTGCGCGGTCGCCGCACGAAGCACCGCCGCGTCGACCTCCTCGAGCGAGGTGTGCTGCACCTCCCGGATGACCGTCTCGTCGGAGGGGTTGATGAGGGTGATCGAACTCACGCGTGCACCTGTTTCTGGGAGACATACGAGCGGGCCGCCTCAACGAGACTCTCGAAGAGGCGCGCATCGTCGGCGGCATCCTGCTCCGGATGCCACTGCACCCCGACCCCGAACGGCACGCCCTCGAGCTCCACGGCCTGCACAACTCCCTCGGGCGAGCTCGCCACCACGCGCAACCCGTTGCCGATGGCGTCGAGAGCCTGGTGATGGTAGCTCTGCACCGTGTGGGGGCCAGCACCGATCGACGACGCGATCTGCGATCCGCTCGCCACCTCCACCTCGTTCCGCTTGAACACGCCGTTCTCGCCGCTGTAGCGGTCGTCGCCGATCACCTCGGGCAGGTGCTGGTGCAGCGTGCCTCCGCGGTTGACGTTGAGCACCTGAATGCCGCGGCAGATCGCCAGGAACGGCACCTGTGTCTCGATCGCGGCGGTGAGCAGCGCGTCGTCCCAGTCATCGCGGATCCGACTCGGAGGGTCGGCCTCCGCGTGCGCGTGCGCTCCGTAGCGGCTCGCCTCGACGTCGAGCCCGCCCGCGACGATCAGCCCGTCGAGGCGGCTCATCACCTGGCCGGCGACGCCGCCGTCGAGCAGCTGCGGCGGCAACAGCACCGGGATGCCGCCCGCCGTAACGACCGCCGCGAAGTAGACCTCGGGCAGGAAGGCAGCGCGCACGTCCCAGACCCCGGTTTGCGCGCGCTGCAGGTACGTGGTGATCCCGATCAGCGGCTTGCTCGCGTTCATCGGAACCGCCGATCCGCTGGCTTGGCCGAATGATCAGCCGACGCGTGATCGCGCCGCAGAAGCGGCGGCGCGGGAACAGAAAGATTAGAACCTCTCGAAGCCACGGATCCGCTCCCAGTCGGTGATCGCCGAGTCGTAGGCCTTCAACTCGATGCGGGCGTTGTTCAGGTAGTGCTCGATGACCTCGGGGCCGAAGGCCTCCAGGGCGACCGCCGAGCTCGCGAAGAGCTCGGCGGCGTCCCGGAGGTTGGTCGGAACGCGAGGGGCGTCAGATCCGTAAGCGTTGCCCACGAAGATCGGCTCGAGCTCGAGCTCGTTCTCGATGCCGTACAGACCGCCCGCGATGAGCGCCGCCGTCGCGAGGTACTGGTTGACGTCGCCGCCGGGAACGCGGTTCTCGACTCGCAGGCCCTGCCCGTGCCCCACCACCCGCAGCGCGCATGTGCGGTTGTCGAGGCCCCAGGCGATCGCGGTCGGAGCGAAGCTGCCCTCCACGTAGCGCTTGTAGGAGTTGATGTTGGGTGCGAAGAACAGGCTCAGCTCGCGCGTCGTGGCGATCAGGCCCGCGATCCAGTGCTCCATCAGCTTCGAGAAGCCGTACGGGCCGTCGCCCGACATCACGGCCTCCCCGTCCGTGCCGCGCACCGAGAGGTGGATGTGGCAGCTGTTGCCCTCGCGCTCGTTGAACTTGGCCATGAAGGTCAGCGCCTGACCGTGCTGGTCGGCGATCTCCTTGGCCCCGTTCTTGTAGATCGCGTGGTTGTCGCAGGTGGCCAGTGCCTCGGTGTAGCGGAAGGCGATCTCCTGCTGGCCGAGGTTGCACTCGCCCTTGACGCCCTCGCAGTACATGCCGGCGCCATCCATGCCGTTGCGGATGTCGCGCAGCAACGGCTCCATCCGTGCCGAGGCCAGCAGCGCGTAGTCGATGTTGTAGTCGCTAGCTGGGGTCAGGCCCTCGTACCTCTTGGCCCAGGCATCGCGATAGCTGTTCTCGAAGACGATGAACTCGAGCTCGGTGCCGACGAAGGGCACGAGCCCGCGCTCGGCGAGACGGGCGATCTGCTGCTTCAGGATTTCTCGGGGCGACTGCGGCACCGGGGAGCTGTCCATCTTGTTGAGGTCGGCCATCACGAGGGCGGTGCCCGGAAGCCACGGGATGACGCGCAGCGTGTCGAGGTCGGGCTTGAGCACCATGTCGCCGTACCCGGTCTCCCAGCTCGAGATCGGGTAGCCGTCGACGGTGTTCATCTCGACGTCGACCGCGAGCAGGTAGTTGCAGGCCTCGGCGCCGTGCGCGGCGATGTCCTCCTGGAAGAGTCGCGCCGACGCGCGCTTACCGACCAGACGGCCCTGCATGTCGCAGAAAGCGACGATCACGGTGTCGATCTCGCGCTTCTCGATCAAGACGCCGAGCTCGTCGATCGTGAGGTTTCCGGAGCGGACGGCCATGGCGTTCTCCTGCGGGGATCGGTGGGGCGCATCGGGGGCGTCGGGGTGGAATCCGACCATTACACACTATGGGCCCGAGGGCCAGCCTCAGAACGTTTCACATACCTGTTACATCCAAAGGTAGACACGGAGTACCAATGGCGGCCATTCTCAGACCCAACATTGAAAGGACTCTCCCCCTATGAGTGAAACCAAAACGGTCGGTGGCGCCCAATACAAGGATGTCGGCGCCGGCTACTTCGAGAAGCGCACCCTGAAGCGCAGTGCCGGGATCTGGGGCATCTGGGGTCTCGGCGTCGCCGCCGTCATCTCGGGCGAGTTCTCGGGGTGGAACTTGGGCACATCGACCGCCGGCTTCGGCGGGATGGCGATCGCGGTGGTCATCGTCATCGTCATGTACTTCACCATGTACTTCTCGATCGGCGAAATGGCGGCCGCGATGCCGCACACCGGCGGCGCGTACTCCTTCGCCCGCGCCGCACTCGGGCCCTGGGGCGGATTCATCACGGGTCTCGCGGAATCCATCGAGTACGTCATCACCACGGCGGTGGTCGTCTACTTCTCGGCCTTGTACGCCAACAGCGCGCTCGACGCCTTCTTCCACTTCCAGTTGCCAAGCCCGATGCTCTGGATTGTGCTGTACGCGATCTTCGTGGTCGTGAACTGGGCGGGCGCCTCCATCGGCTTCCGTCTCGCGATCGTTGTCTCGATCATCTCGCTGGCGATCCTCGCGATCTTCATCGTTGTCGCGTTCTCGACCGGCGGATTCGACCCGGCCAAGCTCTGGGACGTCAAACCGGATGCCGGGCAGAGCTCGTTCCTGCCGCACGGCTTCGGTCCGGTCCTGCTGGTGATCCCGTTCGCGATGTGGTTCTTCCTCGGCATCGAGGAGCTGCCGCTGGCCTCCGAGGAGACGCACAACCCGGCGAAGGTCATCCCGCGCGCCGGCATCATCGCCCTGATCACGCTGACCATCGCGGCCGTCGCGATCTTCATCGTCAACACCGGCGTGCTCGGCGCGGTCGCCACCCAGAAGTCGGGGCAGCCACTGCTCGACGGATTCGCATTGATGGTTCCGAAGGAGCTCACGGGCGTGCTCGCCCTCGCGGCCCTGATCGGGCTGCTCGCCTCGCTGCAAGGCATCATGTACGCCTACGGCCGCAACCTGTACTCGTTGTCACGAGCCGGGTACTACCCGGCTGTGCTCTCGCTCACCGGCAAGAAGCAGACCCCGCTCGTGGCCCTGATCGTGGGCGCCGTCATCGGATTCGTGGCCCTCGCGGTCGTGGACTCCGCGGGCGGCACCGGCGGTACGGCCGGCGCGGTCGTACTGAACATCGCGATCTGGGGAGCGGTCGTCTCGTACCTCATGCAGATGATCTCGTTCGTCGTGCTGCGCGTGCGGTTCCCGAAGGCGGTCCGTCCGTACAAGAGCCCCACCGGCATCATCGGCGCGGTCGTCGCCGGGGTGATCTCGGCCGCCATCTTCATCGCGTTCCTCTTCAATGCCCCGTACGTGACGGCGATCATCGCGATCGCGATCGTCTACCTGATCGGCCTGATCATCTTCGCCGTCTACGGGCGCAAGCGCCTCGTGCTCTCGCCGGAGGAGGAGTACGCCATCAGCGGCGGCCTCCACCGCGACCCCGAGGTCGAGGGCTACGACTCCATGGAGAAGGAGATCTTCGGCCACGAGAAGAAGTAGTCGCGGCGGACGCTCCGCGATTCACGATGGCCCCGGCGGTTCGCTCCCGGGGCCATCGGTGCACTCGGCGTCGTCAGAAGAAGGTCTCCACGAAGCCGACGACTCGCGGATCCGGGCCGTCCGCCGAATCGAGCTCGGGCACCAGCCTCCATTTGTCGAACGCCGTGCACGGATGCGAGATCCCGAGCCGCACGAGATCTCCGACGGCGAGCGACGACTCGGCGGGGACCGTCACGTAGGCGTGCTGGTCGTTCAGCGCCGTGACCACGGCGCCGGGATGCCCGTGCACCACCGGCATGCCCAGATCGATCGGCGCGTCCCGCTTGCCCGCATCCAGGATCACCAGTGTCAGCTCCGGGCGCGACACCACCCGCGACCACAGGGCCAGCGCCGGTCGGAAGGCGAGCGTCGACTCCGCGAACGGCGAGATCCCGGCGTAGAACACCTCGTCGTGCGCCTGGAACGCGCCGGACCGCAGCACCACCGTGACGGCGCGACCCGTCGCACCTGCTAAGCCGGCCAGCGGAGCCAGCTCCTCGGCCACCACCTCGAAGAACGCGCTGCCGCCCGCGGTCACGATCGGATCGACCAGCGAATCCCACGCGAGCAGGGTCTCCGCGAGCTCCCGCAGCTCCCCTATATATGTGCGTACACGCGCGAGCGTCGCCGCCGAGCGGTCCGAGCCATACGAGCCCTCGTAGCCGGTGACTCCGCGCAGGCGGAGGCGCGGCGCGGCCAGTACCTCCCGGGCGACCGCGAGCGCGGCCTCCGTACCGCGCGCACCCGTGCGGCCGCCGGTCGCGCCGAGTTCCACGAGCACATCGATCGGGCGCGAGCCTGCTGACTCCGCGAGCAGCCGCACGCCGTCCACCGAGTCGACCCAGCACGCGATCTCGACCCCGGCACCGGCTCCCGTGTCGGTCTCGTGCGCCAGCCACGCGATCGCCGCAGGGTCCACGACCTCGTTCGCGATCAGGATGCGTCGCACTCCGGCCGCGCGGGCCACCTGCGCCTGCCAGGCCGTCGCCACCGTGAGGCCCCAGGCGCCGGCATCCAGCAATCGCCGCCAGAGGACCGGCGCCATCGTCGTCTTCCCGTGCGGAGCCAGCTCGAGCCCGCGCTCGCCCGCCCAGCCGAGCATGGTGCTCGTGTTGTGCTCGGCGGCCGCCCGATCCAGTGTGAGCAGCGGGGTTGAGAACTCGGCGAGCGCATGCCGCTTCGCGGCCACCTCCGACGCCGCGCGCCCCCACAGCGCCGGCGGGATCGACTTGTGCCGCACCGACAGGGTGAGCGAGTCATCCGGAACCGAGGTCATGGCGAAACGCTACCCGGCGCGAGCCCCCCGTGACGCGCGTCGCGGAAGGGTGACGATGCCACGATCACGAGGGAGATGAGCAGGCCCGCGATGCCGATTCCGAACGTGGGACGGAAGCCGATCGTGTCCGCAAGGAGCCCACCCACCGGAGCACCGATCACCACCGCAGCCCGGTTGAGCGAACGCATCGTCGCGTTCATCCGTCCCTGCAGCGCATCCGGCGTCACCGCCTGCCGGTATGCCATCTCGTTCGCGTTCTCGGCACCGAGTGCGAAGCCGTACAGCAACTGGCCGAGCGCCACGACGGCCAACGAGATCCACCGCGAGCCACTCCCGGGTCCGACCGGGACTACGGCGATGATCGTCCACGCCACGATCATCAGCGTGGTTCCGGCCATCACGGTGCGGCCCACACCGATGCGCAGCCCGATCCTGGTCGAAAGCAGTGCACCGAGCAGGCCGCCGACGCCGGTGGCGGCGAGCGCGACGCCCAGCTGGAACGGGCTCATCCGCAGACCGGTGAGCAGGAAGGGAACGAAGGCCGTGCCCAACATGCTCGAGAAGAGGAACCAGACGTGCGTCGAGATCGCCATCGGCGCGAGTGTCCGGTGCCGGTAGACCCAGCGGAGGCCCTCACGGATGTCGCTCCAGATCGCACTCCGCGGACCGTCGGCTAGGCGCGGTTCGACCACCCGAACGCGAGCGAGCGCCGCCGCGGAGAAGAGGTAGGACACGGCATCCACGAGCACAGCCAACGGCGCGCCGATCAATGACACGAGCGCTCCGGCGATCAGGGGGCCGGACGTCTCGGCGACCGCGGAACTCTGGTCGATGCGGGCGTTTGCGCCAAGCAACGACCTCGTCGGGACAAGTCGCGGCAGGAAGGACTGTGTCGCCGAATCGTTGAGCAGTGTGAAGAGCCCGAACACCGCGGCGAAGACGATCAGCGCCGGAATGGAGAGGAGTTGGAGTAGCCACAGCGCGGGAATGACCAGGAGGAGAACACCACGCGCCAGGTCCGTCCCGATCAGAATCGGGCGACGGCGACGCCGCTCCACGAGCGCCCCGGCCATCAGCCCGACCGCCAGATACGGCAGCCAGCGGGCCGCGTTCAGGAGACCGACATCGAGCGCTGTCCCATGCAGCGAAAGCAGAACGATCACCTGGAGAGCAAGAGCGGTCACGTAGCTCCCGAACATCGACACGGTGCCGGCCAGCCAGAACGGGAGGAAGCCGGGCAGCCGGAAGACATCGGGACCGTTCTTCTGTGGATCGCCCATGCAACCCCCGCTCGCCGATTGCGGGCCCCATCGCCCATGCCCCACGCTAGCGTGGCGCTATGACGCCGAAGACCCGCATCGAGACGCCACTCGCCCCACCGCCGATGCCGGTTTTCTCGCAGGGGGTGCGCAAGGGACCGCTGCTCGCGGTCTCGGGCCAGGGCGGCGGCGGCCCGGCGACAGGCACATATCCCTCGCTCGACGACGTGATCATGCTGCGCTGCTACCTGACGACGCGCGAGCACTTCCCCGCGATGAACGCCGCGTACACCGCGTTCCTGGCCGAGCACTTGCCGCACGGGGTCCTGCCGTCGCGCACCACCGTCTTCGTGGGCTTGCCGCTCCCCGAGATGCTCGTCGAGATCGACGCGCTCGCGGTGATCGCGGACTGAGCGCCATGACTCGCCGCCGCGATCGACGCCTCACCCGCCGCCGGATCCGCCTCGCCGGACTGGCCGCCCTGGGCCTGTTCGTCGTCGGGATCGCGAGCTTCCTCGCCTGGGCCGCCTCGCCGATGCCGCCCGAACCGGGTCCACTCGACGCCGCCCGCACCGATCCCTCCTTCACGCTGACCGAGTCGGCCGACGGTGTCGTCCTGGCACCGGACGACCCGAACGGCACCGGGCTCGTCTATCTCGCCGGCGCGCGCGTCGACCCGGCCGCCTACGCGCACAAACTGTCCGGGCTCGCCGATGCGGGGGTCACGGTCGTCATCGCGCGCCCCACACTCAACTTCGCCATCTTCGAGCTGCGGCCTCTCACCACGTTCGAGGGCCTCGCGGCCGACTCCGGGGTGAGCCGTTGGGACTCCGGGGTGAGCCGTTGGTACGTGGGGGGCCACTCGCTGGGCGGGGTGCGGGCCTGCCAGTACGCGGCGGATGCGCCGGCCGGCTCGATCGCGGGCGTCATCCTGTTCGGCTCGTACTGCGCCGCCGACCTCTCGCGCTCCGGGCTGTCGGTGCTGACCCTCTCGGCGACCCGCGACGGGCTCAGCACCCCGGCGAAGATCGCGGCCGCAGCGCACCTCCTGCCGGGCGACGCGCAGCTCGTCTCGCTGCCCGGCGCCGACCACGCGCAGTTCGGCGACTATGGCGCTCAGCCGGGTGACAATCCGGCGACCGCGAGCGATGCGCAGGCGGAACGGGAGATCACGGCAGCCGTTCTGGCCTTCCTCGGCCGGTAACGTCGCCCGTCACATCCCAGCACGTGACTAGTCACCTGGCCGGAAGCGGGCCGGCTCAGACCTCGCGGCTCGTCGGCGCGCTGGACTCGGTGAGCGCAGGATCCGTCAGCATCACAGCGCCGAGCACCTCGTCGATGCGCGTCATGAGCCCGGCCGGGATGACCACGCCGGACGCCTTCACGTTCTCGACCACCTGCTCCGGGCGGGATGCCCCGATGATCGCCGCGGCCACGTTCGGGTTCTGCAGCACCCACGCCACCGCGAGCTGCGCCATCGACAGCTCCAACTCGGCCGCGATCGGAGCGAGCGCCTGCACGGCAGCCAGCACGTCGTCGCCGAGGTACGACTTCACCGTGTTGGCGCCGCCCTTCTCGTCGGTGGCGCGCGATCCGGCCGGAGCCGGCTGGCCGGGCAAATACTTGCCGGTGAGCACGCCCTGGGCGATCGGCGACCAGACGATCTGCGAGATGCCCAGCTCGACCGAGGTCGGCACCACCTCGGCCTCGATCACACGGTAGAGCGCGGAGTACTGCGGCTGGTTCGAGATGAGCTGGATGCCGAGCTCCTTCGCCAGCGCCGCTCCGGCCCGCAGCTGCGGAGCCGACCACTCGCTGACGCCGATGTAGAGCGCCTTGCCCTGGCGGACGACATCCGCGAAGGCCTGCATGGTCTCCTCGAGCGGCGTCTCGTGGTCGTAGCGGTGGGCCTGATAGAGGTCCACGTAGTCGGTCTGCAGCCGCGTCAGAGATCCATCGATCGACTCGAGGATGTGCTTGCGAGAGAGGCCGGTATCGTTGTGACCGCGCGGTCCGGTCGGGAAGTAGACCTTGGTAAAGATCTCCAGGCTCTGACGGCGCTCGCCCTTCAGCGCGTCGCCGAGCACGGTCTCCGCTTTGGTGTTCGCGTAGACGTCTGCGGTGTCGAAGGTCGTGATGCCGGCCTCGAGGGCCGCGCGCACGCAGGCGGTCGCGGTGTCGTTCTCGACCTGCGAGCCGTGAGTCAGCCAGTTGCCGTAGGTGATCTCGGAGATCTTGAGGCCCGAGTTGCCGAGGTAGCGGAAGTCCATGCGTTTGAGTTTAGGAGGTTGGAACGGGCGCCGTGGACTCCCTCACGACCAGGTGGGTCGCCAACTCGATGCGCTTCGGCGCGGCGTCGCCGGATGCCAGTCGGAACAGCGTGCGCACCGCCGCCTCGCCGATCTGCAGGATCGGTTGATGCACGGTCGTGAGCGGCGGAGCCGAGCTCGCCGCGACCCCGGTGTTGTCGAAGCCGACGATGCTGAGCTGGTCGGGAACCGAGATGCGCAAGCGTCGCGCCGCCTCCAGCACACCGAGCGCCGCCAAGTCACTCCCCGCGAAGATCGCGGTCGGACGCTGCCGCCTGCTGAGGAACTGCATCGCCGCGTCCAGGCCGTGCTCGAAGGTGAAGCTGCTGTGCTGCACCAGGCTGGGGTCGAAGGTGACGTCGGCCTGGTGCAGGGCCGCCATGTAGCCGTGCTGCCGTGCGATGTTGCAGGCGATCGTGGGCGGACCCCCGACATAGGCGATCCGCCGATGACCGAGTTCGAGCAGATGCCGGGTCGCCTCGACCCCGCCCGCCCAGTTCGTGGCGCCGATGTTGTAGACCGAGGTGCGGGGTTCGTCGAGCGGATCGACGAGCACCAGCGGGAGCCCGACGGTGCGCAACGCATCCGCCCGGGCCTTGGAGTACCGGGCAGTGACTTCGATCACGCCGACACGTCCCGCTCGGGCGAGCTTCTGCGCCCAGGCCAGGGCGTCCTCGTCAATGACGGCGGACAGGAGGCGGACGACGAGGCCGGCACCTGCCGCCTCGGTCGCCTGCGCCGCGCCATCCAGGAAGGTGCCGTTGTACGGGTGATGCAACGTCTCGACCAGCACCTCGACGAGCGGCTCACCTACACCCCGGTACGGGCGCTGCCGCTCGGCGATGGCGACGTAGCCGGCCGCCTCGACGGCCTTCTCGACGGCGAGCCGCGTGGCCGCGCCGACCCCCGCGCGTCCGTTGACGACTTTCGACACGGTCGCGGGCGAGACGCCGGCATCCTGCGCCACTCGGGCCAATGTCACGCGGCGTGCCACAGAGACTCCTCGGATCCGCGGGAGAGCGGTGCGCCCACGCGAGGTCAGATTATTTCATCAGACATTTCGCCGAAGTTTTACGAAAACTTTTCGGACCATTGTTATTCATCCGTGATCCATTCGATGCCCGGTTCGACTTGCCGTCGAACTACTGTCAAAACGGCTCCACCCCTACCACCAACAGCGGAGTAGTCCGCAATCAAGAGAGGCAATGACGCCCGTGAACAAGAAAATGATTGGTATCGCCGTGCTCGCCGCGGCAAGCCTGATCGCACTGGCCGGATGTTCTGCGGGAACGACTGGGGGCAGCAGCAGCGCCGCCTCCAAGCGCGCCTGTGTGATCCTCCCCGACGCAGCATCCTCGAACCGCTGGGAGAACGGCGACCGTCAGGCCCTTGACGCCGCCTTCACCAAGGCGGGGTTCAAGACGGACATCCAGAACGCTCAGGGTGACACCGCCAAGTACGCGACCATCGCGCAGCAGCAGCTCACCAAGGGCTGCGGCGTCGTGATCCTCGTCGACTACAACGGCGCGGGCATCCAGGTCGCCAAGAAGGCCAAGGCCCAGGGCATCCCGGTCATCGCATACGATCGCCCGATCGCCGGCGCTGACTACTACGTCTCGTTCGACAACTTCCACGTCGGCGAGCTCGAGGGTCAGATGATCGTCGATGGCCTCAAGGCCACGAACAAGGACGCCGCGAAGGCGTCGGTCGTCTACGTCGGCGGAGACCCGACCGACGGAAACGCCAAGCAGTTCCACGACGGTGCCGTCAGCATCATGAGCGCGGCGGGCATCAAGCCGGCGTTCGAGACGCAGGGCACGTGGGATGGCGCCAAGGCCGGCACGTTCTTCGAGCAGGCGTACACCGCCCTCGCGGGCAACGTCGACGCGGTCTGGGTCGCGAACGACAACAACGCCGCGAGTGTCATCACCATTCTGGACAAGAACGGCAAGAAGGTCCCCGTGAGCGGACAGGACGCCAGCCCCGCCGGCCTCCAGAATGTTCTGCTGGGCAAGCAGACCGGAACGGTCTACAAGCCCTTCAAGCTGGAGGCTGACAAGGCCTCGAGCCTCGCGATCGACCTGCTGAACGGCAAGAAGCCGTCCGCACCCAAGAAGGCGGCGGACGGCACCCCGTTCTTCGCTGAGGACCCGATCTCGACCACCGCAGCGACGGTGGAGAAGGTTGTGACCGATGGCAACGCGAAGGCGTCTGACATCTGCACCACCGCCGAGCTCCAGGCCCTGTGCGCCAAGTACGGCGTCAAGTAACCCTCGTGTGATTACAGCCGTGGCCGTGCGCTGGAAACAGCGCGCGGCCACGGCTCTCCCGTCAGCGGGAACACCCCAGGAGGGTGTCTGCCCTCCCCCCTCTCGTACTCGCACAACAGGAAGAGCGGACATGACCGCCCCCATCATCCAACTCACCGACATCCGGAAGTCCTTCGGTCCCGTGGAAGTCCTCAAGGGGGTGACAATGGATCTCGTCCCCGGCCGCGTCAGCGCTCTGGTCGGCGACAACGGTGCCGGTAAGTCGACTCTGATCAAGGGCCTCTCCGGCGCCCAGCCGTACGACACCGGTAACGTCGTCATCGATGGTGTGAAGACCACCCTCTCGTCGCCCCGCGACGCTGCACACCACGGCATCGAGGTCGTCTACCAGGACCTGGCCCTCGCCGAGAACCTCGACATCGTCCAGAACATGTTCTTGGGTCGCGAGTCGACTCATAACGGCATGGTCGACGGCGCCGAGATGGAACTGCAGGCGTCCTCGACGCTCGCGTCGCTCTCGGTCCGCACGATCAAGTCCGTGCGCCAGAAGGTGTCAAGCCTCTCCGGTGGACAGCGTCAGACGGTCGCCATCGCGCGAGCGGTGCTGCAGAAGGCTCGCGTCGTCATCCTCGACGAGCCGACCGCGGCTCTCGGCGTCGCGCAGACCGAGCAGGTGCTGCAGCTCGTGCGTCGGCTCGCCGACGCTGGCGTCGCCGTGCTCATCGTCAGTCACAACCTGGCCGACGTCTTCAAGGTCGCCGACCACATCAACGTTCTCTACCTGGGTTCGATGGTCGCCTCGCTCGAGACGACGGAGACCAATTACAACGACGTAATCGGCTACATCACCGGGATCAAGACGCAGGAGGTTTCCGCGTGAGCACCACAGAAGGCAAAGAGAAGAACACGGTTTCACCGCCGAACCCGTTGCTCACCACTCCGACGACGCTGATCGGATCGGGTCACGACGGCACGGTCCGCGACCAGTTCCGCGCCTGGATCCAGCGGATCCGGGGCGGCGAGATGGGCATGCTGCCCGCGCTCGGCGGCTTCCTGGTGCTGGTGATCCTGTTCAGCGTGCTGAGCCCGTTCTTCCTCTCCCCGATCAACCTGGCCAACCTGCTCACGCAGACGGCCGCGCTGGCCATGCTCGCGATCGCGCTCACCTTCGTGATCCTCCTTGCCGAGATCGACCTGTCAGCGGGCGTCACCGGCGGTGTCGGCATGGCGTCGTGGATCCTCCTGGTGAACAAGGTCCACGTCCCGTGGGGCTTGGCCCTGCTCATCGCGTTCGCGATCGGAGCAGTGATCGGCTCGTTCATCGGCTACTTCGTCGCGAAGGTCGGCATCCCGTCGTTCGTGGTTACCCTGGGTCTGTTCCTCGGCTTCCAGGGCCTCAACCTGGTGCTCCTCGGCGACGGCGGCCTGTACCGCGTCGAGACGCCCGAAGTGCTCGCGATCATGAGCAACAACCTGCAGGGCTGGCAGGGCTGGGTGCTGGCCGCGATCATCATCATGATCACGTTCTTCACGGGCCTGTACGACCGTCGCCGTCGCCAGAAGGTCGGCGTCGCGGTGCGGCCCTTCCCGTTGCTGCTCGCGAAGACGGCGGCCTGGGCGGCCTTCGCGCTCATCGCCGTCGGGCTGCTCAACCAGAACCGCTCGACCAGCATCATCCAGATCTCCGGTGTGCCGATCGTCGTGCCGCTGGCGATCGCGGTCCTGTGGGTTGGCACCGTGGTCCTCGACCGCACGCGCTTCGGCCTCCACCTCTACGCAGTCGGTGGCAACCCTGAAGCCGCGCGTCGTGCCGGCATCAACGTCGCCCGAGTCCGAATCGCCGCGTTCATGATCTGCTCCACCCTCGCGGTGATGTCGGGTCTGTTCTCGGCGAGTCAGACGGGAACGATCGAGCCGACCGCCGGCAAGGACATCGTGCTCCAGGGCGTCGCGGCCGCGGTGGTCGGCGGCGTCAGCCTCTTCGGCGGACGCGGCAAGATCATCCAGGCCGCCGTCGGTGCCCTCGTGATCTCGTCGATCACGAACGGCCTCGGACTGCTCGGCCTCCCGGCCGGCATCACCTTCCTGGTGACCGGTGGAGTGCTCGTGCTCGCCGCCACGGTCGACGCGGTCTCCCGCCGTCGATCGGGGTCATCCTCGCTCGCGCGGGGCTGACGCACCACAACCAGTATCGGTAACGGGGTGGACGCGGATCGCGTCCACCCCGTTCTTCTTGAGCGGAAGAACCAGACGCATGAGCTCCGACACTACGATCGCGAACCCGGTCGTCGCCGGCTTCGCCCCGGACCCGTCGATGATCCGGATCGGCGACGAGTACGTGCTCGCCACCTCCACGTTCGGCTGGCTGCCCGGCATCCGGCTGTACAGCTCGACCGACCTTGCCGACTGGACCCTCGTCGGGCACGCGCTCGAAACGCCTCCCGAGCTGCGCGGTCTGAACTCCTCGGCTGGCGTGTGGGCGCCGTCGCTGTCGTACGACACGGCGAGCTCCACGATCTGCGTAACGTACTCGGTGATGTGGAGCCAGAATGCCGAGGTCTTCGACGTCGACAACTTCCTCGTCACGGCGTCCGACATCCGCGGGCCGTGGAGTGAGCCGATCTATCTGAACAGCATCGGATTCGACCCCTCGATGTTTCACGACGACGACGGCCGCCACTGGGTCGTCACGCTCGAGTGGGAGACGCGCGAGGGGTACCAGCATCCGGGCTCCATCGTGCTCGAGGAGTATGACTGGGCCGAGCAGCGGCTCGTGGGCGACGCGCGGCGGATCTCACGCGGCTCCACCGACCGCGGGTGCCTCGAGGGTCCAAACCTGTCCAAGCGCAACGGCTTCTACTACCTGATGACCGCCGAGGGCGGCACCGGATTCGGCCACGGCGTCGCACTCGCCCGCTCGCAGCGCATCGAGGGACCGTACGAGCCCTCCCCCGTCAACCCGATCGTCACCAGCGCCCCGGACGACTACTTCGACCGCAATAACCGCGACTACCTGCGCCCCGAGCGATTCAACCCGCACAGCGGCATCCAGAAGGCCGGCCACGGCTGTCTCGTGGACACCCCGGATGGCGAGTGGTACCTGGCACACCTGGCGTCCCGCCCGCTTCCGAGCAGCCGCCGCTCGATGCTCGGGCGCGAGACCTTCGTACAGAAGGTCGAGTGGACCGACGACGGCTGGGTGCGCATGGTCGACGGCGGTCGGCTGGCGCGAGATCGCGTGCCCGGCATCTCTGGACGCAGCTACGCCGAGAAGTCCCCGGCCCACGACTCGTTCGCTGAGGACTTCGATGGCGACTCGCTCCCGTCGCGCTTCTCAAGCATCCACATCCCGGTATCGGACGACTGGGCGCGGCTCGGCGAGCGCGCAGGACACCTGCGGCTCCGCGGCAGGCACTCCCTGACCTCGCGCTTCGACGTTTCGCTGATCGCCACCCCGCTGCAGAGCGTCACGGCCACCGCGACGGCGGTGCTCGAGTTCGACCCCCAACACTTCTCGCAGAGCGCCGGGCTGGTGCTCTACTACGACGAGCTCAACCACCTCTATCTGCGTGTCACGCACAGCGAGACCTTCGGATCGCGCGCCGTCGCTATCGACGTCGTCGAGCGCGGCGTGCGCCGCGAGCTGCGCAGTGACCATCGTACGATCGGCGATGGCGCGGTGACGCTGCAGGCGCGGCTGAGCGGGGGTGTGCTGCAGTTCCGCGCGGGTGTCGCCGGCGAGGGGCTCGCCGACATCGGACCTGCGCTCGACGCGACGATCCTCTCGGACGAGACCGCTCTCGGCTTCACCGGCACCATGGTCGGCGTCGTCTGCCAGGACGGATTCCGACGCCGGCTGTGGGCCGATATCGACTCGTTCTCGGTGTCGTACTGACTCGGAGTCGTACTGACTCGGTCGTACTGACTCGTCGCGCCGAGCGGCCGGCTAGATCGCGAGGGTGATCGCGCCGCCGTCAGCCGAGCTCGCCAGCGCGCCGCGGTCGTCGCCCCGGGGGCCGGTGACCCAGCGCAGCGACCATCCCGTGCCGAGCGCCTCGGCACCCGAAACCACGGATGCCGTGACCTCGCCGCCCGCGCGCGTCACCATGAACTCGGCGACGGTCTGCCCCGCGCTGTCGGCGACGGACGTCGTGGCCGACGCCCCGTCCGCCAACCCGAAGACCTCGAGCGTGAGCCCGGCCGCGTAGTCGTAGTCCGGGCGATCCTCGATCGCACCGATCGGGATGACGCTCCCGGGGCGCACGAGCATCGGCAGCGCGTCCACGGCGTAGCGCTCGGCGACCCAGCGCCCACCCTGGCGGGCCGCACCGTCGAGGAACCCGATCCACTCCCCCGCCGGCAGGTAGTACTCGACCTCGCCGCTGTCGGCGAACACCGGCGCGACGAGCACATCGCCGCCGAGCATGTACTGGCGGTCGAGCTGCGAGCTCGTGCGGTCCTCGGGGAACTCCAGCAGCATCGAGCGCATCACCGGGATCCCGGAGCGATGCGCCTCGATCGCCGCGTTCCAGAGGTACGGCATCAGCGTCATCCGCATCCGGGTGAAGTCGCGGGCCACCTTCACAGCCTCGTCGCCGAAGGCCCACGGCACCCGGTACGACGTCGACCCGTGCAGGCGCGCGTGCGACGACAGCAGACCGAACTGCAGCCAGCGCGTGAAGAGGGTGGCGCTGGGCGTTCCCTCGAACCCGCCGATGTCATGGCTCCAGAAGCCGAATCCGCTCATGCCCAGCGAGAGCCCGCCGCGCAGGGACTCGGCCATCGACGGATAGGTCGACTCGCAGTCCCCGCCCCAGTGCACCGGGAAGGACTGACCACCCACGGTCGCCGAGCGGGCGAAGAGCACGGCCTCCCCGGTGCCGCGCACCGACTCGACGGCCTCGAACACGACCCGGTTGTAGAGCAGCGTGTAGTAGTTGTGCATGAGGGCCGGGTCGGAGCCGTCGCGCCAGATGACATCCGTCGGAATGCGCTCGCCGAAGTCGGTCTTGATTGCGTGCACGCCGCTCCGCAGCAGCACCCGCACCTTCTCGGCGAACCACTCGGCGGCATCCGGGTTGGTGAAGTCGATGATGCCCATGCCGGCGACCCAGAGGTCGCTCTGCCAGACCGAGCCGTCCGGGCGGCGCAGTAGGTAGCCCTTCTCGGCAGCCTCCGCGAACAGCGTCGCCCGCTGCCCCAGGTACGGGTTGATCCAGATGCTGGTGTGCAGGCCGCGCTCGGCGAAGCGCGTCAGCATGGCGGCGGGGTCGGGGAAGACGTCCGGGTCCCACTCGAAGTCGCACCAGTTGAGCGGCTTCATCCAGTAGCAGTCGAAGTGGAAGACGCTCAGCGGGATCTCGCGCTCGGCCATCCCGTCGACGAAGCTCGTGACGGTCGCCTCGTCGTAGTCGGTCGTGAACGAGGTCGACAGCCACAGGCCGAACGACCACTGCGGCGGCAGGGCGGGGCGACCGGTGAGGGCCGTGTAGCGCTCCAGGATCGCCTTCGGCGTCGGCCCGTAGATCACGAAGTACTCGAGCACGTTGCCCGGCACCGAGAACTGCACAGAGCTGACGACCTCGCTGCCGACCTCAAACGAGACGTTCGCCGGCGAGTTCACGAAGATGCCGAATCCCGCATCGGTGATAAAGAACGGGATCGACTTGTACGCCTGCTCGCTGGCCGTGCCGCCGTCCTCGTTCCAGGTCTCGACGACCTGGCCGTTCTTGACGAACGCGGTGAACCGTTCGCCGAAGCCGTACACGCTGGCGCCAACGGGCAGCTGCAGGCGTTGCATCATGTGGCGGCCACTCGCCGCGTCGTCCATCGAGCCGGTGGTGCGGATCGCGGCGGAGGTCAGCTCGCGGGCGTCGTCGCCCAGGCCGCCGTCGAAGCTCAGGCTCCAGGGACCGTGGGTGCCGATCGACGCGGTGAGGGCTCCGGAGCGGAGGCTGACGGCCTCGTCGGTGCGCGCGATCACGACCTCGGGATGCTCGTTGCGCACCTCGAAGTGGGTGAGGGGTGCATCCGGCTGCACCAGGTGACGCACGGTGACCCCGACCACGTCGACGGCGGGAGACGACAGGTCCACGGAGATCGTGGCCGTGTTGAGGTGCGAGCCGCGGTCGGCGTGCGGCCGGGTGAGTGCGGCGACGGAGACGTGCGACGGCGAGGTCTGCACGTCCATCGTCTCGGCGGCAAGATGGGCGGTGATGCCCTCGCGCAGCAGCCAATAGCCGTCATTGAACTTCATGGTGTCCTTGTCTCGTCGTCGAGGGGCTGGACTGCTGGCCGAGGGCCGGCGGTACTGGATCGGATGGTGAGAACCGGGGTGATCAGGCGCGACTCGGCGTGGGCGGTGCCGTCGACGAGCCCGAGGACCATGTCGACGGCAGCGGCGCCGATGTCGGCGGTCGGGACTGCGATGCTGGTGAGCGCCACGCGCTGATTCACGGCGAGATCGGGGGGGCAGAGCGCGACGAGCGACACGTCCTCGGGCACCCGGAACCCCTCGTCGGCGAGTTCGGCGAGCACCTCGCCGAGGATGGACTCGTTGTGGACGACGAGCCCGGTGGTCTCGGGATGCTGCGCGAGGTGGGCCTGCAGGACCTCCCGCGTGGACTGGTAGCTGGGCTCGACGGGGTACCAGTGGCCCTCGACAGCGAACTCGGTGCGCGCCCTCTCGAAGCCCTCGCGGAAGCGGATTGCGTACGAGCTCTTCCGCTCGTAGACGGCCGAGGGCGAGCCGAGCATCGCGATGCTCCGGTGCCCGAGCTCGGCGAGATGCTGCACGGCCAGCTCTGCGGCACCCGCCATGTCGAGGTCGATGGTCGAGATCCCCTGGCTGTGACCCGGATGCCCGATCATGACGGCGGGGATCTCGAGCGTCGTCAGCATCGGGATTCGTCGATCGGCGATCTCGACATCCATCACGATGACGGCGTCGACCAGTGACGAGCCGCTCACGCGTTCGAGCCCGGCGACGCCCTCTTCCTGGGTGACCAGCAGGACGTCGTGGTTGCGGGCGCGAGCGGCCATCGCGGCGGCGGCCACGAACTGCATGATCACCGGCACGTTGTTGTCGGCACGCAGCGGGGCGACCAGCGCGATCGCGTTGGCCCGTCGGCTGGCGAGCGCGACGGCTCGGGCATTGGGTCGGTAGCCGAGTTCGGCGATGCTTCCGCGGACCCGTTCGGCCGTCGACTCGGAGATGCTGCGCTTGCCGGAGAGCACGTAGCTCACGGTGCTGGCGGAAACCCCCGCGTGATCGGCGACGTCGGAGATGGTGACCATGTCGACTCCCTCCGAATCGGCATCGACGAAATCATCGAAGCGCTTCGATATTCTATGCGTGGATCGCGCTCCGACTCAAGGGAGCACCCCTGCACTACGGACGAGGCTCTCCGGTAGATGCGCGGACCACCAACCTGGTCGGGATGGGGGTCGGCTCGCTGAGACTCGCCGCTTCCTCGAGCGCGATGATGACGCGCTGCATCGTGAGGGCACCGAGGGCCGCGAAGTCCTGGGAGACGGTCGTGAGCGGTGGCACGTAGAACGCTGCCTCGGGCACGTCGTCGAACCCCACGACGCTCAGGTCTTCGGGGATCCGGCGACCGTGCGCCAGCAGCGCCGACACGATGCCGAGGGCCATCTGATCGTTGCCAGCGAAGACCGCCGTCACCGTAGTGTCCTTGGCGAGAACGGCCCCGAAGGTATAGCCGCTGGCGGGCGACCAGTCACCCTGACCGGGCTCTGCGGCAATCAACTGAGAGGCCGCGAGTTCGTCGCGCCAGCCACGCATCCTCTCGATTGCGTCCGGGTTGCTAGGAGGTCCGGCGAGATGAGCGATTCGTCGATGGCCGAGATCGACCAGGTGACGGACGGCGTTGCGTGCCCCGCGGTACTGGTCGATGGCGACGACCAGGGGGCCGCGCGAACGCCCCGCCGAGACGGCGACGACCGGGACTCCGACATCCAGGGCGCGAATCGCGTCGAGCACGGCGACATCGTCGACGATGAGCACCACCGCCTCGACCCGCTGATTCACGAGAGACTCGACGAGGGTCCGCGTCGACGCCGCGTCGGAGTCGACGGCGGTCACCGAGATCACGCCGTAGCGAGCGCTCCGCGCCGCGTCGCTGAAGTGGAGGGCGATGGATGCCGGCCCGTAGTCGGCACTGCTGGGCGCGATCAATCCGATCATGCGGGTGCGTCGCGTGACCAGGGCGCGCGCCGCCGGAGACGGGCTGTAACGCAGTTGGGTGATCGCCTGCTCGACACGTTGACGGGTGGCGGGTCGCACCCCCGGGGTGTCGTTGAGCACGCGCGAGACCGTCTGGTGCGAGACCCCTGCGAGGCGCGCCACGTCGAAGATGTTCGCCGAGCGTGCGGGTTTCTCGGTTGCGCTCATGTGCCGTCCTCGGCCTTCGCGACGATCGTGAGCAGTGTCTCGATGGTGATCTCGTCCGGGTCGAACTGGGCGACGATCTCGCGGTCCCGGAGCACGATGACCCGGTGTGAGATGCGCAGCACCTCCTCGAGTTCCGCCGAGATGAAGACGATCGTCATCCCGTCGATCGCCAGTTCCGACACCAGGCGCTGGATCTCGACCTTGGCGCCGACGTCGATCCCGCGAGTGGGTTCGTCGAGAACCAGAAGCCGCGGCGCGACCGCGAGCAAGCGGGCAAGCAGCACCTTCTGCTGATTGCCGCCGGAGAGCAGACCCGCCAACCGATCCGGGTCCGCCGGACGGATGTCGAGCGCCTCGATCCAGCTCGCGCTCAGCTCGTCCTGACGGTTCCGCGGGATGGGTTTGAACCACCCGCGCTCGGCCTGGAGCGCGAGCGTGATGTTCTCGCGCACCGAGAGTTGGGCGATGATCCCCTCTGACTTGCGATTTTCCGACGAGTACGCAATCCCATGTCGCAGAGCCTGTCGCGGCTCATGGAAGCGACGCGGGACGCCGTCGATCATCAGCCGACCGCCGTCGAGAGAGTCGATTCCGGTGAGGAGGCGGGCCAACTCGGTACGACCCGATCCCAGCAGTCCAGCGAGTCCGAGCAACTCGCCCTCGTAGATGTCGAGATCGGTGGGCAGCATGTCGTTGCGCCTGCTGATCCCCTGCGCGGACACCTTGACCTCGCGCGCTGCGGCGGGGGTGGCGCTCGGGGCGCGGGTCGTCATCTGCTCGAGGTCGAAGGTCGCCTTTCCCAGCATCTTTTGCACGAGATCAAGCCTCAGCAGCTCGGTCGTGACGTACTCCCCCACCAGGACGCCGTTGCGCAGCACGGTGATCCGGTCGCAGATCTCGTAGACCTGTTCGAGGAAGTGCGAGACGAACAGGATGGCGACCCCGCGGCTCTTCAACCGACGGATCACCCGGAACAGCTCATCGACCTCGTCCTGGTCGAGGCTGGAGGTCGGTTCGTCGAGCACCAGCACTTTGACGTCGGTGGAGATCGCCCGCGCGATGGCGATCAGCTGCTGGGTCGCAAGGCGGTGGCTCGAGAGCATCGAGGCGGGGTCGATGTCGATACCCAATGCTGACAGCGCCTGCCCGGCCGCCTCCCGGGTGCGTCGCCAGTCGATGAATCCGAGCCGTCTCGGCTCGCGCCCGAGCATGATGTTCTCGGCCACCGACAGATTCGGCAGCAGGTCGATCTCCTGATAGACCGTGCTGATCCCCGCCCGCTGCGCCGCGGCCGGCGTCGAGAGGTCGACGTCGCGACCCTCCAGCAGAACGGCTCCGGCATCCAGACGCAGTGCCCCGGTCATCGCCTTGATGAGGGTGGACTTGCCCGCACCGTTCTCGCCCATCAGCGAATGCACTTCGCCCGCGAACATCCGGAAATCGACGCCATCGAGGGCGATGTCTCCGGCGAAGCGCACTGAGGCACCGATCACCTGGACGACGGGGTCCACATCCATGGCCGACCTCGCGCTCTCCCTCACCGCTGTGACGCACTCACCCTAGTCGGGTTCGTCTCAGCGCCGGTTCGCGCGGGCGACGATCACGCGCTGCACCACGACGAAGGCGAGGAGCAGGATTCCGATCGTGATGCGGGTCCACGATGCGTCGGCGCCCAGGAAGGTGATCGAGACCTTGATGACCCCGTACACCAGGACCCCGACGAGGGACCCGATCAGGTACCCGCTCCCGCCGGTCAGCAGGGTGCCGCCGATGACGACCGCCGCAATGGTGTCGAGCTCGGTACCGATGCCGTTGAGGCTGTACCCCGCCGCCGTGTACGCGGTGAACAGCAGCCCGGCGATTCCGGCGCACACACCGCTGACGACGTAGACCAGCACCTTCGTGCGGGCGACATGCAGGCCCATGAGACGCGCGGACTGCTCGTTGCCGCCAACCGCGTAGACGGTTCGACCGAAGCGGGTGTAGCCCAGCACCCAGGTGGCGCCGACCACCAGCAGGAGCGCGATGATGACCGTGGGCGTGACGTACCAGTCGCCCATGTTGATCTTGACCGACTGCAACCCGAGCACGAGCGGGTTCTTCACCTGGATCGCCTCGAGGCTGACGACGAAGCAGAGGCCGCGTGCGAGGAACATCCCCGCCAGCGAGGCGATGAACGGCTGCACATCGAAGTAATGCACCATCACCCCAATGATCAGCCCAAAGGCGGCGCCGGCGATGAGCATGAGCGGAATCACCACGGGCGCGGGCACGCCGGTGCTCATGAGCTTCGCGGCGAGCATCCCGGTGAAGGCCATGACCGCCCCGACCGACAGGTCGATGCCGCCGGTGAGGATGACGAACGTCATCCCGGCGGCGAGCACGATCAGGTAGGCGTTGTCGACGAACAGCGACGAGAGGATCCGCGGCGTGACGAATCGTCCGAAGTAGGCCTGCCCCGCCACGAGCATGATCACCAGGATGACGACGGCGGCGAGCACTGGCATCCACGCGACCTTGCCGACGAGAAAGTGCCGCCACCTCGAGATCGTGGGAGCCGGACGTTCGGTTTCGGTCAGGGCGGTCATGCGGGGATCCTCTCGACGACGGGCGTCGTCGTGGTCGTGGTCGGTGTTCGAGTCGGCCGGATGCGGCTGAGCCACTCGCGCACCCTCCTCGACTGGGCCAGGCAGACGACGATGACCACCAGCGCCTTGAACACCGGGGTGACCGCGGGCGGGACGCCGAGGAAGGTGATGGTCGAGGTCAGCGTCTGGATGATGAACACCCCGACGACGGTCCCCGCGAGGGTGAACTTGCCGCCCGCCAGCGAGGTGCCGCCGAGGACCACCGCGAGGATCGCATCCAGTTCGATGTTGATGCCGGCGTTATTGGCGTCCGCCGCCATGATGTTCGAGCTGTACAGGATGCCCGCCACCCCCGCCAGCAGCCCGCTGACGCCGTAGACGCTCCACACGATCCCGCGTGAACGAACCCCTGCCAGTCGGCTGGCCTCCGGGTTGATGCCGACCGATTCCGTTAGCACGCCGAGGGCCGTCCGTCGCACAACGAGGCTGATCACGAGGATCGCCCCCAACGACACGAAGAAGGCGAACGGGAAGCCGATCAGGTAGCCCTGCGACATCTGCGCGTACGGCGCGCTCGTGATCGTGGTGATGAATCCACCGGTGATAAGCAGCGCGATGCCGCGGCCCGCCAGCATGAGCACCAGGGTCGCGATGATGGGTTGGATGCCGACCACCGACACCAGGAATCCGTTCCACAGTCCGAAGATGAAGGTGATGGCGACGCCGGCGAGGATCGCGACCGCCACGGTGCCGAGGCTGCCCGGCGTCTTCGAGTCGGAGATGATCGTGAGGGCGACCGCACCCGAGATGGCCATCTGAGCGCCGACCGAGAGATCGATTCCGCGCGTCGCGATCACGAGGGTCATCCCCAACGCGACGAGCATGAGCGGGGCGCTGTTGCGCAGGATGTCGATCAGGGAGCCGTACAGCTCGCCGTCGCGAACGGTGATGCTCAGAAAGCTCGGGCGACTGACGGCATTCAGCAGCACCAGGGCGAGAAGCGCGCCGATCGGCCAGAGAATCCGATGCTTCAGCAGCTTCCTCATGCGGCGCCCTCCTTGGCGATCAATGCGACGATGTCATCGACGTCCACATTCTGGCGGTTATCGAGGTCGGCCACCTTGTGGCGGTCGCGCAGTACGGCGATCCGCTGCGAGAGACGCACGACCTCGTCCAGCTCGGACGAGATGAAGATCACGCCGAGCCCGCGCTCGGCGAGCTCGCTGACGAGGCGTTGGATCTCGGCCTTCGCGCCGACGTCGATGCCGCGCGTGGGTTCATCCAGGATCAGCAGCACCGGGTCGGTCGCGAGCCAGCGGGCAAGAAGTACCTTCTGCTGGTTGCCTCCGGACAGGTTGCGGATCAGCGCCTGCGGGTTGCGCGGCCGGATCTGCAACGAGTCCATGTACTGGTCGACGATCTGGTCGCGGCGGGCACGCGGTACGCGCCGAAACCAGCCTCGCTTCGCCTGCACACCCAGGACCATGTTTTCGGCGACGGTGAGATCGCCGATGATCCCCTCGGCGCGACGATCCTCCGACGAGAACGCGATGCGGTGTTCGACCGAGTGACGCGGTGTGCTCAGGCGGGTGGTGGAGCCGTGCACCTGGACGGTCCCGTGGTCCGCCCGATCCGCTCCGTAGATCAGGCGGGCGAGCTCGGTGCGGCCGGAGCCCAGAAGTCCGGCGAGCCCGACCACCTCGCCGGGATAGACGTCGAGATCCATCGGCTCGATGGATCCCCTCTTCCCCAGCGCGAGCACGCGCAGCACGGGGTCACCCGTCCGCTCGATGACGCGTTCGGAGCTGCGCCCGATGGAGTCCAACTCGACCAGTTCTCGGCCGAGCATCTTCGCGATGAGTTGGGGGCGTTCTAGCTCGCCGACGAGGTACTCCCCCTCGAGCCGTCCGTTGCGGAGGATCGTCATCCGGTCCGAGATCTCGTAGATCTGGTCAAGGAAGTGCGAGACGAACAGGATGGCGACGTTCTGGTCGCGCAGGCGGCGCATCACCGCGAACAGCCGGTCGACTTCGGAGCGGTCGAGGCTGGAGGTGGGCTCATCGAGGACGAGCACCCGGCAGTCCACAACGACGGCGCGGCTGATCGCGATGAGCTGCTGGATCGCGAGCGAGTGACTTGACAGCGGCGACCGTGGGTCGATATCGAGTCCGAGTTGCGACAGGAAGGTGCGGGCTCGGGCGTAGGTGGCTCGCCAGTCGATGCCGAATCGGCCGCTCACCTCGTTGCCCAACATCACGTTCTCGCCGACGGACAGATTGGCGCAGAGGTTGACCTCTTGATAGACGGTGGCGATCCCGGCGCTTTGGGCATCGGCCGTCCCGGTGAAGGTGCGCTCGCGACCCGCGACCTCGATGCGTCCGGAATCGATCGGGTAGACACCCGTGAGCGCCTTGATGAGGGTCGACTTGCCGGCGCCGTTCTCGCCGAGCAAGGAGTGGATCTCGCCCGACCGCAGAGCGAAGTCGACGCCGTCGAGCGCTTTCACTCCGGGGAACTCGACCGAGATGCCCCGCATGACCACGGACACATTGTTCTCAACCACGGCTGTCGTCGTTTCTGCTCGAACGCGGGAAGGGGATGGCGGGGCGAGCAGTGCTCGCCCCGCCGCGTGGGTGGCCCATGGGGCCGCCCGACTCAGTACTTGCGCGTCGGCAGGGCGGCAGTCGCCTGGTCCTTGTCGAAGGCGCCGTCCTTCGCGGTGTAGGCCTTGTCGACCTTCTTGCCGGCGATGACGTCCTTCACCACTGTTGCGACCTGCTCCCCGAGCAGCGGGTTGCACTCGACGACGTAGTTGAAGTCACCCTGCGACAGAGCCGTGAGGCCGTCCTTGGTTCCATCGATCGCGACGATCTGGATGTCCTTGCCCGGTGTCAGACCCGCCGACTTGATCGCGTCAAGGGCTCCGAGACCCATGTCGTCGTTCTGGGCGAACAGTAGGTTGATCGACTTGCCGTACTTCTGGAGGAATCCCTCCATCACTGTCTTGCCGTCGGCCCGAGTGAAGTTGCCGGTCTGCGAGTCGAGCGTCTTAATCTGAGTGCCCTTGATGGCCGAGCCGAATCCAGTCGCCCGGTCGATGGCCGGCGCAGAACCCGTCGTGCCTTCCAGCACGACCATGCTGGTCGCGGTCGTGCCGAGGGTCTTGGCGGCCCAGGCGCCCGCGGTGACACCCTCCTGCTTGAAGTCGTCACCGATCCAGCTCGCGTAGAGACTCGGGTCGGCGTCGATGGTGCGGTCCTCGAGGATCACCGGGATATTGGCGTCCTTGGCTTCCTTGAGCACGTCATCCCACCCCGTGGTGACGACGGCGGCGATCACGATCGCGTCGACGCCCTGGTTGATGAAGCTGTGGACGGCGGCGATCTGGTTCTCGGGCTTGTTGTCCGCCGCATTGAAGATCAGCTTGAACCCGTTCTCCGTCGAGAAGGCGTCCTTCATCGACTGGGTGTTCGCGGCGCGCCAGCCGCTCTCCGATCCGGTCTGCGCGAATCCGACGGTGATGACCTTGGCGCTTCCACCCGCAGTGCTGCCGGAGCCGGAGCACCCCGTCAGTGCGAGTGCAACGGCGCTGGCGACGGCGATGCCGACAAGAAACTTCTTCATTTCCTCAAACCTCCTCGTTTGGGTCCCGACGGCTGTGTCGGGCATGCAGTTCTCGTGGTGCGCACACGAACGATCGGGTGCTGGCAATATGTTAGCGCTCACATTGCGCCTTGTGGCAACAGGCATTCAGTAACGTTTAGATCACATAGCCCAGTGATGTTGGGCTGTTTGCCGTCATCACTCACGGCATCGCACAATGTGAGGGATCACATCGACGCAATCGTCGGGTGCGAGTGCCGACGCCAAGGTCGTCCAGCGGATGCTGGGGCACGCCGACGCATCGATGACCCAGACCACCTACGCTGACCTGTGGCGGGATGGTTTGGACAAACTCGTGGAGGCGGTCTCGCGCCGGCGCGAAGCCGCGTTGGGGCGCTAACGGCTTTTCATCGTCATCGTGCTACGCCATTGTCGGCCTGTGGAATCACACAATATTGGTGTTAGTAGGCTTGCTCCTTAGTAACAGTTTTATGGAAAGTGTTACTAAGATAATTTCGTGGTAACGCATTCAAGCACCCAGAGAGAGTCTCTCGATGCGTCGTCCCTGCCTGTGCCTGCGTTAGGGCACGAGGACCGCATCTGGGAGATGGACCCGGAAGACGAGTTCAGTCGGGCCGAGCGGCAAAGAGGATCCGGGCCCTATCAGTCGACGATTCCTGCACGCATTGCTGAGTACTCGCCACGCCTTCCTGCCCCGATCGCAGCCGATCTCGAGGACGCCACGACGGCACTAGTTGATTTTGATGCTCACGCGGCATTGACCCTGGGGTCGGGGAACGCAGCGCTGGGACCAATGAGCGCAATCCTCCTGAGAACTGAGTCGGCGACGTCGTCACAGATAGAAAACCTGGCAGCTGGCGCGCGCCAGCTGGCACTAGCGGAACTCGATGAATCTAAGAGTCAGAACGCGAAGATCATCGTCGCGAACGTGCGCGCCATGGAAGCGGCGCTCGCACTTGCTGATCAGCTGGACGAACAAAGCATTTTGACTATGCACCGTGAGCTCCTCTCGCGGCAGCCGGGTTGGGAATCGCACGCCGGGGTGTACCGCAGCGAACTTGTCTGGGTGGGTGGCGACCGAGGATCACCCCGTCGCGCAAAGCACATCGGCCCACAAGCGGGACTCATTCAGAGCGCCATAGCTGACACGCTTGAGTTCATCCAGCGAGACGACTTGCCGGTACTCGCACAGGTGGCGATCGCACACGCCCAGTTCGAGACGATCCACCCGTTCGCCGATGGGAATGGACGCACGGGGCGAGCCCTCGTTCAAGCAATACTTCGAGGCAAAGGACTCGTCCGGAATGCGACGGCACCGATCTCTGCCGGGCTCCTGAGAGACACAGATTCGTACTTCGAGGCACTGACTAGCTTCCGCGCTGGAGATGCCGCCGCGATCGTCAAGCGATTCAGCAGCGCGGCTCGGTATGCATCGGTCTCGGGCAAGAAACTCGTCGACGATCTCGCCCAGGAGCAACACCGCTCCCGCGAACGGCTCGGAAACCTTCGCGCTCAGGCTGGAGCTTGGCGGGTACTCCCGCACCTCATTGCGCAGCCCGTGATCAACACCGCATATTTGCAAAGTGAGCTCGGGATGAACGCGATGTCCGCGGGCCGAGCCCTTGGACAGTTGACCGACGCAGGGGTACTCAACGAGTCAACTGGACTACGTAGAAATCGTGTGTGGCAGCAACAAGAAGTACTCGGAATACTCGATGGCTACGCCGAAAACATCCGTCGTGGCTGAAGAGTCGGAGCAGCGAATGTTCGGAGCAAGTTCGAACCATATACGAGTGTCGCTGCGCTCCCGCCATTGGCCTCTCCTTGAGCTTCAAGCTGCTGCCGATCGGGCTGCTCACCGAGACCACCGCCACACGCACAAAGCGCCGCCGGAGTCGAACTTCCGCTCGCCGCATAACCCCTCCTGCGACGTCGCACCCGACCGCCTCCCGCAAGCTACTCAGGTCGCGGCCGCACGCGAGGACTCGGCTGACTCAGTCAACGGTCGACGGGACGGCCGCTGTTCTCCGACCTGAACGGTAACGGCCGGGAGTGGCCGTCCTTCGATCATGCGGGTACGACCGCGATCGTGTTGGCCGGTGCGGAGTACGTCCCGCAGCGCATCAGGACAAATTGTTGTCAGGCGTGGCTCGACGACTCCGCCGGTGTCTCAGCCGCCCGGACGTCAAAAGCAGAAGGCCAGTCGCGGTCAGGGTCAAGGACGCAAGCGCGGGCGTGGCCGCGTCAAATCCTGTCGGGGCGAGTTGAGCTGCGGCACGAGCCGCCGCAGCCGCCCGAGCTGCCGCGGCAGCCGCATTGGCGGCAAGAGTTGCTGAGGAGGGTGTGCTGGCGACGATCGCAGATCGTGCAGGACAGTCGGCGGCCCTGCTGAGGGTGTTCGTGTCCAAGGTGACGGCACCATTTCGTGCAAAGAGGCGCCCCAATATCGTCGCTCCAGTGTCAGCAGTAACCGATGTGAGGGCGAGGATCGTGCCGGCGAACGTGGAATTGCTGCCGAGGATAGCGGAGCTTCCTACCTGCCAAAACACGTTGCATTGACTTGCGCCTCCAGTGAAGGTGACAGTGCTTGCCGATGATGTGGTCAAGGTGCTGGCTGCCTGGAAGATGAACACGGAAGCGGCGGAGCCGTTCAAAGTGAGCGTTCCGGTCAGCGAAAGTGCCCCACCCGAATACACGCCCGGTACAAGAGTGCGTCCTGCGAGGTCGATGATGTTCGATTCGTCGGGAATGCGACCTGCGGCATCGTTGTACGCGGTGACCACCGCGGCTTGAGCTTGCTCGGCTTGAGCGTCAGCTGCGTGAATAACCCCGTTATTGATAACGCCTGGCGGGAATCCGACCACGGCGGATCCTGGGCTGACTCCAACGTCACCATTGTTGACGACGGTGGCGAGCGTGTTAGTGACGGTTGTTGCACCGAGAACTTCGTAGCTGTCAGCCACTCCAAGTCCCACCGCCGCAGGCGTAGCGGCCAGGGCGCTCTGCCCGCCGGCAATAGCGAGCCCGAGACTGAGACAGACAGCGACAAGAAGTCGCCCCGTCCACAGGAGCTTGATGTTCGCAGTGGTTTTCAATCTACAAGTCCCTTCTCTCAGTTGAATCTACCCGCGCCGATCCCGTCCGCGCACGATGGCTATGGTGGAAATGCCTCTTTTTCCTCTGAAGCAGTAAGCCCTTCGCCGACTCCGGTCACCGAGAATGCGGCGGCCATCGATGTTGGCCTTTCGTTCTGCCTGTGACGTACCGAAGCCTTCGCAGAGCGATGCGGGAGGCGCACGTGGTTTTCGTGCGATCCCACTGGCAGACCGGAGCCGCCAACAGGATCCGGTTATTGGCTACGGAAATGCTCGCGAACCGAACTGCGCGGGCCACCGGCGTCCAGGTCAGCGGAGAAGCCGCTATTTGATAGCTTCCGCAGATCCGGAAGCTGGGCGATCTCTTTTGGTCGAAGCGCGGCCCTGCCGTCGTGCATATCGCCGTGCTGATCGTCGGGTTCGTGGCGCTCGCCGTCGTCGCCAGTCGAGAGTGGATCTCCTACGACGATTGGTACTCAGACGTATGTTCCTGATCGCCGTCCTCGGTGGTCTTGTATTCGTCACGTTGGGAGATTGGAGCCTTTTCACCGTACGGGAAACCGTCCGCTCTCCCGATCCGTTCCGGCGGGTCGCGTACCGTCTGCTACTCGTCGCGCCTCTGTTCGCGATGCTTACGGGATACTCGCGGATCGGGGGCGAGCTGGAGAGCGCCAGCTCCTCACGGTACGTCTATGTGATCGCGATCGCATAGACGCTCGCGCTGGGTTTCAACCGACTGACGCGACGAGCGTCTGTTCTGCCTGCGGTTGTGCTCGTGGCGATCGTGACCGCGTGAAATGTCGGCGGCTTGGCGATCACGCTGGATACCCGCACCCAGCGCACGGACAGCACACGCGTCGAGCTGGCGCAGGTTGATGCGCTTCTGGAGACTCGACCCGACTGCCTCTCAAACGGCGACCGTCCGTCGCCTCAGTGGGCAGCCGTCGTTGAAGTCGTCGACCTCAAGTACTGGATCGCGCAGGGCTGGTACGACCGCACCGCGGTGGTGCCCTCGACGCGAGGCTGCACAGGCTGCACATTCCACGCAGTCGAAACCTCGCGCGCGAGGTCCGCGGAATGGCCGACGAGGACCCGCCCACCGAGTACGACAGCATCGTGATGTTGGGTCTGCCCAGGGTTTGGTTGTCACCTGACCTGTGAGGATTCGTTCTCGCTGGAAGGATGTCAATCATGGCAAAGGCATATCCGAGAGAGTTCCGCGACGATGTCGTGGCCGTGGCCCGGAAGGGCCAGTCATCGTTGA
>JANXTR010000042.1 GCA_025352325.1 Microbacteriaceae bacterium | reverse complement strand
CGAGCAGGGCGAAGTTGTCGTCGACGTGCCCGTTCGTGACGAACACGTCGAGGTTTCCGTCGAGCATGTTGAGGTCGGTCAACGAAAGGGGGGTGTTCGTGTTGTCGAGGATTCGCATGACGATCGACTCGCCCCACACTGTTGGCAGCGTTGCGACACGGAGGTCGATGGTGCGGCCGTCGTGGTTGACCGAGAGACGGCCATCCTGCGGCCGACGTTTCTCAGCGATGTCGATCTCGCTCATGATCTTGAGACGGGAGATGACGCCGTTCTGGATGCTCTTGGGCGCGCTCTGCATCTCGTGCAGCACCCCGTCGATGCGGTAGCGAACACCGAGTTGGTGCTCCCCCGGCTCGATGTGGATGTCCGAGGCGTGGTCTTGGATGGCCTGGCTGATGAGCAGGTTGACGAAGCGCACAATGGGCGCGTCGTCCTCGGCCTGCTCGGTGACCGGCACGAGGTCGCCCGACGGGGCGTTCTCCTCGACCATGGCGACGGTGAGCTCGCTGAGCTCGCTGTCTGAGCGGACGAAGCGGTCGAGCGCGGCGAGCAGGTCTCCGCGTTCGGCGACGACCGGACGCGCTTGCATCTTCACGGCGGCTCGGATGTCGTCGAGCGCGAGCACATCGCGCGGGTCGGCCATCGCGAGAAGCAGACGGTCGCCGTCACGGCCGATCGGCAGCACCTCGTGGCGACGCAGCAACGCGACGGGGACGAGAGCGACGGCAGAGTTGTCGACCGGGTAGTCGGTGAGATCCACGAATGGGAGCCCGAGTTGCGCGGCACGTGCGGACGCGACCTGGCTCTCGCTGACGATGCCCCCGGTGACGAGCTCGCGCACATGCGCGTCGTCCTTCACGGGATCGCCCGTGACCTGGTCGAGGCTCGTGATGGGCATCAAACCGCGAATGATCAGGATCTCGGAAAGGGAGGCCATGGGCACCCCCCTCGGTGTCGTAACGCGCTGAGTCCCCCCCGGTTCTCAGCACGGTCGGGCCCCACCTACGGAAAACGATGGGTCCCTGAGAATGCCAGGCTAGGTGGCATCCGGTGGGGGCGGCAGTCCCGCAATCGGGGGTGGCGCGCTGCGGGACTAGCTGTCGGCCTTGAGCCGGCTGCGACGAAGCACCGCCCAGGTGATGAACACCGTGACACCTGCGAGCAGCGCCGCCGCCACCGCGAAAGGGCTCCCGGCCTGCTGACCCGCCAGCACGAGACCGATCGGCAGCGCGGATGCCACCAGCAGCAGGTACACGCCAGCCGCGGCGGCCAGCGTCCCGAACCAGGGGCCACGGCTGCGTGCCGTGCCCACCAGCACGAACCAGAGCAGGACGCCGGCAAAAAGCAGCGCCAACAGTCCGTAGTACGGCGTGACCGACCCGCCGATGGGGTCGCGGTCGAGCACGATCGCCAGCAGACCGTCGACGGCGAACACGACCGCGGCCCAGGTCACCGTGACGAAGAGCGCGATGACGCGGTCCTGGCCGCGCTCAGCGCCTGAATGTTGCACGCGCGCCCCGGAATCTCGGCGCGGGTACGACTTTCCGTCGCCGAGGTCGGAGTCAGGGTCAGGCGCCTGCGACCGTTCCGAATCCGCCATGGTCGGCCCTCAGCGCCCCCTGCTCGCGGTCGAACGACGCGCGGGCCTCAATGTTGCGCGCCTTGACCCGACGACCGCGGGCCGCGATCCCGAGTCCGGTCCAGATCGACACCTCGCGGGCGACGACTGCCGCCGCGATGACCCACGGGTTGACCGCGAGCGCTCCGAATGTCACGACGGTCGGTGAGCCGTGGAAGACGTTGCCGATGAGCAGCAGGAGGCCAATCATGCCGAAGTAGACGGCGATCGCGAGGATCAGGCTGCCGAACACGTGGGCCCACCACCCGGCGCGGTTGAGCACCAGGACGAGCAGGATCAGCCCGACGAGGAACGTCGCGACCGGCACCCAGAAGAAGGCACTGCCGAGGAACGACACGAAGTCTGGGCCGAACAGGTCGCCCTCGCGCAGATCGAGGATGAGCGCCGAGACGACGCCGTAGAGACCGGCAAAGAGCACGCCGCCGACGAACGACAGCAACACGCCGATCCCCCGATTGCCGCGCTTCTTCGGCGGAACGGGCGGGGCGACGTACAGCTGCTGCGCCGGGACGGCGGATGTCGCGGCCACCGCCGCCGGAACGACCACGGAGGCGACCCCGCCGACCGGTGCGGCTGCGACAGGTTCGGCGATGACAGGCTCGGATGCGGCGGGCTCCGCCACTGCCGACTGCACGGCAGCGGTGTCAGCGGAGACCGGTTCCGGCTCGATCAGCTCGGGCGCGGATTTCTCGGCCGATACCGATTCCTCGGCAGGCGTCTCAAGCGTCTGGTCGGGGCCGGCATCCACGACATCTTCGGTCGTGTCGTTGGCCTTCGAGGGGGTGACGTCGCTCATTGCTCTGCTCCTTCGCGGGGTGGCTGTCAGCCTATCCGAGCCTCGCCGCCGTGAGAGTACGTGTTGCGAGCCGCTCTCGAGCGCGAGAGTACGGAGAAATACGTACTCTCGCGGGGAGGCTCGGCGGGATGACGAAGGCCCCCGCCCTGCCGGAGCAGGAGCGGGGGCCTTCGTGATCACCAGAAGTTGCTAGTTGTACGTACCGGGCGTGAAGTCGTCCGAGCTGAAGCTGTCGAAGTCCACGAAGCTCAGGTCGGACTCGCTGAACACCGAGTCGTCGGTGAAGATGCGGTTCGGGTAACGCTCCGCCTTCGCCTCCTCGGTGGCCTCGACGGTCACGTTGCGGTACTTGTGCAGACCGGTCCCCGCGGGGATCAGCTGCCCGATGATGACGTTCTCCTTGAGGCCGACCAGCGGGTCCGACTTGCCCTCCATGGCGGCCTGCGTCAGAACGCGGGTCGTCTCCTGGAAGGACGCGGCGGACAGCCAGGACTCGGTCGCGAGGGAGGCCTTGGTGATACCCATGACCTCCTGGCGAGCCGATGCGGTCTTCTTGCCCTCGGTGAGCGTTGCACGGTTGATCTCGTTGTACTTCGACCGGTCGACCAGCTCACCCGGAAGCAGGTCGGTGTCGCCGTGCTCCACGACGGTCACCTTGCGCAGCATCTGCCGCACGATGACCTCGATGTGCTTGTCGTGGATCGGAACGCCCTGGCTGCGGTACACGCCCTGGACGCCGTCGACGAGGTGCAGCTGAACCGCACGGACGCCCTGCACGCGCAGGACCTCCTTCGGGTCCAGGTTGCCGACCACGAACTGCTGGCCGAGCTCGACGTGCTGCCCGTCCTCGATGAGGAGGGTGGCGCGCTTGAGCACCGGGTACAGGTGCGGCTCGTCCCCGTTGTCGGGCGTGAGCACGACGCGACGCTGACGGTCCGTATCTTCGATGGTCACGCGTCCGGCCGCCTCGGCAATCGGGCTCGCGCCCTTCGGGGTGCGGGCCTCGAAGAGCTCAGTCACGCGGGGAAGACCCTGCGTGATGTCATCCGCCGACGCCGAACCACCGAAGTGGAAGGTACGCATCGTGAGCTGAGTACCGGGCTCGCCGATCGACTGGGCCGCGATGATGCCGACGGCCTCGCCGATGTCCACGAGCTTGCCGGTCGCGAGCGACCGTCCGTAGCAGGCGGCACAGACGCCGACCGCCGACTCGCAGGTGAGCACGGAGCGCACCTTGACGGTCTCAACGCCGGCAGCCATCAGCTTGTCGATCGTCACATCGCCAGCGTCAGCACCCGCTTCAGCGATGACTTTGCCCTTGGCGTCGACCGCGTCCTCGGCGAGGCTGCGGGCGTACACCGAGTTCTCGACGTTCTCGTCGCGAACGAGGGTGCCGTCGTCGAGCTTGACCGCGATGCGGAGCTCCAGGCCCTTGCTCGTGCCGCAGTCATCCTCCCGGATGATGACGTCCTGCGAGACGTCGACGAGTCGACGCGTCAGGTAGCCGGAGTCCGCGGTACGGAGCGCCGTATCGGCCAGGCCCTTGCGAGCACCGTGGGTGGCAATGAAGTACTCGGCCACCGACAGGCCCTCGCGGTACGAGGAGATGATCGGACGCGGGATGGTTTCACCCTTCGGGTTCGACACCAGGCCACGAATACCGGCGATGTTACGCACCTGCAGCCAGTTGCCTCGAGCGCCGGACGACACCATCCGGTAGATGTTGTTGTCCTTCGGGAACGACGCCTGCATGGATGCCGCAACCTCGTTGGTGGCCTCTGTCCAGATGTCGATCAGCTCGCGACGGCGCGAGGCGTCGTCGATCAGACCCTTGTCGAACTCGCCCTGGACCTTGGCGGCACGCTTCTCGTGCTTGGCCACGATCTCGGGCTTGTCCTTCGGGGTGAGCACGTCCGACAGCGCAACCGTGACACCGGAACGGGTCGCCCAGTAGAACCCGGCGTCCTTGATCCGGTCGAGCGCCGCGGCGACCTCCACCTTGGGGTAGCGCTCCGCGAGGTCGTTGACGATCGAGCTCATCTTGCCCTTGTCGGCGACGGCCTCCACGAAGGGATAGTCGACCGGCAGGGTCTCGTTGAAGATCGCACGGCCCAGCGACGTCGTCACCAGGTGGGTCGAGCCCTGCACGAAGCCCTCGGGCGCGACATCCTCGGCGAGGTAGACGTTCTCGAGACGGATGCGCACGATCGAGTTGAGATCGAGCGATCCCTGGTCCTTGGCGAGGATCGCCTCGGCGATTGACGAGAAGGCACGGCCTTCGCCGGCGCCCCCCTCCTTGATCGTCGTCAGGTGGTGCAGACCGATGATCATGTCCTGTGTGGGCAGAGTCACCGGGCGGCCGTCCGACGGCTTCAGGATGTTGTTCGACGCGAGCATCAGGATGCGGGCTTCGGCCTGCGCCTCGACCGACAGCGGCAGGTGGACAGCCATCTGGTCACCGTCGAAGTCCGCGTTGAACGCGGCGCAGACGAGCGGGTGCAGCTGGATGGCCTTCCCCTCGACGAGCTGAGGCTCGAAGGCCTGGATGCCGAGGCGGTGCAGCGTGGGCGCACGGTTCAACAGAACCGGACGCTCGCGGATGATCTCCTCGAGCACATCCCAGACCTGCGGACGCGAACGCTCGACCATACGCTTGGCGCTCTTGATGTTCTGCGCATGGCTCAGGTCGATGAGGCGCTTGATCACGAACGGCTTGAACAGCTCGAGCGCCATCTGCTTGGGCAGACCGCACTGGTGCAGTTTGAGCTGGGGTCCGACGATGATGACCGAACGACCGGAGTAGTCGACGCGCTTGCCGAGCAGGTTCTGACGGAACCGACCCTGCTTGCCCTTGAGCATGTCGCTCAGGGACTTCAGCGCGCGGTTGCCCGTGCCCGTGACCGGACGGCCACGACGACCGTTGTCGAACAGGGCGTCGACGGCCTCCTGCAACATCCGCTTCTCGTTGTTGACGATGATCTCGGGAGCCCCGAGGTCGAGCAGACGACGCAGACGGTTGTTGCGGTTGATCACGCGACGGTAGAGGTCGTTGAGGTCGGAGGTCGCGAAGCGGCCGCCATCCAACTGGACCATCGGGCGCAGCTCCGGCGGGATGACCGGGACGACGTCAAGCACCATCGCAGCCGGCGAGTTGCCGGTCTGCAGGAAGGAGTTGACGACGCGCAGGCGCTTGATCGCACGGATCTTCTTCTGGCCCTTGCCGGTGGCGATCTGCTCGTGGAGCAGCTCGCTCTCGGCGGCCAGGTCGAAGGCCTCGAGACGCTTCTGGATGCTCTCCGCACCCATGAAGGCCTCGAAGTACAGTCCGTAGCGGTCCTGCAGCTCGTGGAAGACCGAGTCCTCGGGCTTCAAGTCGCCGACCTTCAGGGTGCGGAAGTCTTCCCACACGCGCTGGAGCTGGGCGATCTGCTCGTCGTACGACTTGCGGACCTGCCCCATCTCCTTCTCGGCACCGTCCTTGACCTTGCGCTTCTGATCGCTCTTGGCACCCTCTTCCTCCAGGGCGGCCAGGTCGGTCTCCAGCGTCGTGAGACGCGTGGCGATCTGGGAGTCGCGCTGCTGCTCGAGCTGCTTGATCTCGAGGTTCATCTCGTTCTCGAGGCCGGGGAGGTCGGAGTGCCGACCGTCCTCGTCCACGGAGATGACCATGTACGCGGCGAAGTAGATGACCTTCTCGAGGTCCTTCGGCGCCATGTCGAGCAGGTAGCCGAGCCGCGACGGAACACCCTTGAAGTACCAGATGTGCGTGACGGGGGCGGCGAGCTCGATGTGGCCCATGCGCTCACGACGGACGGAGGACTTGGTGACCTCCACGCCGCAGCGCTCGCAGACGATGCCCTTGAAGCGCACCCGCTTGTACTTGCCGCAGGAGCACTCCCAGTCGCGGGAGGGTCCGAAGATCTGCTCGCCGAACAGACCGTCCTTCTCCGGCTTCAGGGTGCGGTAGTTGATGGTTTCCGGCTTCTTCACTTCGCCGTAGCTCCATGCCCGGATGTCCGCGCTGGTGGCCAGGCCGATCCGGAGCTGGTCGAAACTTGCTGCGTTGATCACGTGGTGTGTTCTCTTTCGCTAGTTCTGAGAAATCTGGAAGGGCCCGGCTCAGATGTCGTCGATGGACGACGACTCGAAGCGGGTGGAGATGTTGATGCCGAGTTCTTCGGCGGCGCGGAAGACCTCGTCATCCGTGTCCTTCAGGCTGATGATCGAACCGTCGGCCGCAAGGACCTCCACGTTCAGACACAGCGACTGCATCTCCTTGATGAGCACCTTGAAGCTCTCGGGGATCCCGGGCTCCTGGATGTTCTCGCCCTTGACGATGGCCTCGTACACCTTCACGCGGCCGAGGATGTCATCCGACTTGATCGTCAGAAGCTCCTGGAGTGCGTACGCGGCACCGTAGGCCTCGAGGGCCCAGACCTCCATCTCGCCGAAACGCTGTCCACCGAACTGCGCCTTTCCGCCGAGGGGCTGCTGGGTGATCATCGAGTACGGGCCCGTTGAACGCGCGTGAATCTTGTCGTCCACCAGGTGGTGGAGCTTCAGGATGTACATGTAACCCACCGAGACCGGAGCCGGGAACGGCTCACCGGAGCGACCATCGAACAACATGGTCTTTCCGGTCGAGTCGATCAGGCGCTCGCCGTCGCGGTTCCTGGTGGTCGAGTCGAGGAGTCCCTCGATCTCGGCCTCGAAGGCGCCGTCGAACACCGGGGTCGCGACCTTGGTACCGGGGGGAGCCGAGTGGGCCTCCGCCGGCAGGTTCGCTGCCCACTTCGGGGAACCCTCGACGTCCCAGCCCTGCTTGGCGACCCACCCGAGGTGGGTCTCCAGGACCTGGCCGAAGTTCATGCGACCGGGGATGCCGAGCGGGTTCAAGATGATGTCGACCGGAGTTCCATCGGCAAGGAACGGCATGTCCTCGACCGGCAGGATCTTCGAGATGACGCCCTTGTTGCCGTGACGGCCGGCGAGCTTGTCGCCCTCGGTGATCTTGCGCTTCTGGGCGATGAACACGACCACACGCTGGTTGACGCCCGAGCCGAGCTCGTCGTCGCCGTCCTGTGCGTCGAACACCTTGACGCCGATGATGGTGCCCTCTTCACCGTGAGGAACCTTGAGCGAAGTGTCACGCACCTCGCGGCTCTTCTCGTTGAAGATCGCACGCAGCAGGCGCTCCTCGGCGCTCAGCTCGGTCTCGCCCTTCGGCGTGACCTTGCCGACGAGGATGTCGCCGGGGCGCACCTCGGCACCGATGCGGATGATGCCGCGCTCGTCGAGGTCGGCGAGCAGATCCGGGCTGACGTTGGGGAGGTCACGGGTGATCTCCTCCTTGCCGAGCTTGGTGTCGCGCGCGTCGACCTCGTACTCCTCGATGTGGATCGAGCTGAGCACGTCGTCTTTCACCAGATTCTGGCTCAGGATGATGGCGTCCTCGAAGTTGTGACCCTCCCACGGCATGAACGCCACAAGCAGGTTCTTGCCGAGGGCGAGCTCGCCGTTCTCGGTGGCCGGGCCATCCGCGAGGACCTGGCCGACCTCGATGCGGTCGCCCGCATCCACGATCACGCGGTTGTTGTACGAGGTGCCCTGGTTGGAGCGGTCAAACTTGCGCAGGAAATACTCCTGCGTTCCGCCCTCGTCGAGCTGGATGGTGACGGCGTCAGCCGAAACCTCGGCGACCACACCGGCCTTGTCGGCCGTGATCACGTCGCCAGCGTCGATGGCCGCGAAGGCCTCCATGCCGGTTCCGACCAGCGGCGACTCGCTGCGCAGCAGCGGCACGGCCTGACGCTGCATGTTCGCACCCATGAGGGCGCGGTTCGCATCGTCGTGCTCGAGGAACGGGATGAGCGATGTCGCGACCGACACCATCTGGCGCGGGGAGACATCCATGTAGTTGATGTCCTCGGCGTGGAAGAGGTCGACCTCGCCACCCTTACGGCGGGCGAGCACACGGTCGTCAGCGAACTTCGAGTCGCTCGTCAGCAGCGCGTTCGCCTGCGCAACGATGAACTCGTCCTCCTCGCTAGCGGTCAGGTAGTCGATCTTGTCCGACACCTTGCCGTTGGCGACCCGACGGTACGGGGTCTCGATGAAGCCGAAGGAGTTGATGCGCGCGAAGGAGGCGAGCGAACCGATCAGGCCGATATTCGGGCCCTCAGGAGTCTCAATCGGGCACATGCGGCCGTAGTGGCTGGGGTGCACGTCGCGCACCTCGACACCGGCACGCTCCCGCGACAGACCACCCGGGCCGAGCGCCGACAGGCGGCGCTTGTGGGTGAGACCCGCGAGCGGGTTGTTCTGGTCCATGAACTGCGACAGCTGCGACGTTCCGAAGAACTCCTTGATCGCGGCGACGACGGGGCGCACGTTGATCAGGGTCTGCGGGGTGATCGCCTCGATGTCCTGCGTGGTCATGCGCTCGCGGACGACGCGCTCCATGCGGGACAGACCGGTGCGGACTTGGTTCTGGATGAGCTCGCCGACCGCGCGGATGCGACGGTTGCCGAAGTGGTCGATGTCGTCCACGTCGAGGCGGAGTTCGACCTTCTTGCCATCGCGGATGCCCGGCAGCGTGGTCTGGCTGGCGTGCAGCGCGACCAGGTACTTGATCGTGCCGATGATGTCGTCGATCGAGAGGACCGAGTCCTTCAGGCCCGCGTCGATGCCCAGCTTGCGGTTGATCTTGTAGCGACCCACCTTCGCGAGGTCGTACCGCTTCGGGTTGAAGTAGAAATTGTCGAGGAGAGCGCGAGCGGCCTCCGCGGCGACCTGCTCGCCCGGGCGCAGCTTGCGGTAGATGTCCTTGAGCGCGTCTTCCTTGGAGAGGATCGCGTCTTTCTCCAGGGTGCCCGCGATCGACTCATAGCCGGCGAACTTCTCGAGGATCTCCTCGCTCGTCAGGCCGAGGGCCTTGAGGAACACGGTGACCGACTGCTTGCGCTTGCGGTCGATGCGCACGCCGACCTGGTCGCGCTTGTCGATCTCAAACTCGAGCCAGGCGCCGCGGCTCGGGATGATGCGCGCCGAGTAGATGTCGGTGTCGGAGGTCTTTTCCTGCTGTCGCTCGAAGTACACGCCCGGCGAGCGGACAAGCTGCGAGACGACGACGCGCTCGGTGCCGTTGATGATGAACGTGCCGCGCTGGGTCATCAATGGGAAGTCGCCCATGAAGACGGTCTGGGTCTTGATCTCACCCGTCATGTGGTTCATGAACTCGGCGTTCACGTAGAGCGGCGCGGCGAAGGTCTTGCCGCGCTCTTTGCACTCCCCGATGGAGTACTTGGGCTCTTCGAGCTCGGGAGCCGTGAACGAGAGCTGCATGGTCTCGCCGAGGTCTTCGATGGGCGAGATCTCTTCGAAGATCTCATCGAGGCCGGTGGTCGTCGGCACCGAGTCGTTGCCGACGGCCTGGGCCTCGGTGACTCGCGCCTTCCACGCATCGTTGCCCACGAGCCAGTCGAAGCTCTCGGTCTGCAGAGCGAGCAGATCGGGAACCGTCAGGGTGTCGGTGATTTTGGCGAACGACAACCGCGATGCGGTACGACCGTTCTTGGCGGACTTCTTGTTGGATGCGGAGCGCGCAGCGGCCAAGGTAGGAAACAACCTCCGTGAGACCCGTCGGTCTCGTTGTGTTCGTAGGTGGTGAGAAAGCGCCTCACGGCCTCAGAGATTCAGTCCCGCCGCGATATTCGGGATTTGGTCTGAGCACAGCCGTTCGTCCGCAATATGACGAAGGGGGATTTGTGGGGGGCGCAAGGATCAAGCATAGATCGCAACTCGGTGACGTGTCTAGCTATTCCTTGACTTGATTCTGCATTAGGTCTATAAGTCCGCATCGGATGTGCTGTCGAGGGCCAGCGCGATGGCCTGTGCCTTGTCGCGAGCAGGCATCTTCGCGAAGATGGCGTTCACGTGCGACGTGACCGTCGAGACGCCGAGGAACAGCTCGGCCGCGATCTCCGCGTTGCTGCGCGCCTCGGCGATGAGCGTCAGCACCCCCCGTTCGCGAGCGGTGAACTGCGGGAAGCAGCGCGCCGGCGATCGAGGCGTCGTCGGCATGGATGGTGAGCACCACGACGGCGGTGTCTGGCAGCTCCTCGCCGTCGGCGGCCTCCCCACGATCTCGAGATCGTCGAGCAGTCCGAGCAAAGTGACCAGGCCATCCCGCACGATCGCCTGATCGTCGGCCACCAGCACTCGGATCACGAGCGTTCCCGGGGAACGGTCGTGGTCACGACGGACACACCGTCCCGCACTCCCCACTCGGCCGTTCCGCCCAGCGCGGTGACGCGCTCGCGCAGTCCGGCGAGGCCACGACCGCCGCCGGGGGAACTGGGATGATCGGAACGTGCCAGCCGATCACTTTCCCGAGACCTCCGCAACTCTCGGCAGCGGATTCCACGCAGAGATCCGCCCGGACCGCTGGGTCGATGGCGCGTTCGAACTCGTCGTCGACGGCACGCCGCAGTCGCACGTGAACCTTGAGAACCCCGCCGAGCTGTTCTTCGAGTACATCGCGCGAATGGGGCACGTGATCGACCAGCTGCGGATGCCCGGGCAGCCGCTCACCGCGCTGCACCTCGGGGCGGGCGCGCTCACCATCCCGCGCTACATCGAGGCCACGCGGCCCGGGTCCCGTCAGCAGGTGCTCGAACTGGAGCCCGAGCTAATCGAGCTGGTGCGACGCGAGTTGCCGTTCCCCCGTGGCGCGTCGATCCGGATGCGGTACGGGGACGCGCGCGCGACCCTCGCCAAGCTGCCGGCCGGGCTGAAGGGCACGGTCGACGTTCTCGTCGTCGACGTGTTCGGCGGGGCGCGTATCCCGGCCCACGTCACGAGCGTCGAGTTCTACCGGGAGTGCGCCGCATTCCTTGCTCCGGACGGGGTGCTGCTGGTCAACGTGGCCGACGGCACGGGGGCGGCGTTCGCGCGGGGACAGGCGGCGACGCTCGACATGGTGTTCGAGGACCTCGCGGTGCTCGCCGAACCGCAGGTGCTGAAGGGGCGCCGCTTCGGCAACTTCGTGTTGGTGGCGTCCCCCTCTCCTCTCCCTCTGGACTGGATGCCGCGGCTCCTCGCCCGCGGACCGCACCCCGCGACGCTCGTCCACGCCCGCGCGCTGCGCGACTGGATCGCGGGAGCTCCGGTCGTCGTCGACGCCACCGCCGTTCCCTCCCCACCCCCGAATCGGAGCGTCTTCCAACTGCGTCCCGGCGATTCCCGGTCGGGCGACGGCGGCCGCGGGTAGCGTCGAAGACATGGCAGACCTCGACCGTGTGCGCCGCTGGGCGGACGCCCTCATCGCGCTGCACCTCGACCCGTCGGTCTGGTCGTTCGGCTTCGACCGCGCCACGACCCGCGCCGGCCTGTGCTCCTATTCCATGCACCGCATCACCGTCTCGCGACATCTCGCCTCCCGCTACGAGGACGATGAGATCCACCAGGTCCTGCTCCACGAGGTCGCACACGCGATCGCCGGGCCCCGGGCCGGTCACGGTCCGAGGTGGAAGGCCGTGGCCAGCGATCTGGGTTACGAGGGCAAGCGACTCCACGGTGGGGCGATCGCCGACGAGCTCGCTCCCTGGGTCGGCAGCTGTCCGAATGGGCACACGCACTTCCGGTATCGCAAGCCGACGCGGGCGCTCTCCTGTGCGAAGTGCTCGCGCCGCTTCGACCTGCGGTTTCAGATCGAGTGGGATCGGCGCGAACTGCCCCGCACGGCGGCGAGTCGCGCATGAACGCCATGAGTCGCCGCAGATGAGCAGGGGCCGCATTCTCGAGACGGATGGCGTGCGCTGGCTGTTCGACGCCGGCGCCGACAGCCTCGACTTCCTCTCGGGCTCCGAGGCAGAGCTCTCGAGCTGGCTCGTGGAGCGCTTCGAGCGCCTGCCCGCCGAGTCCCTCGGCGAGCGCGAGCTGGTGGATGCGTTCGCTTTGCGGGCGGCCATCACGCGGCTCGCTGCGGGTGCCGCGGACGGGGTGGCGCCCGATCCGGACGACGTCGACATCGTGAACCTGTTCGCCGCGACTCCGGACATCGCGCCCGTACTGGAGGGCGGTCGACGTCAGGCCGGAGCGGGCCGCATCCGACCCGGGCAGGTGCTGGCCACGCTGGCGCGCGATGCAGTCGCGCTTTTCGTCGAGGCCGCATCCATCGACGAGGCGGACCGCATCCGCCGGTGCGCCGCTGGCGACTGCCGGTTGGTGTTCCACGACGAGTCACGCACGGGCACGCGCCGCTGGTGCTCGATGTCGCGGTGCGGCAACCGGGCGAAGGTCAGAGCGTTCCGAGCACGATCCGCGTGACGCCGGGGCAGCTGGGTGAAGCCAGGGCAGCTCAGCTGACCTTGACCTCTTTCCAGAAGGCCACGTAGTTACTGATGTCCGTGCCGACTCGCGCCTCGGCGGTCGGGTACGGATGCGGGTAGCTCCAGGCGCGATCCTGCAGCAGGTCGCCCGAGCTGGAGTCTTTCACCGAGAAGTACTGGCACTCGCCCTTCCACGGGCAGGTGTAAGGGGTCGCGCTCTCGACGAGGAACTCCTTGTTCACGCTCGCCGGCGGGAAGTAGACGTTGCCCTCGATGTGGAGGACCTCCGATTCGGGCGCATCCGCGAGGACGGTTCCGTTGAGCACAGCCTGGGGCATGACAACCTCCGAGAAATTGATGTGACGTTGCGGGTGGTAACCGGGTCAGGCTCCCGAGGATTCCCGCGCTTCCCGGGAACTGGCTGAGGCCGAGATGAGGTGCCGGGTCGCGTACTTCAGCCCGGTGTACGCGGATGCCGCTGCCGCGGCCTCCGGAGACTGGTGGTCGATCCCGACGGCGGCCAGCGCCTCGATCACCGCGCCCGCCGCGAGCAGGTCTTCGACGGCGAAGCGCAGGCTGCCGTCCGCGCGCGGAGCGCCTGCGGCCACCACTGCGATGACGAACCGGCCGCCGAGCGCGGTCTGGCGCTGCAGGGCGAAGGCCGCGACATCCTGAGCGGTCTCGAGGGTGGCGGTCATCGATTCGACCCCGTGCCTCGAGATCGGCTGGCCGTCTCCGAGCTGATCGACCCAGACCAGCAGGTGCGCGTCGGGCAGGATCGCGTCGGCACCCGGACCGCCCCAGTCGAAACGGACCTGATACGTGCCTTGACCGTGCGCAGTACTCACACCGTCAGGGTATCGGCGCCCATCTGCGCTGTGGTTGGTCTGCACGATCCCCCGCGCAGCACGTGGTCGCGGTGCACGACGCCCATCCAGTACCTGCGTGTCTGCTTCGCGTCGTCGCCGCCCGCGACCGTTCCCTCGCCCATCTGAGCAGGATGCCGCAGACTAGCGACATGCACGTCCAACTGAAACTCGTGCTCGACTGCCCCCCCGGCGCGGCGTGGAACGCGATCCGCTCCCCCGCCGTCTTCGGTGACGTGTCGTTCCCGCTCGTGGAGTTCGAACCGCTCGACGGCGGCTCGTTCCCCGAGCAGTGGGAGGAGGGTTCGCATCCCGTCCGCGCCCGCGGCCTCTGGGGACTGCTCGATGCTGGCACTCAAGACATCGACCTGCGTTTCGGCGAGAGCAACGGCCGCAAGATTTTTGAGGATCGTGGGGGCCCGCTCAGCGGCCCGCTCACGGTCGTCACGAGCTGGCGGCACCGCATGGTGATCGCGACCTGGCCGGACGGCCGCACGCTGTTCCGCGACCGGCTCGAGTTCTCGGCCGGCCTGCTCACTCCTCTGATCTGGATCGGGTTCTGGGCCTTCTGGCAGTGGCGGGCCCGCGGTCTCGTGCGCTTGGCGCCGGGTTTCGCAAAGAGGTTCGGGACGGACTGAGCGCATGACCCCGCTCGATGTGGCCGACTGGCGCCGACGAGTGTTCGTTCTCTACGAGGCGGTGCGGGCGAATCCGGATGCCTCCGCCGCCCACGCCGAATGGTGCGCGGGTCGCAACGACCTCTTCGTGCGCCATCCGGCGTCCGCGCTGATGGATGCTGACCGATCCGGATTCGACGGCCTCCCGGTCGCGCTGTACGACCCGGCCTGGCGCTTCGAGCTCGAGGTGCAGCCGGCCGAGTCCGGCCGCTTCGAGTACGAGACGGGCACCGATGGCACCGTGCCGTTCGAGCGCATCGGGCTGGTCGAGGTGCCGGATATCGGCTCGCTCGACATCTGGCGGCTGACCACCTACGGCGGCGGCCTGTTCGTTCCCGTCAAGGACGCCCTCACGGGGAAGCACGGTGGCACCTACGGGGGCGGCCGCTACCTGCTCGACACGATCAAAGGCGCCGACCTCGGCTCGGATCCGGCCGCGAATACCCTCGTGCTCGACTTCAACTTCGCGTACAACCCCTCGTGCGCCTACGACCCGGCGTGGGCCTGCCCACTCGCCCCGGCGACGAACACCGTGCCGGTCGAGATCCCGGTCGGCGAGCTCTACTTCGGCAACTACTAGGTGTGATCGATCGCGCACATGTGGCGAATGTGATCGATCGCGCACACATAGCTTGTGTGATCGATCGCGCATAGAATAGAGTTGTGATCGATCGAGCACATAGCCGGGGGTAACCGTGACGAATGCAACACAACTCGGAGCCATGATGCGCGCCCAGCGCGAGCAGCGGGGCCTAACTCAAGCGCAACTCGCAGACCGAGCGCGAGTCTCACGCGAGTCAGTGAGCCGACTTGAGTCAGGCCGAGATAATGCGCGCCTTTCTCTCGTTCTCAATGTGCTGTCGGCCCTTGATCTCGACGTGACACTCGAGCAGGCGGGACGCCTCGACAAAACAAGCGAGAGCACGCTGCGATCGGTACTTGGCGAGAACTGGGTCTACTGATGCCCGTCGACAAGAGACTCCTCGCCTACCTGGACGGTACTTACGCGGGCCTCTTCGAAATGACTTCAGGCGGATCAATCTCCTTTCTGTATGACGAGAAATACGCCGCGGACCCAGACGTCGTGCCCATGTCGATGTCGCTTCCCAAAGAAATCCAACGCCACAAGAACAAGGCATCCCGGGCATTTCTCGATGGACTCGTACCCGAGGACGACGACGAAAAAAGACGCATTCAGGAGTCGAACGGCCTCAGGTCGAAGGATGCGTTCGCGCTTCTCAGCGCAACCGGACAGGATGCAGCCGGAGCTGTGCAGCTCCTGCGGCCAGAAGCGCCTTCGTCAGACGCGGACGGCTCCAGAGACAAGGTCAAAGAGATCAGCGCAGCTGACTTTGCAGACATGATCGAAGACCTCGCCACCGGAACTGGGCGCATAGCTCGCGAAATTGGTGGCAGGTTCAGCCTCGCCGGAGCGCAACGGAAGGTTGCGCTCCACAGGCTCGGCTCATCTGGTTGGGGAACCCCTCAGGAAGCAACACCCACAACCCACATCATCAAGCCAGCAGTCACCGGATTCGACGACCACGACGTGACGGAGGCGATGAGCATATGGGCGATGGGATGGTTCGGCATCCCAGTCGCGAATACCGAGCTAGCCGTCACCGAACGTGGACGCTCCGTGCTTGTGTCTCGTCGCTACGACCGAATCAAACAAGAAGACGGATGGCATCGAATCCACCAGGAAGACTTTTGCCAAGCCCTCTCCGTCGAGCCAACAAAGAAGTATCAAGAAGACGCTGGAGGTCCAGGGGTCGGTGACATCTCACGGCTGCTGAGGCGCATGTCACCCACGAACGAGCAAGCGCGGAGTTCACGCGCATTCTTTACCGCGCTCGTATTCAACGTTGCCGCACGCTGCACGGACGCGCACGCCAAGAACTACTCGATCCTTCACATTCGAGGTGGAGTCTCGACCCTGGCACCGCTGTACGACGTTGCGACGCACGCTCCGTATCCTTCGACGGTTCCATTGAAGTCAGCGATGCGAATCGGAGACAGCTACAAGATGAACTCAATCGGCATGAAGGACTTCGTGTATGAGGGTGCTCGACTCGGCATCCAAAAACCGGAGGCTGAGGCAATCGTCGAGCACGTACGAGGTGGACTCGTAGATGCCTTCCGCAGCGCCGCGGGAAACGTTCCCCTCGGCCAAGGGGACTTCCGAAAGGCGGCGGATCGCGTTCTGAAGTCCATCGAGGATGCCGTCCGATAGGCGCTCCCGCGAGCCCATCTGCTAGCCTGAGACCTCTCGCAGCGCAACTGTGCGCCGCTTGCGTCGTAGAACGCTTCCCTCGCCGCCTGGTTCGCCTCTCACAAGGCCCCAGATGATCGGCTGACAACACTTCTCCGGCGAACGGATGTGGCCATCGCCACCTTCGCCAAGAGACCCTCGGTTTCGCATGCGTCCGCATGCGCGTTCCGTCGGGTCGAATCCCGAAAGACACAGACACCCATGCCTGACATCACTTTCAGCACGCTCGGCGTGCCCTACCCGCTCGTCGAGGCCCTGGCCGCCGACGGCAAGATCGACGCGTTCCCGATCCAGGTCGACACGCTTCCCGACACCCTCGCCGGCCGCGATGTGCTCGGCCGCGGAAAGACCGGATCCGGCAAGACGCTCGCGTTCGCCATCCCGATGGTCGCGCGCCTCGGCACCCGGCTCGCCGGCGGCGGACGCCGCTCCGGCCGACCGCTCGGCCTCGTGCTTGCCCCGACCCGCGAGCTCGCCACCCAGATCAACGCGGTGCTCGAGCCGCTCGCCGAGGCCTACGGCCTGCGCACCACCACGATCTTCGGCGGCGTCTCGCAGAACCGCCAGGTCTCGGCGCTCAAAGCTGGCGTCGACATCATCGTCGCCTGCCCCGGCCGCCTCGAGGACCTCATGAAGCAGCGCTTCGTGACCCTGGATGCCGTGGAGATCACCGTGCTCGACGAGGCTGACCACATGGCCGACCTCGGCTTCCTGCCCGGCGTCACCCGCATCATGAACGCGACCCCGGCGGACGGCCAGCGCCTGCTGTTCAGCGCCACGCTCGACAACGGCGTGGACAAGCTGGTGCAAAAGTTCCTGCACTCCCCGAAGCTGCACGAGGTCGACGAGGCCAACTCGCCGGTCGCCGCGATGACCCACCACATCTTCGGAGCAGCCGACGCCGAGTCGAAGAAGCAGCTCATCGAGGCGCTCGCCTCGGGCACCGGCCGCCGCATCCTCTTCATGCGCACCAAGCACCACGCCAAGAAGCTGGCGTTGCAGCTCACCGCCTCGGGCATCCCCGCGGTCGACCTGCACGGCAACCTGTCGCAGCCGCAGCGCGACCGCAACCTGGCCGCGTTCGGCGCCGGAGACGTGCGCGTCCTGGTGGCGACGGATGTCGCGGCGCGCGGCGTTCACGTCGACGACGTTGAGCTTGTCATCCACGTCGACCCGCCGACCGAGCACAAGGCGTACCTGCACCGCAGCGGTCGCACGGCTCGCGCTGGATCCGAGGGCGACGTCGTCACGCTCGTGCTCCCCACCCAGGAGAAGGACGTCGCGCTCATGATGCGCAAGGCCGGCATCCAGGCCCCGACGCAGCGCGTCACCTCCCACTCGGATGCCGTGGTCGCCCTCATCGGCGAGCGCGCCGAGTACGTGAAGCCCTCCCCCCGCGCCGAGGTCCGGCAGCAGGGTGGCGGCGGTGGCGGACGCTCGACCGGCGCGAACGCGCAGCGCAAGCGCGGCGCACGCGACGGCGGCACGGGCGCCGAAGGCGGACGCTCGGCGCAGCCGCGTGCCGATCGTTCGGGTCGTCCGGCTCGCTCCGGCTCGGGTGCCGGTCGCTCGGGCGGCGCGGGACGCTCCGCAGCGGGCGCGGGCGCGGCGACGACCCGCAGCGGCTCGTCGAGCTACTACAGCACCTCGACCGGCGGCTCCAGCTCGGGCGGCGGCTCCTCGCAGAGCAACAACCGCCCTGCGCCCGCGGGCAACCCGCGCCGCGGCGGACGTCGCGCGCAGGGCTGACGCCCTTCCGCTCGGCGCGCTAGCCGAGCACTCCGACCGAGGCGAGCGCAGCGCGCAGCAGTGTGCCGCGACCGCCTTCCATCTCGGCGTGGGTCGACGGGGACGAGGCCTCGGCCGGGGTCATCCAGGTGAGCTCGAGGGCATCCTGACGCGGCTCGAGCGTGCCCGTGACGGGGACAACGTATGCCAGCGCGACGGCGTGCTGCCGCTCATCCAGGTAAGCACTCAGACCCGGGATCGGGAAGTACTCGGCGACCGAGAACGGCACGGGCGACGGCGGCAGCTGCGGGAACGCGAGGGCGCCGAGATCTTTCTCGAGGTGACGGAACAGCGCGTCGCGCAGGGTCTCGCCGTACATCACGCGGCCGCTGACGAGGGTGCGGGTGATCTGCCCCTGCGCGTTGGCGCGGAGCAACACGCCGACGCTCGTGACGACTCCCATGCCATCGACGCGCACCGGGACCGCCTCGACGTAGAGGATCGGGATGCGGCGGCGCACGTCGGCGAGGTCGCTGTCCGACAGCCAGGACGAGTTCGGGTCGGGTGTTCCCACGGAGCTCATGCTCCCCATTGTGACCCAGCCGACACCCGGCACGGGGTCATACGGTAGATCACATGATCGCTGTTACTGTCAGCCAGCCCACCGGACCCGACTCGATCGCGGTGCTGGAGCTCCCCGATCCGACGCCGGGCGCCGGCGAGGTGCTCGTCGCCACGGAGGCCGCGACCATCAATCCGGTCGACAGCGGCATCGTCAGCGGCGGGATAACGGCTCGCTTCCCCGCGTCGTCCCAAGCACCGTGGATCCCGGGCTGGGATCTCGCGGGAACCGTCACGGCGGTCGGCGAAGGCGTGGACTCCGGCTGGATCGGCACGAAGGTGCTCGGGTTCTCGGGCTGGTTCGCCGCGGCGAACGGCACGCAGGCCGGGCTGGTCGCGCTCCCCGTGGAACAGGTGGCTGCGGCATCCGGCCCACTCAGTGCGGCCGAGCTCACCACCTTCGGCCTCAACGGACTCACCGCGCTGCACCTGCTACGCGCAGCCGGTGACATCGGCACGGTCCTCGTCACCGGCGCAGCCGGCGGCGTCGGCAAGCTGGCGGTCGAGCTCGCGGTGCATGCGGGCGTGACCGTGATCGCGAGCGCCGCCGAGAAGGATCGTGACGAGCTCGTCGCCACCGGTGCGCAGTTCGTTCCGCGCAACGCGGCCGACCTCGGGGCGGCGGTTCGCGAACTGGTTCCCGGCGGAGTGGACGCCGTGCTCAACACGGTGCCGGGAACCGCGATCGGTCTCGAGGCGGTCCACGATGGCGGCACCTACCGCTCGGTGAGCGTGCTGCCGGACTCCGAGCGCGGCATCGACGTCGCGGGGGTCGGCGTGAAGCCGGATGCCGCGGGGCTGGCCGAGATCGTCGCGCTCGCCGAAAGCGGGGCTCTGACGACCGCGGTCGCGCAGACGTTCCCCGTGGCGCGCGTCGCGGACGCCTACCGCGCGATGCTCGACGGTTCGGGGCGTCGCGGCAAGCTCGTTCTGCTCTGGTGAGTACCGTGAAGGCATGGGGATCGACCCGTCTGTTGTGATCTGGAGCACTCCGGTCGCCGAGCGCGCCGGAAGGCCGCTGCTCGTGCTCCTGCACGGGCTCGGCGATCACGAGGGCTCGCTGTTCCAGCTTTCGCCGTATCTGCCGCTCGGGCACGTGATCGCCTCGCCGCGCGGGCCGATCGCCTCGAGCTCGGGTTGGTCGTGGTTCGACGTGGCCGCGTCCCGGCCGGGTCCGCTCGACGCGGCGGCCGACGCGCTCGCGGACTGGGTCAGGAAGTCGAAGGGTCACGCGTCGTCGGTGGCGGTGCTCGGTTTCTCGCAGGGCGGAGTGCTCGCGCTGCAGACGCTTCGGCGGCATCCGGATCTCATCGATGCGGCGATCATGCTCTCGGCCATCGCCGACGAGACGGTCGACCCGGGTGATCCCGAGCTCGAGGTCGTGCGTCCCCCGGTGTTCTGGGGCCGCGGCACCGCGGACGAGGTGATCCCCGACACGCAGGTCGGCGCGACCCGCGTGTGGCTGGCCGAGCACAGCACTCTCACCGAGCGCATCTACGAGGATGTCGGCCACTGGATTACGGATGCCGAACTCGGCGACGTGTACTCCTTCCTGAAAGAGGTAGCCGCGTGAGCGACCCCCTGACCATCGATCCCGGCACCGTCATCTGGAGCCTCCCCGAGCCGCAGCGCGCCGGCAAGCCGCTGCTGCTCCTGCTGCACGGCAAGGGCAGCCACGAGGGCGACCTGGCCGGCCTGATCGAACGGCTGCCGGGCGATTTCGTGGTCTCCTCGCTGCGCGCTCCTTTGCAGGAGGGCCCCGGATTCTCGTGGTGGGTCGGCGAGGTGCCGAGCAACCCCTCTGCGGCCGGAGTGGGCCTCGCGGTGCACGCCGTGCTTGCCTGGCTCGACGCGCTGCCGTTCACGCCGCCGGGGCTCGGCGTGCTCGGGTTTTCGCAGGGGGGCGTGATGGCGTTGCAGCTGCTCCGCACGGCGCCCGAGCGGGTCGGCTTCGCCCTCAACCTTTCGGGCTACTCGGTCGACGGCGTGATGCCGCACGATGGCGAGTTGACGCAGCATCCGGTGTTCTGGGGTCGGGGCGACGCCGATGTCGTAATCGGCGCGTCGGCCATCGAGCGCACCGCGCGCTGGCTGCCCGCGCACGTGGAACTGACGGCAGCCACCTACCGCGGGGTGACACACACGATCTCGAGCGAGGAGCTCGACGACATCCACGCGTTCCTCGTGGCTCGCCTGTAGGTCTCGGTCTCGACGGCCTCAACCAGCGGGGGTCGGCGGTTCCGGCGAAGATGGTCGGATGGAGCCCGCCCTCGAGCGCTTCTCGCCGGCGACGCGCGAGTGGTTCACCGGCGCGTTCCCGTATCCGACGAGCGCGCAGCTCGGCGCCTGGGACGCGATCAGCTCCGGTCAGCACGCGCTCGTCGTCGCACCGACCGGCTCGGGAAAAACACTGTCCGCCTTTCTCTGGTCGCTCGACCGGCTCGCGACGACGCCACGTCCCGAGAATCCGAAGCACCGCACACGGGTGCTCTACATCTCGCCGTTGAAGGCGTTGGGCGTCGATGTCGAGCGCAACCTGCGCTCCCCGCTGGTCGGCATCATGCAGACGGCCCGCCGTCTTGCTGCGAAAGGAGTCGGCGTCGAGACGCCCGTCATCACCGTCGGCGTGCGCTCGGGCGACACCCCGGCCGCGGACCGGCGAGTGCTGCTGCGCGACCCTCCTGACATTCTGATCACGACGCCGGAGTCGCTGTTCCTCATGCTCACGAGCGCCGCCCGCGACACGCTCGGCGGAGTCGAGACGGTCATCATCGACGAGATCCACGCCGTCGCGGCGACGAAGCGCGGCGCCCACCTCGCGGTGTCGCTGGAGCGACTCGACCAGCAGCTGCCGACGCCGGCGCAGCGAATCGGGCTCTCGGCGACGGTGCGGCCGAAGGAGGAGGTGGCGCGTTTCCTCGGCGGCCGGACGCCGGTGACGATCGTGGCGCCCCCGATCGAGAAGACGTTCGACCTGCGCGTCGTGGTGCCCGTCGAGGACATGACCGAGCTCGGCGCACGCGCAACCAGCGAGCCGCTCGACGACGATGAGGTCGGGCTGCAGAGCTCCGGCTCTATCTGGCCGCACGTCGACGCGGCGATCGTCGAGGAGGTGCTCAAGCACCGCTCGACCATCGTGTTTGCGAACTCGCGCCGACTGGCGGAGCGGCTCACCGCATCCCTCAACGAGTTGTACGAAGAGAAGCTCACGGGCCTCCCGGTCGTCGGGTATCCGGCGCAGACGGTCGGCGGATCGGGCATCACACAGGCCGGGCAGCTCGCGACCGCCGTCTCCGACTCGCCGCTGCTGGCGCGCGCGCATCACGGAAGCGTCTCCAAGGAGCAGCGCGCCATCATCGAGGACGACCTCAAGTCGGGTCGCCTGCGCTGCGTCGTCGCGACCAGTTCGCTCGAACTCGGCATCGACATGGGTGCGGTCGACCTGGTGATCCAGGTTGAGTCGCCACCGAGCGTCGCGAGTGGGCTGCAGCGCGTCGGGCGTGCCGGACATCAGGTGGGTGAGATCTCGAAGGGTGTGCTGTTCCCGAAGCATCGCGCGGATCTGTTGCACACGACCGTTGCGAGCGAGCGGATGCGGACCGGGCTGATCGAGGCGCTCTCGGTCCCGCAGAACCCGCTCGACATCCTGGCGCAGCAGACCGTCGCCGCCGTCGCGCTCGACACCCTCGATGTCGAGGACTGGTGGGAGACGGTGCGCCGCTCGGCTCCGTTCGCGACCCTGCCGCGCTCGGCATTCGAGGCAACGCTCGACCTGCTGGCGGGGCGGTACCCGAGCGACGAGTTCGCCGAACTGCGCCCGCGTATCGTCTGGGACCGCGTGGCTGGCACGATCACTGGTCGCCCCGGTGCCCAGCGGCTGGCTGTCACGAGCGGCGGGACCATCCCCGACCGCGGCCTGTTCGGCGTGTTCATCGTCGGCGGCGAGGAGGGCGCGCGGCGGGTCGGCGAGCTCGACGAGGAGATGGTCTACGAGTCGCGCGTCGGCGACGTCTTCGCGCTCGGCGCGACGAGCTGGCGCATCGAAGAGATCACCTCGGATCGTGTGCTGGTCTCGCCCGCCTTCGGGCAGCCGGGCCGCGTGCCGTTCTGGAAGGGGGACGGGCTCGGACGTCCGGCCGAGCTCGGGCGCGCGATCGGGGCCTTCACGCGAGAACTCGCTGCCGGCGGCGCGGTGAGCGAGCGCATCCGGGAACGCATCGAACTGGCTGGCCTCGACCCCTGGGCGGTCAACAACCTCATCACCTTCGTCCAGGAGCAGAAGACGGCCACCGGCGCCGTGCCGACCGACACGACCCTGCTGGTCGAGCGCTTCCGCGACGAGCTCGGCGACTGGCGGCTCGTGCTGCATTCCCCGTACGGCATGCCCGTGCACGCGCCCTGGGCTCTGGCCGTCACGGCGCGCATCCGGGAGCGACTCGGCGTCGATGGGTCGGCTATGGCGGGCGACGACGGCATCGTGGTGCGCCTGCCCGAGACCGATGCAGAGCCTCCCGGTGCCGAGCTGTTCCTGTTCGAGCCGCAGGAGCTCGACGACATCGTGACGAGCGAGGTCGGCGGCAGCGCGCTGTTCGCGTCCCGCTTCCGGGAGTGCGCGGCCCGCGCCCTGCTGCTCCCCCGCTACAACCCCGGGCGTCGGTCCCCGCTCTGGCAGCAGCGGCAGCGCAGCGCCCAGCTGCTCGAGGTGGCGCGCAAGTACCCGAGCTTCCCGATCATCCTCGAGACGGTGCGCGAGGTGCTGCAGGACGTCTACGACCTGCCCGCGCTCGCCGAGCTCACCAACGAGATCGCGACCCGCAAGGTGCGACTCGTCGAGGTGGAGACCGAGGTGCCGTCCCCGTTCGCGCGCAGCCTGTTGTTCGGATATGTCGCTGCGTTCATGTACGAGGGGGACTCGCCGCTCGCGGAGCGTCGGGCGGCCGCACTCTCGCTCGATCCGACACTGCTCGCCGAGCTGCTGGGCCGCGCCGAGCTGCGCGAGTTGCTCGATCCGAAGGTCATCGAGCAACTCGAGCAGGAGCTGCAGCGGCTCGCGCCCGATCGTCGCGCGAAGGACGCGGAGGGGCTCGTCGATCTGCTGCGACTCCTCGGTCCGCTCTCGACCGCGGAACTCGCGGCGCGCGCGACGCCGTTCGTCGCTGAACTGCACCAGTTGGCGCAGTTCGAGCCCGGCGAACCCACCAACTCCGACAGCTCGGCCGCTGCGAACCCTCTCGAGCGCATCCTCGACGGCTTCGCCCGCGCCAACCGCATCCTGCGCGCCACGATCGCCGGCGAACAGCGCTGGGCGGTGATCGAAGACGCCAGCCGCCTTCGCGACGCCCTCGGCGTGCCGCTGCCGATCGGTGTGCCGACCGTGTTTCTCGAGCCGGTCATGGATCCGGTCGGCGACCTCGTGAGCCGCTACACCCGCACCCACGTGCCCTTCCCGGCTGCGGAGGCTGCGACCCGCCTCGGGCTCGGCGTCGCGGTGGTGATGGATGCGCTACGCCGGCTGGCATCCGATCGTCGCGCGGTCGAGGGCGAGTTTCGTCCGGGCGCCACGGGTTCGGAGTGGGTCGACGCCGAGGTGCTGCGCCGGCTGCGGAGCCGGAGTCTCGCCGCCCTGCGCTCCGAGGTCGAGCCCGTGCCGCAGAGCGCACTCGGGCGGTTCCTCCCCGACTGGCAGAAGGTCGGCGCGCTCGACGCGAGCCCTGCGAACGGCGCTCCGCGCCCGGGCCTGCGCGGCATCGACGGCCTGGTGACCGCGATCGACCAGCTCGCGGGGGTGGCAATCCCGGCCTCGGCGTGGGAGAGCCTGGTCCTGCCGAGTCGGGTGCGCGACTATTCCCCCGCGATGCTCGACGAACTCACGACGACCGGCGAGGTGCTGTGGGCCGGTCGCGGCGAGCTACCGGGCAACGACGGCTGGCTCAGCCTCCACCTCGCCGAGAACGCGCCACTCAGCCTCGCCGAGCCGACCCTCACCGACGCGAGCGAGCTGCACGATCGCATCCTGCTGGCGCTCACCGGCGGAGGTGCGTACTTCTTCCGCCAGCTCGCGGCCTCGCTGGCCCCGGCGGGGACGGTCGACGACACGACGCTGGCGACCGCGCTGTGGGAGCTGGTCTGGGCCGGGCTGGTCGGCAACGACACCCTGGCGCCGCTCCGCGCGAAGCTGGGCGCCACCACCACTCGGGCTCGGGCGACGCCACGCAACCGGGCGTTCCGCGGCGGCCGTGCGCGAGCGGCAGCATCCGTCGCCAACAAGCTCGCCGCGACCGCGCCGCCGATGGTGGCCGGCCGCTGGAGCCTGCTCCCCGAGACCGAGATCGTCACGACCGCCCGCGCCACCGCACTGGCCGAGCAGCTGCTCGAGCGGCACGGCGTTGTCACGCGCGGCGCGGTCGTCAGCGAGGGCGTCATCGGAGGATTCGCGCTGGCGTACAAGGTGTTGAGCGGTCTCGAAGAGACCGGGCGCACCCGCCGCGGATACTTCGTGCAGGGGCTCGGGGCCGCGCAGTTCGCCACGCCGGCCACGGTCGACCGGTTGCGGGCCTTCGTGGCGGATGACGCATCCGGAGCCCTGTCGGAGAAGCCCCGCGTCGCCCTGACTCTCGCCGCCTGTGACCCTGCGAACCCCTACGGCGCAGCCCTCGGATGGCCCGATCCGCCCACCGGACATCGCCCCGGACGCAAGGCAGGCGCCCTCGTGGTGCTCGTCGACGGCGCGCTGGCGCTCTATGTGGAGCGCGGTGGCAAGACGCTGCTCGACTTCGTCGCCGCGGACGACGTGAGCGGGCGGGAGGCCGCAGCCGCCTCGCTGGCCGGCACGGTGCGGGCCAGCGGCGGCAAGCTGCGCGTGGAGAAGATCGACGGCGAGTTCTCGGTCGGCACGGTGCTCGGCGACGCGCTGGTGCGCGCCGGATTCGCCCCGACGCCGCAGGGACTGCGCCTCCGCGCCGGCGCAGGTGCGGTCGGCTAGGCGCAAAGGTCAACCACAGATGCCCGAGGGCGACACCGTCTTCCAGACCGCGAGACGCCAGAACGAGGCGCTCGCGGGGCTGGTGCTCACCGGCTTCGAGCTGCGCGTGCCGAAGTTCGCGGCCGCCGACCTCACGGGCGAGACCGTGCACGAGGTGGTCTCCCGCGGCAAGCACCTGCTGCACCGGATCGGCGACTGGAGCCTGCACACCCACCTCAAGATGGAGGGGTCCTGGCGGGTGGTCACGCCGGGTGCTCGCTGGCCCAAGCCGGCGTTTCAGGCCCGGGCGGTGCTGCGCACGGCATCCGTCACCGCGATCGGCTTCGAACTCGGCACCACGGAGCTGATCCCGAGGTCCGAGGAGGAGTCCGCCGTCGGTCACCTCGGTCCCGATCTGCTCGACCCCACCTGGGGATCCGCCCACGCTGCCGAGGCCGTGCGACGGCTGGAGGAGCATCCCGAGGCCCCGGTCTTCGGAGCCGTGCTCGAGCAGCGCAACCTCGCCGGCGTCGGCAACGTCTACGCCAACGAGCTCTGCTTCCTCCGCGGGGTACTGCCCACCGCCCCGATCGGTGAGACGGATGCCGCGGCCGTCGTCGATCTGGCCCGCCGCCTGCTCGTGGCCAATCGCGACCGTCACCCGCGGGTCACGACCGGCGACACTCGACCCGGACGCCGGAGCTGGGTCTACGGCCGCACCGGGCAGCCGTGCCGGCGCTGCGGAACCCGGCTGCTCGGCGGGGAGCTGGGCGCCCGTGTTGGACAGGAGCGCGTGGTCACCTGGTGCCCCATGTGCCAGCGCTGAAGGGATGGGCCATGAGGGACGGGCGTTGCGGGACGGGCCCTGCGGGATCCCGCCGAGGGATCGCCCCCGAGCCGCCCTAGGGTGGTTCCATGACCCAGTCTTCGCCGTCCTCTCTGCCCTCGGAGAACTTCCAGCGCGGGCTGATCTTCGCGCTCGTGGTGCTGCCGGTCGGCATCGTCGCGTGGGACATCCTGTGGAGCGTCGGCTTCGTTGCCTCGATCGTCGCGTTCGGGGTGGCATGGGCGGCGGTCCGCCTGTACCGCATCGGCTCGGGCGGCCGCATCACGCGCACAGGAGCCATCGCGGTTACCGCCATCACGATCGCGACCCTCGTGCTTGCCTACGTGTCCGGTTTCGTGGTCGATGTCGTGCAGGCTCTCGTGAAGCAGGGCGCGTCGGTGACCGAGGCGCTCGCCTACCCGCCGTTCTGGGGCTACGTCGGCCAGGCTATGACCGCTCCCAGCGCGCTCGTCAGCCTGCTGCTCGCCGCCGTGTTCGGCGCGCTCGGATGTGTCAGCGTGCTGCGCGGGGCCTTCCGGCTCAGCCGTGCGCCGCAGGACGTCGCGGCGCCGGGTGCTGTTGTCCCGGGGCCGTACAGTCCGCCGATGCAGCCGACCCTGATGAATCCCGAGGGCACACCCGCGATCCCGGCACCGCCCGCCGCCCCACCCGCGGAGCGGGCCGACCAGACCGAAGACCCGAAGTAGGCATGCCCGATCCCGGATCGGCGACGCCGCAGCTGCGCAAGCTGGGGATCGTGCCCGGGGCGCGGTGGTCCGTCGTCGGCGCAGACCCGGCGTGGGCGTTCGAACTCGCTCCGGATGCCCAGGCCGCGGTCGCGGCATCCGACCCCGCCGACGTGGTGGTGGCCTTCGCTCGCACGGTCGACGAGCTCACGGCGCAGCTGGATGCCAACGAGCAGCGCATCTTCCCGGCCGGAGCGCTCTGGATCGCCTGGCCACGTCGGGCCGCCGGTCACGTGAGCGAGCTGGGCGACACGCTCGTGCGCGAGACCGGACTCGCTCGCGAGCACCTGGTGGACACGAAGGTGGCCGCCCTCGACCACGACTGGTCGGCGCTGAAGTTCGTCTGGCGGCGCGAGCACCGCTGAGCCATCCTGCCGGGCCGGCACCGCTGAGCGACGACTGCCCCGGCGCGCTACCTGGTCGCGCGCTGCCAGGCCCGCCCGAACAGCACGAGCAGCACGGCGACGACCGACAGCCCCACCACGATGGCGAGCGGTGCCCCGAACGACATCGTCTGAGCGGCCCAGAACTCGACCTCGTTGCGGGTTCCGCCGTTCTTGACGATGGTGGCGAAGCCCTCGTACGCCCAGATCGCACCGGCCAGGATCAGCACGGCCGCGAGCGCAGCAAGCGCGATCACGAAGGGATTGCGGGCGAGCTGGCGAGGCGTCGCCCCGTCGTGCGAGGCCGCCTCGGCGTCGGGGGCCGGCGCGGATACGCCCGCCCCGGCCGCGGCGGCGAGGGCTACTGCGGGCGGGCCCTCGATGAAGACCGTCGGATGCGCGGCGAACCGGATGTCGTCCGTGGGCTGGGACGCCGGGCGAGCGGGGGCGGGATTCACGGCCGCCGTGCGACGCAGGGCCGACTGCCCGTGAGCTCCCGTCTGCACTTCGCCCGAGAACCCGCGCTGGAATGCGGGATCGTACCGGGGGTCGATTGCGGCCCCATCGTCATCCGTCATCAGACACCTCCGCGCGCGTCAATTAGCCGCGAGCCTAGCCGTCGGCCCGTCGTACGCGGGTTCTGAGCAATCCCCCTGGAGGTTGCCTGGGAGGATCCACCGGCGCCGTCATCCGGGTGTCGGATATCGGTCGAATAGCGAACGACGGGTTCGAGACAGTCGGGCCGCGTCCGCTGAGAGAGAGAAGGCGAAAACTCATGAACATCCTCCTGATCATCGTCGCAATCATCGCCGTCGTCCTGCTGCTCACGGGCGGATTCGTCCAGTCACTGAACTTCCTCCTCTGGGTGGGACTCGTGCTGGCAGTCATCGCCGTGATCGTCTGGTTGGCACGCGTCATCTCGGGTCGTCGCTCGGTCTGACCGCACGTCACCCCGGGGACCGGATGCGGCCGGTGGAATCGATCTACCGGCCGCACCTGTCCGTCCGGCGCCCGTCGCAACATCGAATACGGGATGCGGCGGCCGGAGTCAAGGGGGTCATGCCGGAGTCGGCGTTTTGACAGGGTTTACTTTATGAGCATGAATTCCCCCGCCGTCGGTTCCGGGCACGCAAACGAGGTCCTGCTGAAGCAACTCGGCGAGGTCGCGGTCGAATCGTCGCGGCTCGAACACCTCGGTGCCGAGCTGGCCAGGCACCTCAAGATCGAGACCTGCATCCAGGATGCCGTCACGACGCTGCAGTACATGACGCTCTCCCTCCCTCCATGGAGCACGATTACCGCGAAGGACGTCGCATCCTGGGCGGCGAGCACCGGTCGCCTCATCGAGGTCCGCGATCGCATGTTCGACGCGAGTGGCGGGTCGCGCTTCGCCGGGGGCCGGGGCGACACCATCGCGACCGAGTCCGCCGACGGCACTGTCTTCCCCGCGGACGAGGAGTACCTCACGCGCTATCTCAAGCGCCTGCAGCGCCAGCTGGCGGCAGGCGCCGAGCTCGAGTCGTGCCTCGACTACCACGACGAGAACGGGCAGCGCTGGCCGCTGGTCACCCTCTACGCCCAGCGGGCTGCCGGCGACCAGGAACCGCCGCTCAAGCTCCCCAGCGAATGGCACCGGTGGCTGTCGGCCTGAGACGTGGACCCGGCGGGCCTGGGTACCACCTGGATGAATGCCTCACGCGAAGCTGCGCCGCCTAGCGTGAGAGGAGTCCCACCCCGGAGGTGATCCCGTGAACGCGAAGAGCATCGGCACCACGACGCGTCGATTGCGCGGGCGCAAGGCCCTCATCGCCGACGGGGATGCCGGGTTGGGCCGCGAGATCACGCTCGCTTATGCGCGAGCCGGCGCCGACGTCGCGATCGGCTACCGCGGGGACGACCCCGAGGAAGCCGAGATCACGGCCGCCATCGCCCGAGCCGAGGGCGGCATCGTCGCCCTTCTTCCGGGTGACCTGACGGACACCGGCGTCTGCGCCGATGTCGTCCAGCGTGCGGTGGCACAGCTCGGCGGCCTCGATACGCTGGTCGCCCTCGACGGCCCGATCCGACTCAACCTGACCCGTGCTCTGCGTCGACTCTCGCTCGGCGGCATCCGGATCCGCTCGCTCGCAGCTCTGCCCCGCTGACATCCCCCTGACCGGCACCACCCATCCGCACCCCAAGAGAAGGACACATCATGAGTTCCATCAAGAACCAGGCATCCAGCATCAAGGACGACGCGCTCGACCGCGCTAAGGCGGCGCAGTCGGCCGGCCTGAACCCGATCGCTGCCCTCCACCGCGCCGGATTCAAGAGCGAGTGGGCCTACCTCGGCGGCTTCGTCTCGATCGGCCTGAGTCTCGCTGCGTGGTCGGGATCTCGCGCCAGGCCGGCCGACGACAAGGCGCAGTCCGACCGCTGGGGCATCTTCATCGGCCACTGGGCTTCGACGTTCTTCGCTCTCGGCATCGCGCTGAAGCAGGAAGAAAAGTAGTCCGCGTCGACGGGGCGACCGCCGCGAGCCTCTTGCGTCACGAAATTCGCTTCGTCCCCTCGGCGCTCCCTCGCCGCACGACCACCGTCAAGGAGGTTGCGCAAACCGCCGGGCGCTGAGGTAGGTTCGCAACACGCGCCGCGCTGGGCGGCCGATTGACCAGAAGGATCTCGTGGGAACGCTCTTCTACGGCGCCTCGCGGACACCCATCCGCATCGACGACCGCATCCTCGCGCACCTGAAGGCCGTGGTCACCGCGAAGATGCGTCGCGGTGAGGGATTTCTGATCTCGTGGGCCGACGCGACGGAGGCCGGACACGGGCGCAGTTCGGTCTGGATGCACCCCACCTGCGACATCCACTACAAGTTCGACGGCGGCACGTCGCCGAAACTCGACCCCGCACTCTTGGAGGCGATGAACACCGAGTCCATTCAGGCCCAGGGCATCGACCTCGAGAATGCCACGCTGGCCCACAGCCCGAATGCCTTCCGCTGAGATGGGCACGCTCTTCTACGGTACCGATCGCACGGCCATCCGGGTGGATGACCGGATCCTCGCGCATCTCCGCGTCGTGATCACCGCCAAGATGCGTCGCGGCGAGGGCTTCCTCCTCTCCTGGAGCGACTCGCTCGCCATCGGCGACGGCCGCAGCTCGGTATGGATCCACCCGGCCTGCGATCTGCACTACAAGTTCGACGGCGGCACGTCCCCGAAGCTCGACTCCGGTCTGCTCGATCAGCTGAACGTCGAGTCGATCCAGGCCCGAGGCATCGAGCTCGCCGAGGCGACGCTGGCCCACAAGCGCGACACGGAGTAGGCCGCTCGCACAACGCAGCTCAGCAGCATCCCCGCCCACGGCGAGGAACTCGTCGGGGCGGCCTGACCCTGAGCGTGCTCAGTACAGACGAGTGATCGGCCAGTCCGTCGCGGTGGTCAGATCAAGCAGCAGCTCGTCGGCCGCGACCCGCGCGCGCCCGTCATCATCGGCGGTGACGTCGATGGCGAGCGGCGGCGCCTCACCGAACTTCGGGATGTCGACCGAAGCGACAGCGCCATCGGCGAGCAGGACGTGGGCGAGCGAGGTACCACTCCCCGTCACGACCGAGCGCGCGGCGCGGGCGATCAGGTCGAGGGCGTCGATTCGGGTGATCGCGGCATCCACGATGAGGGAGACAGTCGCCGGCATGAGCCCAGACTACGGAGTCGTCGGTGATGATCCGGAGGCTGCGACCGCCGCCCCGCGGCTCTATGCTGGACGCAACACTCCATCTGAGTGAATGCCGTTCCGGGAAATGGAAAACCAAGACAATGACGTTGCGGACCTTGACAGCTGTGTATCCGAGCCTCGACGGACGCACCGCGCTCGTCACGGGGGGCGCCTCGGGCATCGGCGCGGCGATCGTGCGGGGCTTCGCGCGGCAGGGCTCGAGGGTGGCCATCCTGGATGTCGACGACGACTCCGGGCGCGCCCTGGCCTCCGAGCTGGGCGAAACCGTGCTCTTCCTCCACTGCGACCTGACCGACGTGGCGGCGATCCGTGCCGCGGTCGCCGAGGTCGAGGCCCGATTCGGCCCGGTCCGCGCGCTCGTCAACAACGCCGCGAACGATCAGCGCTTCGACATCGACGAGATCACGCCCGAGCAGTGGGATGCCTCCCAGTCCGTCAACATTCGTCAGCAGTTCTTCGTGGCGCAGGCCGTACTCGCGGGCATGCGCTCGACCGGGGGCGGTGCGATCGTGAACATGACCTCGACCGCGTGGATGAACGGGGTGGGCAACATGGTCCCGTACTCGGCGGCGAAGGCCGGAGCCGTAGGACTGACCAGGTCGCTCGGCGCGGGTCTCGGCGCGGACAACATCCGCGTCAACGCGATCGCCCCCGGCGGCGTAATGACCGAGCGTCAGCTGCGGCTGTGGCATACCCCCGAGAGCAAGGAGCGCATGGTGCAGGTTCAGGCGATACATCAGGACCTGCTGGAGGACGACATCGCCGACGCGGTGCTCTTCCTGTCGGCGGACGACTCCCGCATGATCACGAAGCAGTGCCTGCGTGTCGACGGGGGTCTGCGATGAGCTCGGAGGGGTCGACCGGCAGCATCGCCCTGGGCATCAACCCCTATGGCCTCACCTACACGCTCGGTTTGCAGGGGGCAGGCACCCCGCGGGCGAACCCGGACGGATCCGGGCTCGACGGCTTCATCGAAATCGCCGCAGGCATCGGGGCCGCGTCGATCGAGATCTTCAGCCCCTGGCTCACCGAGCTCGGCACTGCCGGCCGCGCGGGAGTGAAGGCGCGCCTCGCCGACCTCGGCATCGCGCCGATCGTGAGCGCCGGTCTCTCGGAGGGCATCGACGATCCGCTGCAGAACGCGATCGACCTGGATGCCCGGACGATGCGCTTCGGCCTCTCCCCCATCCTCTGCGGAGATCGCAACGCCTTCGGCGCCGCGCGGTTCGCCGAGCTCATCATCGAGATCCGCGCGGGCCTCGGTGCACTCGCCCCGCGCGCGGCCGACCACGACGTCACGGTCGCCGTCGAGAACCACCAGGACTTCGGCAGCGCCGAGCTGCTCGCCTTCGCCGAGGAGGCCGGCGACAACGTCGGCCTCACGCTCGACACTGCGAACCCCTTCCCCGTGGCCGAGTCGCCGCTCTCCTTCGCGCGCGCCGTCGCGCACCGGGTGCGTCACGTGCACCTCAAGGACTACCGCGCGCAGTTCACCGATGAGGGCTATCGGCTGGTGCGCTGCGCGCTCGGCGACGGGGTCGTCCCGTTCCGTGAGGTGCTCGGCATCTTGCTCGCCACCGGGCAGAACTTCACCTCCTCGCTCGAGCTCGCCGCTCTCGAAGCCCGGCACGTGCGCCTGCTGACGCCCGACTGGTGGAACGGCTACCCACCGAAGGACGCCCGCGCACTCGCCGAGGTGTTCGCCGCGGCGCGGCCGAATCTGATCCCCGAGAACGAGGACTACCGCACCCCGTGGGAGCGCGGTGAGGATGGCGAACTGATCGCCTACGAGATCGACCAACTGCAGAGAAGCGCCGCCTTCCTGCGGTCGCTCGAGCTGTTCGCATGACGAGCTCTTCGAAGAACATGGCTGATGGGATGACGCAATGACCGATGACAGCAACGACACACACCTGACCAGACCGCTCGCCGGCAAGGTCGCCTTTGTGACCGGCTCCGGCCGCGGACTCGGACGCACCATCGCCGACAAGCTGGCGTCGCTCGGAGCCGATGTCGCGATCCACGACCTCAACGACAGCGGGCCAGCCAAGTACGGCGAAGCCGACAACCTCAGCGAGGTGGCCGAGAGCATCCGTCGTCACGGCACCCGAGTGACGACCGTCTTCGGCAACATCGGCGACGCCGCCGCGGTTGCGACGATGTACGAGACGATCACCGCCGAGCTCGGTGATGTCGACCTCCTCGTGAACTGCGCGGGCGGCGACATCGGCGCGGCAGGCGGCAAGCCGAACCCGAACAACGCGCTCGACATCTCGCTCGTCGACATCCAGACCGAGATCAACAACAACCTCATCGGAACGATGCTGGTCTGTCAGGCCTTCGTGCGCCCGATGCGCGATCGCGGGGCGGGCGCGGTCGTCAACATCGCCTCCGCCGCGGCGCACATGGGTGGCAGCAACGAGGCGGTCTACTCCACCCTCAAGGCGGCCGTCGTGCACTACACGCGTTGCCTCGCCGCCGAGACCCGTCCCTTCGGCGTACGCGTGAACGCGGTGAGCCCCGGGCCCACCAAGACCGCCCGCTTCCAGGCGACGCGAGTCACCGATCCGACCATGATGGAGACGAACGACTCCTTCCTGCGCTACGGCGACCCCGAGGAAATCGCGGATGCCGTGGCCTTCCTGGTCGGACCAACGGCGAAGTTCATCCACGGGCAGGTCCTCCGGGTCGACGGCGGCCTCACGCTTTTCCCGGGTTGATCAGGAAGACGAACATGGCGAGCACACTCTTCGATCTCACCGGGCGCACCGCCCTCATCACCGGCTCTTCGCAGGGCATCGGCCTGGCGCTCGCGCACGGGCTCGCCGAGGCGGGCGCCGCGGTGCTGCTCAACGGGCGCGACCGTTCGAAGCTGGAGGCGGCATCAGCCGAGATCCCCGGTAGCCGCATCCTGGCCTTCGACGTCACCGACCACGACACGGTGCGCGGAGTCATCGACGACTTCGAGGCCACCCAGGGCCCGATCGACATCGCCGTGAACAACGCGGGGGTGCAGCACCGGACCCCGCTCGAGGACTTCCCGGCCGCCGACTTCGAGCGACTGCTGCACGCCAATATCACGAGCGTATTCAACGTGGGGCAGGCATGCGCGCGGCACATGATCCCGCGCGGCGCGGGCAAGATCATCAACATCGCCTCGGTCAACTCAGCTGTGGCGCGGTACTCGATCGCGCCGTACACGGCGACGAAGGGAGCGGTTGCGAACCTCACGAAGGGCATGGCGACCGACTGGGCGCGGCACGGTCTGAACTGCAATGCGGTCGCGCCGGGCTACATGCGCACCCCTCTCAACGAGCCGCTGTGGTCGGATGACACGTTCAACACCTGGCTTGAACAGCGCACGCCCGCGCAGCGCTGGGGGCGCCCGGAGGAGCTGGTCGGCGCGACGGTGTTCCTCGCGTCGGAGGCGTCGAGCTTCGTCAATGGGCACATCCTCTACGTGGACGGCGGCATCAGCGCTGCCCTGTAGTTCTGCACGCGGATCTCGCCGCGCCCGTCCGGACGGGGACCTCGCCCGGGCGCACTCCGCGAAGTAAGCACAGTGCGTACTTCCCGGAGCGCGCGCAGCAGGCGGGCGGGATCGTGCGGTCGCCGCGTCGCATCGGAGTGCTCGCGAGTTGACGCGAGCTGGAAGTCCGTATCGTGGGGATTAGCCTCGAGGCATGACCGACGATGTCGTCCTGATGACCGTCGAGGCCGGAGTCGCCTCGATCACCCTCAACCGGCCTGCACACGGCAATGCTATGAGCCTCGAGGTGATGGAGGGGCTGCAGCGGCTGTTTCGAGATGCCGAGGCCGACCCCGACTGCCACGTGGCCGTGATCCACGGCTCGGGTCGGGTGTTCTGCGGGGGCGGGGACCTCGGGGACCTGTCGAAGGCCGCCGACCACGCCGAGCTCAAGGTGCGGATGGTGACGGCGCTGCAGGACACGATGTTCGCGATCGCGGCCTCCCGCCTGATCGTCATCTCGGCCGTGAACGGGGCGGCAGCGGGTGCCGGCCTGGGGCTCGTGCTCAACACCGACATCGTGCTGGCCTCGTCGAAGGCGAGCTTCCACGGAGCGTACGGCGCCATCGGACTCAGCCCGGATGCCGGCGTCTCGTACCTGCTGCCTCTCGCCGTCGGCGCCAAGCGCGCGGCTACTGTCCTTCTCACGGGCGCGCGAGTCTCGGCCGAGGAGGCGCACGCCTGGGGCCTGGTCGCTTCGCTGCACGAGCCCGAGGAGGTCGATGCCCGTGCCGAGGAGCTCGCGCGGCGGCTGGCGGCCGGCGCCACCCAGGCCCTCGCTCCGACGAAGAAGCTGCTGAACGCTCCGGCCCTCGCCGGGTACCAGGCGCACCTCGATCTCGAACGCGAGGGGATCACCTCGTTGGCGACGCATCCGGACACCCACACGCGCATCCAGTCGCTGATGTCGAAGGCGTCGAAGTAAGAGAGAGTCGTCCCGCGACGCGGAACAGTTCGGGCATCCCGCTTGTTGTAGAAGATGACGCCGCAGCCAGCGACGAAACCCCCACGGAGGATACGAAGTGACGAACGTCCAGAAGACTTTCCAGAAGACCAGTGAGGCAGTCTCGAGGCTGACCCCGAACCAGTACAAGGTGACGCAGGAGGACGCGACCGAGCCCGCGTTCCGCAACCAATACTGGGACAACCACGAGCAGGGCCTCTACGTCGACATCGTGTCGGGCGAACCGCTGTTCGCCTCCATCGACAAGTTCGAGTCCGGCTCCGGTTGGCCGAGCTTCACGGTTCCGGTCGATCCGGCCAACATCGTCGAAAAGAAGGATCGCGCCTGGGGCATGACACGCACCGAGGTGCGTTCCAAGCACGGTGACAGCCACCTCGGCCACCTGTTCGATGACGGCCCGCGCGCCCAAGGCGGCCTGCGTTACTGCATCAACTCGGCCGCGATGCGCTTCGTACCGGTCGCCGAGCTTGAGACCGCCGGCTATGGCGAGTTCACCCACCTGTTCACGACTGACGCTGAGAAGGCGGCCCACTGATGCCCACGATCGACGACGGATCCATCAGCCTCACCCCCGGGACGGAGACCGCGGTTCTCGCCGGCGGCTGCTTCTGGGGCGCCCAGGAACTGCTGCGCAAGCGGCCCGGGATCATCTCCACGCGCGTCGGATACTCCGGGGGAACCAACGCGCACGCCACGTACTACAACCACGGCTCCCACGCGGAGTCGGTCGAGGTCGTCTTCGACCCGTCCGTGATCTCGTACCGCGACATCCTGGAGTTCTTCTTCCAAATCCACGATCCGTCGACCATGAACCGTCAGGGCAACGACGTCGGGGCCAGCTACCGTTCGGCGATCTTCTCCACGAGCGACGAGCAGAAGTGGGTCGCTCTCGAGACGATCAAGGATGTGGATGCCTCCGGGCTCTGGCCCGGCAAGGTCGTGACCGAGGTCACCGCCGCCGGTCCGTTCTGGTTGGCCGAGGAGGAGCACCAGGACTACCTCCGCAAGTACCCGAACGGCTACACCTGCCACTTCGTGCGCCCCGGCTGGAAGCTGCCGCACCGCGAGGCGGCGACCGAATCGGTCGACGCGTAGGCGGGGCCGACCTTCGCCAGACGCTAGCCCACTTCGGGCATGCTGCGACGATGTCAGGCCTGAGCGTGCTCCGCATCCGAATACCGCAGCCACACGACCGCCATCGGCGCGAGCAGCAGCTCGGCCGCGTGAGGGTGCCGCCGGCCGCTGAGCAACTCGGTGGCGTCGCCGTTCATGCCCGAGAGCACCTCGGCCGCGATCTGCTGGGCGGTGTCGGCGAAGTTGATGAGTACGAGAACCTGGGTGTCAGGGCCGGGCCGCAGGAAGCCGAGCACGTGCGGGTTCTTGGTGTCGAAGCCGATGAGCGCGTTGCCCGCGAACTCCGTGGTCGCGCGCCGCACCTGGATCAGCCGCCGCATCCCGTGGAAAACGCCACCGGGCGAGGAGGTCGCCTCTCCGCGCTGCGCGTAGGAGTCGAGCGGGAACCACGGCCGCCCGGCCCAGCGCGCGTCGCCGGCGATCGCCGCATCGTCCCGGAAGGAGTAGTCGTTCAGCTGGCCGACCTCGTCACCCAGATACAGCAGAGGGATGCCGCCGGTGCTCATGATCACCGCGTGGGCCGCGAGGATACGCGCGACGGCGAGCGGGTCGCCCGCCTCGAGGCCGGCCAGCGAGGCGGTGGAACCGGCCACTCGCCGGTCGCCCGTCCGCGGGTTCTCCTGGAACGGCAGGCCGCGCGCGAAACTCCCCGCGAATCCGCCGGTGTAAAAGTCGCTGAGGAATCGACGGTGGCCCGCGGCGTCGATGCCGAGCCGGGCCGCGTCTTCGTCGGCGAAGGTCCAGCCGATGTCGTCGTGACTGCGCACGTAGTTGACCCAGGCGGTTCCGGCGGGCAGCGCATGTCGCTCGGTGAGCGCCTGGGCGAGTAGTCCGACCTCGCGGGTGGCGAGCGTGTTCCAAATCAGGGCCATCTGCAGCGGGTTGTAGCTGAGCTGGCACTCCTCGGGGTCGACGTACTCGATGATCGCGTCGGGGTGCACAATAGCTTCCGACTTGAACAGCAACGAGGGGGCGGCGATCCGGGCGACCGCGTTGAACGCCTGGAGCAGCAGGTGCGCCTCTGGCAGGTTCTCGCAGGCGGTGCCGAGCTGCTTCCAGATGAAGGCGACAGCATCCATCCTCAGGATCTCGATGCCCTGATTCGCGAGGAACAGTAGCTCGCCCACCATGGCCCGGAAGACGGCGGGATTGCGATAGTTCAGATCCCACTGGAAGTGGTAAAACGTCGACCAGACCCAGCGACCGTCCTCCAGCTGCACGAACGAGCCGGGGTGGTCGTCGGGGAAGATCTCGCGGGTGGTCTGCTCGAAGGCGTCCGGCTGTTCGCGATCGGGGTAGATGAAGTAGAAGTTCTCGAACGCGGGATCGCGGGCGAGCGCCTTCTGCGCCCACTCGTGCTCGTTCGAGGTGTGGTTGAACACGAAGTCCAGCACCAGCGAGATGCCGTTCGCGCGCAGTTCGGCGGCGAGCGCGGCCAGCTCGTCCATCGTGCCGAGCGCGGGGTTCACCTCGCGGTAACTCGAGACCGCGTAGCCGCCGTCCGAGTTCGCAGAAGGCGCGGCATACAGCGGCATCAGATGGATGTAGCTGAGCCCGAGCTCCACGAAGTACGGGATGCGCGAGCGGATGCCAGCCAGCCCGCCCGCGAACCGGTCGACGTAGCAGACGCCGCCGAGCATCCGATTGGACTGGAACCAGTCGGGTGCGAGCTCCCGTTGCGTGTCGAGCGCTCGGAGCGCCTCGGAGCGCTCGGACCACGACTGCTCGAGGTCGCCCAGCAGTTGCAGGAACTGATCCTGCGTCGCGACATCCGACCCGTACAGCGCCTGGAAGAGGCCGGACAGCCGCGGGAGATGCTGGTCGCGACGCCGGTCGAAGTCCAGTCGGTCGAGCATGAAGACCTCACTCGGTGGTGAACGGCACATGGTGCGGGCCGCAGGGGCGAGGAGTTCGGACCCGGATGTCGTACAGCTCCCATCGATGAGCCTACTTCACCCTCTAGCTCACCCTCAGTGAGAGCAGGATCGCGGCGATGGCCGCGACGCAGCCGAGCACGACCGTGGTTGCCGCCACAAGGAGCGGCAGGGCTCCCCCGGCCAGGGTGACACGCTGCCCTCCGGCGGCCGTGAGTCGCAGGTGGTGCGAGCGGTAGCGGCGCTCCACGGCGACCAGGATCGCGATCGATGCGAGCAGACCGAGGGCGCCGACGGTGAGTGCGAGCGGCACGGAGACCTCGGCGAGCACCCGGGCGAGCAGCAGCGACCCGCCGAGCAGCGCGAGCCCGGTGCGACGCCAGGACAGCGCGGTCCGCTCGGGCTGGAGGCCGGCATTCCACACGCGGTCGCGCCCGCTATCCCCGTCGCGGCCGCGGCCGCAGTCAGGGGCGGCGGGACCGGTGGGACCGCTCATCGCAGCAGCACGCCCAGCGCCACCAGCACCCCGGCCGCGACGACGACGAGCGCGAGCGGTGCCACGAGGAACGGCGCCGGGAGCGGGCGGCCCTCGCGCAGCGCCAGCTCGGTGCAGTACCAGCCGAGCCAGGCCTGCACGGGTGTCGCGATGCCCGCGGCAATGAGGAGCATCGAGGCGGCGATCCGAAGCCCGGAGGTGAGGCCGAGGCCGAGTGCCTCCAAGGCGACGCCCGCGGCGATGAGGGCGAGGGCGGCGCCGATCCACGAGAGGAAGGTGCGCTCGTTGGCGAGCGTGAAGCGCGGGTCGGGCTCCTGCCCCCGCGCGAACAACGCGGCGGGGAACCGGCGGGGGGTGTCGCTCACGCCTGCGTTCCTCTCGAATAAGAGTCGGTCGATTCCGAGTCGAGCCCTGGCCGGGTCTCGGCCCTCCGTCTCGCTCCTCGATCGTACAAGTCGGGTCGTAGGCTGGTAGGGGTGCCGCTCCGGCGGCGGCGAGGCACCCACCCGTACCGCCGCAGAACCGTCCCTCAGGAAAGCTGATGTCCGAGCGTCTGACCACCAAGACCGCTCTCATCACAGGGGCCGCCGCCAGCATCGGGCGCACCATCGCCGACCGCTTCGTCCGCGAGGGTGCGCGTGTGGTCTACGCCGACCGGGATGCCGCGGGCGCGAGCGCTGCGGCCACCGAGGCCGACTCCTCCGCGCGTTCGGTCGCGATGGATGTCTCCGACGAGACGAGCGTCGCGGCCGGCTTCGACGAGCTGGCGGGCGCGGGCTGGACACCGGACGTGGTGGTCGTGAACGCCGGCGTGCAGCTGTTCGGACACGATGCCGAGGTGGCAAACCTCGACCTGGAGGTGTGGGAACGCACCATCCGGGTGAACCTGACCGGCGCCTTCCTGACCACGAAGTATGCCGTCCGCGGCATGCTCGAGCTGGGTGGCGGCTCGATCATCTTCACGGGCAGCCCGACGGCCGTGCGCGGCGAGGGGTCAGACTTCACGGCGTACAGCAGTTCGAAGGCCGGCATGCACGGGCTGGGACGGACGGTGGCGGCAGCGTACGCGAGTCGCGGCATCCGGGTGAACACGGTCGGGCCCGCCCACACCGAGACCGGACTGGTCTCGACGATCGTGAACGACCCCGAGGCGCGCGCGGCCATCATCGCGCGCATCCCGATGGGGCGCGCGGGCGCGCCGGCCGACCTGGAGGGCATCTACGTGTTCCTGGCGAGCGACGAGTCGGCATTCGCCACCGGAGCGGTGTTCCCGGTCGACGGGGGGATGACCACACTGTGAGTTCGTGGGCTGACAGCCTCGCCGCACGCCACGCAGTCACCGAGCGGGCGTGGGCGACGTCGGGCAGCGCATCCTCGGACGCTGAGGAGCCCGAGGAGCCCAAGCCGCGAGTCTGGAACTCGGGCCCGTGGTCGCTTGACGTGCGCGGCGACGAGCTCGCCGACCTCGCATTCGATAAAACGGTCGTGCTGCGCGCCGTCAAGGCGGTCATCCGCGATCGCAACTGGGACACCGTGCCGAGCCAGGCGGTGGCCGTGACGGTCGGAGCCGAGGCCGAGGCCGACTCACTCGAGGTCGAGCTGCGATTCTCGGGCCTGGGCGGCGAGTTCTCGGGCGCGTTGCGGGCCGAGGTCTGCGGCAACACCCTGCGCGTGACGACCGAGCTGCACACCCTTCTGGCTTTCGAGCGCAACCGCGCCGGGCTGGTGGTGCTCCTGCCGGCCGAGACCGCCGGCTCCGTGCTCAGCGTGCGGCATGCCGACGGATCGAGCGAGCAGAGCTCCCTGCCCGACACGATCGCGCCGCACCAGCCCGCCCTCGACATCGCGGCCCTGGAGTGGACGCACGACGGCATCCGCTCGGAGCTCGCGTTCGAGGGCGACACCTTCGAGATGGAGGACCAGCGCAACTGGACCGACGCCTCGTTCAAGACCTATGTCCGTCCCCTCTCCAAACCCCGGCCCTTCGTCGTCCGTGCAGGGGAGAAGCAGGTCCAATCGGTCATGGTCACCATTCAGGGTCCGCCCCCCGCGCCAGCAACGGCGAGGCCAGGCAACCCTGTCCTGTCGCTCGGTGGTCCCCATGGAACCATGCCGGCAATCGGGCTTGCCGTGGCTCCCGGCGATTGCGCCGAGGCGATCGAGGCCGCCGCGCTCTTGCGCAGCGTCGGTCCGCAGCATCTTGTTCTACGGTTCGATGCGCAGGCCGAGCCGGATATGGCGGCGCTCGCCCAATACGCCGCCCTGACGGCGCTGGTGGGCGGCGAACCAACGCTTGAGATCATCATTCGGGGCCGTGACGCCGGGCCGGAGCTCGATCAGGCTGCCAGGCTGGTGGCCGCGGCGGGCCTGCGCCCCGCAGCCGTCGTGCCGAGCCCAGCCCGGGACCAAAAGACCCGTCCGTCAAGCACGCTGCCGCCGGGCGAGAGCTCCTTCGCGCAGATCTACGCCGCCGCCCGGCGGGCGTTTCCGGGCTGTCTCGTTGGCGGCGGAATGCTGACCTCCTTTACCGAGCTCAACCGCAACCCTCCTCCCGCGTCGGAGATCGATTTTGTGACGCACGGCACGGCCGCCATCGTGCATGCAGCGGACGACGCGTCCGTTTTGGAAACCCTTGAAGCCTTGCCATCGGTCATAAGATCGACCCGCCGCCTTATGGGAAACCTGCCGTATCGCCTGGGGCCGTCGGGTCTCGGCCTGCGTGAAAACCCCTATGGACCTGCCGGGGCGGATAATCCCGAACTCGGGCGCGTTCCCATGGCGCGCTCGGACCCGCGGCACCGCGGATTGTTCGGTGCGGCCTGGACGCTGGCGTACCTCGCCATCGCCGCGCGGGAGGGTCTCGCCGCGGTGACGGCCGCCGATGGCGCGGGTGATCTGGGGGTGGTCGAGCGACGGGGCGGCGAGCAGGTCATCCGCCCGATCGCTCACGTCCTGCGGGGGCTTGCGCGCGGACACGGGCGCGCCCGGCTCGAGACCACCGCGGTCGCGGGACTGGCCTCGATCGCGTTTGAAGAACCGGCCGGACCGGAACTCTGGATCGCGAACCAGACGGCCGATACGATCGTGATCGAAGTGGGCGCGCCGGAACTGCAGCGGATCGCGTGGCTCGACCAAAGGACGCCTGGCGCCTGGACAGACCTCGCATGGCTCGACACA
>JANXTR010000040.1 GCA_025352325.1 Microbacteriaceae bacterium | reverse complement strand
CAACGCCCCGCACAACGTGCCGCTGACTCTCCTGGGCGCCGCTCTTCTGTGGTTCGGCTGGTTCGGCTTCAACTCGGGCTCGGAGGCCGCCGTCGACGGTGTCGCCGCGATCGCGTGGATCAACACCCTCGCCGCCCCGGCCGCAGCCACCCTCGGCTGGCTCATCGTGGAGAAGATCAAGGACGGCAAGCCGACCTCGATCGGTGCCGCATCGGGGGCCGTCGCCGGCCTCGTCGCGATCACCCCCGCCTGCAACATCCTGACGCCCGGCTGGGGACTCGTCCTTGGTCTGCTCACCGGTGCACTGTGTGCCCTGACGATCGAGCTGAAGTTCAAGCTCGGCTTCGACGACTCGCTCGATGTGGTGGGCATCCACCTCATCGGCGGTCTGTTCGGCACGCTCTACATCGGCATCTTCGGTGCCGGCATCGGCCTCATCGACTCGGGCAGCTTCCTGCAGCTCGGCAAGCAGGCCCTCGGTGCGTTCAGCGTCATGATCTACTCCTTCGTTCTGGCCTTCATCATCGGCACGATTATCGAGAAGACCATCGGATTCCGGATCAAGACCGAAGACGAAGTGGCGGGCGTCGACACCGTGGTCCACGGTGAAGAGAGCTACGCGCTCGGCTAGTCACTCGAGCAGTTCGCAACGGGGTGCTGTCTCTCAGGAGGCGGCACCCCGTTCTCGGTGTTCCGAGACCTAGGGTGGGAACGTGATCTGGCTCGTGGTCGTGGGGCTCCTGGCCTCCGCTTTGGCCACGGTCGCTGTATTCGTCCTGGCCCGTCCGATCATGGACGGCCGGATGGTGTGGCCCGCGCTCGGCGCGGCGACGGTCAGCGCCATCCTGACGATCGGTCTGGGCCGTCTGCTCGACGTCGCCTCGCTCCCGTATCTGATCGGGATCGCGGGCTTCGCCGTCCCGATCCTCGTTCTTCTCGAGGCGGCCGCGATCGGCTCCGGTGCCGACCGCACCGGCCGGTGGGTCCTCATGCTGGTCTGGGGCGCGATCGTGCTCCCGCTCGCGGCGCTGGTCCCCCTCTGGCTGACCGCCGCGTGCGCGGGGACCGACTGCGAACTCGAGGACTTCGGGGGAGCGCTGCCGCTGCTTGTGTCCTCCAGTGCGTTCGTGCTCCTGGCCTGGCTGCCGGCGGGTGTCATGGAGCGCGCCGACGTGGATCCGCACAGCAACCGCCGCGCCATGGTCGCCGTCCTGGTGCTCTGGCTGGCTGTCGTGGTGTGGCTGGTGCAGCTGGAGGGCGCGATCGACTCCTTCGCCTCGCGGATCCTGATCGCGTCCGTCGTGGGGCCGGTGGCAGGCGGTGTTGGCTGGCTGATCGCGGATCGAGCGCGCGGCGTGTCCCGACCGGTGCCACGCTCGCTCGTCCTCGGGATTGTGGCCGGCCTCGCCTCGGTGTTCCCGGGTGCGGTGACCCTCACCTTCCCGTGGACCCTCGCCGTGGGCGTGCTGGCCGGCGCGTTGGGATCGCTGGCGTACTCGGCGCGCAGCTCCCAGGCAGCGGGCATCGCGACCCGGTGGGGGCTCGTGCTGCTGATCGCGACGGCGGTCGGCTTCCTGGCGCCGGCGATCGCGGGAGACTCGGTCGGCATCCTGTTCTCGGCGCACCTGGACGTGCTCTCGGTGCCGCTGGTGTCATTCGTCGGGGTCACGCTGCTGTCGCTAGTGGTGTCCGCGCCGGCGTGGGTGCTGCTGCGACGCCACGCGAGCCGGGAGCGGGTGCCGGCGGCGATTCGTGCGGATGCGGCATCCGTCGATCTGAAGGGAGAAATCAGATGACCGGCGCCTCGTCTCTCGGGCCGGTCTCGCATCTCGCCCCGCCCCTCGAGGGCCGTTCGATCGCGAGTCAGCGCTGGACCGAACTCCTCTTTCTGCACTGGCGGGTGGACCCTGCGATGGTTGCGCCCCTGCTCCCGCCCGGCGTGCGGCCCGACGAGTACGACGGCTCGAGCTGGGTGGGCCTCATCCCGTTCGTGCTCGATCGCGCAACCCTGTTCGGCAGCCCGCCCGCGCCCTACGTCGGCGACTTCGTCGAGGTCAACGTGCGGCTCTACGGGGTGGATGCTGCGGGGCGTCGGGGCGTGGTCTTCCGTTCGTTGGACGCATCGCGGTTGCTGGCCGTCCTGGCGGCGCGCGCGACCTTCTCACTGCCGTACTACTGGTCGCGAACGCAACTGACCCGCGAGGGCGACGCGTACGCCGCATCCAGCCGTCGGATCGGCGGAGGAGCGGGGGCGAGCTTCCTCGCCCGCATCGGCGACCCGCTCGAGACGACGCCGCTCGCGGACTTCCTGACGGCGCGGTGGGCGATGTTCACCCGACGCGGCGGCCGCACCCGTTTCGTGCCGAACGAGCATCCGCCGTGGCCACTGCACTCGGCCGAGCTGCTCTCGCTCGACGATGAGCTGCTGGCCGCGGGAGGATTCCCCGGCCTCGCCGCAACGCCCCCGGATTCGGTGCTCTACTCGCCGGGCGTGACGACGCATTTCGGGCCGCCGTCGAAGCAGCGATCCGACACTTAGACCGCGAACTTCCACCCGGTGTCGCCGGAGTCTCGCTCCGTCGCATGGCAGA
>JANXTR010000032.1 GCA_025352325.1 Microbacteriaceae bacterium | reverse complement strand
GATGAGCGTGATACCGGCGTCGAGCGCCGCATGGATGGTCGCGATCGAGCGGGCCTCGTCGGGCCGCCCCTCGATGGATATGGGCATGCCGCCCAGTCCGATGGCCGAAACAGTGATGTCGCCGATGACTCGTGTTCTCATATGGTCAGCCTGGCAGAGTGCGGAGGCACCGCGCCGGATCCGTAGCTGGGATCGGGTTGTGAGAAAAACGCTGTCTGAGAAGCCGAGTACTACGGTGTGCGGGTGTCTCGAACCTCCCCCAGATCGGCCGCCCGCGACGCGTCGTCGTCCGCCGGATTCCGCGCCGTCGCACGCCTCGGCTACGCGGTGAACGGCCTCCTGCACGTGCTCATCGGCGGCCTTGCGATCGGCGTCGCCGTCGGCGCGGGCGGCCAGAGCGCCGACCAGTCCGGTGCGCTCAGCCAGCTCGCGGCGACCCCGGGCGGCATCGTCGTACTCTGGGCCGTCGTCGTCGGGCTGCTCGCCCTCGCGCTGTGGGAGTTCGTCAACGGGGTGCTGATCCCGCGGGGCGACGACCGGAAGGCGAGCAAGCGGGTCGGTGCCGTCGGCAAGGCGACCGCCTACGCGGCCGTCGCGATCACGGCGCTCACCTTCGCGCGCGGGGCCTCCACCAGCTCCTCGCAGTCGAGCACCTCGTTCAGCGCGGCACTCCTGTCGGCTCCGGGCGGTGTGGTGCTCCTGGTGATCGTCGGCCTGGCCGTGGTGGGGATCGGCGGTTTCTTCGTCGTGAAGGGTGCGCGCGGAACCTTCGTCCGCGACATCCGGGTGCCGGGCGGATCCGTCGGAACGGCCACCCGCGCGCTCGGCCAAATCGGCTACATCGCGAAAGGGATCGCGCTCGCCGTGGTCGGCATCCTGTTCGTGGTGGGGGCGGTGACGTTCAACCCGGGGGAGGCGACCGGGCTCGACGGTGCGCTGAAGGCGCTCGCCGCGTTGCCGTTCGGCACGGTCATCCTGATCGCCGTCGGCGTCGGACTCATCGCCTACGGCCTGTACGGCGGGATGCGCGCGCGGCTCGCGAAGCTGTAGCTCCGGCGCGCTACTCGGCGAACCGGTCGGTCGCGGTGATGAGCGCGTGCAGGATGCCCGGCTCGTCGAAGGCGTGGCCCGCGTCATCCACCATCACCAGCTCGGACGAGGGCAGAGCCCGACTCAGCTCCCACGCCGTGATGGCCGGCGTGCACAGGTCGTACGCCCCCTGCACGATGACGGTCGGGATGTCGGCGAGACGCGGTGCATCACGCAGCAGCTGCTGATCGGTGAACCAGCCGTCGTGGACGAAGTAGTGGTTCTCGATGCGCGCGAAGGCGAGCGCGTAGCTCGGCTCCGCGAAGGTCGCGATCACGGCGGGGTCCGGGATCAGGGTGATCGTGGATGCCTCCCACGTCGACCAGGCGACCGCGGCCGGACCGTGCACCGCGGGATCCGGATCGGCGAGCAACCGCGCGTAGGCGTCGATGTACCGACCGAAGACGCGGTCGGCCTCGGGGACGGGCGCCACGAATCCCTGCCACAGCTCGGGCGCGATGTTCGCGCATGTGCCCTCGTAGAACCACTCGAGCTCGCTGCGGCGCAGCGTGAAGATGCCGCGCAGCACCAGTTCGGTCACCCGATCCGGATGCGCCTCGGCGTAGGCGAGCGCCAGGGCAGAGCCCCACGATCCGCCGCACACCTGCCAACGGTCGATGCCCAGGTGCTCGCGCAGCAGCTCGAGGTCGGCGACGAGATTCCAGGTCGTGTTCGCGTCGAGGTCGGTCGCGTGGTCGCTGGCGGACGGGATGCTGCGCCCGCAGTTGCGCTGATCGAGCAGGATGATGCGGTACCGAGCCGGGTCGAACAACCGCCGGTGCTCGGCCGAGCTGCCCGCGCCCGGCCCGCCGTGCAGGAACACCGCGGGCTTCCCGCTCGGGTTGCCGCACTCCTCCCAGTAGATCTCGTCGCCGTCGCCGACGGCCAGCATGCCGTGCCGGTTCGGCTCGATCGGCGGGTAGAGGGTGCGGCGGTGCTGGTCTGCGTGGTGCTCGCTCATGCGGTGCTCGCTCATGCGATGACGGAGTGCAGCGCGTGCGGGGTCGGCTCCGGCGCGGGGGGCGTCGCGGCGGTCGAGGTGGCGCTCCAGAGGGAGCAGAGCACGATGAGCGTGCCGGCGACCACGACGGCGATCGCGCCGCGCAACTTCGACGCCTTGTCGAGGATGTCGGACAGGTTCGCGAGCTCGGCGCTCGTCAGCCCCCCGGCGGCGTGCGACTGGAACAGTTTCGCCGTCTGGGTGCGCTGCCGGAGGCGACCCCGGGTCTCGAGCGCTCCCAGCCACGCACCGATGAAGATGACGACCGTGCCCACCGCGAGCGCCAGGATCGAGACGATCGACGCGATCCGCTCCGACCAGCTGCCGTAGGCCGCACGATGATGCACGCCGTTCACCTGGGGCAGGGTGATCGAGGCCACGGTGTGCCAGGCGATGATCAGGAACACCAGGGCGAAGACGCCGAGCACGGCCAGCGTCACGTAGGCGAACACCGGGTCCATCTCGCCCACCTTCGGCTCGAGGACGTCGTCGACGGGCTCGCTGACGCCGGACCCAGCGGGGGAGGTTCGCGGGCTCGCCACGGGCGCGGGCCCGATCCGCACGGCATTGCTCGTCACCGCTGCACCATCGACGACGGAGGTCGCCGTGACCGTCGCCGCTCGGGGTCCCGCGAAGGTGAAGGTCGCCGTCGCGCTGAGGCGGTCCTTCTTCAACCCGGTTGTCGTCGGGACGAATGGCATCCCGTCCCGGAGCCACTCGGGCTTCGCCAGTTGTCGATCCGACACCAGCTGGAGCGTGACGGTCGCGCCCGGGGCGACGACGAGCGCCTCTTCGCCGGAGGGATCCGTCGTGTTCGCGACACCGGCGGCATCGTTCGCCGTGAGCAGGAGCGTGACCATGGGGACTCCGTCCGGGGAGGGATCTGAGGGCTCTGCTCACCGTATCCGCCCGGGCCCCGGGTGGCCAGGCGAGCTACGCGGTGATCGCTCTCAGCTCGGCGAGGGATTCGTGCATCAGCTCGGCGTAGCCGCGGGTGTTGCCGGGCGCCACCCACTGCCCGAATGCGACGTGGAACACCCCGATCGCGGCCTGCCCGAGTACGGACGCGGCCGGTTCGGTGACGCCGCGCTCACGGAGGGCGCCCGCGATGACGCTCGAGAGCCGCGACATCTTGATGAGCTCGCGTTCCTGGAGGGAGGCGTCCGAGTCGATGATGGCCTGGCGTCCGCGCGAGTGGTCGAGGTCGACGAAGAACGCGGAGACCGCGTCGAGTCCTGCGGTGACCGCCTCGAACGGGGAGGCGTCAGCGGGGGCTCCGGCCACGGCATCCACGAAGAGCTGCTGCAGTCGCGGGGAGCCGTCGAAGAGCATCTCGCGCTTGTCGGCGAAATGGCGGAAGAAGGTGCGTTCGGTGAGACCGGCGCGCTCGGCGATCTGGGCGGCGGTGGTCTGCTCGAATCCGCGCTCGGTGAAGAGCTCCATGGCCGCCTGCTCGAGGCGACCGCGGGAGTCGGGTTGCCAACGGACCATGTCATGATCGTACTTGATGACAGCGGCTGACATGAGTGCTAGCGTGAGTGATGTCAGCAACTGACATCACTCGAAAGGTCTCAGATCATGAAGTTCTTCGTCACCGGAGCATCCGGATGGATCGGCTCCGCCGTCACCGCCGAGCTCCTCTCCCAGGGGCACCAGGTCGTCGGTCTCGCGCGATCGGATACCTCGGCCGCAGCCATCCAGGCGGCAGGCGCCGAGGTGTTCCGCGGCTCGATCGACGAGCCGGACGCGCTGCGCGAACCCGCAGAGGCCTCAGAGGGCGTCATCCACCTCGCCTTCAACCACGACTTCTCGGCGCACGAGACGGCCATCGCCACCGACCGCGCCGTCATGGTCGCGATCCTCGATGCGCTGGCTGGCACCGACAAGCCGTTCGTCTTCGCGACGGGCGTGCTGGGTCGTGCGCAGGGCGCGGTCACCACCGAGGACATGGTCACGAACTACGAGAGCCTGCCGTCGCCGCGCGGGCTCAACGAGAAGTTCGCCTTCGAGTCGACGGCTCGAGGCGTGCGGCCGGTCGCCGTGGCCTTCGCGCCGACTGTCCACGGCGAAGGCGACAACGGGTTCATCGCCACCTATGTGGCCATGGATCGTGCGGCCGGTGTCTCGGGGTACGTGGGCGACGGATCCAACACCTGGCCGGCCGTGAACCGGGCGGATGCCGCGGTGCTGGTGCGCCTGGCCGCGGAGAGGGCGCCCGCCGGCTCGGTGCTGCACGCCGTCGGCGAGGAGGGCGTCTCGCACCTCGCCATCGCCGAGGCCATCGGCCGCGGTCTCGAGCTGCCGGTGCGCGCCTTCGCCGAGGGCGAGGTCCCGCCGCAGTTCGGGTGGCTCGCGCGCTTCCTGACCGTGGACGCGAAGGCGTCGAGCGCGATCACGCAGCAGCTGCTCGGCTGGACTCCCACGCACGCGACGCTGCTCGAGGACCTCGAAGCCGGGTACTACTTCCGGTAGAGAGCGCTGCCGCCTCAGCCGAGCGGCGGCCGGGCGACAAGCACGCGACCCCCGTCGTAGCGCTGCTCGCCCGCCGCGGCCGGGATCAGCACGGTCGCTCCGCGTGTGATGATGAGCTCGCCGTCGTCGGTCGCGAGGGTCGTCGTGCCCTCGACGCCGATCACGATGGCGAGCCCGGCCGGCAGCGTCGACGCGCTCGTCACCAGATCGAGCCGGAAGTACTCGTCGGCGGCCGACGCGAGAGTCGAGCCATCCGCCACGCCACGGGTGATCAGCGCCTCAAGCTCGGCACCGGTCACCGAGGTCGTCGTCACCGCTTGCAGTGCGAGGTCGAAGCCCAGGTCCAGGTGGCCGTCGGCCGTGCCATCCAGCTCGAAGCCCTGCCACTCGAGCAGGATCGACAGGTCCTCCGGCTCCTGCACCTCGGCCAGCAGGATCGCCTCGCCGATCGCGTGCAGGGTCCCCGGTGGCACCCAGACGGTGTCGCCCGCCTCGAGGTCCACGGCGTTGAGCAGCCCGAGGAGTGCGGCCGTGTCTTGCGCGTCGACGAGGTCCCGCAGCCGAGCGGGGTCGACATCCTCGCGCAGGCCGACATGGACGGTGCCCGGGGCGAGCAGGTACCAGGCCTCTGCCTTGCCGTGCGCGGTGCCGAGATGTTCGGCCGCGAAGGCGCCATCCGGATGCGCGTGCACGGGCAGACGCTGGCCCGCATCGAGCAGCTTCACCAGGAGCTTCGCGTCCGAGCCCCAGCGGGCCACGTGTTCGGCACCGAGCCACCCGAGCGGATCAGCCGCGATCGCGTCGGCGAGCAGCGTGCCGTCGGGGAGCCGCGTCATCCCGACCGGTGCGTGACCTCGAATGCTCGTGGTCGACGCCACCCAGTCCTCGGGCGTGTGCGGGGCGGATGCCGCAAGACCGCGGAACTCGGAGACGCGCGCGCCGCCCTCATAGAAGCGGTCGGCGGGCTGGTTAGCAAGGAGGACGATCGGAATCGTCGGGGTGGTGTGTCGGGTCATGGGCATATTCTCGCGCGCTCCTCGACGCGATCGCCCAACGGCGGGGGGTTTCAGGGGGTGCGCCGCCGCGTCGCGCGCCGGCCACGGGCGGCTATTGTGACCTCATGACCGACACTCCCGCCGCCGCGGTGCCCGCAGGCTGGTACGCCGACGCGACCACGCCCGGCCTCATGCGCTGGTGGGACGGTGCGGCGTGGACCGAGCACACGACCGCGGCTAGCGCACCCGCCGCTGCGTACGGCTCGGTGAGGCAGCGACCGCTGCTTCCGGCAGACCGGCCGGTATACAGTGCGTTCATCTGGCTGATCGTCCTCTTCCCGCTCATCTCTCTCGCCCTGCTGTTCGCTTGGCACCCGGATCTGCGCTACGTCGCCGGGCCCTCCGGCGCGCCGACGGTGGATCCGCTCTCGATCTACACACCGGGATACTTCGCGATCGGGGCCGTCGGATGGCTGATCTACGGGCTCTCCGTGTTCTTCGCGTTTCGCGACGTGGTGTGGCTCAAACGCCAGGGCGTCGTGCGCCCGTTCCACTGGGCGTGGACGTTCCTCTACGCGCCCGTCTACGTCTTCGGTCGTTCCTCCATCGTGCACAAGGTGGCCGCACCGCGCGGACGGGCGACCATGTGGGCGATGATCCTGGTGCTGGTCGTCGGGTTCGTGACCGGGATCGCCTGGACCGTCGCCTTGACCGCCGGCATGGTGGAGCAGCTGCGCGGGAGCGTCGGCTGAGAGCCGATCACTCCCCGCGACGGCCGCAGGCCGACCATGCGTTCCTTCCCGGCAGGCGATCGGTTGTCGGGGGTTGTTCGCTAGGTTCCCACGGGAAGCTTGCGCGACGCACCGGGGAATCGCTGACCGAGCCGACTGCGCGGATTTTGCAGATCGCGCAGAATCGTGACCCCGACGATGAGAACGGCCGCCGTAAGCAAGGTGCCACGGAAGACCGCATACGACGAGACGTAGGAGTGAATGGCGAGGGCGAGCGGGATGAACATCCACTCCCACCGCCCGCTCATCACGACGAAAGGGATGAGCAGAAGGCCGTACCAGGGGTAGCGCGGGCTCACGATCACGAGCGTCGCCCCGATCATCACGAGCTGCCCCAGCCACGGCTGGCTCGGATCGCTGAACACGATCACGAGCGCGGTCACCGCGAGCAGCAGCAGGGCCGCGATCACGAGAGCCGGAGTCCCCCTGACGACGTAGCTGATCAGGGCGAAGCGCCTACCGTCGCCGTAGCCCTCCTCGGTGAGGTATCCGGGCAGATAGCCGAGTACGCCGAGCCCCGTCGTGGCGACGTAAGGGACGTAGAGCAGCAGGAAGGTCGCGACCGCGCCGACGATGATCTTGAGCGGTTGCCTGCGGAGGATCGCGGGTGCCGCGAGCACCGGGATGAGTTTCGCCGCGATGGCCGCGCCGAGCAGGATGCCACCCCGCCAGCGCGCGCCCGCTGCCACCGCGAACACGGCGAGCAGCGCGAGCAGCGCCCCGAGTTGATCGATGTGCGAGTTCGTGACTCCCTCGCTCGCGACCAACGGACAGAACGCCCACAGCGCGGCCCACCGGGGATCGAGACCCCAGCGGCGCAAGCCGAACACCAGCAGCAGCGTGATCCCGACCGTCATCAGCAGGCCGGTGAGCTGCATGGGCCAATACGTGACCGTGGCCGGCACCGTGGCCCGCACCAGCGCGAACAGTAGCTCGCTGGTCGGCGGGTAAATCGTCGGCACGTCCGCGCGGTTGATCGCCGTGCAGACCTGGGCGCCGGATGTGTCGGTGATGAGGTGGGTCGGAGGCTTCGTTCCGTCCCGGGGGCAGTGCAGCGTGCCGTCCGCGTGCGCGACCGGCGCGGGGAAGAGCCAGTCCGGCCGCAGCTTCGCGAGGGTGGCGTCATCCGGTGTGTA
>JANXTR010000038.1 GCA_025352325.1 Microbacteriaceae bacterium | reverse complement strand
GGCGCGGCGGTCGGATGGGACGTGGACGGGACGCATCCGGCGAGCGTGAGCAGCACAGCCACCGCGAGGAGAGCCGGTCCGGTGCGCATACCCATGACGGTAGGGCACGGGCGAGGATCGCGGCAGCCGGAATCCACAGAGGAGCGCGTTCGCCGAGCCGTCAGACGGCTGGGAAGGATGGGAGCCTGTGCACAACGCCTGGCGTAGCGGGGGTCCGAGCCGCCCAGGGGCTTGGGGGGCGCCCCGGCCAGACACCGTGCGCGGATGCCGCCGCTCCCGCCGCTCTGCAGGGCTGAGGCGCGCGGCCAACTGCGGATGAGTGGCGGGCGGAGCCGCGTGGGCGCCCGGCACCCTCGCTGTGCGCCGTTGGCCGCCTCACCTGCCCGCACCCGCGTGCCTGGCGCCGCACCCGTGTGCCTGGCCCCGCACCCGCGGCGCCCACCCGCGCGGCCCCGCCGACCACCCAGCCCTCGACCGGTACCGTGACACCCATGACGGTTTCCGGAGCCTGGGCCCGCGCCGCCCGCGGGGCGATGCTGCTGGCCGACGACGGGGAACTGAGGCCGACGATCTTCGCCGAGATGTCCGCACTGGCCGCGAGCACGGGGGCGATCAATCTCGGGCAGGGGTTCCCCGACGAGGACGGCCCCGAGGTTGTACGCAACGCCGCCAAGCGCGCGATCGACGAGGGCGTCAACCAGTACCCGCCGGGACGCGGCATCCCGGCCCTGCGTCAGGCGGTCGCCGACCATCAGCGACGCTTCTACGACGTCGAACTCGACCCTGATCGCGAGATCCTGGTCACGGCGGGCGCGACCGAGGCGATCGCTGCGACCCTGCTCGCTCTCCTCGAGGACGGCGACGAGGTCGTCACCTTCGAGCCCTTCTACGACTCCTATGCGGCCATGATCGCGCTGGCGGGCGGGGTGCACGTGACCGTTCCGCTCCGGGAGCCCAGCTTCCGACCCGACCTCGACGAGCTGCGGGATGCCGTCACCGACCGCACCCGCATCATCCTGATCAACTCGCCCCACAACCCCACCGGCACCGTGCTCGACCGCGCCGCCCTCGAACTCATCGTGGAGCTCGCCCACGAGCACGATGCCCTCATCGTCACCGACGAGGTCTACGAGCACCTGGTCTTCGGCACCGCGCAGCACATCCCGATCTCGAGCCTCCCGGGCGCCCGCGAGCGCACCCTCACCATTTCGAGCGGCGGCAAGACCTTCAGCCTGACCGGCTGGAAGATCGGCTGGCTCAGCGGTCCCGCCGAACTGGTCGATGCCGTCATCGCGGTCAAGCAGTTCACGACCTACGTCAACGGCGCCCCCTTTCAGCCGGCCATCGCCATCGGCCTCGGCCTCGCCGACGACTACTTCGCGGATGCCGCATCCACCCTCGCCGCCAAGCGCGACCTGCTCAGCACCGGGTTGCGTCGCGCGGGGTTCGAGGTCAGCAGACCGGACGGCTCGTACTTCGTGATCGCCGATGCGGCTCCCCTCGGATTCGAGGACGCCGTGGAGTTCTGCCGCCGGCTGCCGGAGCTCGCGGGTATCGTTGGCATCCCGCTCACGGCCTTCGTGCGTCCGGGGCGCCATGCCGACTACCGCTCTCTGGTCCGCTTCGCGTTCTGCAAGCGCACCGAGGTGCTTGAGCGGGCGTCCGCCCGACTGGCCGAACTGCGCCGCTGACCCCGGTGTCGACCCGGCGGCTGACCGGGCCGGGGACCGCGCATCCGGAGTGCGTCTTTCTGGCGAGTACGGCGGGGGTGGACAGACTGGTCGTCCCGTCCCCCTAAACTGGCGGAGCACTCTGCCCGAGCCGTTTCCGAAAGCAAAAAACGTGGCCAAGCTTGTTGACGTCGACCGCGTTCTTGACGCGGCTACCGCCATCGTGCTCGAGGACGGTTTCGAGTCGGCCAACCTCCGCGCGATCGCCGCGAAGGCGCGCATCACCGAGGAGGAACTGCTCAGCCTCTTCAGCTCGGTCGGCCAACTCTTCGTCGCGATGCTGAACCGCGAGTACGAGGGCATCTTTCACGTGATCATCGATCACATGGACCGGGATCCCCTGGGCGGCCGCCTGTCGCATATTTACCGTCACACGATCGGCGCCATTCATGAACGCCCGCTCGCCCGCGTCCTCTACCTGACCGATCCCGTCGCCCTCAACACGATCATGCGCGCGGCATACGGGTTCGACTACATGCCCGAGATGGGACCGCGCGCAGAGTTCATCGACAAGATGAAGGACGCCGGGATGGTGCGGCACGATATCGACTCGGGCTCGCTGGCCGCGCTGCTCGCCGCGGTCGTCGCGGGAGCGTCGCTCACCGCACCTCACGAGGAGCTCGACCGCATCGTGAACGGACTCATGGTGCTGCTCGAGCGCTCAGTCGACACCGAAGTGCACGACACCAGCGCGGGCAAGTGCGCGTTCCTGCAGTACGCGACCGGGCTGACCGGCAACAACGACAATCCGCGCCCGGCCTAGGCTGAGCCGCTACTTCGGCGCGACCGTGAACCGCCGAAGCGCGAGCGCCGGATTCACTTTGCGCACCTCGGTGACACGGCTCGGCGAGATCCAGGCGACAGCCGTGTCGGTTGCCTCGCCGATGGTGACGAGCTCGACGCCCATCGGATCGACGATCATGCTGTTGCCCGCACCCACCGGCGGGGCGTGGTCGGCGGCCGCGAGGTAGACCGTGTTCTCGATCGCTCGCGCCGTGATGAGCGTGCGCCAGTGCGACTCCTTGAGTGGGCCGCGCACCCACTCGCTCGGCAGAAGGATCAGGTCAGCTCCGGCGTCGACGAGACGCCGCGTAACCTCCGGGAATCGGATGTCGTAGCAAGTCTGCAGCCCGACGGTGAAGCCGCCGAACGCGAAAGTCTGCGGCTCCTCGATCGGCCCGGGCACGATCCAGTCGCTCTCCCGCTGCCCGAAGGCGTCGTAGAGGTGGACCTTGCGATAGCGGGCCACCAGCTCGCCGTGGTCGTCGACCGCGACGACGGTGTTGGCGACGCGGGTCGTCTCGTCCGGGACACGCTCCGCCATACCCGCGACGATGTGGATGCCGAGCTCCGCCGCGAGTTGCGACACGGCTCGGACGAACGGTCCGTGGAGCGTCTGCGCGTGGGCGAGCCAACTCGCGTCCATGGTCGGGGTGAAGTAGCTCGAGTACTCGGGGAACACCACCAGCAGCGCGCCACGGTTGGCGGCGTCGCCGGCGAGCCGCGACATCCGCTCGATGTTGTCGTCGATGTCGCTGCCCGGCGCGAACTGCGCTACCGCGATCGCGACCGCTCTCGTGCCCTGCCCCACCCCCGCCGCTGAGTCCGCCATGCGACGAGTCTAGGAGCGGGCGGGAATCGACTGCCCGGCGATCAGCGGCCCGCGATCTGGCGATGCACGACGTCGCCGTCGACGGTGGCCACGGTGATCACTGCGGGGTCGCCGCTGAGGCGGACGGTGATCCGGTTTCGGTCGACATCCGCGACCACGTCGGCGGCCCACTCGAGGTCGTCCCAGGCGAGCAACACGTCGTCGGCGTCGTCGAGCAGCACGACGTCGATCCCTCGGCTCCGGGCGGCGCGCACCGCGGAGGCGAGGGGCTCGACGGCGAGTCGGGTGCCACGGATCTCATCGCGCAGCACCGCCTCGAGCAGTCGATGCTCCTGCCGCTGCGCCGACGACACCCGGCCCGCGGCGATCGTGGTGAGCACCGGGATGACCCGATGCCGCACGAGCGCCAGCTGGGCCGCCCGCTCGCGTTCGGTCTCGGCCCGGAGGTGCTCTTCTCCCACGCGTCGGCGTTGCACGGACTGCATCGTCACCACGCGATTCGCGGCGGTGCGCAACACAATCGCGAAGAAGGTTCCTGCCAGCAGCGCTCCAATCTCGCCGTAGATCAGGTAGAACCCCTGATATAGAGCGTGGGTGGCGAGAAGGCTCCAGATGCAGGTGATCGCGGTGCCGACGGCGAGGCCGATCCAGGCCCAGCCGATGCGCCCGCGCAACGCCAGGGCGAACAGGATGAAGTTCGCAGCGTTGTAGTTCCAGTTGAGGTAGCCGCCCGGCCCGGTGAGCAGCACCTGCTCGAGCATCAGGATCGTGGAGACGAAGATGATCGCGATGATCGCGAGAACCCGCCAGAGGTCGAGCGGGTCCCGGCGGGCGAGCACCGCGAGCGCGGCGGCCGCCGTCAGGAGCACCAGCGCCGCCCAGGCGTGACCGTCTCCCATGGCTGGTCCGCCCGCGAGCACGGCGATCACGACGTTCACCACGACGAAGCTGGCCAGCAGCGTCCAGCCGGCCCATCCCCCGAATCGGAGCAGGGCACCGGCCTCGTTGGGCGTCGTCTCAGAGTTGGTCATGGCGCGATCCATCCGAGCCGCACGGTGGTGCCGCGGCCGGGCTCCGACTCGATGGCCGCGTACCCGCCCGGCACGGCGCCCATCCGGCCGATGATGCTCACCGAGATGCCGAGCCGGGTCGTCGAAACCGCCCGCTTGTCAAAACCGACCCCGTCGTCGAGCACCAGCACCGCAATGCCGCCGCCGTCGAGGTGCGCGTAGACCGCGCGCTCGGCGTCGCGGTCCGCGAGGTCGGCGTGTAGCACGCTGTTCCGCAACGCCTCGGCCGTGGCCTCGGTGATCGCCGCGGTGATCTCGGGCGGGGGTGGATTGTCGCCCTGCAGCTCGTAGCGGAACTCGGCGCGGGGCGCGATGTCGGTGGTGATCGCCTGGAGTTCCCAGACCAGCTGCTCCGCGGTCACCGGCTCGGGATCTCCGTCGACGCCGTAGCGCTCGATCTGGCGGAGGGCGCGACTCGCCTGATCCGCCACGATCAGCTCGCCGTTGCCGACCGACGAGGCCAGCAGGACCGAGAGAACATTGTCGTGCATGAGGGCGTCGATGCGGCGCCGTTCGCGGGTGCGCGCGTTCTTTGTCGCGTTCCGTCGTGTCTCGGTCTCCGCCGCCCGACCCGCCTCGTCGAGCAGACAGCCCAGGTGGCGCGACGCCATCGCCAGCGCCACGAACATTCCGCAGAAGAACAGTTCGAAGAGGGTTCCCTCGACCGTGCCGAGGGTCGCCCGAGAACCGCAGTACGCGAGCCGATCGACGGCGATCAACGCGCCGCACAGTCCGAGATAGATCCAGCCGACGACGGTTGGCAGCGAAACCGCCGCCGCTGAGGTGCCGATCACCATCAGGGTGGTGATCCAGGGCACATCTTGGGCTCCCGCGAGGCCCAGGCGCGAAACGGCGAGCACGAAGGTGAGCAGGCCCAGCAGATAGACCCCGGCGAGGATTCCCGCGAAGATCCGGATGGTCCGAACCCGTCCCACGCGCGCCACGAACGCCAGCGCAACGGCCGACGCGAGGTATGCCAGTGACAGCGCGACATTCCAGACCGGGTTGATCGTCGCGAACTGGACGACGAAGTCGTGAGCGGCCAGCCCCGCGAAAACCACTCCGCCGACACCGACCCCGCCTGCCATGGCGCGGACGATCGGGGTGGATGCGGATACCCGGGACCTGGCCGGGTCCGTGATCGCCGCCGCGCCACTCATTCGCGTCCCGGTAGCGGCAGGAAGCCGTCTTCGATCGCCCTCTTGTAGAGGTCGATCTTCGTCGGTGCGGCCCTGCCGAGTCGGGCGTACGTCACCCGGATCCGTCGCACGTGATCTTCGACGGCCGTCACCGCGATGCCGAGGGCCGCGGCCACCGCCTGCGCCTTGAGCCCGGTCGCGAACAGGGCGAGCACCGATTCCTCCTGCGGGCTCAGCCGGGCCTCGGACAGTTCGGGGTCGGCGTCGATTGCCGCTGCCCACTCGGTCGACATCAGGGCTTCGCCGTCGACCGCGGCTCGGATCGTCTCGAGCAGCACCTCGACCGGCGCCGACTTGCGTACGATGCCAAGCACCTCAGTGCCCGCCACCAGCCGGACCAGATACGGATCCTCGCCCGAGGTGTAGGCGATCACGCGCATGTCGCGCTCCCGCAGGGCGCTCACGTTGCTGATCGGCGACGAACCGTCGGCCAGTCTCAGGTCGAGCACCACGAGCTCCGCATCCGGATGCTCGGCGAGGAGTTCGTGCACGGTCGGTGAGACGCCGACGAAAGTCACAGAAGACATATCGGCCAGCGCCGCACGCAAGGCGACCTCGACAATCGCGTGATCGTCGACCAGCGCGACGCGGGTCGGCCGCGACGAGCTCATCGGCACCATAGGGTCGCCACTCTAGCGGCCGACCGCACCGACGTGGATGACGAGTTTCGGCGCAGACCCCGAGTCGCCACTGAGCGTGGCCGAGACTCGCATGCCGGTGGATGCCGCGGGCCCGACCGTTGCGGTGAAGCTTCTGCCACCGCTCGCCTCCCTGCTGGCGGTGAGCTCGGCGTCGAACGCCGCGACCGCCGAGTCGCTCCAGCCCACCTGCGGGGCGAGGGCGTGGACATCCCCGACGAGCCGCTGGTACGCGTCGTTCGGAGTGATCTCGATGGCGCTCAGGCGACCGCCCGAGCTGATGACGTCGAGCGAGTCGACCAGCGGGAAACTCAGGCTGCTGGTCGCCGTCGCCGTGATGGTGAGGGGCACCAGGAAGTCGATGTGCTGCGTGCCGCTCGAGGCGAGCCCGAGCTGCTCGGATGCGGGCCGGTCGGCTCCCAACGACACCTTCACGACCCTGGTGCGCGTGAAGTAGTCGATGCCGCTCTGGCGGAAGGTGGAGCTGCCGTCCGGCGCCTTCTGGTCGTTCGAGGCGACCGGATTCGCCTGCGTCCACCACGAGTTGTTGAACCCGATCGCACCGATCGAGACCGCCACCAGGATCGCGAGCATGACCGCCACCGCGACGATCGCACCGATGCGGCGGCGGCGTTCCTTGCGCCGACGGGCCTCGGCGGCAACGGAGACGGCGGGTGGGGCAGTCATAGTCCGACCCTACGGCGATCCACCGACGGGTCGAAAACAGCGCGCTATGCAGAAGGCCCCGAATCTTTCGATCCGGGGCCTTCGTCTGTTGCGGGGACAGGATTTGAACCTGCGACCTCTGGGTTATGAGCCCAGCGAGCTACCGAACTGCTCCACCCCGCGGCACGGATTAGAGACTATCACGTCCCATGAGGTGATGTCCGCTGACGGATCGGGCGCCGCGCTCGACTCGGCTAGCCCTGGGTCGCGGCGATCGCCGCAAGCACCGCCGCCTGCATGTTCTTGTCGGCCTGCGCCGCCGCGACCAGGTCGTTGGACTGGTAGGCCAACGCGCGGGCCGCCAGGGCCGTCTGGTACTCCGTGAGCGCCTTCTGCAGGGCGGCGTTGGTGTTCGAGCTGCCCGTGCCGGTTCCGGTTCCGGTTCCGGTCCCCGTTCCTGTGCCCGTCCCGGTCCCCGTTCCGCCTGCGCCGGTGTCACCTGCGCTAGCCCCGGAGTCGCCGCCGAAGAGAGAGTTGAGCGCGGCATCCAGAGTGTCCTCGAATGCGATCTTGTCGCCGAACGCGACTAGCACCTTCCGCAGCAGTGGATAGCTGGTGTCTGCGTTGGCGCTCGATTTCACGTACACCGGTTGCACGTAGAGCAAGCCACCCCCGACGGGGACCGTCAGTAGATTGCCGCTGACCACCTCCGTCTGCCCACCGATGCGCAACTGGTTGAGCTGCGTCGAGACGCTGGGTTCCGAGTCGAAGTTGTTTTGCACCTGGCCCGGCCCCGGTACAGTCGCCTGCTTCGGCAGCTCGAGAAGGGTGAGTTTGCCGTAGTTGGGGCCAGCATCCGAATCGACGGCCAGATAGCCGGTGAGCACGCTGCGGCTCGAGGATGACGACGACTTGGGGATGAACGTCGAATACAGGGTGAAGGCGGGCGCCTTCGACCCCGGGACCTGCATCGTCAGGTAGTACGGCGGCTGGGCCTTCGCGCTCGCCTTCGGCTGGGTCGGGTCGTTCGGCACGCTCCACGCGTCGACACCCGAGTAGAACGAGCTGGCGTCGGTCACGTGGTAGGTCTGCAGGATCGAGCGCTGAACCTTGAACAGGTCGGCCGGGTAGCGCACGTGCGCGGTCAGGCCGGCGCCCATGTCGCTGAGCGGTTTGATGGTCGACGGAAAGATCTTCTGCCAGGTCTTCAGGATCGGGTCCTTGGCGTCCCAGGCGTAGAGCGTAATCTTGCCCGAATACGCGTCGACCGTGGCCTTCACCGAGTTCCGGATGTAGTTCACATCGTCGAGCGCGTAGCCGGGCTGAGCCGTGTAAGTGTCCACGATCGTATTCGAGAGCTGTTCGACACGCGAATACGGGTAGTCCGCGGTCGTCGTGTAACCATCCACGATCCAGACCACGTGACCGTCAACGACGGCCGGGTACGGGTCGCTGTCGAGCGTCAGGTACGGCGCGACCTTCTGCACGCGGGTCTTGGGGTCACGGTCGTAGAGAATCTGCGAGTCGTTCGTGACGGCGTTCGAGAACAGGATCTCCTGCGCGCCGAAATGAATCGCGTAGACCAGTTTCTTGAGGAAGTTGTCGAGCTTCGGTCCCCCGTTGCCGATGTATGTGGTCGTCGCACCGTTGGCCGCCGAGGTAGATGCCGTCGAACCACCGCCGGACGGGTAGTCGAACTCGACGTCCTTCGCGCCCTTCGCGGCTCCCACGATCGAGTAGGCGGGCGACTCCTCGCCGAAGTAGATGCGCGGCTGGTATGTGCCGAGCGAGCCCCTCGGCGGGATGTCGGACTCGAGGAACTTCGGCTCCCCGTTGGCCGCGCGCTGGTTGCCGTATGCGGCCACGATGCCGTAGCCATGCGTGAAGACCAGCGTGTCGTTGTACCAGCTGTTCGAGCTCTGGTTGGCCGAGTTGAGCTCGCGGACCGCGATCACGGTATCTTGCACCGCGCCGTCGATCTTGTACCGGTCAACATCGAGATGGGTGCTGAACTGGTAGTACTGCCGAACCTGCTGAAGCTGTGCGAACGTCGCGCTGACGAGCGCGGGGTCGATGATCCGAATGCTCGCCGTGGTCTGCGCGTCGGCGCGCAGCTGGCCAGCGGCGACAGTTGTCGTCGCGTTGTACTGCGTGGTCTTGATGTCCGAGAGCCCGTACGCCTCCCGGGTGGCATCGATGCTGCGCTTGATGTACTTCGCCTCGAGGGTCTGCGCGCTCGCGTTCACCTGCAGGTTTTGCACGATGGCCGGGTAAATCGAGCCGATCACGAGGCTCGAGACGACCAGCAGCGCGGTGCCGATCAGGGGCAGGCGCCAGCGGCCGATCGCCGCGGTGAGAATGAAGAGCACCGCGATGAGCGCCGCGATCCCGGCCAAGATGACGCGACTCGGGATCGTCGCGTTGACATCCGTGTAGCCGGCTCCGGTGATCGTTGTCGTCGTGCCGATCGGCGACTCGTCGGTCAGCGTGGAGTACTGGTCCAGGAAGATGCTCACGGCCTGCAGCGCGAGGTACACGGCCGCGGTGAGGGCGAGTTGGATGCGCGCGGAGCGGGTGATCCGCACCTCGCGCCCCGTGATCCGGATCCCGCCGTACAGGTAGTTGGTGGCGAGCGCCGCGAGACCGGCGACGATGACGGCGGCCGAGGCGTAGGCCACGATGCCGTGATAGAACGGCAGCTCGTAGACGTAGAACGAGACGTCGAGGCCGAACTGCTTGTCTTTCGTGCCGAAGCTCGTGCGGTTCAGGAACTGCAGCACCGTCGGCCAGCGAGTGGCGGTCGAGACGCCCATGAAGATGCCGAGCACGATCGGGATGCCGTACATCGCCAGGCGACGCAGCGGCTCGATCACCTGCTGGTAGCGGTCGAGCTGCGAGTTGAGTTTCGCGTACACCGGCCGAGCACGGAACGCGACAAAGATGCTCACCCAGACCAGCAGGCCCATCACGAGGAAGCCGACCCCGAACATGGCGACGGTCGAGAACCACTGAGTCGTAAGCACCTCGAGGAAGCCGGCCTGGTCGTACCAGAGCACGTCAGCGTAGAGGCCCGAGAAGACGAAGAACGCGATCACCAGCACGGCGAGCACGGCGGCCGTGATTGCGAGGGCTGCGCGCGAACGGCTGCGCGGGGCGGGGGGCTGGGAGCGGGCGGCACTGGGAGACGTCACCCGACGATCCTAAGGTCGCCCGCTGGAAGAACGCGCGGCGTGCGCTGCTGGCGCAATCCGCGGGATTACTTGGCCGGGCAGGTGGGGAGCGATCCTGTTCCGCTGCCCGAGGCGATGGCCTTCACTGCGGCCAAGGAATCGTCGAGCGTCTTCACGGCGACAACTTTGATTCCCGTGGGAACGTGCCCAACGACCTCGTCGCAGTTCGACTGCGGCGCGAGGAACCAGGTGGCCCCGTCGTCGCGGGCCCCGTAGAGCTTCTGGCGGATGCCGCCAATCGCGCCGACCGTGCCGTCCGGGTCGATCGTCCCTGTGCCGGCAATGTGCTTGCCAGTCAGCAGATCGCCGGGGGTGAGCTTGTCGTAGATGCCGATGGCCAGCATCATCCCGGCGCTCGGGCCACCGACATCCTGGAGTTGGATCTTCACCGGGAACGGGAAGGTGAACGTCGAGCTGCCGCCGGTGTAGATGCCGATGGACGGCTTCTTCGTGTCGGTGTTGATCACCGGCGTGATCATCACGGTCTGCGGCGATCCGTCGCGGGTGATCTCGAAGACCACCGGCGTCGCGGTGCCGTTCGCAATAATCGCCTGCTGCAGCGTGGTCAGGCTCGTGACCTTCTGCCCGTTGGCCGTCTCGAGCACGTCGCCCGTCTTCAGGGTGCCCTCGGCGGGCGTCCCCTTCACCACCTGTGCGACGGTGACGGTCGTCGTCATCCCGTAGTCGATGTGGAGCGCGGTCAGGGCGGCGGCCTGCGCGGACTCCTGGGAGCTCGACATCTCCTGTGTGCTCTGCTGGTTGGCCTGCTTGTCGGTCTGGCCGCTCGGGTAGAGCTCGTCGAGCGGCACCGCGGCTCGGCTGGAGTCGAACCAGGAGCCGGCAACCTCGATCCAACTGAGCCTCGACTCTGGGGTGCCGTCGACGTAGACGGTGAGCATGTCGAGCTTGCCGCTCGTGGCGTAGGTCTTCTCACCGCTGACCTCGATCAGCGGCACCTTCTTGCCGTTGATGTCGGTTGTCCCGAGGACGTCGTACACCGGCCCCGGGCGCTCGATCGCGTACGGCGACGGGGTCAGGCCGAGCAGCACGGTGCCGACGACGGCCAGCACCAGGAGCGTCCAGCCGGTGGCGTGGGCGACACGGCCACGGTCGGAGAAAAAGGTGCGCAACGGGATCTTTCCGGTCGAGGCGGGTTCGGGTTGACGCCGAGGCGTCGTTCGGGTTGACGCCGAGGCGTCGTTCGGGCGGCGTTCGCTGCTAGCGGAGGCTTCACGGAGACTGCCACAGCGAATCGCCCGGACCGGGGACCGGCCGAGGGCTACTTTAGGACGCATGGCTGATGATTCGCGGGACGAGCCGTCCGAGGACGACTTCCGCGACATGCTGCGCGATTTCCTCGCAGGCAACACCGATCTCGATCCGGCGAAGCTCGCGAGCGCCGCCGGGCTACCCGACGATCCCGAGATGGTGCAACGGCTGATCGGTCAGCTGCAGCAGGCGCTGGCCAACAGCAGCGAGGGCATCAACTGGGGCCTCGCGCTCGAGCAGGCGAAGGGGCTCGCCGCCCACTCCGCCGTCGTCAGCACCGCGGCCGAGACCTCCGCGCTGGAGCAGGCGCTCCACGTCGCCGCCCTCTGGCTCGACGAGGTCACCTCGATCGCCGAACTCACCGTCGCGCCGGTGCTCCTCACCCGCGCCGGCTGGACCGAGGCCACCATGCCGGTCTGGACGCAGCTCGCCGAACCCGTCGCGCACTCCATCGCCAACGCGCTGACCGGCGTGCTCGAAGACCAGGCTCCCGAAGAGTTGAGCGGCATGCTCGGCAACGCTGGCCAGCTGATGCGCAACATCGGCGGCACCCTGTTCGCCATGCAACTCGGGCAGGTCGTCGGCCAGCTCTCGAGTGAGGTCGTCTCGGGCGGGGACGTCGGCATCCCGCTGCTCGACGGCGAGACCCGCCAAGCCGCGCTCGTCCCGCAGAATCTGGACGGCTTCGGCGCGGGGCTCGACATCCCGGTTGAGGAGATCCGCCTCTACCTCTCGGTGCGCGAACTTGCGCACGCGCGACTGTTCCGCCACGCCAAGTGGCTGCGGCTGCACCTGCTGACGCAGATCACCGACTTCGCCCGCGGCATCCGGATCGACACCGACCGGCTCGAAGAGCTCGCCTCGGACTTCGACCCGCAGAACCCGGAAGAGCTGCGCGCGGCCATGACCAGCGGTGCCCTAATCCCGCCGAAGAGCGAGGAGCAGCTGGCCGCGCTCGCCCGGCTCGAGACCATGCTCGCGCTCGTCGAGGGCTGGGTGGATGTTGTCACGGCCGCCGCGACGAAGCGCCTCCCCAAGAGCGACGCGATCGCCGAGTCCGTGCGGCGCCGACGTGCGGCAGGCGGACCGGCCGAGTCGGCTTTCTCCACCCTTGTCGGGCTCGAACTTCGGCCCCGGCGACTGCGTGAGGCGGCGGCGCTCTGGCAGAAGATCTCGGATGCCGTCGGCGACGAGGGCCGCGATGCCCTGTGGGCGCATCCGGACCTGATCCCCTCCGACGCCGACATCGACGACCCGGCCGCCCTGCTCGCGCGCCTCACAGCCGACAGCCGGATCCCGGACGACGTCGATATGGCGATCGAGGACCTGCTCAACGACGACGGCGAGAATCGGCCGCACGAGGTCTGACCGCGGGTTCCCCGCGAAAGTACGGAGTTGTGCGTACTTTCAGCATTGAGAGCCGCGTTCAACACCTACTTTCGCGGATGCTGGGGGCGGCTGTGGAGGGATCGCTCCGCGATCGGCGAGCACGCGGCATCCTGTGCGCATGGTGCTCAAGGTGCGGGTCGGGGTCCCGCTGGTGTGGCGGAGCCCGAGCAGTCTGCAGTTCGGGGTGGATGCCCCGCTCGCCGTGCTCGACGACCTCGACGAGGGCACGGAACGCATAGTGGCGGCGCTGGTCAGCGGCATCTCGCGGAGCGGCTTCGACATGATGGCGCGGAGTCTCGGGCTGCATGTCGACACCGCGGAGCAGCTGCTGGCGCGACTCGAGCCGGTTCTCGAGGCTCCGCTCAGCGCCGCCGCCGGATGCGTCGTCGTCACGGGCTCGGGCGCGCTCGCCGACGAGCTCCGACGGCTGCTGGCGGCCGAAGGGGTGCTCGGCGCTTCCGATGATCCCGCGCCCGACCTCGCGGTGATCGTGGCGGGCTGGCTGATCGGGGCCGAGGATCACGGCACCTGGTTGCGCCGCGACATTCCGCACCTGCCGGTCGTGGTCGGCGACGCGGGCGTGACCGTCGGGCCGTTCGTCGAGCCGGGTGCCGGGCCGTGCCTGTACTGCGTGCAGCTGACGACGACCGACCGGGATGCCGCGTGGCCCGCGATCGCGACGCAGTTGTGGAGCCGCCCCGCTCCCCCGCTCGGCGGGCTCGCGGTCGCGGAGGCTGCGGCGTTCGCGGCCCGGTGGATCCGGGAGCGGCTGGGGAGCGGAGCACCCGGGCCCTCGATACGCGCGTCGCGCTACTCGACCAGCAAGGAGGCCACCAGCTGGCGCCTGGCCGCCGCGACCGGCGAGCTCAGCTCGCGCGCGTGGACGCGGCACGCGGAGTGCCGCTGCGCAGCTCCTGCAGAAAGCGACTGGGCTCCCGCTGCTGGCCGCGCGACCCGACCCGCGACCAGGAGAGCAGCAGCCGCCGCTGTGCCCGTGTGATCCCGACGTAGAGCAGGCGACGTTCCTCGTCGATCCCCTCCGCCGTGCGCGCGTAGTTGATCGGCAGTAGCCCCTCGCTCAGGCCGACGAGGAAGACCGTGTCCCACTCCAGCCCCTTCGCGCTGTGCAGGGTCGAGAGCACGACGGCCGAGACGGTCAGTTCGTTGTTGGCCTCCTCGCGCTCGGTCAGCTCTTCCGAGAAGCGCTCGAGCGAGACGCCGTCCGGCAGGTCGTTCGAGAAGCGCACGATCGCGTCGAGCGCGTCCCAGCTCTCGCGCGGCAGCGACGAGTCTTCGGGCCGGATGCTCCAGCCAGCCTCGCGCGCGATGTCAGACACGACCTTCCGCATCGACTCGTCCGGGTGGGAGCGGGCCTGCACGCGCAGTGCGGAGACGAGCATCCGCACCGACGACAGCTTGAAGAACTTCGAGGCGCCGAGCTGGCGCACCGCAACCCCGCGCTCTGTGAGGGCGGCCTCGAGCGCGACGGCCTGCTCGTTCACGCGGAACAGGATCGCGATGTGCTCAGGTCGGGTGCCGGCCGCCACCTGCTTGGCCACGGCATCCGCGACCGCCCGCGCCTCGGCCACGTCGTCGTCGAACACCGCGACCCCGGGCACCTGCTCGGCCGAGTCGCTGGTCGGCGCGAGTTCGAGCGCGCCAGGGCGACCCTTCATCAGCCGGTTCGCCAGCGACAGCACGCTCGGCGTCGAGCGGTAGTTGCGCTGCAGCCGCACGACGTTGGCGTGCGGGAACTCCTTCTCGAAGCGCAGCAGATACGAGCTGGTGGCCCCGGTGAAGGAGTAGATGGTCTGGCTGGCGTCGCCGACCACGCAGACGTCGGTGCGATCACCCCGCCAGAGCTCGAGCAGGCGGTGCTGCAGCGGAGAGACGTCCTGGTACTCGTCGACCGTGAAGAAGCGGAACTGCGAGCGCACCTGCGCGAGCACGCGCGGCTCGGAGTCGAGCATCCCGGCGGTGGCGAGCAGCACGTCCTCGAAGTCGAGTCGGCGACGATCGTCTTTGATCTGCTCGTAGCGCTTCTGGATGTCGACCACGGCATCCACGCTGAGTCCGGTGGGCATGGGGCGGTCCTGCGCCTCGGTGGCGTAGCGGCCGAGGCTGAACTCGGAGGTCTTGCGCCACTCGATCTCGGCGGCGAGGTCACGCAGCACCGCCCCGCTCAGCCGGAGCTTCGCGGCATCCCCCGCCTCGGCGATCAGGCGCGACTTGTTCTCGACCAGCTTCGGCGTCGACCCGCCGATCACGTCGGGCCAGTACTGCGAGAGCTGCTGCAACGCGGCCGAGTGGAAGGTGCGCGCGACGGCGCCCTGCGCCCCGAGACGCCGCAGTCGTTCTCGCAGCTCGGCCGCCGCCTTCGTGGTGAAGGTGAGCGCGAGCACGCTCCCGGGCGAGTAGGTGCCGGTGCGCAGCCCGTGCGCGATCCGGTAGGTCAGCGCCCGGGTCTTACCGGTGCCGGCGCCCGCCAGGATGACGACGGGACCGAGCAGCGCGTTGGCCGCCCGGCGCTGGTCGGGGTCGAGCCCGTCGAGCAGCTCATCGTCGAGGTTCGGCATGCTGGATCACCCGGCAGCCGGCGCGGAGGTCACCAGCGGCCGCCGTCCGGCAGCTCGCCGCCGTACCAGTCGTCGATGATGGCGCGAGCGATCGAGGTGGCACCGGGAAGCCGGAGCTCGCCCGAGGCGACCTGCGCCGCCATCTCCTCCCGGCTGAACCAGCGGATCTCGAGGATCTCCTCGCCGTCGGCCTTGCCGATCGTCGAGGCGCCCCGCGCGACGCGCGCCCGGAAGCCGACCATCAGTGAGGCCGGGAATGGCCACGGCTGGCTGCCCTTGTATACCGGGTCAACGACGTGCACGCCCGACTCCTCGAACACCTCGCGGATCACCGCCGCTTCGAGCGACTCCCCCGGTTCGACGAACCCGGCCAGCAGCGAGAAGCGGTTCTTCTCCCACATCGCGTTGGAGCCGAGCAGCAGTCGGTCGTCGTCGTCGGTGATACCGACGATGATCGCGGCGTCGGTGCGCGGGAACGACTCGGCGCCCGACTGCGTGCCCGCGCCGGGGTCGCGCCGGGTCCAGCCCGCGGCGTCCGGGATGCTGGCGCGCCCGCTCCCCGGAGAGAACGCGTAGCTCGTGTGCCAGTTGGCGATCGCGAGGCCTTGAGTGAAGAGTCCCGCATCGCGGACGCTCAACTCGGCCCCCAGCATCCGCAGGTCTCCCCACACGGCGTTGCCGCCGAGTCCTGCTGCGGTCTCGTCGCCGACGACAAGCAGGATGATCGGCGAGCCAACGGGCAGCTCGGGCTCCTCGACGATCGAGCGCCCGAGATAGACGGCGAGTTCGTGCTCCCCGACCTCGCCCGGCGTCGGCAGAGCGAGTGTCGTCGGCTCCGACATCAGCGCCTGACGATCGTGCAGCACGACCACGCGGGCGAGCGGATCGGCCAGCAGCGCGTCGATTCCGAGGGCCCGGGAGAGGTGGTCGCGATCGATCGCGGCACGCGACAGGGGCAGCCGGGACCCGAAGGAGTCGTTCAGCGGGTACCTCCGGGACGAGAGAGAAAGGCGTGGCGTGCGGCCGGGTCGGGCATCCGCCGACCTACCCTGTCGTCATGTCCAGATCCCACTTCACTCTAGCGGCGCTTGCGACGTCGGCCGTGGCCGGGCTGGACGTCGTTGGCGCCCAAGCCTTCGGCTCGCTGGGTCACGGCGATTTCGACGCCGCCCTCCTCACCGCCCGCGACGGCGGCCACTGGATCGTGCGCGTGCCGCGCAGCGAGAAGGCCGAGTCGGAGCAGTCCGCCGACCTGGTCGCCCTGCGCGCCCTGAGCACCGGTGTCCGCACCCGCCTGCCCTTCGCCGTGTCGAGCTTCGCCGGCCAGGTGCCGATCGCCGGCACCCGCGCGGTCGTCTACGAGTTCGTCTACGGCACCAAGATCTCGCTCGGCGACATCACCCCCGAGCTGGCCGCGTCGATCGGCACGGCGATCGCGGCGGTCCACGCGCTGCCCACGAGCTTCGTGGTGGATGCCGGACTCGCCTCCCACAACTCCGTCGACGGCCACCGCGCCGCGGTCTCGCTCGTCGAGCGCGCCTGCGCGACCGGACTCGTGCCGATCGCCTTGCAGCAGCGCTGGGAGCACGCGGGAGCGGAATCGGCCCTGTGGCAGTACCCCGCGACGGTGATCAATGGCTCGATGGGCTCGGACTCGGTGCTGGCGGCATCCGACCAGGTCACCGGCATCCTGGGCTGGCACGGTCTGCGCGTTGGTGACCCGGCTCTCGACCTGCAGTGGCTGCTCGGCTGCACCCAGCCCGGAGCGACGGATGCCGCGTTCGACGCGTACGGCGCCGCCCGCGGCCAGATCGACCGTCAGCTGCGGCAGCGCGCGACCCTCCTCGCGGAGCTCGAGGTCGCCCGCTGGCTGCTGCACGGCACCGAGGTGCGCTCCACCTCGATCGTCGACGATGCGGTCGAGCTGCTTTCGGCCCTCACCGACGACGCGCAGACCACCCTCGGCAGCACGGTCAGCAACGACACCGTCTCGCTGACGACCGACGAGCTCGAGATCTTGCTCGACCGCTCCGAGCGCGCCGCGGGTTAGCTCGGCGCTCGGCGCCTGATTTCGGAATCTCGGGCTAGAGCGCGGGTTGCGGACGGCGCACGATCCGCACGAACTCACGCGGGCGTCGCAGGTTGACCTGCAGGGTCAGCTGGTGGCGGTGAGCCAGGATGATCGCCACCGTCAGGCCCGCGATCAACGGGACACCGCCGGCGACGAGGAACCCAATCCGTGACCCGAACGTCTCGGCGACCCAGCCGATGATGAGTCCACCCGCCGCCTGCCCGCCGACGTTGACCATGATGTAGAACGACATCACGCGCCCGCGGATGCCGAGGTTCGTCGAGAACTGAGTCAGAGTCTCGGCGGCGGTCGCGAACGCGATGCGGGAGATGCCGATTCCGATGATCGCGCCGAGAAACACGCCGTAAAGCGGGGCAAAGCCGGCCACCGCCGTGACCGCGCCGTAGATGACGACCGCGACCACGATCGAGCGCAGTCGGATCGACTTCCGACGGGTGATCAGGAAGGTCCCGACGAGAGCGCCGGCCGCCGCCAACGAGCTGTAGAGCCCGTAGCCGGATGCGCCGGTCCCGTATGTGCCGTTGGCCGCCGCCGTGAACAGCACGGGCAGGTTCATCCCGAAGGTCGCGACGAACATCATCAGCACGATCGGCCAGAATATCGTCGGCTTGCGGATGGCGTAGCGCAGCGCCTCGCGGATCTGGCCCTTGGCGGCGCTCACCCGCCGCGAGCGACGCAACTCGTGAGTGCGCATCAGCGAGAGGGCGAGGACCGCGATCCCCGAGGTGCCCGCGTTGATGGCGATGGACCAGCCCGACCCGACGACGGTGATCAGGCCGCCGCTGATCGCGGGACCGAGCAGACCGCCGAGGTGGAAGATGCTCGCGTTCAGCGTGATCGCGTTCCGGAGACGATGCGAGCCGACCATCTCGGTCACGAACGCGGAGCGCGAGGGCGAATCGATGGCCATCGAACACCCGGTGATGCCCGCGACCAGGAACACCATCCAGGCCTGCGCGTGACCGGTCAGCACCAGAACCGCCAGCAGACCGTTGAAGATGGTTCCGGTGGTCTGGGTCAGGATCAGGGTGCAGTGCCGGTTGTAGCGGTCGGAGATGACTCCGGCCCAGGGGCCGAGCAGCAGAGTGGGCGCGAACTGCAGCGTGACCGTGAGACCGACGAGCGCGACATTGCCGGTCAGCTCGAGCACGAGCCAATCGATGGCGACCCGCTGCATCCAGCCGCCGATGTTGGCGAAGAGCTGGCCGATCACGTAGAGCCGGTAGTTGTACGCACGCAGGGCGATGAAGGTGTCACGCCAACGCGGCGCCTGGGTGAGAATCGGGATGGGCTGCGTGATTCCTTCTTGGTCCACGCCGCTGAGATTCGTCACGGATGGCAAGGTTACGCTCGCGTCATCCATTCGAATATGGAATCCTGGCTATAAGTCCCATTGGTTTTCTCAATAAGGCGGTCTTCCGTTGTTCGATCCCGCGCTGCTACGCACCTTCGTGGCCGTCGCCGAGACGCTGAGTTTCACCCGCGCCGCCGAGCTGCTGCAGGTCAGTCAGCCGACCGTGAGCCAACAGATCCGCAAGCTCGAGGTGGCCGCCGGGCGGCAACTCGTCGCCCGCGACACGAGGGCCGTCACGCTGACCGACAACGGGGATGCCATGCTCGGCTTCGCGCGCAGCATCCTGGCCACCCACGACGAAGCCGCTGCCTACTTCACCGGATCGGCGATGCGCGGGCGGCTACGCTTCGGCTCGGCCGACGATCTCGCGCTCACGCAGCTGCCCCAGATCCTGCGCGACTTCCGGCAGGTCTACCCGCAGATCAACCTCGAGCTCACGGTCAACCAGAGCGGCGCCCTGGCGCGGCGGCTCAAGGCCGGGCAGCTCGACCTCATCTACGTGAAGCAGGAGCCCGACCAGCCCGACGGGCGCGTGGTGCGGCGCGAGCGGCTGGTCTGGGTGGCGCACAAGTCGCTCCAGCTCGACCCCGGCGCGCACGTGCCGCTGATCGTGTACCAGGCACCATCGCTGTCGCGGAGTGCGGCCATCCGGGCCCTCGAGGATGCCGGGCGTACCTGGCGCATCACCTGCAACGTGCGCGAGATCAACGGCGTGCTCGCGGCGCTACGGGCCGGGATCGGAGTGGCGGTGTTCCCGCAGAACCTGATCCCCAGCGACCTGGTGCCTGTCACCTCGACGTTCGGACTGCCGATGCTTGGCGAGGTCGACTTCGCGTTGCTGTCGAACCCGCTCGCCGCGCGGGAGCCGGTGGATGCGCTGGTGTCGGCGATCGTGGCGAGGTCGTCGCTGGGAGCGAATGCGTAAGCATTCGCTCGCGACCTCGCGCCGCCTTCTCGTGCAACTCAGGCATGCGCCCAGCTGCCCGTTCCTCGCTCAGCTCGCGAACGCCGCGCGCCAGCGGGCCATCAACTCGGCCTCGTCGTCGATGTGGTCCGGGCGGATCACCCGGTCATCGGCCACGAAGTAGAAGGCGGCCGAAATGCGGGTCGGGTCGATCTCTGCCCAGCGCGCGTAGGCGATTCGGTAGAGCGCGAGCTGCAGCTGCTTGCGCTCGAGATCGTCGGCATCCTTCGGGGCCTTGCCGGTCTTCCAGTCGACGACCTCGAAGCGCGGCCCGAGCAGGTCGGGCTCGAGCGCGTAGATCGCATCGATCTTGCAGATGACGATGCGGTCGTCGAACGGCAGGTGGATCTCGCGCTCCACCTCGATCGGCTTGCGGCTCGCCCACTCGGAGGCCTCGAAGGTGGCGCGCAGGTGCGCGAGATCGGCGGCCTCGACGCCGTCGCCGTCCGCCAGCAGCCCGTCGTCGAGTTCGATCGCGCCGGCATCCAACTCGTCCGAACCGGCGCCGAGGCCGTAGCGGTTCTCGACCCAGGAGTGGAACAGCGTGCCCAGTCGCGTCGCCGTGAACGGGCGCTCGGGCATGGGGCGCAGCATCGAGGCGGCCACAGCATCCGGGTCGGTCACGAAGTCCTTGAAGCGTGATGCCGGCACGCGCGTCGGCAGCGAGACCGTCCCTGCTCCTGCCAGACGTCGGGCTCGCTCGATCAGCAGGAGCTCCAGCTCCTCGGACCACCGGCCAGCGATCACGGACTCCGCGCTCCGCACCGCCGCAGCCGCGGCCTCGACGGCCGCCCGACGGGTGCCGAGCGGGTCGCGCGGCCAGGAGAAGCTCTCCTGGTCCTCGCCGAGCGGATTGATCTCACTCTGCGGTGCGGCCGGCAGCTCGCCGATCACTCCCGCCACCGCCAGGTCGCGGAGGAACACGCTGGGCTCGCGCGGCTTGGTCTGCGTCGCCCAGAACGAGCCGCTCAGCAGGAGTTCATGGCGGGCACGGGTGACGGCGACGTAGGCGAGGCGGCGCTCCTCGTCGAGGGCGCGCTGACCGACAGCCGCCTTGAAGCGGTCGCGGCGGTCGAGCAGCTCCTTCCGCGTGGTCACTGTCTCCCAGTCGTAGACGGGCAGGTCGGCCGCATCCCCTCGGAATGGCCACGGCAGCTGCCCGAACGCGAGCCAGCCGTTCGTGCCCTCGATCGGCTTCGAGGGCAGCTCGTCGGCGACCAGCCGCGGCACCGCGACGAGATCCCACTCGAGGCCTTTCGCCCCGTGCACGGTCAGGATCTGCACGGTCCCCGGCTCGGGATCCTCCGGCCGCGGCGAGAGGTCCTCCTTCTCCTCGGCGGCGCGCAGCCAGGCGAGGAACCCGCTCAGCTCGGAGCCGACCCGCGTGCTCGAGTCGTCGAGCGCGAGGTAGCCGTCGATCGCGTCGAACAGGGCCTCCATGGGCGCCCCGCCGAGCGGACGGTCCTCGTTGGCGACCACCTCGATGTCGAGCCGCAGCTCCTGCTCGACGAGCGAGACGAGATCCGGCAGCGCGAGCGAGGTGCGCGACCGCAGGCGCGCGACGACCGCGCCGGCGTCCCGGAGTCGCTGCAGCCCGAGCTCGCTGAAGTGGGCGAGCGCGGTATGCCCTTCGCGAGCGGTGACGAGGAAGTCGAGGGCGTCGACGATCGAGCCGCCCTCCCCCGCGGTCAGGCTCGACCGCATCCGTTCCTTTACGTCGTCGGCGTACACCTGCTGGGCGAAGTCGCGGTCGCGCAGCCAGGAGGCGAGACGGTTCAGGGCGTGCAGGTCCTGCACGCCGAGCCGCCAGCGCGAACCGGCGAGCACCCGAATGAGTTCGAGGCCGGCAGCCGGGTCGTTGAGCACGGACAGCACCGAAACCAGGTCGGCGATCTCCGGCTCAGCGAGCAGCCCGCCGAGCCCGAGCACGTGGTAAGTCACCCCGTGCTCCCGCAGCGCGCGCAGGAAGACCGGCTGCGTCTTCCGCGCGCGGAACAGCATCGCGGCCGAGGGCGGAAGACCGTCCTTCTGCCGCTCGGGCGCCGCGAGCCGCGCGGCGAACCAGGCCGCCGCGGCGTCGGCCTCAGCCTCGAGCTCCTCCTCGAAGCGCACCTCGATCGGCACATTCGTCGCCTTCGGCGCGGCCGTCAGCTTCTCGACCGGCACGCGCGAGGCGAGCGACAGGGGCGCCACGAGCGCGTTGGCCGCGTCGAGGATGTGGTGTCCGTTCCGCCAGCTGGTCGAGAGGGCGAACGCCGAGCCGACGGCACCGAACTGCCCAGCGCCGAACTGCTTGCCGAACTGCTCGAGGTTCGACGCCGAGGCGCCGCGCCATCCGTAGATCGACTGATTGGGGTCGCCGACCGCCATGACCGGATGCCCGGCGAAGAGGGTCGCAAGCATTCGGGTCTGCACGACCGAGGTGTCCTGATACTCGTCGAGGAGCACCACGCGGTAGCGGTCGCGGAGCTCCTCCCGCACGGCAGGCTGCTTGCCGACGATGCGCAGGGCGAGGGCCACCTGGTCCGAGTATTCGACGGCGCTGCGCGTCAGTTTCGCCGCGTCGTACTCGCCCACCAGGTCGACCAGCACATCGAGGGCGCCGACCGCGGTCACCATCCCGTCGACGGCGGCGTAGGCCCCGCGACCGCCCGACGGCAGCTCCCCGATTGCCGCGAAGCGTCGGGCGAACGCGCGCACGGCCTCCGGATCGGCGATGTTCTCGGCGAGCGCACGGCTCAGCCCGAGCACCGCGTTGGTCACCGGGTCGAGGTTCTTGTCGAGACTCGACAGCCGGCGATCCTGCGAGCGCGTGACCGTCGCCCGCGCGAGCTGCCACGCCCCGGCCTCGCCGAGCACGGCGCCGTCGCCCTCGCGACCGACCAGGATCGCGTTGTCGCGGAAGATCGCGTTCGCGAAAGAGTTGTAGGTCGCCACAGCCGGCGCCTCGAAGGGATCGTGATCCTCGGGCGTGAGACCGGCAGCGGAGAGCTGCTCGATGCGCTCCCGAATGCGCAGCGACAGCTCGCCCGCCGCCTTGCGCGTGAAGGTGAGCCCGAGTACCTGGCTCGGCTTCACGAACTCGTTCGCGAGCAACCAGAGCACTCGGTTCGCCATCGTCTCGGTCTTGCCGCTACCCGCGCCGGCCACGACGAGCGCCGGCGCGAGCGGCGCCTCGATGACGGCCTGCTGCTGGGGCGTGGGCGACGGGAGTTCCAGCGCCGCGGCAATGTCGAGGGCGGAGTATTTACTTGGCAGCGGCTGCGAATGCAGCGCGTTCGACAAAGAAGGATCAATCACTCGACACCGCCTTCACGCGATGCAGCCGCAACCGCGGCGTTGTGCCGAATCCGCCGAACTGCTCGAGCTCCAGCTTGCCGTCGAACTCGGCGGCCGCGATCAGCAGGGCCGCCTGCCCGATCCGTTGGCGAACGAGCTCGAGCGCCTCGGCATCCAGACTCGCCTGGTGACCGTCGCGATACCGCCGGCCGTCCTTGCCCTCGCGGACGTAAAGCAGCTTCGCGCCGCCGGGGGCGTGCTCACCGTGCGGCTCGAGCACCTCAGCGAACTTCCCCTCGGCGTAGGCGAGCTGGTACGCCCCGAGCTGAGGATGCGCGGCGATCTGTGCCGCGGAGGTGATCGGTCGCCCGGTCTTCAGGTCGACGATCACCACCGCACCGTCGGCATCCCGCTCGACCCGGTCGATGGATCCGCTGACCACGATCCGCGGCCGCGGCGTGCCGTCGTCCCGGAGCTGCTCGCCGCCCTGCTCGCCCTCCAACTCGCCGTACTCGAGCTTGAAGCGCCCCTCCGCGGCGACCAGGGTCTTGCCCTCGCGTCGGAAGTCGGCCAGGTAGTCGGCGAGTGCCTCGGTGAAGATGCGCGCGAGGCCGCGATGACGTTCGGCCAGCCAGGGCGACTCGAAGACCAGCTCGCTCCAGCGCGACTCGACAGCCGCCCAGAGCTGGTCGACCACCGGGTCGTCCGTCGTCTCCATCGCCCAGTGCAGGATCGTGCCGACCCCCGCGACGACGCCCGAGTCACCGCCGGCGATGGTCTCGAGGAACCAGTCGAGCGGCGACTCCTCAAGCCGTTCCATTCGGGACGGGGAGACCGGGATGCTGTCACCCTCGTACAACGGTCCGGTCGATGAGATCGGCTCAAGCCCATGCCAGTCGTCCGGACTCGCGCCCGGAAGTCCGAGCCGTGCGAGTTCGGCCAGCGAAGAGGCGGCGGCCGCGGCATCCGCTCGGTTCGACCGCGGGTCGGCCAGGGTGCGGCGCAGCCGACCGGTGAAGCCGCGCAGCGACAGGGGCGGCTTCGTCGCGGAGTCGAGCAGCGACGTCTCGGCCGGCAGCAGCGAGAAGAACATGCTGCGCTGCTCGTCGTCGTTGGCGACTGCAGCGAGCACGACGCGCTCGGTGGCGCGCGAGACCGCGAGCGCGAACATGCGCAGCTCGTCGTCGAGCACCAGCTTGCGATCGTCGATGGCGCGGTCGGCGGCGTCGCCCGCCGACCCGTCGCCCGATGAACGCAGGGCACGCAGCAGGTTCTGCGGCTGCAGCAGCGAGCCGCGGGCGCGCAGGTTGGGCCACACGCCGTCCTGCAGGGCAGCGACCACGACCGTGCGGAACTCCAGGCCGACCGCTCCGGATGGCGTGGTCACGAGCACGGCATCGTCGCGTCCGCTCGGAGCGAGCACGTCTTCCGGCACCTCGGCGTCGAGCACCTCGGCCAGGAACTCGGAGGCCGGGGCATCCGGTCGCCGCTCGGCGAAGCGCTTCGCCGCCGCGAACAGGGCGACGATCGCGTCGAGGTTGCGGTTGGCCTCGGCCGCGACCGGTCCGCTGCCAAGCGCCTGGTCGTGCCAGGGCTTCGCAAGCCGGCTGCGATCCCAGGCGAGCCAGAGCAGATTCTCGATGGAACCGTCGCTCGTGCGGAGCGCCTCGAGCGTCTCGGCGAGGTGCTCCGCCTGTCGCGCCGGGCGGCTGTCGATGGTGACGAAACGACCGGGAGCCGCCAGTGCTTCGACGAGCAACTCATCGCTGACGCGATGACCCTCGCCGGCGATTTCCTCGGCGCGGAGGGCGAGCCGCAGCCGACGCAGGGCGAGCGCGTCGAGGCCGCCGAACGGCGAGAGCAGCAGTTCGGCCGCGAGCTCAGCGGTCAGCTCGGTGCGGCCGATACCGACCTCGACGAGGGCGAGCAGGCTGCGGGCCGCCGTCTCGTCGCGGAGCGCGACACCGCCGCTCGCCGTGCGGGTCGGCACCTCGGCGAGCGCCAGCGCGCGGGCGATCCCGGGCGCGTGGGCACCGCTGCGCACGATCACGACGAGCTGATTCCACGGGACGTCGCGGCCGAGGTGCTCCTCGCGCAGCAGCCGGGCCACCGCCGCCCACTCGCGGGCCGGGCTGGTCGCCTCGATGCGGGCCAGCGGAAGGGGCGCAACGATCTCGGATGCCGCCTCCCTCGCATCGACCTCGACCTCGGCAGCGCGGGCCGCGCGCTGCGTCCCCGCCGCCGCCGTGCCGATACGCGCGGTCACCGCACTCGTGAGCGCGCGGAGCGGTGCGGGCTGTCGGTGAACCTCGGGGAGGACGAACTGCCGGAGCTCCGGGTTGCCGAGTACCGCGCTCAACCGGCCGAGCGCGTCGGGCTCGCCGCCGCGGAAGGCGTTGGCCGCGATATCCGGATCCCCGAAGGCGATCACCGCGACGCCGCGGTCGGACAGGGCGCGCAGCAGGCCGAGCGTCGACTCGGTGGCCTCCTGCAGGTCGTCGACGATCACCAGTCGGAGCGTCGAGACCCGGTCGTCTGGGCCGCCGCCGACGCGCACCGCCTCGATCGCGAAGCGCGCGAGCTCCGCCGGGTCGAGCTGGGCGCTTCGACTGGATGCCACGACCTCGAGGTACTCCTCGATGAAGTCGGCCGCCGCGACCCACGCCTCGCGACCGGTCGCCCGCCCGAGCTCGCGGAGCCGCGGCGGGGACACGTCGTACTCGGTGGCCCGCGCCATGAGTTCGCGGAGCTCCGTGCGGAATCCGCGCAGGCGACGCACGCCCGGATCGAGGAGCTCGGGCCAGGCGGGGCCGCCGCCGCTCTCAAGATGCCCCTCAAGGAGCGCGGCGATGTCGGCGTCCTGTTCGGCGGCCGTCACCAACCTCGGCGGCTCAGCACCGGAGGCACGGGCAGCGGCCCCCACCAGCTCGAAGGCGAGGGAGGAGACGGTGCGGGCGAGCGGCCCGTTGCTGGGGACCCCGATGCGCAGGGCGAGGCGGTCGCGAAGCCGGGTGGCCGCGGCGCGCGAGGAGGCGAGCACGAGAAGCGAGTCCGGCGACCAGCCGCGGCCGCCCTCGTCGACGGGCCCGACCCGGTCGGCGACGAGCTCGACGATCGTGGTTGTCTTGCCGGACCCGGGGGCGCCGAGCACGGCTGCCGATGCGTCGTCGGCGAGGTCGATCACGCCGCGCTGGCCGGCATCCGGAACCACCTGCTGCGGAGCCGCGGGCGCCGTGCGCTCGAACCGGATGCCGCTCATGCGCCCACCGTAGCGGGAGGCGCAGACAGCCGCGGGCCGCCCTCGGTTCTGCTGTGGGTGAACCCCGCCGACCTGCCGCCGCGGCATCCCGTAATCTTCGGGTGTGGACATTCGCATCGGTATCGCCAACAGCCCTCGTGAGCTCAACATCGAGTCGTCGCAGACTCCCGCCGAGATCGAGAAGATCGTCTCGGCCGCGCTGGACTCCGACTCGAAATTCATCAAGCTGACCGACGAGAAGGGCAAGCTCTACATCGTCCCGGTCGCCTCACTCTCGTATCTCGAGATGGGCGGCGAGGAGTCGCGCCGCGTCGGTTTCTTCGCCTGAGTCGCTGCACCCACCGATCACCCGCACCGAAGACGACCCGGCTGACCTAGGCTGACCGCGTGGAACTCCTCTACGTCACCGTCATCGGCGCCTTCGTCGGCCTGGCGCTGCGCTATATCGTGCCCGGCCATGACGCCTACGGGCTGTTCCTGCTCCCCGGCGTCGGTGCCGCGGCGACCGCCGCGATCTGGGCGGCGCTGGTCTGGGCCGGCCTGAAGTTCGACGGCGGCTGGATCTGGGTCGCCGCGCTGGCCGGCGGCGGCGTGATCTCGCTGGTGGCGATCCTGCTGATCGTGCGCACCCGCAAGGCCGGCGACGCGCGGCGGCTGCACACGCTGTCGGGCGGGCGCGCGTAACGGACTACGCGGTCAGACCCAGCACGTCCATGCGGCGGGTGTGAGCCGAGATGAGCTCGGTGAAGACCGGCTCGATCCGCTCCTCGCCGGGCAGTTCTCCGCCGATGGCGAGCGAGGAGCGGGCGACGAGCATGGTGTCGCCCACCAGCCGACGCCCCCACATCGCGAGCCGCGACGCCAGCCGCGGGCTCGCCTCGATTGCGCCGCGCAACTCCGCGACCAGCGCATCCTGCCCCTTGTCGATGTCGAGCAGCAGGGAGACGCGCTGCGACAGACCGGCGGGCAGCCCGGCCGCGAGGCCGGTGAAGAAGTCGGTGAGGAAACCGCCGGTGAGGTAGCAGGTCACGAGCGTCTCGGGCCAATCGGCGCCCTGGGTGCGTCGCAGGAAGTCGTCGAGCTCGGTGCGGAACGGCTCCATGGCGGCGATCGGATCGATGCCGGATCCGCGCATCTCAGTGATGAGGCCCTCGTGCGCTTCCAACACCTCGGCTGTGGCCCGGCTGAGGCTGGTCTTCGCCTCGGTGGTCGGTGCCAGGATGACGGCGCGACTGAGGTTCTCGAACAGGATCAGCGTCAGGTAGCCGAGCTGCCCGAGGTAGACCGGGGTCGGCGGGGTGAGGTCTTCGAGCTCGACCCGGGCGACCGCGATCGCCTCGGAGCGGGGCGTGACGTGGGGCGCGTTCGCGCGTGGGCGTCGTCGACGCCGGAAGAGACTCACCACGCCCACCAGACTATCGGCTGCGACTCCCGGCTCGGCCCGCCGCCCGGTCCGCGCGGGTCCGGCCCGGTAGGCTGGGTTTTCTCTAACACAAGACAGGTATTTCGTGACTTTCACCGATCTCAAGATCGACCAAGACATGGTCGACGCGCTCGCATCCAAGGGCATCATCGAGCCCTTCCCGATCCAGAGCCAGACCATCCCCCTCGCCCTCGACGGGCAAGACATCATCGGCCAGGCCAAGACCGGCACCGGCAAGACCTTCGGCTTCGGCCTGCCGCTGATCCAGGCGCTCGGGCTCCACGCGGAGCCGGGCGTCCAGGCGCTCGTCGTCGTGCCCACCCGCGAGTTGTGCGTGCAGGTGGCGGAAGACCTCGAGATCGCGGCGTCCAATCGCGACACCAAGATCGTCGCTATCTACGGCGGCAAGGCGTACGAGGGTCAGGTCGAGCAGCTCAAGGCCGGCGCCCAGATCGTCGTCGGCACGCCCGGCCGTCTGCTCGACCTCGCCGGCCAGCGCCTGCTGAGCCTCAAGAACGTCAAGGTGATGGTGCTTGACGAGGCCGACAAGATGCTCGACCTCGGCTTCCTGCCCGACGTCGAGAAGCTGTTCGCGCAGACCGATCCGACCCGCCACACCATGCTCTTCTCGGCGACGATGCCCGGCCCGGTCGTGGCCCTCGCGCGCCGCTTCATGAACAAGCCGATCCACATCCGAGCGACGGACCCGGATGAGGGGCTCACCCAGGCGAACATCAAGCACGTGATCTACCGGGCGCACAATCTCGACAAGGACGAGGTGATCGCGCGCATCCTGCAGGCCGAGGGCCGCGGCAAGACCGTGATCTTCACCCGCACGAAGCGCGCCGCCGCGAAGCTCGTCGAGGAGCTCAACGACCGCGGCTTCAACGCCGCCGCCGTGCACGGCGACCTCAACCAGGAACAGCGCGAGCGCGCCATGGCCGCGTTCAAGGCGGGCAAGAAAGACATCCTGATCGCCACGGATGTCGCGGCTCGCGGCATCGACGTCAACGACGTCACGCACGTGATCAACCACACCGTGCCCGACGACCCAGACACCTACCTGCACCGCGCCGGGCGTACCGGCCGCGCGGGCAAGACCGGCATCGCCGTCACCTTCGTGGACTGGGACGACCTGCACAAGTGGGGCCTGATCCATCGCGGTCTGCAGTTCGGACCGCAGGAGCCGGTCGAGACATACTCCTCGTCGCCGCACCTGTTCACCGATCTCGACATCCCGGTCGACACCAAGGGCCGCCTGCGCGCCTCGACGCTGGTGCGCGAGCCGCGTACGGATCGACCCTCGGGCGACTCCTCGCGCGGCGGATCGCGCGATGGCGGTTCACGCGAGGGATCGCGCCCCCCGCGACAGGGTGCGCACAGCACCTCCGGCAACTCGGGCGGTCAGCGCACCGAGGGCAACCCGGCGCACCGCGAGCCCGGCGGCGGAGCCCACGACGGCACCTCGCCGACCCGCAGGCACCGCACGCGTCGTCGCACCGGCGGTGCCGGCGGCGGCGCACCGACGCCTCCCGTCGCGTAGCCCGCGCGGCGAGGCCTCGCCGACACGCCGGGTTTGCGTCCAAACGGCACTGTTGTCCGCGGGTACTCGGTGCAAAGGTGCCTTCTCGGCGGAGCGGTGACGGACGCCGCGACCTCGGCGGCGCCGGAGTGGACGATCAGCCGCAGAACGGCACCGTGCCCGTGGCGTGCGCCACGATCTGCTCGTAGACCTCACGGCTCGTGGTGTTCTCGGCGAGCCGGTTCGGCTTGCCCTCGCCGTGGTAGTCGCTCGAACCGGTGATCACGAGCCCGAACTCGCGCGCGGTCCTCGCCCACTTCTCGGGCGACCCCTGGATGTTGTCTCGATGGTTCGCCTCGAGACCGAAGAGTCCGGCATCCACCAGTTGACGCAGCCGCTCGTCGTTCAGCAGCTGCTCAGGGCCGCGGGCGCCCGGATGCGCGATCACCGGCGCTCCCCCCGCCTCCGCGATCAGCCGCACCCCGACGACCGGCGCGGGGGCCTCCTGCGGCTGGTAATAGCCGCCCTGCCAGTGCAGGATGCTTTGGAAGGCCGCGCTGCGATCCGACGCGTAGCCGCGCGCCACGAGGGCGTCGGCGATGTGCGGCCGGCCCACGGTGGCACCCGGCGTCGTCTGGGCCATGACGTCGTCCCAGCTGAGCCGTGGGTAGTCCTTCACGATGCGCGCGACCATCTTCTCGGCCCGGTGTAGCCGCTCCTCGCGGATCTGCGCGGTGGCCGCAACAAGCGCGGCGTTCGTCGGGTCGACCAAGTAGCCCAGCACGTGCACGCTGGCGTACTGCAGCTGCGTGCTGAGCTCGAGGCCGGGCAGCACGGTGAGTCCGGTGCCGCGGGCGGCGTCGAAGGCCTCCGTCCAGCCCGAGGTGGAGTCGTGGTCGGTGATCGCGACCACGTCGAGTCCGGCGGCGACGGCCGCCCTGATCAGTTGCGCGGGAGTCTCGGTCCCGTCGGAGACGCTGCTGTGGGCGTGCAGATCGATGGGTTTGGGCATCCTTACATCGTAGGCATCCGCACCCCGTTAAGCTCGAACGGTCATGATCCGTCGCCTCCTCGCCGCGGCGACCGTCGTCCTTCTCGCCGCGGTGCTGCTCGTCTCCGCCTGGCCGCAGCTGTTCGGCCTGGAGCGGCAGTTCGGGATCGCCCAGATCGTCTCGCTGCGCGGTCTCGCCGCCCTGGTGGCCGGCGTCGGTGTCGTGGCCCTACTGCTGATCGCGCTGGTCTCCCGGCGCACGCGGCGGCTCGCCGCCACGCTCGCCCTTCTGCTGCTGGCCTTCGCGGGGGTGAGCGGCGCCGTGCTCGCGACCCGGGGAACGACCACCGACGGCTTCCAGACCAAGGCCGCCAACGACCTCACCGTGCTGAGCTGGAACACCCTCGGCGATGCGCCGGGTGCTGCGGAGATCGCTCGGCTGGCGATCACCCAAAAGGCCGACATCGTCGTCCTGCCTGAGACCTCCGAGGCCACAGCGCGGGCGGTCGCCGACACGATGACGGCAGCGGGCATCCGGATGCAGCTGCTCACGCTGAGCTACGACCAGGTCGCCAAGGCGCATACGACGTCGCTGCTGCTCAGCACGAAGCTCGGCACCTACCGACGCGACGACACCCAGGGATCTACGAAGACGCTGCCGAGCGTGCTGGCGGTCCCGAGCGACGGGACCGGTCCGACGATCGTGGCCGCGCATCCGGTCGCGCCGGTCGAGGGCGAGATGTCGAACTGGCGTTGGGGGCTGGACTGGCTGGCGGCGCGTTGCGGGCCGGCGGCGAGCTCGGCAGGCGGCGGCGCGGGCACAATCATGGCGGGCGACTTCAACTCGACCCTCGACCACTACGCCGCCCTGACCGTCGCGTCCCAGCACGGTCAGGGCGACCTCGGCGCCTGCCACGACGGCGCACGCGCCCGCCACAGCGCGGCGGTCGGCAGCTGGCCGACCTCGCTGCCGACCTCGCTCGGGGCGCCGATCGACCACGTGATGGCGAGCGACGGCTGGACCTTCGTCGGTTTCCGCGTCATCGGCACCGAGGACGGCGCGGGCAGCGACCACCGCCCGGTCGTCGCCCAGCTGCGTCCGCAGGGCTGACACGCCCGGCCGGGTGACGGCTGATCCACTGACAGACCCGCGTGGGACAATGGGCCATGGCTGATTCGACTCCTGCCCCCGCGACCGAGGCCGCGCCGAACCCCAACGCGAACCGCTCGACCACCCCAGTCTCGAGCTCGTTCAGGGACTACATCTCGAGCCAGTGGGCCGAGCGCTCCGAGACGCTTCCGTCGCCGCGCGAGGTCGCGGCATTCGCGGCCGCACGTCGTCTGCGCATCTCGGCGCTGCATCCGGGCGAGCGTCTGATCATCCCGGCCGGCCCGGCGAAGGTACGCAGCAACGACACCGACTACGCGTACCGGCCGCACTCCTCTTTCGCGCACCTCACCGGATGGGGCGCCGAGGCCGTGCCCGACAGCGTCCTCATCATGGAGCCGACGCCCAACGGCCACGACGCCACACTGTACTTCCGGCCCTCCGCGGGACGCGACTCCGACGAGTTCTACGCCAACGCCGCGATCGGCGAGTTCTGGCTCGGGCCGCGCCCCTCGCTGGCGCAGGTCGCCGCCGATCTCGCGCTCGCGACGAGGCCTCTCAGCGAGCTCGACGAGCTGCTCGTGGCCAGGGATGGCGCATCCCGCGGTCTCGACGACGAGGAGCTGCTGCGCGACCTCAGCGAGCTGCGCCTCGTGAAGGACGCCTGGGAGATCGCGCAGATGCGCCTCGCCATCGCCGCCACGAAGCAGGGGTTCGACGACGTGATCGCCGACCGTCCGGCCATCACCGCCCATCCCCGCGGGGAGCGACTCGTCGAGGGCACGTTCAACCGGCGCGCGCGGGCCGAGGGCAACCAGGTCGGGTACGACACGATCGCGGCCAGCGGGGCGCACGCCTGCATCCTGCACTGGACCACCAACGACGGCCCCGTCATGCCGGGTGACCTCATCCTGATCGATGCGGGTGTCGAGCTCGACAGCCTCTACACGGCCGACATCACGCGCACGCTGCCGATCGGCGGCACCTACTCCGAGGTGCAGCGCCGGGTCTACGAGGCGGTCCGGGAGGCGGCGGATGCGGCATTCGCGATCGTGCGGCCGGGCATCCGGTTCCGCGAGATCCACGCCGAGGCCATGCGGATCATCGCCGAGAAGACCGCCGAGTGGGGCTTCCTGCCGGTGACCGCCGAGGAATCGCTGGTCCCCGAGGCGCAGTACCACCGCAGGTACATGGTGCACGGCACCTCACACCATCTCGGCATTGACGTGCATGACTGCGCGCAGGCCCGCCGCGACCTGTACCTCGACGGCGTCCTCGAGCCGGGCATGGTGTTCACGATCGAACCCGGGCTGTATTTGCAGCCGGACGACCTGACCGTTCCCGAGGAGTACCGCGGTATCGGGGTGCGCATCGAGGACAACATCCTCGTAACGGCCGACGGCGCCGAGAATCTGTCGATTGCCATACCGCGCACTGCCGACGATGTGGAGGCGTGGCTCGCGGGCTAGCTCCGCGCCGCTGGCCGAGCGCCGCCGTTTCTCGCGAGCGCCGTGCGCCCCATCCCAGCACGGTGAGGAGAAAGGGCGGCACTCGACGCCTGGGCGCCCGACGCCTGGGCCGCTGGCACCCCGGCGCATCGGCCGCGCTACCAGCTTTCGGTCATCCCCGGGGTATAGGCGTGCGCGTCGAGCAGGCCCTCCTGCTTGAGTTCGAGCCAAAGGTCGGCGGGGATGTCAGCGGACGACCAGGCAACCGCGTCGCGCACCTCGTCGGCGTCCCGGCATCCGGGAATGACCGAGGCGACGACCGGATGTGCTGCCGAGAACTGCAGGGCGGCCGCCGGGAGCGCGACCCCGTGGCGTTCGCACACGGCGGCGATGGCAGCGACCCGTGCGAGCACCTCGCCCGACGCCGTCGAGTAGTCGAACGTCGCCCCCGGGACCGGCCCGCTCGCCAGCACACCGGAGGAGTACGGGCCGCCGACGACGATCGAGATGCCGCGCTCCTCGCAGATCGGGAAAAGCCCGGTCGAGGCACCGTCGTTATCGAGCAGCGTGTAGCGGCCCGCGAGCAGAAAGGCGTCGAAGTCCACCTCGGCGAAGTCGACGAGCAGCTGCCACTGGTTGATCCCAACGCCGATCGCGCGCACGACGCCCTCCGAGCGCAACTGCTCGAGGGCCGGGTAGGTCTCGTCCATGATCTGCTCGAAGCTGCTGTACTCGTCGGGATCGTGGATCCAGAGCACCTCGACGTGATCGGTCCGCAGCCGCTGCAGCGAGGCCTCGAGGGAGCGCAGCACGCCGTCCCGCGAGAAGTCGGCGTGCGAACGCGTTGGCGAGTCCGGGAACAGGTCCCAGCCGAGCTCTCCCTCGGCGAGCGGCGTAAGCAGGTGACCGACCTTGGTGGAGATGACCACCTCGTGGCGATCGAGGTGCTGCAGCGCATCCCCCAGCCGCTGCTCGCTCAGGCCGCCGCCGTAGCGCGGGGCTGTATCGAAGTACCGGATGCCGTCGGCCGCGGCCTGCGCGACGGTCGCCGCCGCATCTTCCGGTCGGACGGAGGTGAAAACGCCGGCGAGCGCCGCACAGCCGAGACCGAGGCGGGTGACGGACATTCCGCTCGTGCCGAGGGGGGAGACAGGCAGCATCGCCGTGCCCTTCCGTGGGGTGGAGCGTGGGGCGGAGCTACGGCTGCAGCGGCGTGGAGAGAATCTGCTGGGCACGGGCGACCAGCGAGGAATCCAGGAGGATCTGGTAGTTCGACGCGAGCACCTGCTTGGTCGAATCGAAGTCGCGGTTTCGGCGGTTGATCGCGTAGGTGACCAGGCGGAAGAACAGGCCGAACGCGGCGCCGATGAGGATGGCCGCGACGAACAGCCCGGTGGTCAGCGCGGCGGGGCTGAAGAAGCTGAACAGCAAGCCGATGAACAGACCGAACCAGGCGCCGCTGAGGGTGCCCTCGAGGGCCGCGCGGCTCCAGGTCAGCTTGCGAGTCACGCGTTCCACCGACTTGAGGTCGTTGCCGACGATCGACACCTGCGCGACCGGGAAGTCGGCCTTGGCCAGGTGGTCGACGATCGCCTGAGCCTCGAGGTAGGTGTCGTAGGTGCCGAGGACGTCGCCCTTGGGCACGCGCTGCAGGTCGGCGAGGCGGGAGGCGGGGGTGGGGTTGGTCACGCGCGCCATGCTACCGTTCCGGCCTTCGACCGCACCCGGGGGAACTACAGTTTCAATGTGAGTGCCACGAGAGTCTTCGTCGCCCGATTGGCCGGGTGCTCCGTTTTCGACCCCGCGGGCGACAAGGTCGGCAAGGTCCGCGACGTCCTGGTGGTCTACCGCAACACGCGAGCGCCCACCGTCGTGGGTTTGATCGTCGAGATCCCGGGCAAGCGGCGCGTGTTCCTCTCGATCGGTCGCGTCACGAGCATCGGCGCCGGGCAGATCATCACGACCGGGCTCATCAACCTGCGCCGCTTCGAGCAGCGCGGCGGCGAGGTCCGCGTGATCGCCGAGCTGCTGGGGCGCAAGGTGGTGCTCAAGGACAAGTCCGGCGAGGCCACCATCGAGGATGTCGCGATCGAGCAGACCGCACCGGGCGAGTGGGCGGTCTCCGACTTGTTCCTTCGCCGTCCGCGCACCGGGGGCTCGCCGTTCGGCAAGGGGCCGACCGTCTTCGCGGCCTGGACGCAGACCAGCGAGAAGAAGACCGGCGGCGAAGCGCAGTCCGCCGAACAGCTGATCGCGACCTACTCCGACCTGCTCCCCGCCGACCTGGCGACGACTCTGCTCGACCTCCCCGAGGACCGCCGCCTGGAGGTCGCCGGGGAGCTGCCGGACAGCCGGCTGGCCGACGCGCTCGAGGAGATGAGCGAAGAGGACCAGGTCGACATCATCAACCAGCTCGACGACGACCACGCCGCCGACGTGTTGGACCAGATGCAGCCGGATGACGCGGCCGACCTGATCGCGCAGCTGTCCGCGGAGCGCGGCGAGGCCCTACTCGGTCTGATGGAGCCCGAGGAGGCCGAGGACGTGCGCTTCCTTCTCGCCTACGGCCCCGACACCGCAGGCGGACTGATGACGACCGAGCCGATCATCGTCTCGGCCGACGCGACCGTCGCCGAGGGGCTCGCCCTCATCCGTCGTCACGAACATGCGCCGGCACTTGGCGCCGCCGTCTGCGTGACCCTGCCGCCGTACGAGCCGCCGACCGGCAGGTTCCTCGGCGTCGTCCACTTCCAGCGGATGCTGCGCTACCCACCCAACGAGCGGCTTGGCACCCTGCTCGACCCGAGTCTCGAGCCGGTGACCGCGCACACGAGTGCGGCCGAAGTGTCGCGCATTCTCGCCAGCTACAACCTGGTTCAGTTGCCGGTTGTGGATGAGAACCACCGACTCGTCGGGGTGGTGACCATTGACGATGTCCTCGACTATCTGCTGCCCGACGACTGGCGAAGTTCCAACAGTGCCGATCAACCCGGCGACGACTCCAAACCCGAGACCGTAAACACTTCGACCGCAGCCATTCCGACCAGAAGGAGGGCATCGCATGGCACGCGCAACTAGCTCCTCACGCCGCGACACCCGCCTCGACCGTCCCAAGGGCCTCCGCTCGAACTTCTCGTCGAGGTTCACGGGCGGCAACGGGAACAGCGGCGACCGCTTCGGTCGGTTCTCGGAGTCGTTCGCACGGGCGATGGGCACCACGTGGTTCCTGTTAGGCCTGACGCTGCTGGTGATCGTCTGGCTGATCTGGAACTCGATCGTGCCCGTCGCGTTGCAGTTCGACCCGCGGCTGCAGAACTTCACGCTCCTCACGCTCATCCTGTCGCTGCAGGCCTCATACGCCGCCCCGCTCATCCTGCTCGCGCAGAATCGACAAGACGACCGGGACCGCGTGCAGATCGAGCAGGATCGCCAGCGTGCCGAGCGCAACCTGGCCGATACCGAGTATCTGGCGCGCGAGGTCGTGTCGCTGCGGCTGGCCATGAAGGACGTCGCGACGAAGGACTTCATTCGCGGCGAGCTGCGCGCCCTGCTCGAGGAGCTGGACGCCTCCGACAGGCCGGCGAAGCCCGCCAAGCGTCGGAAGACCTCCACGAAGGCCGCGGCGAAGTCCGTCTCCATTCCCGCCAGCACCTCGGCACCGTGAACAGCGAGGCCCTGCTCGCCGCGCTCGGCCGGGTGCAGGATCCCGAGATCCGCCGCCCGATCACGGAGCTCGACATGGTGCGCGCGGCCACGGTGGCCGACGGGGTCGCGTCGATTGACCTGCGCCTGACGATCGTCGGATGTCCGGCCGCCGACCGCATCGAGGCCGACGTCCGCGCGGCAGCCGCCGCGGTGCTCGGGGTGGAGCGCGTCGACCTCGCGATCGGCGTCATGACCGTCGCCGAGCGTGAAGCGCTCACGACCCGGTTGCGCGGCACGAGGACTCAGCAGTTCGGTCCGGACACCCTCACGAAGATCTTCGCGATCTCGAGCGGCAAGGGCGGGGTCGGCAAGTCCACCCTGACGGCGAACCTGGCCGTCGCCCTCGCGGCGAGAGGGCTGCGCATCGGGCTCGTCGATGCCGACGTGTTCGGGTTCTCGATCCCCGGCATCCTGGGCATCGCCGGCGCTAAGCCGACCCAGCTCGGCGACATGATCCTGCCGCCGCTCGCGCACGGAGTGAAGGTCATCTCCATCGGCATGTTCGTCGACGGCCAGGCGGCCGTCAGCTGGCGTGGACCGCTGCTCCACCGCACGATCCAGCAGTTCCTCACCGACGTGTTCTTCGGCGATCTCGACGTGCTGCTGCTCGACCTGCCGCCCGGCACGGGCGACGTGGCGATCTCGCTCGGCCAGCTGCTGCCGCACGCCGAGGTACTCGTGGTGACCACGCCGCAGCTGGCCGCTGCGGAGGTCGCCGAGCGTAGCGGGATCGTCGCGCGCCAGACCGGGCAGACCGTGATCGGCGTGGTCGAGAACATGGCGGGGCTGCCCCAGCCCGACGGCTCCGTGCTGAAACTGTTCGGCAGTGGCGGGGGCGACGAGCTCGCGCGTCGGCTCGAGGTGCCGGTGATGGCGCGCATCCCCCTCAGCATCGCCCTGCGCGAGGGCGGCGATCGGGGGGCGCCCATCGTGCTGAGCGATCCGTCGGATCCCGCCGCGGACGCCATCGTCGCGCTCGCCGCCCGCCTGGCGACACGTGAACGGGGGCTCTCCGGACGGGCCCTGCCCTTCAGCACCCCCGGGTAGTCTCGAACCATGGAGCGGTCGATCACCACGGGAGCTCCGCGCCCGAGCAGCGAGGGATCCGGCTCGGCCGACGAGAAGCGGGAGTATCTCGCCCGCGTCGAGGATGCCGTCGATCTCGTCGAGAACGGCCGTGAGCTGCGGGCCACCGTGCTGAGCCGGGAGACGAGCGATCGCCGGTTCAACGGCGCGCAGATCATCGCGGTCGAGCTGGAGATCGAGGACCCGCTGGCGCCGGATGCTCCGCGCCGGGTGCTCTACGACCACGTGTTTGGACCGGCCGCCGCCCGCAGCTGGAAGCCCGGCAGGGAGATCCGGATATGGATCGACCCGCGGGATCCTGAACGGATCTACGCGGGTCGGTGAGCCCGTACGGTTCGACGAGTCAGAACTGACGGGTGGGAACGCGGCGGTAGCCGTCGCGCACGACGACGACGCCGGTTCCGGCGATAGCCGCGGCTGCTGCGGCGGCGAGAACGATTACGAAGGCCATGTATTGATTACAGCGGACACCATCGTTTAGCACCATCGAATGCTCCTGCAACCAGGATGTAGCTGAACTACATCCTGGTACGGTGCTTGCATGGACGTCCGCCGACTCGAGCTTCTGCGCGAACTCTCCGACCGCGGCAGCGTGACCGCCGTCGCCGAGGCGCTGCACCTAACGCCCTCCGCGGTGTCACAGCAGCTGAAGACCTTGGAACGCGAGGCAGGAATCCCCCTCACCGAACGGGCGGGACGCGGCATCGCGCTGACGACCGCGGGTCATGCCCTGGCCGAGACCGCCAAGGATGTCGCCGTCGCGCTCGAGAAGGCCGAGGCCGCCTGGTCGGAGTTCGTCGAGCAGCCGCGAGGCGAGGTCTCGGTCACCTTCTTCCCGACCGGCGGCGAGATGCTGCTGCCCGGGTTCCTGCGACGCGTCTCGGGCGTGCCCGGCCTGCGGGTGGTCTGCACCGATCAGGATCCACTGCTGCCCGACTTCGCGGATCTGGCGATGGATCACGACATCGTCGTCGCCGATGCACCCGGAGTGCTTCCGAGCTGGCGGGAGCGTCACCTCGTGACCGTCGAGTTGATGCGCGAACCGCTCGACATCGTGCTACCGGACGGGCATCCGCTTGCCGCGAAATCCGAGTTGACCCCGGCCGACGTCGTGGGCGAGAGCTGGATCGGCAACCCGGAGGGCTTCCCCTTCGACCGCATCCTGCAACGCGTCGAGGCGATCACGGGGCAGGAGGCGCACCGCATCCAGCGTCTGATCGACAACTCCATCGTGGAGGCACTGGTCGCCTCCGGGCACGGGATCGCGATCCTCCCCCGTTTCACCACCCGCGACCGCGAGAACGGGCTGGTCACCCGTCCGCTGGTCGGGGTGCGGTCCGAGCGCGTCATCTGGGCGATCATGCGACCGGATCGTGCGGTGCGCCCCTCGGTGCGTCTCGTCGTCGAGGCCCTCCGCGCCGAGGCGCGGCAGTTCTTCGACGCGCACGCGGGCTAGGACTCCGGCCGCGGGTCGACCCTGTTCTCGGGCGACACCGCCTCGTCGGTGGCCACGGCGAACAGCGGCCCGGTCGGCATGCCGACGACCCGCAGCCCCTCGATGCGCCCGATCTGCCCGACGAGTGCGGCGATCGACCGGACCATGGATGCCATGGATGCCGCGAGCTCCGCGAATCCGTCCCTGCCGAGGACCTGCACGATCGCCCACGCGGCAGCGAGCGGACCGGCAGACTTCGACCCGAGGATCGTCGGATTGACGACCGGGTATCCCGGCCATCGCGTCGTCGCGAAGTACTGCGCGCGCTGCCGATCGCGCAGCCGCTGCAGCACGACGGAGATGCCCTTCGGCGCGTAGCCGAACTTCTGCAGGTCGGCGCTCATGCTCGTCACCCCGGCGACCCGGAAATCCCAGGGCGGCAGGTTACCGCCGCCTGTGGCCGCCCAGAACGGGAGCACCAGTCCGCCGACGCACGCGTCCACGTGCAGCGGGATCCCCGAGCGTGTCGGTGAGGAAGCGCACGAGCACGAAGCCCGGCGCCGTGGCGAAGCCCCCGGTGCCGATCGATCCGGCGGCACAGCACACCACGGTTCCGGCGCGGAGCTCGCGGACCTGGGCGGGCGGTGCGGGGGTGGCCCGCGACATGTCCGCACCGTATCGACAGACATCCGCCGACATAGACTCCGAATCATGTCGGGATCCATGATCGTCAGTGCCGAAGCCAGCAGCCTGATCGGCGGTCTCACCGCCACCTCGGGCGAGACCGTCGACGTGCTCGCGCCGTTCACCGGCGAGGTGCTGCACGCGCTGCCCCTGAGCACCGCAGGCGATGTGGCGGATATCGCGGCCGCCGCCCGCGTCGCGCAAGCGTCGTGGTGGGCGGCCGGCTTCGCCCACCGGCGCGCCGTGCTGCTGCGCGCCCACGATTTGCTGCTCGAGCGCCGCGAACTCCTGTTGGATGCCGTGCAAACTGAAACCGGCAAGACCCGCGGCCAGGCCTTCGAGGAGGTCTTCAACTCGGCGGGCGCCACCCGTTTCAACGCCCTGGCGGCCGCGAGCGTGCTCCGGGGCGGACGGCGGCGTGCGGGCATCCCGCTCGTCATGCAGACCCGTGTCGGATTCATGCCGAAGGGCATCGTCGGCGTCATCACGCCGTGGAACTACCCACTCAGCCTCGCAGTCATGGACATCGCCCCCGCCCTCGCCGCCGGCAACGGGATCGTGCAGAAGGCCGACAACCAGGGTGTGCTCACGATCCTGGCGGCTCGGAGCGCCTTCATCGACGCGGGCGTCCCTGCCGCCCTCTGGGGCGTCGTGGCGGGCGACGGAGCGACGATCGGCAACGCGGTCGTCGACGCCGGCGACTATGTGGCGTTCACCGGATCGACCGCGACCGGCCGCTCGGTGGCCGCGCGGGCCGCGAACCGGCTCATCAACTCGTCGATGGAGCTCGGGGGCAAGAACCCGCTGATCGTGCTCGACGACGTCGATCCCGCGAAGGCCGCCGCCGACGCCGCGTACGCCTGCTTCTCGGCTGCTGGCCAACTGTGTGTCTCGATGGAGCGGGTGTACGTGCTGAAATCGGTGGCCGACCGCTTCATCCCAGCGTTCGCCGAGCGCGTTCGCGGCCTCGTGATCGGGTCGGCATTCGACTACTCGACGGACGTCGGCTCGCTCGCCACGGCCGCCCAGCTCGAGCGCGTGATGGGTCACATCACCGACGCGGAGTCGAAGGGCGCGACGGTACTCGCCGGCGGCCGCGCCCGCCCCGACCTCGGGCCGTACTTCGTCGAGCCAACGGTCTTCACGGGGGTGACCGAGACGATGGAGTGCTTCGCGCGCGAGACCTTCGGGCCGGTTGTCGCGATCACCGTGGTGGAGTCGGAGGCCGAGGCGATCCGGCTCGCCAACGACTCCGAGTTCGGGCTCAACGCCTCCGTGCTGAGCGGCTCCCGGGCCCATGGGCGCCGCGTCGCCGAGCAGTTGCACTTCGGCAGCGTGAACGTCAACGAGGGATACCGGGCCACCTTCGGAAGCGTCGACGCTCCGATGGGCGGAGTGCAGGCATCCGGTCTCGGCCGTCGCAATGGGGCGGAAGGGCTGCTGCGCTTCGTCGAGTCGCGCACAATCGCGGAAGCGACAGGACTCGTGCAGCTGCCGCGGACGGGAGCCGAGTTCGAGAAGCTCGCGCCCGTGATCCTGGTCGCGCTGCAGGCGCTGAAGGCGATCCGCAGGAGGTAGTTCCCACCCGTCGCCGAGCGCTCTAGGTGGAGACGAACGCCCTAGGTCGACTCGACGTCGTAGGGCGCTGGGCGCCCCTTGCCGAGCTTCCGCTGCCGGGTCTCGTATGCCGACTCCACATAGCGGTTCACGGGCTGCTCGGCCGAGACGGGCTTCTCGGCGCCCGCCCCCGCGGCGTCGTCAATCGCCATCGCCGCGGCACCGGCGGCACCGGCACCGGCGGCACCCGGGTCGTCGAGCAGCGCCTCGCGGATGATGCGGCGCGGGTCGTATTGACGCGGGTCGAGCTTCTTCCAGTCGACCTCGTCGAACTCGGGGCCCATCTCCTCGCGCATCCGGTCTTTGGCACCGTCGGCCATCGAGCGCAGCGACTTGACCAGCCGGGCGAGCTGGGCAGCGTAGGCCGGCAGGCGATCCGGACCCACCAGGAAGACGGCGATCACCGCGATGATGATCAGCTTGTCAAAGGTCAACCCGAAGGACACCCCCTCAGGCTACCCGTCCCTGCTGGTCGCCGCCCTAGAGTTGCGAACGTGGCAGACAAGGAACTGAGTTGGAAGTACGCCGAGGATTTCGTTATCGAGCCCGCGGCGCTCGGGACTGCGCGCCAGCACGCCCTCGAGCTCGGCATCGACCCGATCTCCCCCGCCGTCGGCGCGCAGCTCGCGGTTCTGGCGGCGGCGAGTTCCACGCACTCGATCCTTGAGATCGGCACCGGCACCGGCGTCAGCGGTCTCTGGCTGCTGTCCGGAGCTCCGGATGCTGTCCTCACCTCGATCGACATCGAGCTTGATCACCAGCAGCATGCCCGCAGCGCGTTCGCCGCGGGCGGCGTGCCCGCTAACCGCATCCGACTCATCACCGGACGGGCGGCTGAGGTGCTTCCGCGCATGAACGACGGGGCATACGACCTGGTGTTCGTCGACGCCGACGAGGCCGCACTGCTGGACTATGTCGAGCACTCGCTGCGGATCGTGCGCCGAGGAGGCCTCGTGCTGGTCGCCCACGCGCTGTGGCGCGGTCGAGTGGCCGACCCGGCGCGTCGAGACGACACGGCGGAGGACTTCCGGGCGCTGCTCAGCACGATCGCCGAATCATCGGCTGTAGTCTCATCGCTGAGCACGGCAGGAGACGGGCTTCTTCAGCTCGTCAAGACGTCCGACTAGAAGTTAAGCGGTACCCACGACGCCGACGAGGGCGTCACGCAACTCGGAGGCTTCGGCGTCGTTAACCGACACAACGAGGCGGCCGCCACCCTCGAGCGGAACCCGCACGATGATCAGGCGACCTTCTTTAACAGCTTCCATCGGTCCGTCTCCGGTCCTCGGCTTCATGGCTGCCATGTGGTGTCCCCTTTCGATGGATACTCAAGCTATTATCCCGCATCCCACGGGGGTCGTCGAACCACGCCAGTCGGCACTCAGGCAACGCCGATCACGGCGGACTCCAGTCGTAACCGTTCACCCACCAGCAGAAGTACATCCAGACGACCTGACCGACGATCCCGAGCACGACGAGCGACACGCGATAGACGATCGACCGCGGGATCGCCACCGCTCCCAGCGCGGGGGCGAGCGGCATCAGCAGACGGAAGGTGCTGGTCTGCGGAAAGAAGACGGCCAGCAGGTACACCGCGTAGCCGGCAATCCAGAAGCGCAGATCGACGCCGAGCCGACGCGCGGCGGGCGTGAACAGAGCGACCGTGAAGACCGCGATCAGCAGGATCATCCCGATGACCGCCCACGGCCACGAGTTCGGGATCCGAAGCCAGTTCAGCCACCACTGCGCCCCCTGGAACCACGGTTGGAAGGGCACGAGCTCCTGGTACCCGATCCAGCCCGTGCGCCACGCGAGCTCGGTGTCGGTGTAGGCCGAGGAGGATCCGGTGCCGATCCAGGCGACGAGAGTCCACGCGGCACCCAGGAACGCGCTCGACAGCCCGACCACGACCACCGCGACCCGCTGCCGGGTGGGGAAGGCATCCCGATGCCGGGTCACGAAGCGATGGATCGCGTGGAACATCAGCAGGACGGCGAACGCCAGACCGGTCGGCCGCGTGAGTGCCGCGGCGGCGATGACCGAGATCATCAGGTAATACCGCCTGTCCTGCAGCAGCATGAGCGCCAGGAACAGGAAGAACATCTGCATCGACTCGGCGTAACCGACCTGCAGGATCGGCGAGGTCGCTCCCGTGCAGAACAGCACGACCGCGAAAAGGGCGGTCCCGGCGGGGAGCACCCGTGCGAGCAGTCGGTAGAGCAGCAGGGCGGAGCCCGCTGAGAAGGCGACCGCGATAATGACACCGGCCACCTGGTACGGGACGCCGACCGTCAGGAAGATCCGCAGGACCGCCGGGAAGCCGGGCAAGAACGCCCAGGCGTTCTGCGAGACATGCCCATCGCTGCCGAGCGGAAGCGTCGACGGGTACCCCGAGACCGCGACGATGTAATACCAGTACGAATCCCACATCGCGGCGAACGAGAAGTAGTCGGGCTTGGCGCCGGTCCAGGCATTGGCAGCCTGGATGTTCGCGAACGCGAGCATGATCACGGTCGTGATCACTCGTGAGGCCGCGAAGATCACGAGCACCTTCACCCACCACGAGGTGCGCCAGAACCGGACCCTCAGTGATGCCCGGTCAGCCATGCCCGGAGCCTGTGCTCGTAGCGGTCGATCTCGGCGACCGGAATGCGCTCGTCGTCCGCGTGAGCGAGCATCGGGTCGCCCGGGCCGAAGTTCACCGCGGGGATGCCGAGAGCCGAGAAGCGGGCGACGTCCGTCCAGCCGTATTTGGGTCTCGCCTCGGCTCCGACCGCCGCCACGAACGCCTGCACGAGCGGGTGATCGAGGCCGGGGCGCGCGCCCTCGGCCAGGTCGACGATCTCGACCTCGAAGTCCGCGAAGAGGCCGGTCACCACGGCGGTGGCGGCCGCTGCATCGCGACTCGGCGCGAAGCGGTAGTTGACGTGCACGACCGCCTCGTCGGGGATCACGTTGCCGGCGACGCCGCCCGAGACACCGACCGCGTTGAGGCCCTCGCGGTAGACGAGGCCGTCGACGTCGATCGACTCCGGCTGATACGAGGCCAGGATGCCGAGCACCGGGGCCAGCGCGTGGATCGCGTTCTCACCCATCCAGGCGCGGGCCGAGTGGGCGCGGAGCCCGCGGGTGCGGACGTCGGCGCGCAGGGTGCCGTTGCAGCCGCCCTCGACTTCGCCGTTCGACGGCTCGCCCAGAATCGCGAAGTCCGCCTCGAGCAGCTCGGGATGGTTGCGCGCGAGGCGGCCGAGGCCGTTCAGGCTGGAGTCGACCTCCTCGTGATCGTAGAAGACCCAGGTGACGTCGACGATCGGCTCGGCGACCGTCGCAGCGAGGGCGAGCATGGCGGCGCAGCCCGCCTTCATGTCGACTGTTCCGCGGCCCCACAGGGTGTCGCCGGTGCCGTGGGTGCCGTCGCCCGCCGTGAGCCGCGCGGGAACGTTCCCGTTGATCGGCACCGTGTCGAGGTGGCCGGCGATTACGACCCGGCTGTCGCGTCCGAGGCGAGTGCGAGCGACGACCGTGTCGCCATCGCGCAGGACTTCAAGGTGCAGGAACCGGCGCAGGGCCGACTCGATGGCATCCGCGATCGTCGTCTCGTCTCCGGAGACCGACGCGATGTCGACGAGTCGGCGCGTCAGCTCGCGGCTGGGGAGGGTCGGATCGAGGTCGGCCACCGTGCAAGCCTACGGTCTGCGCGCGCCGATACCCTGGGGGCATGACCACCGCCTGGGGCCACGGGCTCGCCACTGTCGCTCACGCCCGCGCCACCGCCACCTCGCCCGGCGGCGCCCCGCTCGTGCTCGACACCTGGTTCCCGACCCCCGCGCTCGGCGCACCCCCTACGGGCGGCGAGTACGTCGCACCCGCCGAGCTCGAGACCTGGGTCGGCGACGATCCGCGCCGCGAGGTCAGCATCGACGTGATCACGCAGATCATCGAGCTGGATGCCGCGCCCGCCTCCACCCCGGACGCCTACCTGCGACTGCACCTCCTGAGCCACCTCCTCGTCGCGCCCAACACGATCAACCTCGACGGTATCTTCGCCCACCTGCCCATCGTCGCCTGGACGAGCGCGGGACCGATGCTCCCCGAGGCATACGCGCGTCTGCGCCCCGCGCTGCAGCGGGCCGGGATCTCGGTGCACGGCATCGACAAGTTCCCGCGCCTGCTCGACTACGTCACGCCCGACCGCGTGCGGATCGCCGACGCCTCCCGCGTGCGACTCGGCGCGCACCTCGCCCCCGGCACGACCGTCATGCACGAGGGCTTCGTCAACTTCAACGCGGGCACCCTCGGCACCTCCATGGTCGAGGGCCGCATCTCGCAGGGCGTCGTCGTCGGCGACGGTACGGATGTCGGGGGCGGGGCATCCATCATGGGCACCCTCTCCGGCGGCGGCACCCAGCGCGTCACGATCGGCGAACGCGCGCTGCTCGGAGCGAACTCGGGCGTCGGCATCTCGATCGGAGACGACTCGGTGGTCGAGGCGGGCCTCTACGTGACCGCGGGCACCAAGGTGAACCTGCTGGTCCCGGATGCCGCCCCCCGCACCGTGAAAGCCATCGAACTGAGCGGGGTGGCCGGCCTGCTGTTTCGACGCAACTCGCTCACCGGCGGTGTCGAGGCGCTGCCGCGTTCCGGCGGCCCCGTGGAACTCAACGCCCACCTGCACGCCTAAGCGCAGCCACGCGCTCGCGGCCTGCATTTCCGGACGACGCGATCGGCTCACAGCTCGCAGGAGGTGCCCGGTCCTCAGAGACCGGATGCCGCAGCATCCACGTCATGGACCTGATCGACGACATCCTCCGCTTCGGTGGTCTCGCCCCGACCGCCTCGCTACTGAGCCGAGGATGGACCAGCCACCAGCTGACGACCGCCGTGCGACTCGGGCTCGTCGTGAGGGTGCGACAGGGTTGGTACGCTCGGCCGGATGAGGCCCTGCCTCGCATCCAGGCGGCCCGAGTGGGCGGCCGGCTGACGTGCTCAGCGGGAGCCTCAGGAACTCGGGCTCTGGACCAGGACAGCTCACCCGCCGCTTCACGTCGCCGTCACACCGCACAGCTCTCGGCTGAGGAATCCCGCCGATCACCGGCGTCGCCGCGGGCCACAGGATCCGGTGATCGTGCACTGGGATGCCGGTCGCGGCGGATCCCGCTTTGTGGTGGATCCGATCGCCTGCCTGCTCGACATGCGCAGATGCGAGCCGCTCGAATCGGTGGTCGCTGCCGCGGACTGCGCCATCGGATCCGGGCTGATCTCCGAGCGGGGCTGGACCCGAGCTCTCGTCGGATTGCCAGACCAACAGGCAGGACTGCTCCGCGACGTCGATCCCGTCTCCGGCTCGTACTGGGAGTCCGTGACGAGGTTCCGGCTGCACCGCCGAGGTATCACGCTGCGGACACAAGTCGACTTCGGGGTGCGCCTCCGGGTCGACTTCGTGATTGGGCGACATCTTGTCATCGAGATCGACGGCCGCCAGCACACGGAACGCAAGCAATTCGAAATCGATCGGGAACGGGATGCGCGGTTGAGCATCCTCGACATGCGCTGTTTGCGCTTCAGCGGTCGGCAGATCCGCTCGTCGTGGTCGCAAGTCGTCTCGGCAATCGAGTCCGCGATCGGGCGTGGCGACCACCTGTGAGTCGGGCGTTTCCTTCCGAAGTGCAGGAGAAATCCGGATGCCTGAGCCAGGCCGTCATGCGGCGTGGGCCTCCCGCAGCAGGATCTCCTGCATTTCGGAAGTCACCTGAGTCGGGCATGCGCAGCGCAGGCCAGCACAGCCGCGGGCGCGACGCCCCTAGCGGCCCTCAGGCCAGTGCCGCTCGGGCGGCCCCACGTAGAGCTGCTGCGGGCGCCCGATCTTGGTGGCGGGGTCGTCGTTCGCCTCGCGCCACTGGGCGATCCAGCCGGGGAGGCGGCCGATCGCGAAGAGCACCGTGAACATCCGCGGCGGGAAGCCCATGGCCTTGTAGATCACGCCGGTGTAGAAGTCGACGTTCGGGTAGAGCTTGCGCGAGACGAAGTAGTCGTCGGCGAGGGCCGCCTGCTCGAGTTCCTTCGCGATGTCAAGCAGCGGATCCTTCACGCCCAGGTCGGTGAGCACCTCGTCGGCGCTCTCCTTGACGAGCAGCGCGCGGGGGTCGAAGTTCTTGTAGACGCGGTGCCCGAAGCCCATCAGCTTCACGCCCTGCTCCTTGTTCTTCACCCGTTCGATGAAGCGGCCGACGCTCTCGCCCGAGTCGCGGATCTCGCCGAGCATCTGCAGCACGGCCTCATTCGCGCCGCCGTGCAGCGGGCCCGAGAGCGCCTGGATGCCGGCCGAGATCGAGGCGAACATGTTGGCCTGGGTCGATCCCACGAGACGAACCGTCGACGTGGATGCGTTCTGCTCGTGGTCCTCGTGGAGGATGAGCAGCCGATCCAGTGCCTTCACAAGCACCGGGTTGACGTTGTATATCTCGGCGAGGTTGCCGAAGTTGAGCTTGAGAAAGTTCTCGACGAAGCTCAACGAGTTGTCGGGGTAGAGGAACGCCTGGCCGATGGCCTTCTTGTGGGCGTACGCCGCGATCACCGGCAGCTTCGCCAGCAGGCGGATGGTGTTGAGCTCGACGAACTCGGGGTTGTGCGGGTCGAGCGAGTCCTCGTAGTAGGTCGAGAGCGCCGACACGGCGGAGGACAGCACCGACATCGGATGCGCGGTGTGGGGAAGCGCCGAGAAGAAACGCTTGAGGTCCTCGTGCAGCAGGGTGTGGCGGCGGATCTTCTCCTCGAACTCCCCCAGCTCGTTCGCGGTCGGAAGCTCGCCGTAGACGAGCAGCCAGGCAACCTCGAGGTAGGTCGAGTTGCGCGCCAGATCGGCGATCGGATAGCCGCGATAGCGCAGGATGCCTTCATCGCCGTCGATGTAGGTGATGGCGCTACGCGTCGACGAGGTGTTCACGAAGCCCTGATCGAGCGTCGTCAGGCCGGTCTGCCGGGTGAAACTGCCGAAGTCGACCGCATCCTTCCCGTCCGTCGCGGGGAGCACGTTGAACTCGGCCGTAGTCCCCTTGTGGGAGAACGTGACCTTGTCGGGGTGGCCGGCGGAGTCGTTCACGGACACAGCCTATTCGGTGGGCGACGCCACTGTCACAACACCCAAAGCTCGGGCTCAGGCGTTGGAGAGTGTCGCCAAGCGACTCGCGGCGGCGGCGATCCGTTCGTCGGTGGCGGTGAGCGCGAACCGCACGTGCTGCGCACCCTCATCGCCGTAGAAGGTGCCGGGAGCGACCAGGATGCCGAGCTCGGCCAGGGCGGCGACGGTCACCCAGGCGTCCTCGTCGCGCGTCGCCCAGAGGTACAGGCCCGCACCACTCTCGTCGATGCGGAAGCCCGCGGCCTCGAGAGCCGTCAGCAGCTGCGCACGGCGAGCACGGTAGCGCTCGCGCTGTACGGCCACGTGCTCGTCGTCGCCGAGCGCAGCGATCATGGCGTGCTGCACCGGGGCGGGTGGCAACAGCCCGGCGTGTTTACGGGCCTCGAGCAGCTCGGCGATCAGGTCCTCGCAGCCGGCGACGAACCCGGCGCGGTATCCGGCCAGGTTGGACTGCTTGCTGAGGGAATACACCGAGAGCACGAGGCGGCGGCTATCGCCGATGACGCGCGGATCGAGGATGCTGGGGGCCGTCTCAACCACGCCATTCGGCCCCGGGGTCCAGTTCAACTCGGCGTAGCACTCGTCGTTGACGATGACGGCACCCAGCTCGCGCGCGCGGGCGACCGCGTCGGCGAGGTGCTCGATCGAGTCGATGTGGCCGTCCGGATTGCCCGGGCTGTTCAGCCAGATCAGCTTGGTGGCGACGGGCCACTCGGCCGGGTCGTCCGAGGCGAGCGCGGTGGCGCCGGCGATGGCCGCACCGACGGCGTAGGTCGGGTACGCGACCGTCGGGTGCACGACGACGTCGCCCTCTCCGAGACCCAGGAGCACCGGCATCCAGGCCACCAGCTCCTTGGAGCCGATGGTCGGCAGCACGTTAGCCACGCCCAGCGTGACGCCACGGCGCCGCAGATACCAGGCCGCGATGGCCTCCCGCAGCGCGGGTGAACCCGCGGTCGCCGGGTAGGAATGGGCATCGGTCGCCGCGGCGAGAGCCTCGCGCACGAGCTCCGGCGTGGGATCGATCGGCGAACCGACCGAGAGGTCGACGATGCCATCAGGATGCCGCCGCGCCACGTCGCCGTACGGCACGAGCGAATCCCACGGGAAGGCGGGGAGCGCGAGCGGGCGTCTCGAGCGCATCAGACCTGTGGCGGGAGGACGGAGACGACCGGGTGGTCGCCCGCGATGACGCCCACCTTGGCCGCGCCGCCAGGCGAGCCGACCTCGGCGAAGAACTCGACGTTGGCCTTGTAGTAGTCGGCCCACTTGTCGGGCAGATCGTCTTCGTAGTAGATCGCCTCGACTGGGCAGACCGGCTCGCAGGCGCCGCAATCCACACACTCGTCGGGGTGGATGTACAGCATCCGGTCGCCCTCGTAGATGCAGTCGACGGGGCATTCATCGATGCACGCGCGATCCTTGACATCGACGCACGGAAGGGCGATCACGTAGGTCACCCCCCTATTCTATGCGGAGCTCCTCGCCACGCTCGGCCCTCGGCGGCGCGGCCACAGGAGCGCGACAGCCGACAGGATGGCGGGACCGAGCGCCCAGATCCATCCGGCCGGGCTACTGAGAACCAGCACGGTTCCTCCCGCGCCGGGCAGGCTCAGCAGGGCACTCGCGGCGATCACGCCGATCGCGGCGGCGGCGCCGACCACACGGCTGTCGAATACCAGGCGGAAGCCGACCACTAATGCGAGCACGACGAGGAGGCTGGCGACGAGTCCCCATGGCAGGAACTGGGCGTGGGTGAAGGTTGCGATGAACCCGACGAAGCCTCCGACGAGTAGGGCGAACACGGAGCTCAGTAGCGTCGCGACGACTCCTAGCGGCTCCGGCTCCAGCGGCTCCCGTCGACTCTCGCTGGACATGTGCTGCATGACGTGGCCCCCCTGTGGACAGATGCGTCGGTGCTGGTTAGGGTTGAATAAGTAAGGCAAGCCTCACCAAAGAGGCTCGGTTCCCGAAGACCCGCCTCACCTCCACCATTCTCTCCGAAAGCATCACGTGCTCGCGAACGCATTGATCGGCCTGCGTGAAGGTCTTGAAGCCGGCCTAGTCGTCGGCATCCTGGTCGCCTATCTCAACAAGATGGGCCGCCGCGATGTGCTTCCCAAGCTGTGGATCGGCATCGCCGGCGCGATCGCGCTGGCCCTCGGCGTCGGTGCCGCGCTGACCTACGGCCCCTACGGCATGAGCCTCCAGAGTCGGGAGATCCTCGGCGGCACCCTCTCGATCGTCGCGGTCGGCCTCGTCACCTGGATGATCTTCTGGATGGCCCGCCACGCCCGCCACCTCAAGGGCGAACTGCAGGGGCAGCTCGATGTCGCTCTTGCCGGCTCGGCGCTTGGCATCGTCGTGATCGGCGTGGTCAGCGTCGGACGCGAGGGGATCGAGACCGCGCTCTTCATCTGGGCGAGCGTCAACTCGAGCGGCAACGCGGTGCTCGGCACGATCGGTGCCGCGATCGGACTGCTGGCCTCGGTCGTCATCTCGTACCTGATTTACCGCGGCCTCGTGCGCATCAACCTGAGCCGCTTCTTCCTCTGGACCGGCGCCTTCCTGGTCGTCGTCGCAGCGGGGGTGATCGCCGACGGCGTCGGCGATCTGCAGGAGGCCGGCGTGATCCCAGGCGTCACGAACATCGCATACAACCTCTCCGGAGTCATCCCGGCGAGCAGTTGGTACGGAGTGCTGCTGACCGGGCTTTTCCAGTTCACTCCGGAACCCACCTGGGCCCGACTGACCGTCTGGGTGCTCTACATCGCCGTCGTCCTCACCCTGTTCCTGCGGGTGAGCCTCGGCCGTACGAAGCCCGCCGCGGTGACCGCGACGCCCGCCGTCACCACCCCCCCGGCTCCCGCCCTCGTCCCGGCTCACGCCGGCGACCGCGCATAGTCGGTCCCACAGCCCCCTTCCTGCGGAGAGCCAGGCCCACCCGCCCCCTGCGCCCGCTCTCGGCATCGCCGCCGCGCTCGCGCTCGTCCTCGCCGGCTGCGTGTCGAACAACGTGGCCACCGGCTCCCGGGTGAAGGTCGCCATCACGGATGACGGCTGCGCCGTGTCGACCACCACGACGCCCTCCGGCAACGTGGCCTTCAACCTCACGAACACGGGCACCGACGTGAACGAGTTCGAGATCCTCGCCGGCGACAGCCTCTTCGCCTCAGGCTGAGCCCGAGCTACAACCTCAGCCCTTCGAGGCCGGTTCCACCGTGTAGTTGGCGACGTAACCCGTCTTGTCATCGGCCTTCACCACGGCGGCCACCACGTCGTACTTGTCGCCGGTGAACCTGCCGGTCGCGGCCTGGTCGGACGTGATCGGCGAGCCCTCGGATTCAGTGAATCCGGCGCCTTTGAGCGCGGACTCGATCCCCGTGAAGGCGTCGACCCCGCTGACCTTGATGCTCACGTTCCAGACCTGCTTGTCGCCGGATCCGGCGGAGATCCCGCTAATGACCTCACCCTCCGCCACCGGCACGTCGGACGGGAAGTCCTTCGGCAGCTTGCCGGAGCCGACCGATCCGACGCCCGGGATCGAGATCCCGCCGCCGCTCGACTGACCGGGCAGGTGGATCAGGCTGCAGCCCGAGAGCAGCAGCGGAGCGGTCATGGCCAGCGTGGCGGCCAGAACGAGGACGGGAGCGCGACGACGAGTGATCACGCGGTCAGTGTATTGGCGTGGAAGGCGCCTCACAACGAGGCACCCTCGTCACACGCTGGCGTCTTGGCGCTTCAGTCGCGACGTCGAGCGCGCGCGGGCGCTTTGGTCGAGCTCCAGCTTTCGGATGCGGACCACCTCGGGCGTGACCTCGACGCACTCGTCCTCGCGGGCGAACTCGAGGGCCTCTTCGAGCGTCAGGCGCCGCGAGGGCGTCATCCGCTCGAAGTTGTCCGCGGTGGACTGCCGCATGTTGGTGAGCTGCTTCTCTTTCGTGATGTTCACGTCCAAGTCATCGGCACGCGAGTTTTCGCCGACGATCATGCCCTCGTAGACCTCCTGCGTGGGCTCCACGAAGAACGACATGCGCTCCTGCAGGTTGACCATCGCGAACGGAGTCGCCACGCCGGAGCGGTCGGCCACGATCGAGCCATTGACGCGTGTCGTGATCTGTCCGGCCCACGGCTCGTAGCCGTGCGAGATCGCATTCGCGATCCCAGCGCCACGGGTGATCGTCAGGAACTCGGTGCGGAAGCCGATCAGACCGCGGGAGGGGACGATGAAATCGATGCGCACCCAGCCGGTGCCGTGGTTCGTCATGCCCTCCATGCGGCCCTTGCGGGCGGCCAGGAGCTGCGTGATCGCGCCCAGGTATTCTTCGGGGGTGTCGACCGTCAGCTGCTCGAACGGCTCGTGGGTCTTGCCGTCAACCTTCTTGATGACGACCTGCGGCTTGCCGACGGTGAGCTCGAAGCCCTCGCGGCGCATGTTCTCGACGAGGATCGCGAGGGCCAGCTCGCCGCGGCCCTGCACCTCCCACTGGTCCGGGCGTCCGATGTCGACGACCTTGAGCGAGACGTTACCGATGAGCTCGCGGTCGAGACGGTCCTTGACCATCCGCGCGGTGAGCTTGTGACCCTTGACCTTGCCGACGATCGGCGAGGTGTTGGTGCCGATCGTCATCGAGATGGCCGGGTCGTCAACCGTAATGGCCGGAAGCGGGCGCACGTCGTCCGGGTCGGCGATCGTCTCGCCGATAGTGATGTCTTCGAAGCCCGCGATGGCGACGATGTCGCCGGCGTGGGCCTCCTCCGCGGGGTAGCGCTCGAGCGCACGGGTCTTCAGCAGCTCGGTGATGCGCGCGTTGGAGTGGGTTCCGTCATGGCGCACCCAGGCGACCGTCTGGCCCTTCTTCAGCGTGCCCGAGAAGACGCGGAGCAGCGCGATGCGACCGAGGAACGGCGAGGCGTCGAGGTTGGTGACCCAGGCCTGCAGCGGGGCCTCGTCGTCGTACGACGGCGCGGGCACGTGCTTCAGGATCGCGTCGAACAGCGGCTCGAGGTCGTCGTTGTCCGGCAGGGTGCCGTTCTCGGGCTTGTTCCAGCTCGCGGCGCCGTTGCGGCCCGAGGCGTAGACCACCGGGACGTCGAGGATGGCGTCGATGTCCAGGTCTGGCACGTCGTCGCTCATGTCGCTCGCGAGGCCCAGCAGCAGGTCCTGGCTCTCGGCCACGACCTCGTCGATGCGGGCATCCGGTCGGTCGGTCTTGTTGACGAGCAGGATGACGGGGAGCTTGGCCTCGAGCGCCTTGCGCAGCACGAAGCGAGTCTGGGGCAGCGGGCCCTCGCTCGCGTCGACAAGCAGGACGACACCATCGACCATGCTCAAACCGCGCTCGACCTCGCCCCCGAAGTCCGCGTGGCCGGGGGTGTCGATGACGTTGATCGTCACCTCGCCGTCGGTGGCGTGAATGCCCTTGTACGTCACCGCGGTGTTCTTCGCGAGGATCGTGATGCCCTTCTCGCGCTCGAGGTCGTTGCTGTCCATCGCGCGTTCGTCGACGTGGGCGTGCTCGCCGAAGGAGTTCGTCTGACGCAGCATGGCGTCGACGAGAGTCGTCTTGCCGTGGTCAACGTGGGCGACGATCGCGACATTGCGCAGATCCGAACGGGTGGCGATAGCCATGGAAATACCTCGAAGTGAAGGGAGGGGCCCCGAACAATGTCGGGAAGATGGTGAGAGCACGGCGCGACAGCGGGCCGCGGACCCTTCAGTCTAGCCGATCGAGCCTGGAAACTCCGGTTGCCCGGCGTTCCTGGAGGTTCAGCCCGCTTGGCGCTGCTCGCGGCGCTCACGCTGCTCGCGCGGGTCCGGCACGGGAACGGCGGCCAGCAGGCGCTGCGTGTACGGGTCCTTCGGGGCGCGCAGGATCTCATCCCGTGTGCCCTGCTCGACCAGGCGACCCTTGTTGAGGACCACGATGCGGTGGGCCAGGGCATCGACGACGCCAAGGTCGTGGCTGACGAACAGGCAGGCGAAGTGGAGCTCCTGCTGCAGGCCCTGCAACAGCTCGAGGAAGCGGGCCTGCACCGAGACGTCGAGCGCCGAGGTCGGCTCGTCGGCCACCAGCAGCGCCGGCCGGAGAGCGAGTGCGCGGGCGATCCCGACGCGCTGACGCTGGCCGCCGGAGAGCTCGTGTGGGTAGCGGTTGCGGAAGGACCGCGGCAGTTCGACCTGGTCGAGCAGCTCTTCGACGCGACGGTCGAGGGCGGCGCCCCTGGCCTCCTTGGCGAGGAACAGCGGCTCGCCAATGCTCTGGCCGATCGGGAAGCGCGGGTTCAGCGAGGAACCCGGATCCTGGAAGACGATGCCGATCTGCTTGCGGATCTCGCGCAGCTCCTTGGGCGAGGCGACGGCGAGCTCTCTGCCGAGCACGCGCATCGAGCCCTCGGCGACCGGCAGTAGGCCGACGGCGGCGCGACCGATCGTGGTCTTGCCCGAGCCGGACTCCCCCACCAGCCCGACGATCTCGCCCTGGCGGATCTCGAAGGTGACGTGCTCGACCGCACGGAAGGCCGGGATCCGGCCGCGCTTCGGGTATTCGATCGTGACGTCATCGAGCGCGAGAACCGGCTCGGCAGCGGGGTCACCGGATGCGACCTTCACCTCGTGCGACCCGAGGTGCGGAACGGCGGCGAGCAGCTGCTTCGTGTACGCGTGCTGCGGGCGGTAATAGATGTCCTCGATCGAGCCGCGCTCCACGATCAGGCCGTCCTTCATCACAATGATGTGGTCGGCCAGGTCGGCGACGACGCCCAGGTCGTGGGTGATCAGGATGATCGCGCTGTTCAGGCGCGTGCGCAGGTTGCGCATGAGCTCGAGGATCTCGGCCTGAACGGTCACGTCGAGCGCGGTCGTCGGCTCGTCGGCGATCAGCAGCAGCGGGTCGCACGAGATCGACATCGCGATCATGGCGCGCTGTCGCTGACCGCCCGAGAGCTGATGCGGGTACTTGTCGAAGGCGATCGTCGGATCGGGCAGTTCGACCATGTCGAGCAGTTCGATGGCGCGCTTCTTCGCCTCGGCCGGACCCATGCTCTCGTGAAGACGCAGCGCCTCGACGATCTGGAATCCGATCGTGTAGACCGGGTTGAGGGCCGTCATCGGCTCCTGGAAGATGACTGCGACCTCCTTGCCGCGGATCTGGCGAAGCTTGCCGGGGCTGAGTGTGGTGAGTTCGCGACCGGTCAGCTTGATGCTGCCGTTCACACGCGCGTTGGGTGGAAGCAGCCCGAGCAGCGCCATCGAGCTCGAGCTCTTGCCCGAACCGGATTCGCCGACGATCGCCAGCACCTCGCCCGGTTTGATCGTGTAGTTCATGTCGATCGCGGCCGGATACCAGGTGCCGTCAACCCAGAAGTCGACTCCGAGGCCGGTGACCTCCAGGATCGGCTTCTCGTCGCTGCCGGCGTTCGGCGTGGCGTTCGGCGTGGCGTTCACTTGGTTCCCTTTCCGGCTGCAGAACTGCTCGCAGCGAAGTCTGTGAGGATGGGAGCATGAGCAGCTCGCCTCTCAATCTGCCGACGACCGCGACGCTGCGGCCCACATCCGGCAAGATCCTGACCGTCGTGATCGGCTTGTTCGCGGCCGTCGGTCTCTTCTCGTTCATCTATCGAGGCATCCCCCGCGACGCCGTGCAATACGGCCTGCTCGCTGCGGCCTTCGTGTACCTCTGCTGGTTGCTCTTCTGGTACCCCAGCGTGACCGTTGAGCCCTCGGGCGTGACATTCCGCAACGTCGCGCGCACCTTCCGCGTGAGTTGGCCGGCCATTGCGGACGTCCGCACGCGCTACGCACTCACCCTGTTCCTGCGCGACGGGCGCAAGATCGTCGCCTGGTCGGCTCCCTCGCCCAGCCGCTACGCCGGCATCAACACCGTGCGCCCCGACCTCGCGGGACTCGGTCGCCCGGTGGGCGACCGCGGACCCGTGGACGCGAGTCTCGAGGTGACGTCCGTGCCGCTCGGCGACGTGCCGAGCTCGGAGTCCGGCATCGCCGCGATCCACGTGCGCCGCGCCTGGATGGCTCTGCGGGATGCAGGCTACCTGGAGTCGGGCACGATCGAGGGAAGCGGCGTGACCACGAACTGGAACACCCGCCCGCTGCTCATCGGCGCGGGACTCGTTCTGCTCGGCGTGCTGACCGCGGTGCTGATCCGCTAGGACCGTCACGAGGTCGCCGCCGCCACGCGGGCCTTCGCGCGGGCCTCGGCCTTGGCGAGCCGAGCGGCGCGGTTGAGCGCCCGCTTCTGCCGCGGGTCGAAGGCATCGCGGAGTCCATCGCCGATGAAGTTGATCGTCAGGGCGATGATCACGATCAGGACACCCGGCCACCAGAACAGCCACGGGCGCACCGTGAACGCCGTCTCGAAGTCGTAGATCAGCTTGCCGAGGGAGACATCCGGAGCCTTGACGCCGAACCCGAGGAAGCCGATCGCGGCCTCGGTGAGAATGGTCGCCGACATCAGCAGCGTCGCGTTGACGATGACGACACCGATCGAGTTCGGCAGGATGTGGACGAACATGATCCGGCGGGCGCTTGCGCCTGCGACCCGGGCGGCATCCACGAACTCGCGCTCACGGAGTCCCAGGACGTCGCCGCGGACCAAGCGGGCGAGGCCCGTCCAGGACGCGAGCCCCAGGACGATCGCGAGCACGAAGGGGCCCGAGTGGCTGTATGTGCGCCCGAGGACCGCGGTCAGCACGAGCAGCGGGATGATGATGAAGACGTCGGTGATGCGCATCAGGATGGTGTCGATGGCGCCACGGAAGAAGCCGCTCACCGCGCCGACGACGACGCCGATGAATGTCGAGACGATGCCAACGACGAACACGATCATCAGCGACGACTGCGTGCCGCGCATGACCTGGGCGAAGGTGTCGTGCCCGATCTCGTCCTGACCGAAGGGGTGATCGCCCCAGCGGATCCCCTGGCCGCCCAACCACTCCGGCACGACGCTCAGAGTGGGATGGCCGCCGTTCACGACGCTGCCGATGAAGTCGTAGTTGTACTTCCACCATCCCGGGATCTTGATCCCGAGGGCATCGATGCCCTCTGAGGTGAAGGCCACCACGATGACCGCCACGAGCACGATCATCGAAATGAGAGCGCCGCGGTGCCGGAAGAAGCGGCGGATGACGATCCGACCCTGGCTGAGGCCCTCGATCTCTTTGAGCTCGATGGAGTTCTCGGACTTCTCGCCCACCGGATCCTTCAGGATGGTGTCGTCGCTGAGGGTGTCGCGGTCTGCGTCGCCCTCCCCCTCGTTGAGCGGCGGTTGCGGGCTCAGTGGGATGGTCATACTGTCACCCGGATCCGTGGGTCAAGCGCCGTGTAACTGAGATCGGCGAGGAGATTGAAGAGCACGGCGACAGAGCCGGTGACGAGGAAGAAGCCCATCAGCGGGTTGACGTCGACGAGACGAAGGGCGTCGTTGAACAGCTTGCCCATCCCCGACCAGGCGAAGATGATCTCGGTGATGATCGCACCTCCGACCAGTCCGCCGAAGTCGAACGCGACGATCGTCGTGATCGGGATGAGGGCGTTGCGGAACGCGTGCCGCATGATCACGGTGCGTTCGTTCAGACCCTTGGCCCGTGCGGTCCTGATGTAGTCCTGATTGAGCACGTCGAGCAGGCTCGCCCGCGAGTAGCGGCTGTACGCCGCGAGCGAGATCAGGACGAGCGACATCGTCGGCAGCAGCAGGTGGGTGAAGCTGTCGACGCTCTCGATCCAGAAGTTCGTGGTGACGTCGCTGAGGTTCGGCGTGCCCGACCCCACGGTTCCGATCGGGCGGCCGTTGATGATGTCGCTGGTGGCGTAGTTGTTCCACGAGCGCATCAGCCGGTCGACGACGATCAGGAATCCGACGAGGAACGCCGTCAGCGCACCTGTCCGTGCGGAGACACCGCGATCCGTTCCCCCCCACAGATACCCGACGAGGAGGCCGACGGCGACAGTGAGAACCGCCAAGCCGATCACCGACCAGATGGTCAGGTAGTCCGAGATGAGGTTGAACGGGTAGTAGACCGCCAGGCCGATCGCCACCACGGTGAGGCCCGTGTACAGCGACTTGCGGTTGGCGAGTCCCGAGGTGAGGGTCGTCACCAGGAAGGCCACACCGACGCCCAGCACCGCGAGCATCGCGATACCCAGCGACGGATTGCTGAACCAGACGGTGAGGCTGACATACGTCATTACCACCGCCGTCGCGCCGCCCGCGATCGCCGCGGTGATGAGCCTTCGTCGCGCATTTCCGCCGAGAATGCCCTGCCACACCGCGCCGGCGATCAGCGCCGCGAGCAGGATCACCCACCACGGAAATCCCGGGGCTTGGAGGAAGTTGTTGAAGCCGATGCCGACGTACTGCTTGAGGATGACGGCCACGAAGAACGAGGGAAGTGAGAAGAACAGGAACGACAGCGTGGTGACTGTGTAGTCGTACCCGCTGTACTGGCGCAGGGCGGTGGTGATGCCGATCAGAATGCCGAAGATGATCGCCAGCAGGGTCGCCGTGATCAGCAGCTGGACCGTGACGCCGACCGCCGATGCAAGCATGTCGGTGACGTTCTGGCCGCTGCGCGACTTGCCCAGATCGAACTGGCCGATGAAGACCTTGAGCACGCCGCCGAGCCAGATGAAGTAACGAAGCGGCGCGGGGACATCGAGGTGGAGCAGGGCGATCCGCTGCTGGATCAGTTCTTCTTTGTTCTTGGCGGTGGTGGTGCGGAGATCGTCGAGCGGGTCGCCGGCATTGGCGGACAGGATGTAGACGACGTAGGAAGCCGCGAGCAGCACCAGAAGCGACGCAAGGAGGCGGCGGGACAGGAAGGTCAGCATCGACTCAACGTTCTTCTGGGGTCCCGAGGGTGATCCGTGAGGATCGGCGGGGGTGTGTGACGATCATTGCTTTTCCCAACAGTGAGAGCAAGAGCTCGTGCCTCTCGCGAGGACGCCGGGGGCTGTTCGCCCCCGGCGTCCGGTGAGACCCGTACGGGTCGCGAGCTACTTCTTGGTGCTGGACGTCCAGTCGAAGAAGTTCCAGAACACGCTCGGAGAAAGCGGGTTGTCCGAAACGTTCTTCACCTTGTCCGAGAAGGCCGTGACCTCCGGGAACTGGAAGATCGTCACACCGTAGGCGTCCGTCCACAGACTCTTATCGATCTGGGCGAGGAGCGCCTGCTGCTTCGAGGCGTCGTACTCGCCCGTCAGCGTGGTAAACGCGGTATCCACGCTCTTGTTGGCGTAGCCGTTGAAGTTGTTACCGCCACCCGTCTGGATCTGGGTCTGAGTACCCGTCACCGCCAGCGAGGTGAACTGCCAGGCGAAGAGAACGGCGTCATACGTGCCGTCTCCGAGCTTCTGGCCCCAGGTGTCGTCACCGGCATCGATGACGTTGAAGCCCGCCTGCTTGGCCGAAGCCTGGATCAGGGCGAACTCGCTCGCACGGCGGGTGTTGCTCTTGCCGTACATGAACTTGACGCTCGGGCTCGTGACGCCGGCCTTGGCGAGGAGCGCCTTGGCACCCTCGATGTCGACCTTGGCGTAGTCCGCCGAACCGTTGGCCTTGACCGACTCGTCGTAGCCTGCGGCACCCGGGAGGATGGTCTGCGAGTCGTCGAGCTTGGCCGTGTCGCTGATCGGCTTGATCAGCTTGTCGATGATGTCCTGACGCGGGATGGTCTTCAGGAACGCTTCGCGGACCTCGAGAGCCTTGGTCGCGTCGCCACCGTACGTCGCCGGGTCGAACGGACCACCGTTGTTGAACGTCAGGTCGACGTGCTCGTAGGTGGACGTTGAGGTCGTCGTGGTGGTGACACCGCTCAGACCCTTCAGCGCCGCTACGGTGTCAGCCGTCGCCTGTCCGGAAATGATGCTCACTTCGCCGTTCTGCAGGGCCTGCACCTGAGCGGTGGGGTCCTGGATGAAGCGGACGGTGATCTTGGACAGCTTGGGCAACGGGCCCCAGCTGTAGTCCTTGTTCGCGGTCAGGGTGATGTACTGATCCTTGACGAGCTTGCTGATCACGTACGGTCCGTTGGAGACGAGGAGCTTCTTGTCGGTCGGCGTCGAGGTCATGTTGAAGCTGCTGCCCCAGACCTTCGCGAGCTTGACCAGCGCTACGGCGTCGTCTCCCTGGATCGCCTTGACGAGCGCGTCCTTCGCCTTGGTGGCGTCGGTGACCTTCGGGAAGGCCTCCTCGTAGACGATGTGCGCGGGCATGCCGACCGCGAACGCGGTCTCCCAGTCGACGAAGTCCTTCGAGTACACGAGGGTCAGCGACTTCTTGCTGTCGGAGATCTTCGGCACGGCGGTCACCAGGTCCAGTCCGCCACCGGCAGCTGCCGACGTGAAGTTGACCTTGCCCTTGGCGTCGTTGTACTTGGTGATGTTGGCGGCCCAGGCGAGCAGCATGTCCGAGGCATCGACGGGGGTGCCATCCGACCACTTCACACCGTCGGTGATCGTGTACTTGATGGTCAGCGGGCTCTTGCTGACGACCGTGTACGTGCCGAACTTGGTGTTCTTGACGAGCTTCGGGGTGTTGTCGTAGTAGTTCCACCCCGAGGACGTCATGTAGTTGATGTTGTTGTTGTACGTCGTGTTGCCGTCGGCGGTGCCACCGTTCGCCGAGGTGAAGGGCGAGTTCTCAACTGCTGTGAGAGTGGTGCCCGTCTGAATCTCGGAGCCTCCGCCGGCGGCGCAGCCCGCCAAGGCCAAGGCTCCCGCGGCGACAATCGCCACGAGAGAAACCCGTGTGAGTTTCAATGTTCCTCCTGTGCAAGATGTGACGGCGCAGAGGTGTCCCCCGCAACCGTGCTGGATACCTAGACCCTAAAGAGAGGGTCACGATTGCGCAAAACTGTGAGAGGAATCGTTACGCGGCGGAAATGAGGTCTGCGGATTGTTGCGTGCACGCTCATCTTGTGCACGATCGCCGCGTTCATCGCGAGAATCCTGCGCGTATCGCTGGGTGCTCGATGAATTCTTGCCGAACACGCTCGACGGGCGCCGACGCGTAGCATCGATTCCGTGAGCGGATCGGGTTTGTCGACATCCTCCAATCCCGATGTCCCGTCGACCGCGTCACGCGCTCGCCTCGGGTGGGAGATCGCGATCGTGCTCTCGCTATCCCTCGGGCAGTACGCCGTTTACGCGATCGTGAAGCTCTGGTACTACCTGACCGCGCCAACGAAGCTCTCCGCTCAAACCGCGCACATCAATACCGATCTCAGCGACCGCGACCCGTTCAACCTGATCTACAACCTGCTCGCCCTCGTGTTCGACGTGGCGCCGGTGCTGCTGGTCTGCTTCCTGCTCTGGAGCAGCGCCGCCCCGCACCTGTCCCGGCTGGGCATCGACGGGCGGCGACCGTTCGACGACGCATGGCGCGGGGTCGTTCTCGCCCTCGTCATCGGGATTCCAGGCATCGGCATCTACCTGGCCGCAAAGGCTCTGAACGTCAATGTGACCGTGGATGCAGCGGCTCTCGGCGCGCACTGGTGGACCGTCCCCGTGCTCCTGCTGTCGGCGCTGCGGGCCGGACTCCAGGAGGAGATCATCATCCTGGGCTACCTCTTCGAGCGCCTGGACCGGCTCGGCTGGGGTCGCTGGCGGATCATCGTGGCCGCGGCGATCCTGCGCGGCAGCTACCACCTGTACCAGGGCTTCGGAGCCTTCCTCGGCAACTTCCTGATGGGGATGCTGTTCGGATTTCTCTACACGCGCACAAAACGGGTGCTCCCCTTCGTGATCGCGCACGTCGTCATCGACGCCGCGATCTTCGTCGGCTACGGCTGGGCAATCGCGACGTTCCCGGGGCTCTTCGGGGCGGCATCCAAGTAGCGGATCGCCGGTCGGCCACAATGAGCGGATGACGACTCGGCTGCGACTTCCCGTGGTCCCGGCCCGCTGGCGTCGACCGATCACCGTCGGACTCGTCGTGCTGACCGCTCTGGCGGTCGTCGCCAACGCCGTGGTCGCGACGCCGACGGTCGGACCGCCGGTCGACTTCGAGCTGTTCGGACCGGCGGGCGCCCAGATCCTGACCGGGCACTGGGCGAGCGTCTTCGACAATCCGATCATCCAGGCCGGGCCGCTCGAGCTGCTGTTCTGGGGCGTCCCGTTCCTCCTCGGCGTCCAGAGCCCGCTCGGCTGGATCGTGTTCGGCATCGTCGTCGCCACGCTGCTGTCGATCGCGTTCGCCTGGCTCGCGGAGCGGCTGCTGCGCCCCCTGACGCCGACGTGGAGCGTGCCCTTGGCCGTCGTCCCCGCGCTTATCACGGCGATCAGCGGTCAGACGGCACAGGCGATCTCGGTCGGGCACCCCGCCGAGTGCATCGTCCCCCTCATGTGGATCGTGGCCGCCATGCTCGCCCGTCGCGGCTCGGCGTTCGCGGCTGCCGTGGTGCTGGCCGCCACCACGGGCTGGGAGCTGTGGGGTCTACTCGGCCTGCCGGTCCTGCTGCTCGCCCCGCGCATCGACCTCCGCACCGTCGTGCGCTCGGCGCTCGGCGGCATCACGGCGCTCCTCGTGCTGTTCGCGCCCTTCGCCCTGCTCGGACCGTTCCACATGTTCTCGTTCTCGTGGCCGATCTACGACAACACGCTCGCGCATCTGCTGTTCCCCGACGAGACGACGTTCCCGTGGCCGCTGCGGCTCACCCAGGGCGTGCTGGCGCTGGGCGGCGGAGCGGTCACCGCTTGGCTCACCCGGCGCCGGGTCGACGCGGTCTGGCTCGTGCCTCTGATGGTGTGCGCCATCCGGCTCTTCACCGATCCGGTGCTCGCTCGCTACTACGCCATCCCGCTGCTGATGATGGCCGTGCTGGGACTGGTTCTCGCGATCGCGCAGCGCTCCCTGGCAGTGTTCCTCGCGTGCCTGGTGATGTTCAACGTGCTCGTCGACGTCGAGCTGACTGTCGTCACCGCCGGGCTGATGCTAGTGCTCGTGATCGCCACCGCCGTCGTCGTCGTCGTGCGAAGCGGATCGCGGGCGTCCCGAACGCCGAACCCGGTCGGCGCGGCACGGTAGACAGATCCGTCGTCCCCGCACCCATCTGCGGATATGCTGACGTTCATGGGGGCACTCAAGGTCGGTGATCATGCACCGCAGTTCCGTCTACCCGGCATGCGGATGGTCAACGGTCGTTTCGAACACGCGGAGTATTCGCTGGATGCCCGGCGCGACGGTCCCGTGGTGCTCGCGTTCTATCCCCTCGACCAGAGCAAGGTCTGCACGGAGCAGATGTGCAGCTACCAGGACGACTTCGCCGGCTTCGAAGACCTCGGCGCCGAGGTCTGGGGCATCAGCCTGCAGGGCGTCGAGAGCCACGAGGAGTTCGCTCTCAAGAACGGGCTGACCTTCCCGCTGCTCGCCGATCACCGCGACGGTGTCGGCAAGGCGTACGGGGTCGCTCTCGGCAGTATCCTGCGGCGGTCGGTGTTCATCATCGACACCGACAATGTCGTGCGCTGGAAGCACGTGGCGATGCTCGGATTCACCTATCGACGCGCCGCCGAGATCAAGGAGCAGATCCTGCGCCTGTTCCCGGCTCCGTCCGGCCACGCGTTCGCGTTCGCACCGCCGTCGTTTTAGCGCGCCGCCGCTTCTGCGGCACGCATGCCGCTGATCGATACGAGCGCGGTCGCATCGGTCAGCGGGGTGGCTCTGCTTTCCACCGACGCGGTCGCTGCGGTCAGCGGCTGATCAGCTCCCGAAAGTACGCGTTCCGGGCTGCTCTCGCCCGTGAGAGTACGCAGATCTACGTACTCTCACGGAGGAGGACGGTTCGCTACGCGAACGCCGAAATCGGCGGGCACTCGCACATCAGGTTGCGGTCGCCGTACGCCTGGTCGATGCGGCGCACCGGGGGCCAGTACTTGCGGTGCACGAGTCCGGCGATCGGGTAGACCGCCTGCTCGCGCGTGTACGCGTGCGTCCACTCGCCGACGATCGCCGAGGCGGCCGTGTGCGGCGCGTGCACCAGCGGGTTGTCGTCGGCCGGCCAGACGCCGGATGCCACGGCATCCGCCTCGGCCTTGATCGCGATCATCGCCGCCACGAAGCGGTCGAGCTCGCCGAGGTCCTCGGACTCGGTCGGCTCCACCATGAGGGTGCCGGCCACCGGGAACGACATCGTCGGCGAGTGGAGGCCGAAGTCGATGAGCCGCTTGGCCACGTCGTCCACGGTCACGCCGGTCGCGTCGCGCAGCGGGCGCAGATCGAGGACGCACTCGTGCGCCACCAGCCCGTTGTCGCCCGCGTAGAGCACCGGGAAGTGCTCGCGCAGGCGCGCCGCGATGTAGTTGGCCGAGAGCACGGCGGCTCCGGTGGCGCGGCGCAGACCGTCGGCGCCCATCATGCGCACGTAGGCCCAGCTGATCGGCAGGATCGACGGCGACCCGTACGGCGCGGCTGAGACGGGCGCTCCAAGGTGCTCGTGCTCCCCCGCCGCTCCGGTCGTCAGGTCGAAGGCCGGATGCTGCGCGACTTGCGCCATCGGATGCCCGGGCAAATACGGCGCGAGGTGGGCCTTCGCTGCGACCGGGCCGACGCCCGGACCACCCCCGCCGTGCGGGATGCAGAAGGTCTTGTGCAGGTTGAGGTGGCTGACGTCGCCGCCGAAGTCGCCGAAGCGCGCGTAGCCGAGCAGCGCGTTGAGGTTGGCGCCGTCGACGTAGACCTGCCCGCCCGCGTCGTGCACGGCGTCCGTGATCGCGCGGATCTCGTGCTCGTACACGCCGTGCGTGCTCGGGTAGGTGATCATCAGCGCGGCGAGGTCGTCGGCGTGCTCGGCGACCTTCGCGTGCAGGTCGTCGAGGTCGACGTTGCCAAGCTCGTCGCACGCGACCACGACGACTTTCATCCCGGCCAGCACCGCGCTGGCAGCGTTCGTGCCGTGGGCGCTCGACGGGATCAGGCAGGTGGTGCGGTGAACGTCGCCGCGTGAACGGTGGTACCCGCGGATCGCGAGCAGCCCGGCGAGTTCGCCCTGGCTTCCGGCGTTGGGCTGCAGCGAGACCGTGTCGTACCCGGTGACCTCGGCGAGCCAGGTCTCGAGGTGCGAGATCATCACGAGGTAGCCCTCGACGTCGGCGCCCGGCGCGAAGGGGTGGATGTTCGCGAACTCGGGCCAGGTGACCGCGGTCATCTCGGTGGCGGCGTTCAGCTTCATCGTGCACGAGCCGAGCGGGATCATGCCGCGGTCGAGCGCGTAGTCCTTGTCGGCGAGGTACTTGAGGTAGCGCATCATCGCGGTCTCGCTGTGGTGCGTGGTGAAGACCGGATGCGTGAGGAAGTCGCTGGTGCGGCGCACCTCGCGCGGGATCGCGGCGTCGGTTGTCGGGGCAGCGCCTGACAGCCCGAAGACCGCATCCAGGTCGGCCTCGATCTGCGGGATGGCCCCGCTGGTCGTGCGCTCGGCCGTCACCTCGTCGAAGCTGAACGAGACCCGGTCGGCATCCACGAGATGCAGCAGGATGCCGCGCTCCCGCGCCGCCCGCACGATCAGGTCGGCGCGTCTAGGGATGTGCACGGTGAGTGTGTCGAAGAAATTGGCGTGCTCGACCTGGACGCCCGCGGCGACCAGTTTGGCGGCGTAGCCGGCAGCCTTCTGCGCGACCTCGCGCGCGATCCGAGTCAGCCCGCCCGGGCCGTGGTAGACCGCGTACATCGAGGCCATCACGGCCAGCAGCACCTGTGCGGTGCAGATGTTGCTCGTGGCCTTCTCGCGGCGGATGTGCTGCTCGCGCGTCTGCAACGAGAGCCGGTACGCGGGGTAGCCGTCGGCATCCTGCGAGACGCCGACCAGGCGCCCGGGGAGCTGCCGCTCCAGGCCGGCGCGCACGGCCATGTAGCCGGCGTGCGGCCCCCCGAAGCCCATTGGGACGCCGAAGCGCTGCGTGGTGCCGACCGCGACGTCCGCGCCGAACTCACCGGGCGCGGTGACGAGGGTGAGCGCGAGCAGATCGGCGGCGACGACCGCCAGCCCGCCGTGCGCGTGAGCGGCCTCGACGACGGCCGCCGGATCCCAGAGCCGCCCCGATGCTCCCGGGTACTGGATGGCGACGCCGAAGCTCTCGGGGATCGAGCCCGTCGAGATCGACGCGAGTTCGAGTTCGACGAGCTCGATGCCGACCGGCTCGGCCCGACCGCGAAGCAGCGCCTTGGTCTGCGGGAACAGGTCCGCATCAATCACGAAGACGTTCGAGATGGAGCCGGATGCGCGGCGCGCCAGCAGCATCCCCTCGACCACCGCGGTGCCTTCGTCAAGCATCGAGGCGTTCGCCGTGTGGAGCCCCGTGAGGTCGGTCACCATGGTCTGGAAATTGATGAGGGCCTCGAGGCGGCCCTGCGAGATCTCGGGCTGGTACGGCGTGTACGCCGTGTACCAACTCGGGTTCTCGAGCACATTCCGCTGGATGACCGCGGGCGTGATCGTGCCGTAGTAGCCGAGCCCGATCATCGAGCGGCGCACCGTGTTGGCGTCGGCGAGCGCGCGGAGCTCCGCGAGCGTTTCGCGCTCGGTCGCGGGGGCCGGGATGGTGCTGGGCAGCTCGGCCTGGCGAATCGCGGTCGGGACCGCAGCATCCATCAGGGCATCGATGCTGTCGTAGCCGACGGCCTCGAGCATGGCGAGCTGCGCCACGGAATCCGTGCCGATGTGACGGTCGGCGAACTGGTCTGTCATGTGGGGGAAGAAGTCCTTTGGGGAAAGCGGTTAGTCGGTGAGGGCGGCGTACTCGGCCGCGGTAAGCAGCGTGGGCAGCTCGGTGAAGCGGACCTTGATCATCCAGGCGTCGCCGAAGGGGTCCGCGTTGACAAGGTCGGGCTGGTCGACGACCGCCTGGTTGATCTCGATGACCTCGCCAGCGACGGGGGCGAACAGCTCGCCGACCGACTTCGTCGACTCGATCTCGCCGATCACGGTGCTCGCACTCACGGTCGCGCCGACCTTCGGCAGGTCGACGTAGACGACGTCGCCCAGCTTGTCGGCCGCGTACGCGGTGATACCCACCGTGGCGACGTCGCCGTCGACGGCGATCCACTCGTGGTCGGCGGTGTAGTGGAGGTCGGCGGCGGGCTCGGTCATGGTCACTTCTTCCTCGAATAGAACGGCAGGGCGACGACGGATGCCGGCACGCGCGTGCCGCGGACATCCAGGTGAAGCAGCGTGCCGACCGCGGCGTAGTCCGGGTCGACGTAGGCAAGCGCGACGGGGACGCCGAGTGTCGGCGACAGCGCCCCGGAGGTCACGACCCCGACGACGTGCGCGCTGTCGGGCAGCACGATCGAGTAGCCGGCGCGACCGGCGCGCTTGCCCTCGGCCGTCAGCCCGACGAGTACGCGGGCATCGGAGGACGGGCCCTCCTCGATCGCGGCGCGACCGACGAAGTCGCCCTCTTTCGAGAGCGCGACGACCTTGGCAAGACCGGCCTGCTCGGGAAAGGTGTCGGCGTCCAGCTCGTGCCCGTAGAGCGGCATCCCGGCCTCGAGACGCAGAGTGTCGCGGGCGGCGAGGCCGGCGGGCACCAGACCGGATCCTCCCCCGGTCTCGAGCAGCGCGACCCAGAGCTCGGCGGCGGCGACCGGTCCGAGGTAGAACTCGAATCCATCCTCCCCGGTGTAGCCGGTGCGGGCGACAAGAACGTTGTGGCCGCGGAAGTCGGCCGGAATGGCGCGGTAGTACTTCAGGCCGTCGAGACCGCGGCCATCTACCAGGGGCACGTCGAAGCCCTCGACGTTGCGCAGCACCTCCTCGGCGATCGGACCCTGCATGGCGATCAGGGCAATCTCGTCGGACTCGTCCTCGACGAGGCAGTCGAAGATCGAGCAGCGGTCGCGCAGCTCCCGGGCGACGAGCTCGCGGTTGCTGGCATTGGCGACCACCAGGTAGCGGTCCTTGCCCGTGCGATAGACCACCAGGTCATCCAGGATGCCGCCGTCGCGCGCCAGCAGCAGCGTGTACTTCGCCTGCCCCTCGACGATCGCGCTCAGCTTGCCCGCGAGCGCATAGTCGAGCGCCTGCGCGGCCTCCGGACCGACGACGAGGATTTCGCCCATGTGGCTGAGGTCGAAGAGCCCCCCGCCGGTGCGGACGGCGTGGTGCTCGGCGAGGTCTGAGCTGTACCGCATCGGCATCTGCCAGCCGGCGAAGTCGGTGAACGAGGCACCCGCCTCGACGTGCAGCTCGTGCAGCGGGCTCAGCAGTTCGTCGAAGGGCGCATCCGCGGCCTCGGGCGTGCCGGGGTCAGGCTGAGTCGACGGCGCAGGAGTCTGCCGCTCTGAGTCGGAATCGATATCGGACATGGTGGCGAGTTCTCTTCTGTGCCGGGCGCCGGGGCGCGGTCGTGGCTGCGGTGAACTCCCCCTCTGTCATGGTGCCTGAGAGCTTCACTCGCGGCATCGTGAGTCGACACTGCCAGTTTTCACCGTGGGCGGCTCCGGGTGGGAGCTCTTTTCAGAGTGGCCTGGTCGATGCGGTACACGTACCTGAGAGATTGGCGGGGAGGCTTGCTCCTTCGGTGCCGGCGTGCGGCGCGCGTGGCGCAGCATCCGGCTCTCCCGCATCGCGTGCGGCCCTGTCTTCGATTGTGTCGTCAGCCTAGCAACCGGCTGTTTCCGATGCGTGACGCGCGAGAAGTCGAGGGGTACTCTACTTCCGTAGGCCGCTCCGGGTGGCGCGTGACGACGAAGGCCTTCAGGGAATCCCGGTCGATCTCCGGCCGTCGTCCAGCATGCGACGTCGGGGGTGCTCGTCGGGCGTGTTCGTCGGGCGGACGCCGGGGAAGGTCACGAGAAAGGGTCTTCGCCGTCCTCGTGGGGGTCGTACGATCCCTCGCTCATCGCGATGGCGGCGGTGGACGCCAGGTCTTCGAGTTCGTTAAACAGACCGGGCAGCGAGGTGGAGCGCAGCAGCTGGATCTGGTCCATCTCGCTCAGGGGGGCGATCGCGGCGAGCTGCCAGGCGGCATCCACCGGATCGTCTTCGAGCTCGACCGTCGCAGAGTACTGCACCTCGCCGAACTCGGCACCGACCGCGAGCGAGCGACGCACGGCCAGCTCGACCCGGTCACGCGTCGGTTCGAGACTGTCGTCCCAGTCGAGTTCGTCGATCTCGGTGACGAGCGCCCGGGGGTACGGGTCGTCCGGAAGCCACTCGACGACACGGAAGCGCCGGGTGCCGCGCGCGATCAGGGCGATGAAGCCCTCGGCGCTCTCGAGCTGCGAGATGCGAGCGATCGTGCCGACATCGAAGCGGTGCTCGCCTCCGCCTACCTCCTGGCCGCGCTCGATCAGCACCACACCAAACTCGGAGGGCTCGTCCTGCAGCACGCTCGCCAGCATCGCGAGGTAGCGCTCCTCGAATACTCGGAGCGCCAAAGGCATCGATGGGAAGAGCACCGAGCCGAGCGGGAACATCGGCAGCTCGATCACCGCACCCGCCCCCGACTGATCACTCATCGCCGACTCCGCTTCGTCTCAGGCGCTGTCGCGGATCCAGTGCCAGTCATCCTGGCTCAGGTCGTAGCGATCGGGCGCCTGCTGACCGGTTCCCGGGGTGAACTCCCCCTCGGGTTCGCCCCCGGCCGCGATCACGGCGTCGAGCACCTCCTCGGTCAGGGCCTCGTTGTGGTGGTGCTTCAACCAGGCCTGCGTGTCGGTGTCGAGATGCGGCCACCAGGATGCTGCGCTCATGGGCTTAGCGTAGCCGCGAGATCCGACGCCCGGCCGATCCCCTGCTCACTCCCACTCAGCTCCCCGCGTCACGCCATCCGTCGATCGCGGCGAACGTCGCGGCGGGCTGCTCGAGCTGTGGCAAGTGGCCCGCCTCGGCGATCAACTCGAAGCGCGCGTTCGGGAACTCGTCGGCGTATGCCCGCCCGTAGCCGGGCGTGAAGACGCGGTCGCTCGCGCCCCAGACGACGAGCACCGGGATTTCGACCTCGCGGAGTCGCGCCTGCAGTGCCGGGTCGTGCATCCCGTTCGCCGAGGTGTACACACCCATGGTGTGCATGTTGGCCCGCTGCGCCGCGACGCGCTCCGGCGGGAGAGTGGCGGGGTCGACGAAGCCGCGCTCCGGGTCGTGCCAGGAGTGCTCGGCGATCTGCCGCGGAGTGAGGCCAAAGAAGTTCACGACCGGATGCTCCGGCACGTCGATGCCCGCACCGTCGACGATCACGAGCCGGCCGATGCGGTGCTCCGTGTCGCTCGCGGCCATCTCCGCGGCGATCCAGCCGCCCAGCGAGGAGCCGATGACCAGCACGTCGCGGAGGTCGCGGTCGGCGAGCAGCCGCAGGTAGATCGCGGCGAGGGCCGGGATGTCGGCGACGTCATCGGGGCGCGGCGTGTCGTCCCAGCCCGGATGCGTCGGCAGCAGCACATGCGAGGTCGGCTCGTAGCGCGCGGCGATCGGGGCGACGGTGAACGGGCCGCCTCCGCCGTGAAGGACGAGCACGGTCGGGCCGCCGAGCGCGCCGCCTTCGGCGATGGTCAGGACGAGGTCGGACGTCAGCGTGAGCGTGTCTGTGTGCATGCCGTCACGGTATATCAATGTACTTATATACACAAGTTGCGATACTGTTCCGACATGGGCACGAAACTCGAGCAGCTCGGGCGGGCCCTCTGGGCGGCCCAGTCCCGCCGACGCGGAGCGCTCGACCGCGGGCTGGCGGCGATCGGAACCACCTTCCCGCAGTGGTTCGCTCTGGGAGAGATCGCACGCCACCCCGGGTCGTCGGCCCACTGGCTGGCCGTGAAGACGTTCCAGAGCGACCAGTCATTCGGCACCCTGGCGAATCGGCTCGAGGCACAGGGGCTGATCACGCGCTTCCCGGGCGAGGGACGCAAGCTCGCGCACCGGCTGACGCCCGCCGGCGACGCGATGCTCGAGGCGGGCAACGCCGTCGGCGACCGGATGCTGGACACCTCCTTCGCCCCCCTCAGCGCCGCCGAGCGCCGCACCCTGCGCGAGCTGCTCGATCGTGTCGGCGCCGGAGACTGAAGCCTGCCGAAGACTGACGCCTATTGCATCCCGCCCGCGCTCGGCGGGGCGAAGATCGCCCAGAGCAGAGCGACGTAGATGAGCCCGAAGATCGTCGGCCCGACACTCGTGACCAGATTGGTCCACCGCGCGTTGCGAACGATGCGGGCGGTGACGGCCGATGATGACGACAGCGCCTCCAGGTCGGCGGCGATGGCCTTCATCTCGTTACCCGCCGAGTATTGCGCCGCGAATCCGAGCACACCACCGGCTAGCAGGATCAGTGCGAGGGCGAGTCGGATCGGCGTCGGCAGGTGTCCGACACCCGCCATGACGAATCCGACGGCAGCTGCGAGCAACAGGGTCGGCGCCAGCTGCGACGCGATGATGTGCCAGCGGGCGGACACCCACATTCCGTGAAGCTCGTGCTCGGTCATCGGTGCTCCTCCGCGGTCGTGATCGGGTGTCGTGATCGGATGTTGTGATCGGATGTTGTGATGCCGCTGCGAGCCTACGTCCGGCCGCGTCGGATCAGCGTGCGGTCTCCCCGGCGCCATCTGGCGGACGGGCCGCCAGCTCGACGCGCTCCCGCAGGTAGCCGGCGAAGGGGCGGAGCGAGTCGGCGGTGCGGCTGCCGTTCCAGCTGACCGTCAGCTCGTCCCCGTGATCGCCGCTCCGGACTAGCAGCGGCCCGACCGTCCCCAGCGTCTCGTCGAACGGCAACGGCTTGGCGTCGAAGTTGACGGTGTCGCGCATGCCGAACCCAGCCCGACTGGCCGCCTCGCGCAGTTCTCGTCTCTCCTCGCCCGAGACCGAGGTGTAGTTCGGATGCTTCGGGTCCCGCGCCCGGGTGACCGATCCGGTCGCGAAGAGCGCACCGTCGGCGGCGAGCAGCAGCACGCCGAGTCGCCACACCGGGCCGCGCGTCACGAAGCGCGCACGGCGCGGGATGAGCAGCGTGCGGTGCGCCGGGCGGTACTCGGCGAGCGTCTCCGTCTGCGCCGCGAAGGAACTCAGCTCGGTGATCGCGGCGACGATGGCGGCCCGTGCGAGCGCTGCGGCATCCATCATGAGGCGCCGGATTCACCGACGACGACAATCAGATGCTCCATGCCCCACGCTCCATGTCGAAATCCTACGAGCACCCGCCGCTTGTGAGTCAGCATGGAACCCGCGGCAATCCCCGATCGCTCGCCGGATGATGACGAATCGACCTGGGAGGCAGAAGATGAGCAAGCTCGAGACCGCGCTGCGCGCATCCGATCCCGTCTGGGAGACCTTGGACTCCCACTTCGACGACGACACACAGCCGATGCCGCCAATCGTCGCGCAGCTGCACGCGATCGTCCGGGATGTCACGCCCCTGTACATCCAGACCCGGCTGGAGAATGCAGACCGGCCCGGCGAGATCAAGGTCGAGGTGTTCGCTATCTGGGAGAACCTCGTCACCGGGACCGCCTGCGCCGACACTGTTCCCGCTGCTGGAGATCGATCTGGCGAAGCAGCAGGCGGGCTCGCCGCCCGATGCGGGGCCGGGCGCGGGGCCGGCGAGTTCACCTTCGCCGCGTAGGGTGCACCGCATGGCCACCGAGTTCGATCCCGATGAAGTCGTGCGACAAGTGACCGAGAGCCTGGTGCGGAAGTTCCCGGATCGTGACTCCGGCTCGGTCGAGACCCTCGTGCGCGCGCAGGTCGACCTGCTGAAGGATCGACCGATCCACGACTACGTCAGCGTGCTCGCGGAGCGCGCGGTGAAAAAGCAGCTGAAGCACCGGTAGGGCCGGGCTGTCGCGTTCGTTCGGAGCGTCGCGAGATCAGCACGAACGGTGCCACATGGGCCTTCGGGAATCTCGGAAGCCCCAAACGGCACCTCTCGTACGCATCCCGTCTCAGCTGCCCCGGGGGTCACTCCCGACTCCGACGCGTCTGGATGATCGCGATCGCAGCGGTTCAGCCCATGAACAGTGCGAGCAGCACCCGCTGCACCAACCCCTTCCCGTCGAAGAGCACGCCCTCGGGAAGCTCGCTCAGCTTGAGCAGCATGATCCCCACGATCATCACGATGGCGGTGAAGATGGTCAGGCGGGCAGCGCGGCGATGACCGGTGAGGAGCAGCCGTCGCGCGAAAACGAAGCACGTCACCGGCAAGAAAGTAAAGACGACGGCCCCGATCAGCCCGTGAATGATTCCGTGCGGAGTCTTCTGGTCGAACATGGAAGACGGATCGGTCACGAAGAAGGCTGACGAGAAAAGTCCGAGGCCGACCGCCACGAGGCTGGATTTCACGGGCGCATGGTCCTCCCGCATCAACTGCGGATCGGTTGCCGGAGGAGAGTGGCGGGCTCGGTCCGGCCAGGCCTCTCCCAACCGCGGTATCCCACCTTGCTCCCGTCCTTCCCCGACGAGGTCGAGGAGCGGGATCCACACCAGCGCACGAAAGGCATTCGCCGCGGGCGGATCGGTCCGACCATGTGCCATGGGAATCCGCTATTTGGCTCTGTCGATCGACCGCGATGACTACCGACGCATCAGCGCGGGGCCGTGTTCGACATGCGGTGTGCGCGCGCACGCTCGGGATCCCGACTATGGCGAACCTAAGGCGGACTACCTGGACCTCGACAAGAGCTGGCGCTTCTTCCAGGCGATCCTGAACTCACGTGATCATTTACCCGCGAGGGAGTTGGTGGCGGGCGACGTCACCCACACCTCGCAGGGTTGGATCTCGCACCAGGGCACCGTCGCGCCCGAGCGTGTGCGCGATATCGTCGCCGACCTCGCGCGGGTGACTGTCGAAGAGCTGCACGATCACTTCCAGCTCGACGGAGCGTGGCGGGACGAGCGATCGGAGCAAGACTTCGAATACGTGAACTCCTTCCTGCCTCGTGCGCTGAGTTTCGTCGAGGGGGTCGCCGCAGACGATCGCGCCATCGTCTACTACATCGGCTAGATAGCTAGAATCATGTACATGATGACGCTCTCCGTCGCGGAAGCTCGCGCCCGCTTCTCTCAACTCATCGAGTCCGCTTCATCGACCCACGAGCGATTCGAGGTCACCAGGAACGGCAACCGAGCTGCCGTGCTGCTCGGTGTCGACGACTTCGACGCGCTGATCGAAACCGTCGCGATTCTGGGCGACGCGAACCTGGTCGCCGAGCTCGGCGTCGCGCTCGGCGAACTCGATCGCGGCGAGTCCGAGAGCGCCGACGACGTCGCTGCGGCGATAAGTCGGGCCGGCCGGCGACCTCGATGACCTATGAGGTGCGCTTCACCCGATCAGCGAAGCGGTCCCTCACCACAGAGCTACCGGAGAAGGTGGCCGCGGCGGTGTGGAACTTCGTGATGGGCGAACTCCGCGACAACCCCCAGCGGGTCGGAAAGCAACTCAAGCCGCCCCTATTCCCGCTGTACTCGGCACGCCGCGGTGAGTACAGGGTGATCTATCGAATCGTCCACGAGGTGCTCGTCATCGAGATCATCACGATCTCTCACCGCCGGGACGCCTACCGCTAGACGTTGAAGCGGAACTCCACCACGTCGCCGTCGTGCATCACGTAGTCCTTGCCCTCGATGCGGGCCTTGCCCTTCGCGCGGGCCTCGGCGATCGACCCGGTCTCCACGAGGTCCGCGAAGCTGATGATCTCGGCCTTGATGAATCCGCGCTCGAAGTCGGTGTGGATGACGCCCGCGGCCTGCGGGGCCTTGTCACCCTGGTGGATCGTCCAGGCCCGCGACTCCTTCGGACCGGCCGTCAGGTAGGTCTGCAGCCCGAGGGTATCGAAGCCGATGCGGGCGAGCTGGTCGAGGCCGCTCTCGGTCTGGCCGGTGGATTCCAAGAGCTCGGCGGCGTCGGCCGGGTCGAGGTCCTTGAGCTCGGACTCGATCTTCGCGTCGAGGAACACGGCATGAGCGGGGACGACCAGCGCGGCGAGTTCGGCCATGCGGACGGGATCCCGAAGCACCTCCTCATCGACGTTGAAGACGTAGATGATCGGCTTGGCGCTCAGCAGTCCGAGCTCCTTGAGGAGGGGCAGGTCGATCCTCTTGTCGCCGACCAGCGGGGTGCCCGCGTTGAGCGCGGCCTGCGCGGCGATCGCGGACTCGAGCACGGCCGGCTCGACCTTCTTGATCCGCACCTCCTTTTCGAGGCGCGGGATGGCCTTCTCGAGGGTCTGCAGGTCGGCAAGCGCGAGCTCGGTCGTGATGGTCTCCAGGTCGGATGCCGGGTTCACCTCACCGGCGACGTGCACGACATCCCCGTCGGCGAATCCCCGCACGACCTCGGCGATCGCGTCGGCCTCGCGGATGTTGGCGAGGAACTGGTTGCCGAGCCCCTCCCCCTCGCTCGCACCTTTCACAATCCCGGCGATGTCGACGAAGCTCACCGTCGCGGGCACGATTCGCTCGCTGGAGAAGAGCTCGGCGAGCTGCGTGAGCCGCGCATCCGGAAGGTTCACGATGCCGACGTTGGGCTCGATCGTGGCGAAGGGGTAGTTCGCCGCGAGCACGTCGTTCTTGGTGAGCGCGTTGAAGAGGGTGGACTTGCCGACGTTGGGCAGTCCGACGATGCCGATGGTGAGTGCCACGGGGGTCAAGCGTACCGGCGATAGCGGCGCGCCTTTCCGCTGTGTCGGACCTCCGTGCGAGAGTCTGCACGTGCCCCTCGATTTCACCGCCATCGACTTCGAAACGGCCAACGGCTCACCCGCCAGCGCGTGTTCGGTCGGGCTGGTGAAGGTCCGCGACGGCCAGGTCGTCGACCGGATCGGGTGGTTCATCCAGCCGCCGTTCGGGCACGACCACTTCGTCGACTGGAACGTGCGCATCCACGGGATCACGCCCGAGATGGTCGAGGGCGCCCCGAGCTGGCCGGAGCAGCTCGTCGACCTGATGGCCTTCTGCGAGAACGACATCCTGGTCGCCCACAACGCGGGCTTCGACATGGGCGTCATCAAGGCGGCCTGCGCGGCTACCGGAATCGCGACGCCCAGCTATTCCTACATGTGCAGCCTGCAGCTGGCTCGCAAGACCTACACGCTCGACTCATACCGCCTGCCGCTGGCAGCGATGGCCGCCGGTTTCGACAGCTTCGTGCACCACGACGCGGTCGCCGATTCCGAGGCCTGCGCCGCGATAATGATCCACGCGGCCGACCGCTGGGGCGCGATCGACCTGGTCGAGCTGTCCGGCTTGGCGGGCGTTCGACTGAGCGCGACCGTGCCGGTCGTCGCGGCTGCCGCGAGCTGAGGAGCCGCTCCGAGTTCCCGCCCGGCACGGCGGGGTTAGTCTCGCTGCATGAGTGACGCCGACCTCGACATCTGGGACGTCATCGTGGTCGGCGCCGGGCCCGCCGGCTCGACGGCCGCCCGTGTCGCCGCGGAGGCGGGTGCGCGCGTACTGCTGATCGACCGGGCGGCGTTCCCCCGCTATAAGACCTGCGGCGGCGGCATCACCGGGCGGTCGCTGCGCGCGATGCCGAATGCGGCGCGCGCGACCTTCGAGGCCGACATCACCGAGTTCGGGCTGAGCCGCGAGGGCGGCGACCGGGTCATGCTGCACGCCGACGAGCCGTTCCTCGCCATGGTGCAGCGGGAGCGCTTCGATCAGGCGCTGGTGGATGCGGCGGCCGCGGCGGGTGTGGAGTTCCGGGACGCGACCGCGATGCGGGGGCTCGAGGAGGCGCCCGAGGGGATCCGGCTGCGGTTGGGCGGCGACGGATCCGACGGGGTGCTGCTCGCCCGAGTGGTGGTCGGCGCCGACGGCTCGAGCGGACGGACGAGCGGTTACGTGGGCGTGGAGTTCGCGGGATCCGACCTTGGACTCGAGGTGGAGGTCGAGGCGATCGACCACGAGTGGGCGTCGACCGCCCTATTCGACTGGGGGAAGGACGCCGGGGCCTACGCGTGGCTCTTTCCGAAGCACGACTCCCTCACGATCGGCGTCATCCAGCGCACCGGAGTGCCGGACGCCACGCGCGCGTACCTCGAGCTCTGGCTGCGCCAGCTCGGCCTCGCGGGCGCGACGCGGCTGCGCGAATCCGGCCACCTGACCCGCTGGCGGTCCCGCACCTCACCGCTCCGGCGCGGGCCGGTGCTGGTGGCTGGCGAGGCCGCCGGGCTGCTGGAGCCGTGGACACGGGAGGGCATCTCGTTCGCGCTGCGCTCCGGGGCGATGGCGGGTGCCGCGGCGGCGTCTGCGGCGGCCGCCGCCCGCACCGGGGACCTCGCCGCCCGCGATCTGGCGCTCGTCGGCTACGTCGCGGCGGTGGAGCGCGAGCTGGCTCCCGACCTCGTGGCCGGCGCCGCGATGCTGACGGTGCTCGAGCGATTCCCCGTTCCGCTGCACCGTTTTCTCGCACACACACGGCGCGGTCGGAGGCTGTTCGTGGCGCTCTGCCGGGGCGGTGCACGGCTCTCGGCGCTGGTGCAGCATCCGCTCACCCGGATCGCGGCCCCGGTGCTCGCCCGCCGGCCCCGCCGGCCCGCACGGGCGCGCGCGAGGCTCGACGCCGCCTGACCGTCTGCGGATCTCGGCGCCGGTTCGCCCCCCAGCGCGTAGTTTGGACGGATGACCGGGTTCACTCAGCCGGACCAGTTCCGCACCCGCCCCGACCTTCAGGGCACCTTCGGCATGGCCGCCTCCACCCACTGGATCGCGAGCGCGACGGCCCAGGCCGTGCTCGAGCGCAACGGCAACGCCTTCGACGCCGCGGTCGCCGCCGCGTTCGTACTGCACGTCGTCGAGCCGCACCTGAACGGACCGGGCGGTGACCTCTGCGCGATCTACGCGACGGCGGACGACCCCACGCCGCGTGTCATCGTGGGGCAGGGCACCGCGCCCGCCGGAGCGACGATCGAGCACTACCGCGAGGCCGGGTTCGACGAGATACCCGGCAGCGGGGTGCTCGCGGCCGCCGTTCCGGGAGCGGTGGCTTCGTGGCTGCGTCTGCTCGAGACCCGCGGCAGCTGGGAGCTCGCCGACGTGCTCGCGTTCGCCATCGGGTACGCGCGGATCGGGCATCCGATCCTCGCCTCGGCGGTTCGCACGATCGGTGCCGTGCAGGAGCTGTTCTCGCAGCACTGGCCCACCTCGGCCGCCCAGTGGGTCCCCGACGGCCGGATGCCGCGGCCCGGCGAGCTCGTCACCAACGAGCCGTACGCCCGCACGCTCGAGGCCCTGATCGACGCCGGCCAGAGCGCCGAGTCGCGCGAGGGCCGCATCCGCGCCGCGATGGATGCCTGGAGCACCGGCTTCGTCGCCGACGCCCTCGCCCGCTTCGCGGCCGAGCCGCACTACCAGCCGAGCCTCGATCGCGAGCTGCCGGGCGTTCTGACGGCCGACGACCTCGCAGGCTTCGATCCGCTCGAGGAGGACGCCGTGACCCTCGAGTTCCGCGGCACGACCCTGGCGAAGACCGGGCCGTGGGGGCAGGGGCCGGTACTGCTGCAGGCGCTGGCGATCCTCGACACCTTTCCCGACGCGCGACTCGACCCCTCGACGGCAATCGGCATCCACACCATCGCCGAGGCGCTGAAGCTCGCCTTGGCCGACCGCGACGCCTGGTACGGGGATGCCGCGGGCGCCGAGTCCGTGCCGCTGACCGAGCTGCTCGACCCCGAGTACGCCCGCGAGCGCGCCGCCCTGATCGGCGAGACCGCGTCGTCGGAGTTCCGGCCGGGGCGGCCCGGCGGACGCGAGCCGTGGCTGCCTCCGCTGCGGATCGGCGAGGCGAGCGACGGGTTGGCGGGCTCGGGGGAGCCGACGGTCGAGGAGCCGCGCGCTCGGCAGGATGACCCGCCCGCCGCCGAGAACCCGGTCCCGGACGGCACCGTGGCGCAGGCCCTCGCGAGCGCCGGCGCCGGCCGCGGGGACACCTGCCACCTCGACGTCGTCGACCGGCACGGAAACATGATCTCGGCGACACCGTCGGGGGGCTGGCTGCAGTCCTCTCCGTACATCCCGGAGCTCGGCTTCTGCCTCGGCAGCCGCCTGCAGATGACGTGGCTGGATGACGCATCCCCCTCCGCCCTCGCCCCCGGTCGCCGGCCGCGCACCACCCTGTCGCCCACGCTGCTGCTGCGCGACGGCCTCCCGGTGGAGACCCTCGGCACGCCCGGCGGCGACCAGCAGGACCAGTGGCAGCTGCTTTACCTGCTGCGCCGGATCGTCGGCGGCTACTCACCGCAGCAGGCGATCGACGCCCCGATGTCGCACACGGCATCCCACATGTCGTCGTTCGAACCGCGGGTCTGGGCGCCGGGAGAACTCGTCGTGGAGCGGCGGGTCGGGCGGCACGTGCTGGCCGAGCTGGTGATCCGCGGTCACCGGGTGTCGGTGGTCGGAGGCTGGACGCAGGGTCGCCTGTCGATGGTGGGTCGCGACCCGGCATCCGGGCTGGTGTTCGCGGCGGCCAACCCGCGCGGAGCCCAGGGGTACGCGGTCGGTCGCTGAGTTCGAGCTCGGAGCGGTCGCGCGGCGGCGGTTCGTCGCCTCGCTGTCGGATGCCGCTGCGACACTGACGACATGGATCCCATCGTCTCCCTCCTGCTCGGTCTGACACTCGGTGTCGTGCTCGGCGCGGTCATCAGCGGCTTGCTGGCCTCCTCGCGTCGCGCGACGTCCTCAGCGGATGCCGACCCCGCGATCCTGGAGGCACGCCACGCCCAGTTGCTGGCCGAGTTGCGCGCTCAGGAGGCCGCCGCCCGCGCCGAAGTGAGCTCGCAGCTGGCCGCCGCCGACGCGACCCTGGCAGGGCTGCGCGAGCAGTTGACGGTCGCGCAGCAGCAGTACCGCGACCTGCTCGAGCGCGAACGGCTGGACGCGCAGAAGCGCGCCGAGGCGGAGCGCGACGAGAGCAAGGTGCTGCAGGCGCTGGCCCCCGTGAAAGAGACCCTGTCGAACATGCAGCAAAAGGTCACCGAGCTCGAGACGCAGCGCTCGCAGCAGCACGGCGAGCTCAGCCAGCAGCTGAAGACCGCGACCGAGTCCGAGGAGCGGCTACGGGCTACGGCCGAGTCGCTCGCGTCCGCCCTGCGCAACAATGCCACCCGCGGCGTGTGGGGCGAGACGCAGCTTCGCACCCTGGTCGAGTCCGCCGGTCTGGTGAATCGCGTCGATTTCACGGTGCAGTCCACGATCGAGTCCGAGAGCGGCACCCGGCGCCCCGACATGGTGATCAACCTGCCGGGGGGCAAGTCGATCCCCGTCGACGCCAAGGTGCCGTACAACTCGTACATCGAGGCGAGCGCGATCCCGTCAAGCGCCACCGGCGACCAGGAGGCGGCGCGCGGTCGCCTGCTGCTGCAGCACGCCAAGCAGGTGAAGAGCCACGTGGATGCCCTGGCCTCCAAGACCTACTGGACCGGACTCGCGGCCAGCCCCGACTTTACGATCGCGTTCATCCCGAACGAGCCGCTGCTCGCGGCCGCGATGGAGGCCGACCCCAACCTCATGGAGTACGCGTTCTCGAAGCGCATCATCCTCGCCAACCCGGTCACGCTCTGGGCACTGCTCAAGACCATCGCCTTCACCTGGCAGCAGGACGTGCTGACCGAAGACGCGAAGAAGCTGTTCGACCTCGGCAAGGAGCTCTACTCGCGGCTCGCCACGCTCTCGGACCACGCCGACAAGCTGCGCCGCTCGATCGAGTCGACGGTCACCAGCTACAACAACTTCGCCAGCTCCCTCGAGCAGCGCGTGCTCGTGACGGCCCGCAAGCTCGACGCGCTCGACGAGTCGAAGGTCATCGGCACGCCCGTGCAGGTGGACGAGCGCCCGAAGCAGCTCAGCCAGCCCGAGCTGGTGCACGCCGAGCTTGCGGCGCTGGATGAGACCGGCGTGGGCCGGGACGAGCTCGATCTCGGCCTTGCGACGCCACCCGACGACCTCGATACGAAGCGCCGTTCCGCCTAGTTCTCGGCATCCCGCGTCGCCCATGCTCCGTGCGGCGGCCCCGAACGGTCGCGGTTGGCGAGTTGCGCGCGTGAGACGCGCCACCCGTCGCAGTTCACCGCACGGCAGCGTCAGTCGACCGCGTCGGTGACCTCGAGTTCGGCATCGACCGCCTCGCGCGCCAGCGCGACGGCCGAGGGCTGCAGCACACGCGGCTCGGGGGCGTCGGGCTGCTCCTCCTCGGTCGGCGCGGCGAACTGCGCCTCGTAGAGCCGGGCGTATGCACCGCGCTTCGCCAGCAGCTCGTCGTGGGTGCCCTGCTCCACGATCGCGCCGTTCTCCATCACCAGGATGACGTCGGCATCCCGGATCGTCGACAGCCGATGGGCGATCACGAAGCTGGTGCGGTCGCGGCGGAGGGCACTCATGGCGCGCTGCACGAGCAGCTCGGTGCGGGTGTCGACGGAGCTGGTCGCCTCGTCCAAGATGAGCACGCTCGGCCGCGCGAGGAACGCCCGCGCGATCGTGATGAGCTGCTTCTCACCCGCGCTGATGTTGCCGGCCTCGTCATCCAGAACGGTGTCGTAGCCGTCCGGCAGCGAGTGGACGAAGCGATCGACGTACGCGGCCTCGGCCGCCGCGTGGATCTCGTCCTCGGTGGCGTCGGTGCGTCCGTACGCGATGTTCGCTCGGATCGTGCCGCCGAACAGCCAGGTGTCCTGCAGCACCATGCCCGTCCGGGAGCGGAGGTCGGCGCGGGTCATCTCGGCGATGTCGACTCCGTCGACGGTGATGCGACCGGCATCCAACTCATAGAAGCGCATAATCAGGTTCACCAGCGTGGTCTTGCCGGCGCCGGTCGGGCCGACGACGGCGACCGTCTGTCCGGGTTGGGCCACGAGCGACAGGTCGTCGATGAGAGGCTTCGCCGGGTCGTAGGCGAACGACACGTGCTCGAACTCGAGCCGCCCGGTGTGGGTCGTTGGCGACTGAGGCGGGGCGGCATCCGGCGTCTGCTCCGGGGCGTCGAGCAGCTCGAACACGCGCTCGGCGCTGGCCACGCCCGACTGGAGCAGGTTGGCCATCGACCCGAGCTGCGAGAGCGGCTGCGAGAACTGCCGCGAGTACTGGATGAATGCCTGCACGTCACCGATGCTGATGGCACCGCTCGCCACCTGCAACCCGCCCGCCACCGCGATGGCGACGTAGACAAGGTTGCCGACGAACATGGTGGACGGCATGATCAAGCCGCTCACGAACTGGGCGCCGAAGCTCGCCTGGTAGAGTTGCTCGTTCTTCTCGGCGAAGCGGGCCTCGACCTCCTTGTGGCGTCCGAACACCTTGACGAGCGAGTGTCCGCTGTAGCCCTCCTCGATCTGCGCGTTGAGCGCGCCTGTGTGCGACCACTGCGCCACAAACTGCTTCTGGGAGCGCTTGCCGATCACCGCGACGATCCCGAGCGTGAGGGGCACCGTGACGAGCGCGATCAGGGCGAGCAGCGGCGAGATGAGGAACATCATCACCAGCACACCGATCACGGTCAGCAACGAGACGATCAGCTGGCTCATGGTCTGCTGCAGGCTCTGCGAGATGTTGTCGATGTCGTTGGTGACGCGGCTCAGCAGTTCGCCCCGCGGCGTCTTGTCGAAGTAGGTCAGCGGCAGGCGGTGGATCTTCGCCTCCACGTCGCGGCGTAGCCGGAACACGGTGCGCTGCGTGACCCCGTTCAGCAGGTAGGCCTGCATCCACGCGAACACCGACGAGAACACGTAGAGCAGCAACACCGTCCCGAGAACGATCTCCAGGCTGGGGAAGTCGACGCCGGTACCCGACATCACGCCGGTGAAGATGATCGTGGTCGCGTTTCCGAGGATCTTCGGCCCGAGCACGCTGAGCGCGACGCTCACCACACCGAGCAGCACGACGCCGACGATCATGGCGCGCTCCGGCAGGAGACGGCCGAGCAGGCGCTTCGCCGACGGGCCGAACGTCATGGCCTTCTCGACGGGACCCTGCATCCCGCCGAACGGCCCTCCCCCGCCGGGGCCGCGCCGCACGGGCTGCGGTGGCCCGGCTGGCCGCGGGTTCGACGCGGGCGCGGTGTTCGTCGCGGTGGCCGCGTCTCCTGCGGTGCTCATGCCGCCTCCTCGATCGAGAGCTGGCTCTGCACGATCTCGGCGTACTCCTCCGAGGAGAGCAGCAGCTCGTCGTGGGTCCCAATGCCGACCACCTTGCCGTCCTCGAGGACCACGATCTGGTCGGCGTCCAGGATGGTGCTCACCCGTTGCGCCACAACGATGCGGGTCGCGTCGCTCACCTCGCGGTCGAGCGCGGCGCGGAGCCGGGCATCCGTCGCCGTGTCGAGCGCCGAGAAGGAGTCGTCGAAGATGTAGATCTCCGGCCGTTTTACCAGGGCTCTCGCGATGGCCAGGCGTTGTCGCTGCCCGCCCGAGACGTTCGTGCCGCCCTGAGCGATCGCGGCATCCAACTGCTCGCTCATCTTCGAGACGAAGTCCTTGGCCTGGGCAATCTCGAGCGCCTGCCAGAGCTCGTCATCGGTGGCGTCGGGCCTGCCGTAGCGGAGGTTGCTGGCGACCGTGCCCGAGAAGAGGTACGGCTTCTGCGGGATCAGCCCGATCCGGCTCCAGAGCTCCTCGGGGTCGACCTCGCGCACGTCGACACCGTCGATGAACGCGGCGCCGCCCGTCACGTCGAAGAGCCGCGGCAGCAGGTTGACGAGCGTGGTCTTGCCGGCGCCGGTCGATCCGATGATCGCGGTGGTCGTACCCGGGAGGGCGACGAAGCTGACGGCCTGAAGCACCGGCTGGTCGGCACCCGGGTACGAGAAGGTCGCGCCGCGCAGCTCGACACGGCCCGCCGCACCATGGATCGTCACGGGCGACGCGGGCGCGACGACCGACGGCTCGGTCTCGAGCACCTCGCCGATCCGGTCGGCCGAGACCGAGGCGCGCGGCAGCAGCACCGCCATGAAGGTCGCCATCATCACGGCCATCAGGATCTGGATGAGGTAGCTCAGGAACGCGACGAGCGATCCGACCTGCAGATCCCCCGAATTGATCAGGTGCCCGCCGAACCAGAGCACCGCGACACTCGACACGTTGAGGATCAGCGTCACGAACGGGAACATCAAAGCGAACAGCCGACCGGCCCGCAGCGCGGTCTCCGTGACCGCGGCGTTGGCGTCGTCGAACCGGGCGATCTCGACCGGCTCCCGCACGAAGGCGCGCACCACGCGGATGCCGGTGAGCTGCTCACGGAGCACTCGGTTGATCGTGTCGATCCGCGTCTGCATCTTGCGGAACTGGGGCACCATCCGGGTGATGATGAGCCCGATGCCGACCAGCAGCACGGGGACCGCGACGACCAGGATCCACGAGAGGGTGGCATCCTGTCGCACCGCGAAGATGACGCCGCCGATCGCGAGGATCGGGGTGGAGACCAGCAGCGTGCAGCTCATCAGCACGAGCATCTGCACCTGCTGCACGTCGTTGGTGGTGCGGGTGATCAGCGAGGGGGCGCCGAACTTGCTGACCTCGCGCTCCGAGAACTCGCCGACGCGGTGGAAGATGCTGCCACGCAGGTCGCGACCGAGCGACATGGCGGCGCGGGCACCGAAGTAGACCGCGATCACGGAGCAGACGATCTGGCCGAAGGTGATGACGAGCATCGTCATCCCAGTGCGCAGGATGTAGTGGGTGTCGCCCTTCGCGACCCCCTGATCGATGATGTCGGCGTTCAGGGTCGGCAGGTACAACGACGCGATCGAGCCGCCCAACTGGAACACGACGACGCCGAGCAGCAGCGGCCAGTACGGGCGCAGGTGCTTCACGAGCAGACGACCGAGCATGGTCAGTCCTTCCCTGATTCTGAGTCGGATGCCGCGGGCGGGAGCACCCCGCGGGTGACAAGTTCGAGCAGCTCATCGAGGGTAAACGCGTGCGCCGAGGTGATCGGCGGCATCGCCGCACCGAACGCCAGCAGACGCAAGTAGAAGCCGAGCGTCTCGACCGGGATACCGAGCTCGTCGCGCCGAAAGGTGCTGGCGAGGATGTCCAGCCAGTCGCTCTCGGGGCGCTCCCGGCGAGGCGGTGGTTCGACCTGGTGTCGCAGTGCCGACATGAACCCGATGACGCCAGCGAAGCGCACGCCCAACAGTTCGAGAACCTGACGGATCTTGTCGACCGTCGGCTCGGCGGGGTCGACCGCTCGGAGCGCGTTGCGCAGCGGCTCCGGATCGAAGTAGCGCTCGACCGCCGCGGCGATGATCGCCTCCTTGTCGCCGAAGGCGCGGAACAACGTGCCCTCCGCCACTCCGGCCGCCTCGGCGAGCTGCTTGGTGGAGACCTCGCGACCGTTCTCGCGCAGCAGCGGGATGGCGGCATCCAGGATCGCGGAGCGCCGCTCCTCGGGCGACATCGGGCGCGCACGGGTGCGGACGACCACGACTTCTGTCGGCAGACTCACGCCACCATGCTAAGTGAGTGAGTACTCACTCCGCAAGCCTGGCGGTGTGACGCGTCGCTGTGCGCACGACGGCAGCACGCCGAACGTTCGCACATGGTCGGGCGACGGTTCCGAACTGCACCAATTGGTGCAGTTCGACGCCGCACCCGCACCCGCGCGGCGCGGCGCGGCGCGGGGCTACTCGCCGTAGTTCTCCCCCAACCACTTCTCGACCCGGTGATCCGCGATGATGCGGCGGACCGTGCCCGAGCGCGCCCGCAGCACGATGCTCTCGGTGCGGATGATCGGCCCCTTGCGCTGCACGCCGCGGGTCAGCATGCCATCGGTGACTCCGGTCGCGACGAAGAAGGTGTTGTCGCCCGTCACGAGTTCGTCGGCGGTGTAGACGTGGTCGAACAGGAGCCCGGCATCCAGACCCTTCTGGGTCTCGTCGTCGGTCTTCGGCGCCAGGATCGTCTGGATGAGTCCGCCGAGCGCCTTGATCGCGCACGCCGTGGCCACGCCCTCGGGGCTGCCGCCGGTGCCGACGCACATGTCGAGGCGGCCCTCGTAGCTGGCCGCGTTGATCCCGCCCGCGACGTCGCCGTCGAGCAGCAGGCGGGTGCCCGCTCCGGCGGCCCGGATGTCGGCGATGAGCTGCTCGTGACGCGGCCGATCGAGCACACCGATGTACATCTCGCCGACGCTTTTGCCCTTCGCCTTCGCCAGGGCCCGGATGTTCTCGCCGATCGGCCGGCGGATGTCGACGACTCCGATCCCCTCCGGACCGGTGACGATCTTCTGCATGTAGAACACCATGTGCGCGTCGAGCATCGCCCCGCGATCGGCGGCCGCGATCATCGAGATCGCGTTCTGCCGACCGGCCGCGGTGAGCGAGGTGCCATCGATCGGATCTACCGCGATGTCGCACGCGGGGCCGTGCCCGTTGCCGACGACCTCGCCGTTGTAGAGCATCGGTGCCTTGTCTTTCTCACCCTCGCCGATGACGACGGTGCCAGCGAAGTTGACCGTTCCGAGAAACTTGCGCATCGCATCCACGGCCGCACCGTCCGCCGCGTTCTTGTCGCCACGACCGATGAAGGGGGTGGCCCGGATCGCGGCCGCCTCCGTCGCCCGAACGAGTTCGAGCGCGAGATTGCGGTCGGGGTTGAGGAAGAGAGTGCCAGTTTCGGTGCCCACCATGAGGGGATGCATCCTGTCGATCGACGTGACAAAGGAATGCGCCGAGGTGGTGGTGAGCGCGCTCCAACTCTAGCGAACGACGCCGGTCGCGGGCGGGGAGCGGCTAGCGCTCGATGTGGTCGAGGTGCAGCATCACGGCGAGGTTCTTGTCGAGTTCGTCGTCTTGGAACACCTTCTTCCAGTCCTCCTTGATGATGTTCGAGCGGCCATAGTCCATCGCGATCAGGCAGGCGTCGCTCAACGGGTTGTCGCCCTTCAGCGTGTTCGCGAGCGCGACCTGGGTGTGACCGAGCAGGATGGCGCGGGCCGCCGGCTCGGGAACACCCATCGTGTTGACGGCCTCATCAAGCGCCTCCTTCAGGAGCGCGCCGATCATGCACGCGATCGTCTCGACGAGGGTGGGCTCGAGCTGGGCGAGCTGCTTGACGGTAACCCAGTGCACGTCGCCGACCGGGGCGAAGATCACGCGCACGACGGTCTCGACGATCCGCTTGTGCTCGAGGTCGTCGCTCTCGATGGCCGCGATCGCGTCCTGCAGCGCGGCGATACCGCCGAAGGTGTCCGCGTACTCCTCGGGCGTGTGACGCTCGACGAAGACCGAGGGATGGCAGGGGTGCGTGACCGCCTGGATGACATCCTTGCGTCGCGTGAACAGGCCCGCGTAGACGGCGGCCGGGTCGAGCGTCAGCAGGATCGCGCCTGACGTCATCAACGGAACGACGGCGGCCGAGACGGTCTTGAGAGCGAGATCGGGAACGGCGAGCACGACGACATCCGCTTCGGACACCGCCTCCTCGGTCGCGGTCAGGGTGCGACCGGTCGCGGTGACGCGCTCCTGGCCGGCGGAAGAGCTCTCGCTGTAGAGGACAGTGTGGCGGGTCTTCACCAGGTTGTTCGAGACGCGCATGCCCATCTTGCCGCCGGCGCCGACGACGGCGATGGTGAGGGACTCGGTGCCGATCGACTCGGTGGTGGTGGTGAGCGTCCAGTCGTTCTCTTGCGCCGCGGTCTCGGCGTACGAGCCCTGCCAGGGGAGCCAGTGCTCCACGATGCGGTTGATGCCGCGGGCATCCGGATCGAGGGTCCGGACCTCGTGGTCGTAGTCGAGGAGCCCGGTGCCTAGGGGGGCGCCGACGAGGGTGAAGCCCACCCAGCCGTCCTGACGCGCGAAGGCGAAGCCCTTGACGTGGAGGTTCTTCGTGTACGGCGCGCAGCGCTCGACGACCTCGCGGGGGTTCTCGAGCCCGGCGACGGTGTTCGCCGGATCGAGGCAGATGCCGAGGGCGTCGCTGGCGATGGTCTCCACCAGACCGACCAGCGTCGCCGAGGACAGCTGCTCGTAGGTCTCGAGCGCGAGCGTGACGCCCGCGTCCTCGTAGGCGGGGAGTGCCGTGCGCAGCAGCCCCTCAGCCTCGGCGGTGGTGGGACGCGACCCGGGGCCGTTCGTCATGCTGCGCACGAGCGTCGCCCCCAGCATGGTGGCCAGCTGCAGGAAGGTTGCGAGGCGCTCGACGGTGATCCCCTTCGTGCCCAGCTCGAGCCGGATGCCGAGCCCGTCGGCCATCGCGCGCAGCTCCCGCAGCTCGGCCGCCGAGTACCCGAGCATTGGCGCGTAGTCGCAGATCTGGAAGAGGTCGACGCCGAGCTCGCGCGTGCGCTGCAGCATCTCGGCGAGGGTCAGCGGCTCGGTCGCTCGGTCGGAGTGCTGCCAGAAGAAGGCGTAGGTGCCGAGGCCGATCACGCGCGGCGCCCCGCGAGATTCGACGCCTCGGACACCACGGCGCCGAGGGCGGAGGTATCGTGCGCGAACCGGCCGAGGAACAGGCCGTCGACCGAGCCGCCTTCGCCATGCGCGAGCCGCGTCAGCAGCCCGGGACCGGCGCTGCCGCCGTAGACGACCGAGCTGCCGGCGCGATCCGGGAGCGCGTCGAGCGCGGCACGGACTGCCCGCGTGACGGGGAGGATGTGCTCGGCCGTCGCGGGCTCCGCAGCGCCAATCGCCCAGACCGGCTCGTAGGCGACGATCACCCGGCCGGCCGCCGCGCCGGCCAGCGCATCGTGCAACTGGGTGACGACGAAGGCGGCGGCGTCCTCGGCCGGACTCCGCTCGGTCTCCCCCAGACAGAGCACCGGCACGATCCCATTGCGCAGAGCGGCGGCGGTCTTGGCGGCGACGAGCTGATCCGTCTCGCCGAACAACCGGCGCCGCTCAGCATGACCGACCTCGGCGACCCGCACGCCCACCTCGGCGAGCTCGGAACCGCTCACCTCGCCGGTGAAGGCGCCGGAGTCCTCGGCCGCCAGATCCTGAGCGCCGACCAGCACGGGGGTGCCTGCGAAGGCCTCCCGCGCCGACGCGATGGCGAGGTACCCGGGGATCACGAACAGCTCGACCGTGCCATCCATCACTGCGACCCCCTGCGGCGAGCGCACCAGCTCGGCCACGCGGGCGAACCACGCGCGGGCCTCGCTCTGCCCGAAGTACATCTTCAGACTGACGCCGACCGTCACGGGCATCAGCAGGAGCCGCTGCTCTCGTACCGCTCGATGTCTGCGATTTTTTCAACGCTGGCGCTGGTCTCGTCGAAGCGGTACGTCAGCCACTCGCGCACGTTGCGGCGGGCGAGCTCGATGCCGACGACCCGCTGCCCCATGCAGAGCACCTGCGCGTTGTTGCTGAGCACCGCGCGCTCCACCGAGAAGCCGTCATGGGCGGTGACGGCCCGGATGCCCGGCACCTTGTTCGCCGAGATGGCGACTCCCAGCCCGGTGCCGCAAATGAGCAGTGCGCGGTCCGCCGCGCCCGAGGCCACGAGCTCGGCGGCCGCGATCGCCACCCGGGGGTAGGACGTGTGGCCGTCGGCATCCACACCCACGTCGACGACGGACGCGACGAGTCCGTTCGCCTCAAGATCCCGCTTCAGGATCTCCTTGTACTCGAAGCCGGCATCGTCGCAGCCGATCACGAGGCGGAGGGGGACGAGGTGCAGTGGTGCGAGGCGCGGCGCGGCGAGTTCGCTCATCGATCTTCCGTTTCTAAAAGCAGTGCGCCGATCGCGGTCGCGATCAGCGCGAAGGAGTGGGCGCCGGCGTCGACGGTGCCAAGGCTGGCGTCGCCGTGCGTGCGGGCGCGACCCAGCCGTGCCGGGATGTCGGCGGTCGCGGCGGCGGCGTCCGTCGCGGCGCGCGCTGCGGCGGTCCAGGCGCGGGCGAGCCCCGCTCCCCCGCCGAGCTCGGAGCGGAGGGTCTCGGCGAAGGGGACGAGCGCGTCCACCATTGTCTTGTCGCCCAACTGCGCCTTGCCGTAGCGCGTGATGCCGGCGAGCGCGGCATCCACGCCCGCCGAGACGGCGGTTCCGACGGGTGCCTCCTCGTCGCCGAGTCGAGCGCCCATCGCCTGCAGGGCGAGACCCCAGAGCGCGCCCGAAGTGCCGCCCGCGCGGTCGGCCCAGGCGTCCCCGGCGAGATCGAGCAGCGTTCCGGCACCCGCGCCCGCGTCGAGCGCTTTGCGGGCGGCGATGATCGCGGCGTGCGCCCCGCGCTGCATCCCGATGCCGTGATCGCCGTCCCCGGCGACGGCGTCGATGCGGCCGAGCTCGTCGACGTGCGCGTCGACCGTCTGGCTCAGCGTCTCCAGGGCGCGGGAGGCGGTGACGGCGGCCGCGCGCGAGACTGGACTCGCGGGCGGGATGACCATCGCCGCGACAGGGGCGGCGAGCTCGGCGTCATCCAGCTGCTCGCCGGCATCGATCGCGCCCTTGCGGAAGGCGGGGGTGTCGGCCGGCGCGCACCAGAGGGCCTCGAGCTCGTCGTCCAACCAGAGCAGGGTGAGCGAGGCACCCGCCATGTCGAAGCTGGTGCAGAACTCGCCGACCTCCGGGTCGACGATCTCGACGCCCGCCGCCTCGAGCAGCTGCGCGATCCGTCGGTAGACGACGAAAAGCTCCTCGTACTTCACCGAGCCGAGGCCGTTGAGCACGACCGCGGCGCGCTGGCCAGATGCCGTACCCACCCCGTCGGGAAGCTCGCCCAGCAGCGTGTCGACGAACAGTGCCGCCAGCTCGTCGGCGGTCGGAACCGCCACCTCGCCCACGCCCGGCTCGCCGTGGATGCCCAGCCCGAGGGCCATGCGCCCCTCCGGCACGGTGAACAGCGGGGCCGCGGCACCGGGCAGCGTGCAGCCGCTGAACGCGACGCCGAAGCTGCGGGTGCGATCGTTTGCCACACGCGCCACGTGCTCCGTCGCGTCGAGGGTGTAGCCCGCCTGGGCCGCCGCTCCGGCGATCTTGAAGACGACGAAGTCGCCAGCGATCCCACGCCTGCGCGAGCGTTCGGAGGCTGGGGCGCTCGACACGTCGTCGGTCACCAGGACTGTCCGGCAGTCGAATCCCTCGGCACGGAGCTGCTCCTGGGCGGCGTCGAAGTTGAGCACGTCGCCCGCGTAATTGCCGTAGCTGAGCAGGATGCCGCCCCCGTGCTCTGCGGCGGCCGCCACCGAGTGCACCTGCTGACGGGAGGGCGACGCGAACAGGTTGCCCATGGCTGCACCGTGGGCGATCCCGGGCCCGACCAGACCGCCGAACGCGGGGTAGTGCCCCGAGCCGCCGCCGATGACGACGGCGACCGAGCCGGGCTCGCTGCGGGTGCCGCGCACGACGCCTCCGGGGACGGCGCGCACGTGACGGCGGTTCGCCGCGACGAATCCGTCGATCATTTCGTCGGCGAAGGCCGCGGGATCATTGAACAGGCGGGTCATGGGGCTCAGTATCGACGCGACCAGGGTCGCTTGTCAACCGGTTGACCAGTTTGAGCGCGAGCTTGTACAGTCACCCCATGCCCGCCTACCGTGACCAGTCCGCGGAGATCGTGGCGGCCCTCGGCCGGATGCCGTCAGGCAGCGCGGTCTCGGCCGTCGCCACCCGGCTGCTCGACCTCTTCACCAGCGGGTCGATCGCGCCCGGCACCCGGCTCCCCCCGGAGCGGCAGCTCTCCGCCACTCTCGAGGTCGGCCGCTCGGCGGTGCGTGAGGCGCTTGCCGCGCTCGAAATCCTCGGGGTGGTCGACGTGCGGCCAGGGTCCGGGACATACCTCCGGGGCAGCGCGAGCGAACTGCTCCCCCAGAGCCTCAGCTGGGGCATGATGATCGGCGCCCGCAGCACCGTCGAGCTGGCCGAGGTCCGCGGCGCCCTCGAGATCTACGCCGCGCGGTTGGCAGCCGAGCGGATGACCGCGGAGCAGCTCGCCCGGCTCCGCGCCGCGGTGGAGCGGATGCGCGCGTCCCTGCCCGAGCTGGCGAAGTTCGTCGAAGCCGACCTGCACTTCCACCAGGAGCTGGCGGCCAGCACAGGCAACACCGTGCTTCTCGATCTGCTGCAGATCATCCGCTCGTTGCTGCGGGTGTGGGTGGATCGGGCCGTCCAGGATCCGGAGCAGGCGCGCACCGCCCTCGCCGAGCACACGGCGGTGTTCGACGCCATCTCGCGACGCGATGGGGATGCTGCGGCATCCGCAATGGCGCACCACATGGTCACGGCGACCGAGCGACTCACCCTGATGGCGACCAGCACGGCCACGGCCACGACGACCTCCGCTCCGGCCACGGCGACGACACCCTGACCCGTTTCAGTAGACTCGCCAGGACCACGCCCCCGTTCCCGCAAGGAGTTCGTCATGCCCGTCGCCACCCCGGATCAGTACGCGGAGATGCTCGACACCGCCAAGGCGCGCGGCTTCGCGTTCCCCGCCGTCAACGTCTCCAGCTCGTCGACGATCAACTCCGTGCTGCAGGGCCTGACCGAGGCCGGCTCCGACGGCATCATCCAGGTCACCACGGGCGGTGCGGACTACTTCGCCGGCCAGACGGTCAAGGCCCGCGCCACGGGCGCTCTCGCCTTCGCCGGCTTCGTCACCGAGGTCGCCAAGAATTACCCGATCACCGTCGCGCTGCACACTGACCACTGCCCGCAGGACGCCCTGGCCGGCTTCGTCGAGCCGCTCATCGCGGCATCCGAGGCGCAGGTGAAGTCCGGCGGCAACCCGATCTTCCAATCGCACATGTTCGACGGCTCGGCGATCCCGCTGGCCGACAACCTGGCCCAGGCCGCTCTGCTGCTCCCCCGCCTGAAGGCGATCCACGCGATCCTCGAGGTCGAGATCGGCGTCGTCGGCGGCGAGGAGGACGGCGTCAGCCACGAGATCAACGAGCACCTCTACACGACGCTGGACGACGCGATTGCGACCGTCGAGGCGCTCGGCTTGGGCAACGGCTCAGGTGAGCAGGGTCGCTACATGGCCGCCCTCACCTTCGGCAACGTGCACGGCGTCTACAAGCCGGGCAATGTCGTGCTCAAGCCGGAGCTGCTCGGCGCGATCCAGGCCGGTCTCGCCGCCAAGTTCGGCACCGGCGCGAAGCCGCTCGACCTCGTCTTCCACGGTGGATCGGGATCATCGGATGCCGAGATCGCCGAGGCGGTCGCAAACGGGGTCGTGAAGATGAACATCGACACCGACACTCAGTACGCGTTCAGCCGCTCGGTGGCGGACACCGTGCTCAAGAACTACGACGGCTTCCTCAAGGTCGACGGTGAGGTCGGAAACAAGAAGATCTACGACCCGCGCTCCTGGGTCAAGATCGCCGAGAACGCCATGGCCGCCCGCGTCACGCAGGCCACCCACCAGCTCGGTTCCGCCGGGCACGCCGGTAAGTAGGCGCCGCATCTCATTGCCAAACGAAGGAACTGCGGGCGAAGACAAGCGTCCTCGCCCGCAATTCGGCGAACTCGCCCCCGAGGGCTGGAAATGGACCCCGCCCGTACCGGAGGCTCCGGCCGGACCCGAAGCGGATGCGGAGCGCACGTCGGCGGCGTCGGTCACCCCGTCGAAACTTGAC
>JANXTR010000001.1 GCA_025352325.1 Microbacteriaceae bacterium | reverse complement strand
CTCGTCGCGCTCGCGGCGTGGTTTGGGCGCGCGAACGGCGTGCCGGCACGGCTGCGCGCCGTGGGCGACACCGCGGTGAGCTCGGTCCGCTCCGCGGCCGCGCAGCGCGGGCTGACGACGGGCGAGTTCGGTGTGTGGCTGCACTCGGCGCGCCGCGTCATCCGGTACCTGATCGGTCTCGTGGCCGTACTGATCGTGCTGTTCGTGCGGCCGTTGACGGTCGGCGTGATCCTGAGCACGACGCTGGTGTCGCTGCTCGCGCTCTTGCTGGTCGAACTGCTGCAGCGTCCCCTGGAATCCGCTTCCCCTCAGACCCTCACAGAATCGAAGTCATCATGACCGTCCCGACCCTCCCCGTGCCCACGAACAACGCCCAGCTTTTCGCCATCGTGCGCGCCGCCGTGATCATCGTCGCGATCGTCGCGATCGTGTTCGGCGTGATCGCGCTGGTCTGGCCGGGCGTGGTCATCACCACCATCGGCGTGCTGTTCGGCATCTTCCTGCTCATCTCGGGCGTCTCCCGGATCGCCCGGAGCATCGCGCTGCGCGACGCGATCGGCCGCTGGTTCTTCGTCGGAATCGTCGTTGGTGCCCTGGTCGCCATCGCGGGCATCCTGACCATCTCGAACCCGGCGGGCGGCGCCACCTTCATCGCCATCGTGATCGGGATCGGCTGGATCCTCGGCGGAGCGACAGACATCGTCGCGTCGACCCGCTCCGGCCGGGTCAGCGGCTGGGGGATCGCCGGCGGCGCGATCTCGCTGCTGGCGGGCTTCGCGTTCCTATTCGCCCCGGCCCTGGTGGGCTCGGCGTTCATCGCCTTCGCGGCCGTCCTGCTGATCGTGGTCGGGGTCGGCGTGCTGCTGGCTTTCCCGCGCACTATGCCGGATGCCGCCCTCGAGTCCAAGTAGTCGGATCGTGGCCGCGCGGCTGCGGACCGCGGCCGATCAGGTTGCGGCGGGCGTCGCGGCGCGCGCGGCGTTCCCGCGCACCCGGATGGCGAGCTACGCGCCGTCCGACCGCGATCCGTTCACATTGCTCGACGCGCAGAACGCGAGCAGGCTGCCGGCGCTCGTGCCGCTTCGGATGGCGCGCATGGCCGCCGACCCTTTCTCCTTTTTCCGCGGCAGCGCGGCCCAGATGGCGGCGGACCTCGGTCGCGAGCCGTCCAGTGGCATCGACGTGATCAGCTGCGGCGATGCGCACGTTACCAACTTCGGCTTCTTCGCCTCCCCGCAGCGCACCCTCGTCTTCGACCTCAACGACTTCGACGAGGCTTCGGTCGCGCCGTGGGAGTGGGATGTCAAACGCCTCGTCACGAGCGCGATCATCGGAGCGCGGCAGGCTGGCTTCCCGGAGAAGGACGCGCGCACCGCGGGCCTCCGGGCGGCGGCGGCGTATCGGATCGGGTTGCGCGACATGATGCACCTCGGGGTGACCGACCGCTACTACTCGCGACTCGACACCGACGTGATCCTCGGGACGCTCGACTCCAGCGGGCAGCGGATCCTTGAGAAGACGATCCGACAGGCACGCCGACGCACCTCGGCGCACTTCGTCGAGAAGTCGACCCAGATCGGGCAGGATGGGCGCCGCGTGTTCGTCGACGATCCGCCCGTGCTCAGCCACGAGGTCGAGAACGCGAGCATCGACCGCCTCGCCATCTTCCAGGAGTACCGGGCGACCGTGGCCCCGGATGTCGCGGTCCTCCTTGATCAGTACGAACTCACCGATTCGGCGCGCCGGGTGGTCGGCGTGGGGAGCGTCGGGACCCGGTGCTTCGTCGTGCTCCTCACCGGCCCGCTCGGCGAACCGCTCGTGCTGCAGGTGAAGGAGGCCGTGGCCTCCGTCCTCGTCTCGCACGGCGGTCAGGGCGCGGCGACCGCGCACGAGGGGCGACGGGTCGTCGACTTGCAGCGCGTGCTGCAGGCCGTGTCCGACGTATTCCTGGGCCACGTCCGGTTCAACGGGCACGACTTCTACGTGCGGCAGTTCCGCGACATGAAGAGCTCGGTCGTCATCGACTCGCTCACGCCCTCGCAGTTCGTCAGCTATGCGCGGGGTTGCGGCATCGTGCTGGCGCGCGCGCACGCTCAGAGCCCCCGGTCCCGGGAGGTGGCGGGGTACCTCGGTGACTCGACGAAGTCGGATGAGGCCCTGCTGGCCTGGGGCTTGGCGTATGCCGAGCAGGCGGCATCCGACTATCTCGCGTTCGCCGCGGTGATCGGCTCCGACTGACGTTGCCGCGTGACGGATGCTCCGCTTGTCGAGATCGACCATTTCCGGATGGACTTTTCGAACGTCACCGTCATCGAGGACCTTTCGTTCACGGTGCATCGCGGCGAGCCCTTTAGCCCGGAGTACTCGCGGCAGCTCGGGTACAAGGCGGGCCGGGAACAGGCGCTTTTCGACTTCCCGGCCGATCCGTCGACGCAGTCCGTCAAGGTCTACGGGGCGGATCGGGACATCTTCGGCAACGGTCTCTACGGTTCCGTCGCCACCGCCCTCCCCCAGGCGAGCGCCGCGGAGAGGCTCGACGCGCCCCGGATCGTCCCGCTCGTCAGCGGGCAGATCACCACGGTCAGCGCGACATATCGCGACGGTCATGAGGCGGCCGGGATCAACGGGGTGATCGCCCCGATCCTCTATCTGGTGGCGTTCTATCTGGTGATCCTGATGCTCGGAAACCAGATGCTCGCCTCCACGCTCGACGAGAAGGAAAACCGCGTCACCGAGATGATCCTCACTATCATCAACCCGACGTCGCTCATCCTCATCGGAGGCTTCGCGCTCTTCACTGGCACGCGTGTCGCGATCGGCGCACGTGGTTCCCGTACTCGGCGCCCGTCTCGGCGCTGCTGCGAAACGCCTTCGGCGGGCTCCCGCTCTAGCAGGGCATCGCCCTCTCGGTAGAGCTCCTGGTTCTGGCCACGATCGTGCTGCGCGTGGCGGTCCAGCTCTTCCGCTACGGATCGATCGAATACAGCCGCTTCGGTGGGTGCCACGAGAATGAAAAGGTCGCGACACGCCCAAATCACTACATGTAGTGGAATGACAACCGTGGCATTCCGGTTATATAGTGAGGACTCACCCCGGCAGCAGCCGGTGGCACAGACTTCTTCAGAAGGAGGATCGCCATGAATGACACCGACAGCGTGGGCGGTTACGCGGTTCCGGTCGACCCCATGGACGACCTGCAGTGCGAGAGCTGCCAGTAACAGTTCTCCGCTCCACGTACCCCCCAGAAGACCCCGGCGGCCCCAGGCCCCGGGGTCTTCGTTTGCCCGCTTCCGCTCGGCGGCCCGCCGATAGGGTGGAACCGTGCCAGTCAACGCCGAGCTCGCGGGTCGGAGCTACCCCGCGGCAGCTCCGTACCTCGTGGGCCGCGAGAAGGTGCGCGAGTTCGCCCGCGCCGTTCTCGCGACCAGCCCACTCAACTTCGACCCGGAGGCTGCGCGCGCGGCCGGCTACGCCGACGTGGTCGCGCCGCCGACCTTCGCGGTGGTCGTCCAGGAGCACACCCTCGCGCAACTGCTTGCCGATCCGGATGCCGGCATCGACTTCGCCCGCGTCGTCCACGGCGATCAGCGCTTCCGCTTCACCCGTCCGATTGTGGCGGGCGACGAGCTCACCGGCACTCTCACCGTCACGAGCGTGAAGACGCTCGGAGGCCACAGCATGGTGACGGCCGAGACGTCCATCGTCGATGCGGGCGGGGCTCACGTGGTCACGGCGATCTCCAGCCTCGTGGTGCGAGGCGACGAATGAGCGTCGGGGGCTTCGACGCCGAGAAGCTGAGCGTAGGCGACATCGTCGCCGAGCAGAGCTACCACCTGACCCGTGACAGCCTCGTGCGCTACGCCGGGGCCTCGGGCGACTTCAACCCGATTCACTACCGCGACGACGCGGCCACCTCGGTCGGTCTCGCTGGGGTGCTCGCGCACGGGATGCTGACCATGGGCTTCGCCGTGCAGCCGGTCATCGACTGGCTCGGCGGCGACAGCGGCAAGGTGCTCGACTACCAGGTGCGGTTCACCCGTCCGGTCTTCGTGGACGCCGAAGCCGGTGCCGACGTGAACGTGGTCGCGAAGGTCGGCGTGCTGGATCAGGCGGGTGCGCGGATCGATCTCACCGTGACGTTCCGCGACGAGACGGTGCTGGGCAAGGCGCAGGTGCGGGTGGCGCTCGCGTGAGTTCTGCGGCCGACGGCATCCGGCTCTCAGAGCTCACCACTCTGCGGGTCGGGGGCCCCGCCCTGCGGATGTCGGCTCCCGCCACCCGCGACGGTCTCATCGCCGCAGCGCTCAAGATGTGGTCGGGCTTCGACGACTGGCTCGTGCTCGGCGGGGGATCGAACGTCGTCGTCTCCGACGACGGGGTCGACGGCGATGTGCTGCGGGTGGTCACGCGCGGCATCTCGGTCGTCGACAGGCCCGTCGCGCCGCACGCCGACGGCTCGGTGCACCTGCTGGTCGAGGCGGGCGAGGTCTGGGACGACGTCGTGGCCTTCGCGGTCGGCAATGACCTGGCCGGGATCGAGGCGCTCAGCGGCATCCCGGGCACCGCCGGCGCGGCCCCGATCCAGAACATCGGCGCCTACGGGCAGGAGCTCGGCGAGACCCTCGTCGGCCTCGACTTCCTCGACTTCGGCTCGGGCGAGGTGGAGCGGCTTGCCGCCTCCGAGCTAAGGCTGGGGTACCGCACCAGCGCGCTCAAGCGGGGGCGGCTGGGCATCGTGCTCGGCGTCGAACTGCGGCTCGCGGCATCCGGCGGCCTCTCGCTGCCGATCGCCTACGCGCAGCTCGCCACCGCGCTCGGCGTCGAACTCGGAGCGCGGGTTCCCCTCGCTGAGGTGCGCGCCACAGTGCTCGCACTGCGTGCCTCGAAGGGGATGATCTGGGATCCGGCCGACCCCGACTCGATCAGCGCCGGCTCCTTCTTCACCAACCCGATCGTGAGCGAGAACTTCGCCCGCGGCCTCCCCGCAGAGTCGCCCCGCTGGCCGACCGAACCGGAGCGCCCGGCGCAGGTCCTGCCGCTGGGATCGCCGATCCCGGCCGTCGCCGTCGGCAGCGAGTACCTCGTCAAACTCAGCGCCGCGTGGCTGATCGAGCGCGCGGGTATCTCGAGGGGGTTCTCCATTCCCGGTTCAGGAGCCGCGATCTCGCACAAGCACACGCTCGCGATCGTTAACCGCGGCCATGCGACCGCGCACGACGTGGTGCAGCTGGCGAACTTCGTGCAGACCCGCGTGATGAGCGAGTTCGGCGTGATGCTGCATCCCGAGCCGGTGCTGGTCGGCATTTCGCTGTGACCTCGCCGGCGCGCCGCCGAGATGGCGGCTTTGCACCGAGAGTTCGTGGTCGACGGCGTCGATTCGGTGCAAAGGTGCATCGTCGAGATCAGCCCAGCGCTCAGAGCACTCCGAGCTCCATCGCGCGGGTGACCGCGCGGGTGCGGTCGGCCACCTCAAGCTTCGTGAACGCGTGCAGCAGGTGCGTCTTGACCGTGGCCTCGCCGACGTAGAGGCGCTCGCCGATCTCGCGGTTGCTGAGGCCTTCGGCGACGAGACGCAGCACCTCGAGTTCGCGGGTGCTGAGGGCGGGTCTGGCGACCACCGCCCGCGCACCCGCCCGCTGGACCAGCAGCCGAGACACGATCGGCGCCAGAGCGACCTCGCCCGCAGCGACGGCCCGCACCCCGGCGAGCAGCTCCTCCTCGGGGGCGGCCTTCAGCAGGTAGCCGCTCGCCCCGGCCGAGATTGCGCTGAGGATCGCGTCGTCGTTCTCGTAGGTGGTCAGAATGACGACGCGCGTCGATGTTCCCGCAGCGGCAGAGCCCGCCAGGATCCGCGAGGTGGCCTCGTCGCCGTCGATTCCGGCCATCCGCAAGTCCATCAGCACGACGTCCGGCCGATGCTCGGCCACCAGCGCGACCGCCTCCTCGCCCGACGACGCCGTGGCGATCACCTGGATATCGTCGGCGGCGTCGAAGAGCGCGACCAGCCCGGCGCGTACGACCGGGTGGTCGTCGACGACCAGGGCGCGGATCACGAGACGACCCCCAGCGGGAGTCGCGCGAGGAGGGTCGTGGCTCCCGCCGTCCCGTCGACGGCGAGCTCGCCGCCCACCAGACCGAGCCGATCGCGCAGGCCGCTGAGTCCGAATCCGGATGCCGCGGCCGCCGGGTCGAAGCCGTGCCCGTCATCGATGACCGCGACGGTGGCAACGCCGTCAGCGGTGCTCAGCACGACCCGGACGGCGCGTGCCCCGGCATGCTTGCGCACGTTCGCGAGCCCCTCCTGCGCGCAGCGGAGCAGCACCACCTCCGCGTCGCGACCGAGCGCGTTCGGGGCGGCGGGACCCAGCTCGGCGGTCACCACGACCGCGATCCCTGACTCGCGCTGGAATCGCGCCGCGAACTGCGTCAGCGCCTCGACGAGTCCGCCTCCCGGCAGCTCGACACGTGCGCTCGCGGCGACGAGCGAGCGGGTCTCTGCCAGCGCCTCGCGCGAGGCCTCCTCGAGCAGCTCGAGGGTCTCGTCTGACAGCGAGCCCGCGGCCCGTTCGCGTCGGGCCCGCTGTGCCAGCAGCACCTGGCCGGTGAGGGACTGTGCGATGGTGTCGTGGAGTTCGCGGGCCAGGCGTTCGCGCTCGGCGGTGGCCCCGGCATCCCGATGCAGCACCCCGAGTTGTGCCTGCGCGGCGGTCAGCTCGTCAAGCAGGCGCTTGCGCTCGTTGCCGAGCTGGGCGATCCGGCTGATCCAGACGCCCATGATGATGGCGAAGACGAGCGAGATCCCCTCGATCACGAGGGCGAGCACGAGCGTGTCGCGACGGGCGCCCAGACTGACCAGGAAGCCGCCCACCTCGACGACGGCAAGCGCGGAGCAGGCGATGATCGAGCGTCGCACGCTCCCGATCAGCGTCCAGGACGCCGGGAACGCGATCGCCTGGAAGAAGGCGAGCGAGGTGTCGACCGAGGTCAGGGCGCCAGCGGTCATGATCGTCACGACCAGCACGAGGGTGGCCCGCGGGGTGTCCTCCTCGTCGGGCCGGGCGACGATCGCCCAGAAGACGAAGAACGCCGCCAGTATGCCGACACCGATCCCGAAGCGGGCGCCGATCCCGAGACTGAGGCCGAGCACCACGACCGACAGGATGCTCGCCGCGGCGAGGGCGAGGATCCACCAGCCGCGCGTGGTCATCGAGCGGGTGGTCACCTAGCTATCCTTGCGGATCCAACGGAAGGTGAGTCGGGCCAGGATCAGTCCGACGACGAGCCAGATGCTCAGCACGATCGCGACGCCGGGCAGATTCCAGCTGGCGCCCTGCTCGGCCGCCTCGAAGGTGGACGGCAGGAAGACCGAACGCATCCCCTGCGCCAGCCACTTGAGCGGGAACACGCTCGCCACGTTCTGCAGCCAGCTCGGCAGGCTGGTGAAGGTGAGGTAGACGCCCGAGATGAACTGCAGCACCAGCACGATCGGGATGATGACCGCGGTCGCGCTTTTGCCCGAACGCGGCAGCGCGCTGAGCCCGATCCCGAGGATGGCGCAGGTGGCGACCCCGAGCAGGAACACCCAGGCGAAGGTCAGCCACTTGCCGGGCTCGGTCGCAATGGCGACGCCGAAGGCCACCCGGGCCAACAGGATCAACAGGCCCGCCTGCAGGATGCCCGTGATAAGCGCCCGCCCGATCTTGCCGATGAAGTAGCTGATCACCGAGAGCGGGGTGCCCGCGAGCCGTTTGAGGGTGCCGTCGCTCTTCTCTCCGGCGATGTCGATGGCGAGATTCTGCAAGCCGCTGAGCAGCACGCCCGCGGCCAGCATGCCGGGGAGGTAGTAGCTGGCGGCGCTCACCGTGTGGCCCGCGGCATCCTTGCCGAAGCTGGTCTCGCTGAACGCCACCGAGAAGATGGTGAGCATCACCACCGGGAACAGGAAGGTGAAGAACACCGCGTCGCCCTGTCGGAAGTAGCCGGTGATCTCGTAGCGAATGCGCGAGAGACCGACCCGCACGATGCGGGCGGGGGTGACGATGGTGGGGGTGCGTGCGGTGGTGGTCATGACGAGGCCTCTCCGGTGGACGCGGCGAGTTCGGCGGCAGCCGCTTCGACGTTGCCGACCAGTTCCAGGTAGATGTCTTCGAGGCTGGGGCGGATGACTTCGAGCCGCTCGGGTTCGCCGTCCAGCGCCAGGCGGGCGACGAACTCGGCCGGCCGGTCGGTGCGCTCCTCGCGTTCGATGCCGTTGCGGGTCCACCGCACCACGGGGATGCGCGCCTCGGCAGCGCCGATCGTGTCGATCGGTCCCAGCTCGACCAGACGGCCGTCGGCGACGATGCCCGCGCGATCGCTCAGCTGCGCGGCCTCGTCGAGGTAGTGGGTGGTGAGCAGGATGGTGGTCCCCTCCGCCTTGAGCTGGTTGACGAGGGTCCAGAACTGGCGTCGTGCCTCGGGGTCGAAGCCGGTGGTGGGCTCGTCCAGGAAGAGAAGCTCGGGGCGTCCGATGATGCCGAGCGCCACATCCACTCGCCGTCGCTGACCGCCGGAGAGCTTGCGGATCAGCGAGGAGGCCTTGTCTTCGAGACCGACGGCCGCGATCACCTCGTCGACGTTGCGCGGGTTCGGGTAGAACGCGGCGAAGTGAGTGAGCTGCTCGCGCACGGTCGCGCTGCCCTGCTCGCCGCTGCTCTGCAGCACGATGCCGAGCCGCGCCTTCCAGTCCAGGCCGCCGCGCTGCGGGTCGACGCCGAGAACGCTGACCGTACCGGCGCTGCGGTCGCGGTAGCCCTCGAGGATCTCGATGGTGGTGCTCTTGCCCGCCCCGTTCGGGCCGAGCAGCGCGAAGGTCTCGCCGTGCTTGATGTCGAAGTCGAGGCCGCGCAAGGCCTCGACGCCGTGGTAGTCCTTGCGGAGGCCGGAGACCTCGACGGCGGATGCGGAAGCTGTCATGTGTTCATCGTGGCGGTGCGCGGCCTCCCCGACAACAGCTCAGTGGTGGACGCCCGGCATCCACCGATCGGTGGAGGGGCTCCGATCTGGGCGGAGCAGGCCCGTCGTACGTCGAGATGGCGCCTGTGCACCGAGAAGGCGTGGACATCCGCTGAGTGTCGGCGCGAACCGCGTCTCTCGCGGGTGTCGACATGCGCGGCGCAGCCGGCGGCGCGTCAGCCCAGCGCTCTCACCGCAGCGCGCTCAGCGCGAGCATCGCGGCCAGCGCGACCATGACGACCGCGATGATCGCGTCAAGCACGCGCCAGGCGATCGGGCGGGCAAACAGCGGAGCGAGCAACCGCGCGCCGAATCCGAGCGCCGAGAACCACAGGATGCTGCCCAGCGCCGCCCCAGCGCCGAACGCCCAGCGCCACTCGCCATGGGTGCTCGCGACGGAGCCGAGCAGCACGACCGTGTCGAGGTACACGTGCGGGTTCAGCCAGGTGAGCGCGAGGCAGCTGGCCGCGACAGCGAGGGGGGACGGGCGCGTGAGGGCCGCGGATTCGTCGGATGCCGTCAGCCGCGACGGCCGCAGGGCGCGACGCGCCGCGACGACTCCGTAGCGCAGCAGGAACGCCGCCCCCACCCAGCGCACCACCTCGACCAGCACCGGCACGGCCGTGAAGAGCAGCCCGCCGCCGCCCACGCCGAGGGCGATGAGTGCCAGGTCGGACAGCGCGCAGATGGCGACGACGAGCAGCACGTGCTCTCGGCGGAGTCCCTGGCGCAGCACGAAGGCGTTCTGCGCCCCGATCGCGATGATCAGCGAGAGGCCGAGTCCGAGACCGGAAAGGGCGGCGGGCAACCAGGTGATCATGTCTCGAGTGTCCCGTGCGATGCCCCAACAATCCAGTTCACGATTCTGTCGACACATTAGCCTGACTGATGGGAAGATTCTGCGAATGATGTTCGACCGAGAGCAACTCGAGACGCTCGCCGCCGTGGTGAGCGACGGCACCTTCGACGCGGCCGCCCGACGGCTCAAGGTCACGCCGTCCGCGATCAGCCAGCGCATCAAGGCGCTCGAGCAGCAGCTCGGCCGGGTGGTGGTGGTGCGCTCCAAGCCGATCCTGGCGACCGAGTCGGGTGCCGCGCTGCTGCGGCTCGCGCAGCAGCTCGTCGTGCTCGAGCAGGAGGCGGCGGGCGAGTTGGGACTGGAGGGGTCCGCCGCGTCGACGCTGGTCGTGTCGCTCGCGGTCAATGCGGACTCGATGGCGACCTGGCTGCTCCCGGCCCTGGCGCAGGTCGCGGCGCAGAATCCGGTCGCCTTCGAACTGCACCGCGACGACCAGGGCTACACGGCCGCCCTGCTCGCCGACGGCACCGTCATGGCGGCCGTCACCTCCGACTCGAAGCCGGTTGCCGGCTGCACGGTCACCCCGCTGGGCAGGATGGTCTACCGTCCGGTCGCGACGCCCGAGTTCACCGCCCGCTGGTTCCCGCAGGGGGTGGATGCCGCGGCGCTCGCTGTCGCTCCGGTGATCGACTTCGATCGCAAAGACGAGTTGCAGGCACGCTACGTGCGTTCGGTGACGCGCCGGGAGCTGCATTCGCCGCGCCACCTCGTCCCCGCGTCGGCGGACTTCGCCGCCGCCGTCATGCTCGGCCTCGGCTGGGGGATGCTGCCCGACCAGCAGGCGGATGCGGGCCGGGCCGCCGGCGCGATCGTCACGCTTGAGGGCGCTCGATCGATCGCGGTCCCGCTCTTCTGGCAGCAGTGGAAGCTGCGTTCCACCCTGCTCGACCGCGTCGCGGACACCGTCGTGGCCCACGCGAGGGCCGCTCTGTGGTGAGCACCGGCACGCGAGAAGCCGGGTCCCCCGAGCGATGACATACACTGACTGCAGTGGTGATGTCTGCCAAGCTTTGTCGCGCCGTCAAGCGGCGTGCGGGGTATGCGGCGGTCTGATCCCTGTAGGGCGGTGGCTCAATTGGTAGAGCAGCGGTCTCCAAAACCGCAGGTTGCAGGTTCAAGTCCTGTCCGCCCTGCGATTCTTCGTACGTCAGTGCGGAGTTCACTGTTGAGAGGTGTTGAGAGTGGCACGCAAGGTGGTCGACGAGCCGTCCGAGGACCTCGTCGCGAGCGCCAGGCGGGAGCGCGCCGAACGGCGTGGCCCGTTTGCGCGAATTTCTCTCTTCATCAAGCAGGTCCTCAACGAGCTGAAGAAGGTGGTCACGCCCACGCGGCGCGAACTGCTCAGCTACACCGGCGTCGTGCTGACGTTCGTCATCATCATGATGGGGCTCGTGTACGCGCTCGATCTCGGGTTCAGCGCGCTCGTCACCTGGGTCTTTGGCAGTCACTGACCCTCGCCAACTTGCTTTATCAATGAAATGGAATCAACACTGTGACTGAAGAACAGCGCCGCGACGTAGATCTCGCCCCCGCCGCCGAGCAGTCGTCGGAGACCGACGACCTGCTGCAGGACGACGTGCTGGCCGTCGACGAGTCGTCCGACGTGAACGCCGAGAGCGGCGCCATCCACGTGGTCGACGACGAGGGCGACGTCGAGGCGAACCTCGACAGCATCCTCGATGCGCTGGATGCGGCATCCGACCCCGAGGCCGACGCGATCGTCGACTCGGCTCTCGACATCGGCGAGGACTCGGACACCGACGACCCCACGGACTTCGACGCGGCGGCTGCGGCAACCGCCGACGAGGAGGAGCTCGAGGAGGCCGAGGTCGAGGTCGACCCCTACCAGGAGTTCCGCGCGGAGCTCCGCGGCAAGCTCGGCAACTGGTACGTCATCCACTCCTACGCCGGCTTCGAGAAGCGCGTCAAGCAGAACATCGAATCGCGTCGTTCGTCGATGGCCATGGAGGACTTCGTCTTCGAGGTGCAGGTGCCGATGGAAGACGTCGTCGAGATCAAGAACGGCCAGCGGAAGCTGGTCACCCGCGTGCGCATCCCCGGCTACGTGCTGGTGCGCATGGACCTCAACGAGGACAGCTGGTCGGTCGTCCGTCACACCCCGGGTGTGACCGGATTCGTGGGCAACTCCCACAACCCGACCCCGCTCCGCTTCGAGGAGGCCTTCAACATGCTGAAGAGCCTCGTGCAGATCGTGGAGGCGCCCGTCAAGGGTGGCGTCGCGGGCAAGGGCGGCGGCAAGGCAACGGCCCGCGCCATCCCGGCCGAAGTCGACTTCGAGGTCGGCGAGACCATCACGATCAAGGAGGGCTCGTTCGCGGGTCTTCCCGGCACGATCAGCGAGATCAAGCCCGAGAGCGGCAAGCTCACTGTGCTCGTCTCGCTCTTCGAGCGCGAGACGCCGGTCGAGCTCTCATTCGACCAGGTGACCAAGCTCTAGTTCCGGCTAGACTCGCCCAGTTCCCACCACCGCTGCCAGGAGAAGCCTGGTTCGTGGAAGCGCGCCTCCGGCGCACGAGAGAAAGAAGAGCCACTTATGGCAGCCAAGAAGAAGGTGACGGGGCTGATCAAGCTCCAGATCAACGCGGGTGCGGCCAACCCCGCCCCGCCCATCGGCCCCGCGCTCGGTCAGCACGGCGTCAACATCATGGAGTTCTGCAAGGCGTACAACGCCGCGACCGAGTCGCAGCGCGGCAACGTCATCCCGGTCGAGATCACCGTCTACGAGGACCGTTCGTTCACGTTCATCCTCAAGACCCCGCCGGCCGCCGAACTCATCAAGAAGGCCGCGGGCGTGCAGAAGGGGTCGTCGACCCCGCAGTCCGTGAAGGTCGCCAAGCTCTCCAAGGAGCAGGTGCGCGCCATCGCCGAGCAGAAGCAGGCGGACCTCAACGCGAACGACGTCGAGGCCGCCATGAAGATCATCGCTGGCACTGCCCGGTCGATGGGGATCACGGTGGAGGCGTAATCATGGCACCCAAGTCCAAGGCATACCGCGCCGCAGCGGACCTGATCGAGGCCGGCAAGTTCTATGAGCCGACCGAAGCTGTCAGCGTCATCCGCGAGACCGGTTCCAAGAAGTTTGACTCGACCGTGGAGGTGGCGCTGAAGCTCGGCGTCGACTCCCGCAAGGCCGACCAGATGGTGCGCGGCACCGTCATCCTCCCGCACGGCACCGGCAAGGTCGCCCGCGTCATCGTCTTCGCCACCGGCGCCGCGGCTGAGGCCGCCATCGCCGCGGGTGCCGACGAGGTCGGTGGCGCCGAGTTGATCGCGAAGGTCGCGGGCGGGTACACCTCGTTCGACGCCGCCGTCTCGACGCCGGAGCTCATGGGCCAGGTCGGTCGTCTCGGCAAGGTGCTTGGCCCGCGCGGCCTCATGCCCAACCCGAAGACCGGAACGGTCACCCTCGACACGGCGAAGGCCGTCACCGAGATCAAGGGCGGCAAGATCGAGTTCCGCGTCGACAAGCACAACAGCGTGCACTTCGTGATCGGCAAGGCCGGATTCACGGCCGAGCAGCTCGACGAGAACTTCGCCGCCGCGCTCGCCGAGATCCAGCGCGCCAAGCCGAGCTCCTCGAAGGGCCGCTACATCCAGAAGGGCACGCTCTCGACCACCTTCGGTCCCGGCGTCCCGCTGGACGTCGCCGCACTGTAGCCACATCGGAAAGGGGTTCCGCTTCGGCGGGGCCCCTTTCCGTGTACCTGGGGGAGCTGTCGACAAACGTCACCCGATCCGACCGTCTCGACCCGAGCCGGTGCTCCCGCCCCGGCGCTCCCCGACGTAAGCACAGTGCGTACTTTGCGGAGTGCATGGAGCCGATCGACGCCGCGATCGATCGCTGACCCTCCTCTCGGCACACTCCCGTCGTGTAGGAGAGTCCTACACAACGGGAGTGCGCGGGCGGGCGGGGTCTCTGCGCGGGCTCTCGGTATCGTAGAGGCTGTGCCTGTCGTCATCCGTCCCGCCGTGTCGGCGGATGCCGCGGCTCTGGCCGCCGTGGCCGCCGCTACCTTCCCGCTCGCCTGCCCGCCGCATACCAGCGACGAAGCCAAGGCCGACTTCATCGCGAAGAACCTGACCGAGATCTCTTTTGCGGGGTACCTCGCCGATGCCGAACGGGCGCTATTCCTCGCCGAGCTCAACGGTCAGCCGGTCGGGTACACGATGCTGGTGTTCGGCGAACCGCACGACGGCGACGTCGCGGCCGCGATCACGCTGCGCCCGACGGTGGAGCTGAGCAAGGTGTACGTGCTGCCGGGCCATCATGGGGCGGGCGTGTCATCCGCTCTGATGGACGCCAGCCTCGACGAGGCCCGCGCCCGCGGTGCGATCGGCGTCTGGCTCGGCGTGAACGAGGAGAACGCACGCGCGAACCGCTTCTACGAGAAGACCGGGTTCGCGCGGGTCGGCACCAAGAAGTTCCTCGTTGGCGAGCGCTGGGAAGACGATTTCGTGCGAGAGCGCTCCCTGTAGCGAGCGGGGAGCTCTAGCCCTCGCAGACTTTCAGCACGATCTTGCCGCGGGTGTGGCCCGCTTCGATCTGACGGTGTGCGTCTGCCGCCTGTTCGAGGTCGAAGACCTGGTCGACGAACACCTTCACGTCGCTCGACTCCAGGAGTCGCGAGATGATCGCGAGCGTCGCCCCATCGGGCGCGACCTGGAAACCGGTGGCACGCACCCCTGCCGCTGCGGCCTCCTCAGCCATCGTCGGCCAACTGCCGCCGGGAGCGTTGACGATCAAGCCTCCGGGGCGGATCACACCGAGTGAGCGCGTGCCCGTGTCGTCAAGCACGTTGCCGATCAGGTCGATGACGACGGCGACGTCCTTCACCTCATCCTCGAAGCGGCTGACGGAGTGGTCGATGACCTGAGCGGCTCCGAGTTCCCTGAGCCAGCCGAGGTTGCGGGTCGAGCCGGTGGCGATCACATGAGCCCCGAAGAAGGCAGCGAACTGAACCGCGAAATGGCCGACACCCCCGGCGCCGGCGTGGATCAGCATCCGCTGCCCCTCGTGGGCCTTCGCCGTCTCGACCACCATCCCCCAGGCCGTCAGCGCGGCAAGCGGGACCCCGGCCGCCTCGACGTGCGACAGCGACGGCGGCTTGCGGATGACGCTGAGCTCCGAGACGGTCAGGTACTCGGCGTAGGCACCGCTCATGCGCGGCACCATGCCCATGCCGTACACCTCGGTGCCCGGCTGGAGCGGGTGCGCGGTGTACGGCGCCTCGACGACGATTCCGCTGAAGTCGTTGCCCAGGACCACTGGCAAGCTCTGCACCGCACCGAACGCACCCTGGCCGTTGCGGGTCTTGACGTCGATCGGATTCACCCCGGCCGCAATGACTTTCACCAGGACCTCGGCGCCAACTCGCACAGGGCGCTCGATCTCAGACATCTCGAGCACTTCGGGCCCGCCGGCCGCCGACATCGTCATGGCGCGCATCGTGGTCATCTTCGGCCTCCCCGCCATTGACTCCAGTAAAGTGGGGCAATGATTCCGCGGTGTTACGGCCACATCACCGTGCTGCAAACCTTCCGAGGGCCCGAACTGCCCCGCTAGGATTTCGTGGGGGGCAAGTCGTGCCCGGATGGAGTAGACATGCGCGCATTGTTCATCGTCCTGCGGATCGCCGGAGCCATCGCAGGCATCGCCGCCATAGTCGTCCAGCTCATCAGGACATACGAGTACTGGACTGAACTCGGCATCCAGAACCGCTCGGGCGTCTTCATCAACTTCTTCAGCTTCTTCACGATCGACTCGAACGTCGGGGCCGTGATCGTCTTCGCGATCGGGTCCGTCTGCCTGATCCGCAACGAGGGTGACCCTCGTTGGTTTGCTCTGCTGCGCGCCAGCATCACGAGCTACATGGTCGTGACCTTCGTGGTCTACAACCTGCTGCTCCGCGGCGTCGAGCTGCCACAGGGCATGACGGTCGCCTGGTCGAACGAGATCCTGCACGTCGTCGCGCCGCTGCTGCTCATCGCCGACTGGTTCTTCGCGCCGGGTCGCCGCCGGCTCGAGTGGAGGGACCTTCAGGTCATCATTGCCTTCCCGATCGTCTGGGCCATCTACACGCTGATCCGTGGTCCGCTGGCCTACAACGAGACCGCTCACAAGCCCACCTGGTACCCGTACCCGTTCCTCGATCCCTCGCTGTCGCCGGAGGGCTACTTCTCAGTCGCGTTCTACGTTCTGCTGATCGCGGCGGTCGTGTTCGGCGTCGGCGCCGGCGTCATCCGCGTCTCGCGCACGCGGGATCGCTGGCCGCTTCCCCCCGCGTGATCACCGGCCTGGTCACCCGGCTGGTCGCGCTCCTCGGCACGATCGTCATGGCGGTCGCGCTGGTGCTGCTGTGGTCGGCGAAACTTCGGGTCGGCGGTAACGTCTACGTCAGCGAGCTGGGCGCCCCGGGGATGCCGACGGCTCGCGCCTTCGAGGCGGTGCTGTTGTTGATCGGCGCCGGCGGGCTGCTCATCGCCGCGGCGGGACGCGGCATCCGCTCGCGGGCCCGCGTGTTCCGCTGGTGGCGCCCCTCACTGTCGCTCGCACTGGCGAGCGTGTTCTTCCTGGTCGACTCGCAGGTCAGCTGCACGCCGGGCTGCCCGGTCCCTGTCGGCGCGACCTTCACCGTCCAGGACTTCGTGCACACCTTCTCGGCGGTGCTCGCTTTCGCGTCCGCCAGTTGGGCGATCATGCAGTGCGCGTTCGCCGCGGGGCATCGGGCGCTGGCGCGCGTCTCGGTGGTGGCGGCGATCGCGGTGGCGGCCGCCTCGACGGCAGGAGGCCTGATGTCGCTCTTCCAGTTCGAGACGGTATGGGGCAGCCGATTCGAGTGGGTGGCGACCACGATCGGACTCGCCTGGGTCGTCGCTTTCGGGGTCGGGCTCGCGCTACCGCTTCATCGCAAGCAGCAACTGGTCGGCCAGGCCGACGAGCCGGTAGACCTCGTTCTCGTCCCGGTCCACCCAGCGGCACTCGGGCTCGGCTCCGATGGGCACGAAGTCGTCGTGCTGCTCCCAGACGACGAGCGTGCGCTCGGCACCTAGGACGTACTGCTGCCACCAGACCTGCCGCAGGTAGTGGCGGGGGATGCTCTTCCACGCCGAGTTCGTGGTCTTGATCTCGCACAGCTCGAGGACGGAGCCCCTCTCGCGCCAGCCATCGGGGGTGGCGAGGTGGTCGCGCCTGCCGTCGGCGTGGAACAGCGCGCTGCTCGCCTGCATCCCATAGACCCGGCGCGCCCAGTGTGCGATCTCGGGCTCTCGCAGCCGACCGTGCGCGGTGAACGCATTGCCCGAGAAGCCGCTGCCCAGTAGCTTCTCGAGGGCAAGAGCCCGCAGCGCCTTCGGGCCGGAGAGGCGGGCGACATCGGTGGCGGTGACGCCGCGGGCTCGCGCCTTCAGCCACGCCATGCGATCCGTCGCATCGGCGACGATGCGGTCGGTGTGTCGGCTCGGCGGCTCGTCCCAGAGGGAGAGCATGGGCTGGCTGGCGGTCACGTGACCATTGTGCGCGCTGCCGCGGTCATCGCCGCGATGGGCTCCCCGTGTCCGCATCCTGTCCTCCCTCGTTTCGCGGGATGTCCCCCGACTTGTCCCCCGAAAGTCGAATTTCACCCCCGTTCGAGCGTCGGCATTTGGGAGGACACCCCCCGCAGTGGGGGAGACGGACCCCCCTCTCGGGTGTCGGCATTTGGGGGGGCATGGTCGTAGGTTTCATGTGGGGGACAAACCGGTCCTCCTTTCCACTGACAGACAGACTCGCCGGGACGGGCGGGTCGCACACGGAGACGGACAAATGGATCAGCTGGGGAACTACGCAGGACCGGCCAAGCAGGTCGCCACCCTGGCGCACGAGCACGTCGCGGGTCTCGGCCTCGAGCCAGTTCCTACGGTCGCCCTCGTCGCCGTCCTCGTACTTTTCGGGATGGTCGCCCTCATCGTCCGGGGCGGCAACTACCGCCCGCGCGGCGCCCACCGAGCCTGATCCACCCGCGCACTACCGCTCACCACGGGGTGAGGCGCTTCAGTGCTTACCGAGCTCGACCCGAACTTGCTCGGCAGGCGCTGATGCGTCTCACAGAGTTCTCATAGGAACCGAGAGCCTCATAGACGAGTGACAACACCCCAGGCTCTCCCACCGGCCAAGCTCACCCGCATCGACGGCACCCCTGTCCGCGCTCTCGTCGTGGATGACGAGGTCTCGCTCGGAGACCTTCTTCAGATGGCGCTGCGCTACGAGGGATGGGACGTCCGCACCGCCACCGGCGGCCAGCAGGCTCTCGCTATCGCCCGTCAGTTCAAGCCGGACGTGGTCGTGCTCGACGTGATGATGCCCGACCTGGACGGCATGGAGGTGCTGCACCGGATGCGGGCCGACGGCCTGGACATCCCGGTGCTCTTCCTCACCGCGAAGGATTCGGTCGACGACCGTATCGCCGGACTCACCGCCGGCGGCGACGACTACGTCACCAAGCCGTTCAGCCTCGAGGAGGTCGTGGCCCGCCTGCGCGGCCTCATCCGCCGCTCCTCGCGTATCGTCAGCGACGCGGTGGACCCCGAGCTGCGAGTCGGCGATCTGCTCCTCAACGAGGAGAGCTACGAGGTGTCACGCAACGGGGTGCCGATCGAGCTCACGGCCACCGAGTTCGAGCTGCTCCGCTACCTCATGCGCAACCCGCGTCGGGTGCTCAGCAAGTCGCAGATCCTCGACCGAGTCTGGAGCTACGACTTCGGCGGCCGCTCCAGCATCGTCGAGATTTACATCTCGTACCTGCGCAAGAAGATCGACGCGAATGCCGAGCCGATGATCCACACCGTGCGTGGAGTCGGCTACCTGATCAAGCCCGCGATCTGAGCCGCGGCCGACTCCCCGGCGAGTCCCGCCTGCGCCCGCTACCGTGGACCGAGACGAAGAGGAGCGGACGATGATGATTGCGGTCACTGGGGGAAGCGGCAAGTTGGGTCGAGGCGTGATCGCCTGGCTACAGGATGCCGGCTATGACGTGATCAACTTGGATCGGGCTCCTGCGCCTGGTGGCCCGGCGCGACCGTCTGGCTTCATCGAGATCGACCTGACTGACTCGGGGCAGGTGATCGACGCGCTGAGCGGGGTTGAGGAGCGCTTCGAGAAGCTGGATGCGGTCGTCCATCTCGCGGCCGTTCCCGCGCCGGGGCTGCTCACCAACGTCGCGACTTTCCGCAACAACATGCTCGCCTCGTTCAACGTCTTCGAGGGGGCCAGGAAGGCGGGCATCAAGCGGATCATCCACGCCTCGAGCGAGACCGTGCTTGGCCTGCCGTTCGACGTGCCGCCGCCCTACATTCCGGTCGACGAGGGGTACCCGGCGCAGCCGAACTCGACGTACTCGCTGGTGAAGCACCTCGAGGAGACGATGGCGATCGAGCTCTGCCGTTGGGATCCGGAGCTGAGTGTGACGGGCCTGCGCTTTTCGAACGTCATGGATGGCAGTGAGTACGGTGCCTTTGCGGCTTTCGACGTCGATCCGCTGCTGCGCAAATGGAACCTCTGGGGTTACATCGATGTGCGGGATGCCGGTCAGGCCGTGCAGAAGGCGCTCGAGACTCGGGGCCCTGGCTACGAGACCTTCATCGTCGCCAACGCGGACACCGTGATGTCGCGCTCGAGCGCTTCGCTCGCGGCGGAGGTTTTCCCGGGGGTGCCGGTGACGAAGGAGCTCGGCGAGCACGAGACGCTGCTCTCGATCGACAAGGCCCGCCGGCTGCTCGGCTACGAACCCCAGTTCACCTGGCGCAGCGAACTCTAAGGCTGTTCTAACGGGCTTCAGAGGGTTTTCATAGCGGGAAGGCGAGAGTAGGAGTCGTGCCGTCCGTCATCCGTCCCGCCCGCTGGTCCCTGCAGCGGCGCCTCGTGCTGGGCATCCTCGTGCTGCTGGCCGTGGTCAGCGTCATCGTGGGCGGGGCGAGCGCGCTGATCCTGCGCGCCAACCTGCTGGACCGTCTCGACAAGCAGGTCGTGGCATCCCTGGGCTTCACCGCCAATTTCGACGGAACCCAGGGCGGCAGCCCACCCGGCGCCACTGGCGACCAGGGCGGACAGCGCCGCTTCGGCAGTCTGCTCCTGGCCTCGGACGGGTCAACGACCTCCGGCGCCGCGATCCTCGAGGACGGCGTCTCGGTCAAGCTCAGCAGCGCTCAGCAGCGCGCTCTCCTCGCGCTGGCCGGACCGGATCGGACGCCGCAGACGATCGATCTGGGCGGATCGCTCGGCTCGTACCGCGTGGCGAGCTCCACCCGATCGGACGGCATCCGGGTCATCGTCGGGCAGTCGCTCGCCGAGGTAAATACGACGTCGAACAGCCTCCTCCTGATCTTCGGGCTCATCACTCTGGCGGCGCTCCTGGCCGCGGCCATCGCGGGCACCGCCGTGGTGCGGGTAGCCCTGCGTCCGCTCGGTCGGGTCGCGGCGACCGCCACGCGTGTCTCGGAGCTCGAGCTCGCGAAGGGCGAGGTCAGTCTCGCCGACCGCGTACCGGAAGCCGACACTGATCCGAACACCGAGGTCGGCCAGGTGGGGGCGGCGCTCAACCGGCTGCTCGGACACGTCGAGGGCGCGCTCGTCGCTCGGCAGGTCAGCGAAGACAAGGTGCGGCAATTCGTCGCAGACGCCAGCCACGAGCTCCGGACGCCGCTCGCCTCGATCCGCGGCTATTCCGAGCTCACCCGTCGCGGCGGGTACGAGCTTCCCGAGGATGTGGTGCGTTCGCTCGGGCGCATCGAATCCGAGTCGATTCGAATGACCTCGCTCGTTGAGGATCTGCTGCTGCTCGCCCGGCTCGACGCCGGCCGCGAGCTGATGCTCGGCGAGGTGGATCTGACGGCCCTCGTCGCGGATGCGGTCAGCGACGCTCATGCGGCATCCTCCGAACACGACTGGCAGCTGCAGACCCCGGATGGCGCGGTGCTCGTCACCGGGGACCGCGGCCGACTGCACCAGGTGGTCGCCAACCTGCTCGCGAACGCCCGGACCCACACGCCCGCCGGAGCACGGGTCACGACCGAGCTCTCGGTGGACGGCGGCGATGCCCTGGTCAGCGTCACCGACAACGGACCCGGCATCTCGTCCGGGCTGCTGCCGGTGCTGTTCGAGCGCTTCGCGCGCGGCGACGGCTCGCGCTCCCGCGCCACGGGGAGCACGGGGCTGGGGCTCGCGATCGTGTCGGCTGTGGTGGAGGCGCACGCCGGATCCGTCACGGTGTCGAGCGAGCCGGGCGACACCCGGTTCGTCGTGAGGATCCCGCTGCGCACGGCCGCCACCATCTCGGCAGCCTCGGCAGCGGGGACGTCCGCCGCGTCAGGCGCCTGATCCGTCGAACGGATGATTGGATGGGCAACGTCCCCCGAACCCCGTCCGAGAGCTGCTGCCGCCCATGACCGACCGTCGTGCTTTACATCGCGGATCTGCCGTGATGCTGGCCGGGTTGGTCGCCGCGGTCGGCGCGCTCGCCATCGCGCCCGCAGCCTCGGCATCCGCCAGCCTCGGCTCGGTGCCCGCTCAGGTTGCGGCCTACGTCGCTGACGGCGGCATGGTGGCCCGTCTGAGCGACGTGTACGGCAAGAACGCCGCGGGTGCGGGTGTCGACTTCGATGCGACGACGAAAGCCGGTCCGATCACACGCGTCTACGAGTGGACGGCGGCGCGGCTGAGCAGCCCTAAGACCGATCACCCGGTGCAGCTGACCAACACCTGGGTCGTCCCGATCACGATCGACGACAAGCCGGTCGGGCTCGCCACACTCTGGATCAATCCCCAGACCGTCGCTCCAGAACTCGCCGACTTCGGCGCGACTCCCGCGCTCGCGACCGCAATGGCGGCGGTCCCGGCGACGTCCGCTCTGGTGCGGGATGCGACGACGCACGCCTGGCTCGCGCTCGACGGCGAGACCGTCACGCCGCTTGTGGCCGGCAGCTCCGGGCTGTCGAAGCCGACCCCGGTCGACGCGTTGAAACTCTCGGATGCCACGGCGCCCGCCGTCGCGCCCGCCGGCTCGAACGCGGGGCTGGGGCTCGCCATCGGCGCGGTCGGCGTGATCGTCGTCGTGATCGTGATCGCGCTGCTGGCGCCGCGTCGCCGGCGTCCGAAGGCGGCGGTCGCGGCGCGGCCGGATGCGACGGCTCCTCTCGAGCCGGGGTCGGTGGGTGCTGAACCCGAACCCGAACCCGAGGTCGTCGTCGTGACGCCCGAGCCCGAGACGGCCGTGGAGAAGCCTGAGACGGCCGTGGAGAAGCCCGCTCCGGCGCCCCGCGCCGCGCGACCCGCTGCCGCCAGGACCGGCACGCCCGTCACGAAGCAGGTCGGATCAAAGCCGGGCAGCCGTGCTCCGAGTTCGGCAGCGGCATCCGGCAGGCCCCGCGTGCAGAAGCCGCCGGTGCAGAAGCCGCCGGTCCCAAAGCCGCCGCCACGCACGCGGAAGCCTCCCGTCGACCCCGACGAGGTCTAGCGGCGTAACGCTCGCCGCACGAGCTGCCAGGCGAGAGCACCGCGGCTCGGTCCGTTCCAGATCGCGAAGTCGGCGAATCGGTGGGCGCCGGGGGAGTCGGCGACCGAGCGCGCCGCATCTCGGATCTCATGCAGTTGCGCGACGGTCATCGCCAGCGTCTGCTCAGCCGGATGCCGCACCGAGCCGAGCGGGAAGTCGCGGAACGGCGTGGTCGACATCTCGATGTGCGCCCCGAGTATCTGCTCCACCGGGTGCGTGTCGGCGAAGTCGCAGAGCCGGTCGAGTGAGGCGAGAAACGCGGGGAAGTCGCGCACGTACAGCCGTCCCGGATAGACGGTGTCCCCGGTGAGCAGCAGCGAGGTCGCCGGGTCGTGGATCGCGATCGAGGCTGGATGGTGGCCGGGGATTGGCAACACGGTCAGGACGCGTCCGCCGAGGTCGACGGCGCCCGAGCCGGTTGGCCAGGCGTCGACCCCGAAGAACGCCGCGACCTGCTCGGCCGTGTGGCCGACCGTCGTGGTGTGCGGGCGGTCCACGAACTGCCCGTCGGCGGCGACGTGATCGCCGTGGGCGTGGCTGTGGGAGACGATCAATTCGGTGTCGGTGCCGATGAGCTCGTCGACGGCGTCGCGCAGCCCGAACCGCGCCGGGTCGGCTGTGGCGCCGGTGTCGAGTAGCAGCGCCCGATCCGCACCGAGCAGCAGGAAGAGGAACGGCGCCTCGTAGTTGAGGGCGATGTCTTGCCGGAGCACGACCGTGCTCCCTCCGACCCATCGCACCACTTCGAGACCGCGCATCTGGCGATGGTAGGCCGCTGCGACATGCGGGTTTGCCTCCACCGCCGACCTCGCGTAGTCTGGTCGAGGCCGTAGACCGCTGGTCTCCGCCGTTCTCTCAGGAGTTCGACGGTCCAAACCCCGCGCAGGTGTGTGAAGTCAGTGTCTGGCAGTGCTTCAAGGAGCAGCCCAGGTATGAAGCTCCGTGCGCCTCGTGCGTCGGAGCTTTTTTGTTGCGGCCACGCATCCATGAATACCAACCAGGAAAGAGCGCCATGGCGAACAAGGAAGCAACGGTCGCCGAGCTGACGGATTTGTTCCGCAACTCGAACGCGGTCGTGCTCACCGAGTACCGCGGCCTCACGGTCGCGCAGCTGAAGCAGCTGCGCGGAACGATCCGTGAGAACGCGAGCTATGCCGTGGTGAAGAACACGCTGACCAAGATCGCGGCGAACGAAGCGGGCATCACCGCTTTCGACGACGAACTCGCTGGCCCGTCGGCCATCGCATTCGTGCACGGTGACACCGTGACCGTGGCCAAGGCCCTGCGTGACTTCTCCAAGGCCAACCCCCTGCTCGTGGTGAAGGGCGGCTATTTCGATGGCGCCCCGCTCACCGCGGAAGAGGTGGGCAAGCTCGCCGACCTGGAGAGCCGTGAGGTGCTGCTGGCCAAGCTGGCAGGCCTCTTCAAGGCTCCCCTGTTCGGAGCTGCCTACCTGTTCCAGGCGCCGCTGTCGAAGGCCGTTCGCACGGTCGACGCGCTGCGCGAGAAGCAGGAATCCGCGAGCTGATCGTCCTCTTCGACGATCCACACACCCACCAGATCCACAAGCAACTAGGAGTTAGAAATGGCAAAGCTCAGCACTGACGAGCTGCTCAACGCGTTCAAGGAGCTCTCGCTCATCGAGCTCAGCGACTTCGTCAAGAAGTTCGAGGAGACCTTCGAGGTCACCGCCGCCGCGCCGGTCGCCGTCGCCGCTGCCGGTGGCGGCGCTGCCGCCCCCGTCGAAGAGGTCGAGGAGAAGGATTCCTTCGACGTCATCCTCGAGGCCGCGGGCGAGAAGAAGATCCAGGTCATCAAGGAGGTGCGCACCCTCACCAGCCTCGGCCTCGGCGAGGCGAAGGCCCTCGTTGACTCGGCTCCCTCCACGGTGCTCGAGGGCGCCAACAAGGAAGCCGCCGAAAAGGCCAAGGCTGTTCTCGAAGCGGCCGGCGCGACGATCACCCTCAAGTAGTTCTTCGCGGGCGAGCTGTTCAGACAGCACTACGCCCGCTGTGCGCGAAGGCGCCGTCTCTCGTTCGCGGGAACGGCGCCTTCGTCGTCTCCGCACCCGCCGCGGCTTCGAGCGGATGGGCGCGATGCGGAGCCGCACTGCAGCTCGGTCAGCCGTTGATCCGCTGAAAGCCGAGGTAGACGGAAGGTCAGGGGATGTAGCGAGCGCGAGTGAGATCGACGCGGAAGAACTCGCCCGACCACTTCAGCGGCGTGTTCTCGCCGCGGTAATGCGCCAGTGCCCGCGCCTCATGATCGGCCACGGCGTGCCCGGAGGCCCGCACCACCCGCCACCACGGCACATCCGAGCCGTAGTAGGCCATCACCTGCCCGACGCCCCGCGCCGCCCGCGACCCGATCGCGGCGGCGACGTCGCCGTAGCTCATGACCATGCCCTCCGGGATCGCCGCGACGACGTCGAGCACGCGCGAGACGAAGTCCTGGCTGGGCAAGGTCACAAGAGCAAGGTCACTAGAGCAGGGCCACTAGAGCTGCAGGGCGCCCAGGTTCTCGCCGTACGGGGTCTGCCCGACGATCTGGAACCCGACCGCTTGAAAGAACTTCTCTGGCCCGTCCTCGCCGCCGGCCCAGACCACCGTCGCGCGGTCGAAGCCGCGGGCGCGTGCCTCGCCAGCGAAGGCATCCACGGCGAAGCGGCCCACACCCATGCCCTGGGCACCGTCGGCGACCTCGATGCGCCAGAGCGCTGCGCGCAGGTAGTCCTCGCGGGCGTCGGCATCGAACGCGCCCATGATGTAGCCGACGACGCGGTCGCCGTCCATCACGACGCGGGGCCAGGAGCCGCTCGGATCGAGCTGTTCCTCGGAGTGCGTGTATGTCTCCGGGTGGAGGAAGTCCTCCTGGCCGGGCTTGAGCGTCAGGCCGTTGGCCACGACGATCGTCTGCGCCGTCAACTCCTGCAAGGTCAGGTCCGCCATGGACACAGGCTAACCCGCTCGACCCCGATCCGACCAGGTATCTCGATGTCAAGATACTTCCGAAACGCGCTAGGGTTGTCTACGGCCCTGAACAACGGGGTTTTTCCTGTCGAAAGGTTACGTACGTGGTCAACAAAATCAAGGTCGAGGGCAAGGTCGTCGAGCTCGACGGCGACGAGATGACCCGCATCATCTGGCAGTTCATCAAGGACCGCCTCATCCACCCGTACCTCGACATCGACCTTGAGTACTACGACCTCGGCATTGAGAACCGCGACGCGACCGACGACCAGGTCACCATCGACGCGGCCCACGCCATCCAGAAGCACGGCGTCGGCGTCAAGTGCGCCACCATCACCCCCGACGAGGCCCGCGTCGAGGAGTTCGGCCTGAAGAAGATGTGGAAGAGCCCGAATGGCACGATCCGCAACATCCTCGGTGGCGTGATCTTCCGCGAGCCGATCATCATCAGCAACATCCCGCGCCTGGTGCCGGGCTGGAACAAGCCGATCATCATCGGCCGTCACGCCTTCGGTGACCAGTACCGTGCGACCGACTTCCGCTTCGAGGGAAAGGGCACGCTGACCATCTCGTTCCAGCCCGACCCCGTCGATGGCGTGGCAAGCGAGGCCCAGAGCTTCGAGGTCTTCCAGGCGCCGGGGTCAGGCGTGGCGATGGCCATGTACAACCTGGATGCCTCGATCTGCGACTTCGCGCGCGCCTCGCTGAACTATGGCCTCGCCCGCAACTACCCGGTGTACCTCTCGACCAAGAACACGATCCTGAAGGCATACGACGGTCGCTTCAAGGACATCTTCCAGGAGATCTTCGAGGCCGAGTTCAAGGAGCAGTACGACGCGGCTGGCCTGACTTACGAGCACCGCCTGATCGACGACATGGTCGCCAGCGCCATGAAGTGGGAGGGCGGCTACGTCTGGGCCACCAAGAACTACGACGGCGACGTGCAGTCCGACACCGTCGCCCAGGGCTTCGGATCGCTCGGCCTCATGACGAGCGTGCTGACCACCCCCGATGGTGCCATCGTCGAGGCGGAGGCCGCGCACGGAACCGTCACGCGGCACTACCGCCAGTACCAGCAGGGCAAGCCGACCTCGACGAACCCGATCGCCTCGATCTACGCCTGGACGCGCGGTCTGCAGCACCGCGGCAAGCTGGACGGCAACCAGCCGCTGATCGACTTCGCGACCGCTCTCGAGGAGGTCGTCATCGAGACCGTCGAGAGCGGCAAGATGACGAAGGACCTCGCGGCGCTCGTCGGGCCAGACCAGGCCTGGCAGACGACCGAGGAGTTCCTCGCGTCGCTCGACGAGAACCTGCACGCGCGACTCGCTTAGCGGCGAAGGCCATTTCCGGCCTTCGCGCGAGACGCCGCGGCGGCCGTCTCGGCCGTCGTGCTGGCCTGATCGATCGGCTCAGCGGCGGAACGGGCCGCTCAGCGCGGCCCACTGCAGCAGCATGATCGTCTTGCCGTCGACGATGCCCGAGCCGATCGCGGCGAGGGCGTCGTCGATGTCGAGCTCGACGAGGTCGATGCGCTCGCCCTCCTCGGCGAGCCCGCCGCCCGCCGTGCGACGGGTGCCCGCGTCGAAGGGTGCCGCGAAGAAATGCACGCGTTCGGTGACCGAGCCGGGGCTCATGTAGGCGTCGAAGACATGCTGGACCTCGTCCAGTTCGTGCCCCGTCTCCTCCATCGCCTCGCGCCGGACGGCGGTCTCGGCGTCGTCCTCGTCGAGCAGGCCCGCAGCGGTCTCGAGGAGCATCCCGTCCGGATGCCCGTTCACATACGCGGGGAAGCGGAACTGCCGTGTGAGCAGCACCGTACGGCGAGCGATGTCGTATAGCAGGATTGTCGCCCCGTTTCCGCGGTCGTAGGTCTCGGCCTGCTTCGAGATCCACGTGCCGTCGGGCTGGCGCTCGTCGAACCGCGTGGTGCGCAGCACGTGCCAGTTCGACGCCAGCACGCGCACCTCGCGCACCGCGACATCCGGATTGCGATCGAGGTCGAGCCCGGACAGGTGCAGGTTGACGCGCCCGCGTGGATCCGGCTCATCGACTCCCTGCATGGCTGAACGCTACGCGCTGCAGAGCGTGCCGAGCTTGGTGATCGTAGTCTGCACCTTGCTGCCGCTCGCCGCGAGCCCGGCCGTGTCGGTCTTGTCCTTGACGTAGGCCTTGAGGTCGGAGTCCATGCTGCTGACGGCGTTCGAGGCGGCGGTGGCGGCCGCCTTGATCTTCACGTTGTTGACCTTGCCCGTCGACTTCTTCAGCGCGGCACCGAACTTGGCGAGCGCAGCCTCCGCGGTTTTCGGGTCGGTCTGGATGTTCGAGAAGGCCGTCGTGAGCGTGCTTGCGTTGCTCTGCAGATCGGACGCGAGCACCTCGCACGCCTGCGTGGTCGATTGCGTGCTCGCGGTCGTGCCGGCGGAGCAGCCGGCGAGCAGCAGGCCGGTCACCGCCACAGCGGTGGCGGCGGTCAAAAGGGTGCGAGGCACGAACACGGGGGAAGCCTTTCGGACGCGAGCGATCGCCCCACGCTAGCCGACTGCCGCTGAGCGTTCGGCTCAGTAGCCGATGAACACGTCGGTGACGATCCGCTTCACGCCGTCGGCGTGAAGCGCACGCTCGAGACCGGCGACGAGCTCGGGCGACCCGGACAGGTAGGTCGTCCGGGACGCGGCATCCGGCACGGCCGTGCGGATCATCTCGGCGCTCAGCACCCCCTCGCCCGCCCACGACCACCCGGACGGCAGCTCAGCGGGACGCGTCGGTGAGAGCACCACGACCCGGCAGTCCGCCGCGCGCAGCACCTCGCCGAACGCGATGTCGTCGGTGTTGGTGACCGAGTAGAGCAGCACGATGTCGCGCTTCTCGCCGCGCGCGGTGAGGTGCTCGAGCTGGCTAACGAACGGCGTGATGCCGATCCCGGCCGCGACGAGCAGTAGGGGTCGCGCGGCGTCCTTCGGTAGCAGGAAGTCCCCGCTCACCGAGGTGGCGGAGACGGTCGTGCCCGGTTCGAGGGCAAGCAACGCTGACTTGAAGCTGCTCGAGCGTTCCGGCACGCGCATCCCGAACCGGATGTCGCCCCCGGGCGCCGCGGCGATGCTGAACACGCGCCGCCAGCCGCGCGCGTCGGTCTTGCCGTGGGGGAGCGACAGCTCCATGTACTGGCCGGGCAGGAACGCTACCGGCGCGTGGGGCCGGAACTCGAACTGCCAGCTGGTCGGGGTGAGCTGCGACCGCCCGAGGTAGTCGAGTCGGATGCCGCGGCGCTGCCCGAAGAAGAAGGCGAGCAGATTGCCGACCAGCAGGGCGAACTCCGGGGTCGAACCGAAGTTGCCGAACGAGAACGGGATCACGAAGACGACGCCCACCACCGCGGCCTCGAGCAGTTGCTGCCAGCGCCGCGGCGGCAGGGTCAGGGGCTCATCGAGCATGAAGCAGGCGAAGAAGACGATCGGATACGACAGGAATGCGGTGCCAAGACTGTCGAGGAACGGCGCTCCGAACAGGGCGTTGCGCACGGCGATCCCGAGAGCGACAACCACCAGGAAGACCCCGGCGAGCGGGAGGCGGCGGGTTCGCCAGAGCACCAGGAACCCGCCCACGACCACGAACGGCAGCAGCACCGGCGTCGCGACCCACCAGAAGCTGAAGTTCAGGCCGGTGAGCACCGCGACGAAGGCACCGATCGCGGCGGGATTGAAGATGTGGCGGCCGCGCACCGCCAGCAGGTACTTCGCCAGCACAGCAACCATGGCGGCCAGGGCGGCGCCGGCGAGGCGGAGCGGGTCGAGGGAGGGCTGGAGGATGAAGAGCAGCAGCAGCGCCGTGATGGCCGTCGAGCTCAGCTGCGGTCGGGTGCGGAAGACGAGCCCGGCGAAGCCGTTCGCCAGGTAGCTGAAGACGAGTAGCACGCTCGCCGTGGCGAGCAGGGCGAACGGCGAGTACCCGATTTGGCCCACGACCATCAGCAGCAGGGCCACGACGCCGATCACGACGAGGCAGATGATCACCAGCCCGTACATGGTGACCCGGCCGAGTAGGCGGTCGAGACGTGTGGCGAGACCGATCATCGGAACAACTCCCCGGAGAAGGTGGGCGAATGCTCCACTCGCCCGCTGCTGAACATTCTGACGGTGCTGATGCCGTGATCCGCGAAGAAGCGGGGGTCGGTATCGAAAAAGAGGGCGGTGGCCGCGCCGTCGGCGAGGAGCGCCGTGGGGGCGATCGCCCAGGTGGCCATCACGTCGGCGGTCGGTTCACCGGTGATCGCGTCGAGAACGTGGTGGAGCCCCTCGCCCCATGCGCGCCGGTTCGAGGCGCTGGCGCAGAGGGCCTCGTCGACCGCGGTGCCGCCGAGTTCGACGACGCCGATCGCCTTCGTCGGGTCGGCAGGATGCTCGAGCGCCACGCGCAGCGGAACGTTCCGGGTTCGCAGATCGCCGCCGGCATCCACGACATGCTGGGCCACCCCGAGCCCGCTCAGCAGATCGCCGACGAGATCGACCAGGTATCCCTTGCCCGCTGCTCCGACGTCGAGGAGCACGGGACTCACCGTGTCGAGGTGCTTGCCGTCCCAGGCGATCGCGTCGTTCCAAGCCGGTACCGGCGCCCGGGTCGTCGCGGGCGTCAACCGGTAGGCGGCGTCGTAGCCGAGCGACTCGAGCGCGCGTCCGACCAGCGGGGAGACATGACCGGCGCTCGCCGCGTACAACTCGCGGTAGAGCTCGAGCAGCGGGCCGGCATCGTCGGGAAGTCGGTGATGGCCGGGCTCACGGGCGATCCGGCTGACCAGCGAGTCGCCTCGGAACCGCGACCAGTCGCGGTCGAAGCGCTCGATCCGTTCGGTGACCACCTGCTGCTGGGCCGCGGTGAGCGGCTCCGCAGTGTCGATGCGCCAGACCGTGCCGATGGCGTCGAAACTCCACGCGACCGGGAGCGGATCGACGAGCATCGGGCGGATGATGTGGCGGGAGACGGGGCGGAGGACGGCGCCGCGATCAGGAGGTCAACGCATCGGCCTTGATGGTCGTGAGGGCTTCGTTGAAGCCGCCGCTGGTAAGCGACGACCCCGCGACGCGGGAGACCTTCAGGCTGTTGATGTCCTTTCCGACGGCCTCGGCCGAGATGCCGTCGACGAACTGCGCCTGGTAGCTCTTCGCCGTCGGATCGGTGGCGTGGCCGGTCACGGTGACGGCGGTGACCTTGTTACCCGCGAGCGTGAGCTTCACCGTCACGGACTGGGGCCCACTGGGGGAGACGTACTTGCCGTCCTCGGTGTACGTTCCGTCTTTATAGCTGGCCGAGGTGGCGGGCCCGGCGGTCGTGCCACTCGAGGCACCGGTGCCGGCCGAGGTGGCGGCGTCGGTGGCGGAAGCGGCCGAGCAGCCGGCAAGGGCTCCGACGAGGCCGAGGCCGGCGAAGCCGATCGCGAGGGTGCGGGGAAGGGGACGCGACGTCATGATGCTCCTGAGCTGTGGTGGGGGCGGACGGCCCGGCTCATCAGCATGCCAGCGACGCTGGGGAAAAGCCTTGGAACCATCTGGATAACGACCCAGACGGGCGAAAGGTTCACTGGTTTGGCGATTTGCCAGGCCTTTGTAACGAATATGTAAACCCTCCTCGCATACCTTGCGGAATGTTTGTTCGTACGGTGTACTAACAAACATGTCGACCGCGGAAGTGCATCGAGGCTCGTCGGGCTTCGCCAACGGGCGCGCTCTGCGCCCGAGCGCGAAGTCCCTGCCCGAGCACGCGCGCGGCCATAATCGCTCCCTGGTCCTGCAGACGCTCTACGGCGCAGGCACCCTCAGCCGCGCCGACCTCGCGCGCGCCACCGGCCTCACCCGGGTCACCATCTCCGACCTGGTCGCCGAACTGATGGTCGAGCACCTCATCGTCGAGACCGGGCAGCGGGACGAGGCGCGACCCGGCAAGCCCGCGACCATGCTCGACATCAATCGCGGCGGATACCAGATCGTCGGCATCGACCTCAGCGACTACGCGGTCTTCCGTGGCGCGGTGCTCGACCTCGACGGTGTCGTCCTCGAGCGGGTCGAGGTGCCGTTGGATGGCGCGACCGGCCCTCAGGCGACCGCGAAAGTCGTGGCGCTCGCCGAACGGCTCGTCGCCGCGGCATCCGTTCCCCTGCTCGGAATCGGCGTCGGCTCACCCGGCGTCGTCGATCTCTCGGGCACGGTGCTCAGCGCCCCGAACCTCGGCTGGCCCTCGAACGGCGCCGGCGAGCCGCTCCAGGCGACGCTCGCCGCCGCGACCGGCCTTCCCGTGATCGTCGCCAACGACGCGAACGCCGCCGCTCTGGCTGAGCACAGCTTCGGTGGGGCGCTCAGCGACATGATGCTCGTCAAAGTCGGGCACGGCGTGGGCGCCGGACTGATCATCGGAGGCACCCCGCTCTTTGGCAGCCGCTTCGCCGCCGGTGAGATCGGACACGTCGTCGTCGGGACCGACGGCGGTGCCGCCTGCGCGTGCGGCAAGGTTGGTTGCCTCGAGACCTGGCTCGCCACCCCGCGCCTGGATGCCGCGCTCGCCGCCGCCGGCGACGGCACCCCGGAGGCCGATGCCGAACGCGAGGCGATCCTGCGTTGCGCGGGCGAGCGCCTCGGCATCGCCCTCGCCCCGGTGGTGGGTGCTCTGGATCTGGCGGAGGTCGTGCTCAGCGGCCCCGTCGAACTTCTCGATGGCCCCCTCGCCGAGGCCGCCATCGAGACCCTCCGCAGTCGCACGATGCCTACGTTCCACGGCAATCTGGTGCTGCGGATGACCGCACTCGGACAGGACATCGTCATGCGCGGCGCCGCCGCCATGGTCCTGTCGGCACAGCTCGGGGTTTCGTAGTCGACAGCGGGTCCCCGTCCCCGGCGGCGCGCACTCCGCGCACCGTTTCCCTCATTGCACACGAAGGAATCACACGATGAAGAGAAAGATTGCAGGCGTAACCGCTGTCGCACTCGCGTCGGCTCTCGTCCTCGCGGGCTGCAGCACCGGTGGCAGCACGTCATCCGGATCCGTTGCCGCCAGCACCGACGGCAGGGGCAAGACGGTCACGATGTGGCTGGTCGGCGCCGACACGCCCGACAAGCTGCGCAGCTACCTGGTGGACGAGTTCCACAAGGAGACCAAGGGCACCCTCACGATCCAGCAGCAGGACTGGGGAGACATCGTCACCAAGCTGACGACCGCGCTGCCCGACAAGAACAACACCCCCGACGTCACCGAGATGGGCAACACCCAGTCGCCGACGTTCACCAATGTGGGTGCGTTCCTCGACATCAGCGACATGTACTCGGAGCTCGGCGGCAGCAAGCTGCTGCAGAGCTTCGTCGACGCCGGCAAGGTCGGCGGCAAGAACTACACGCTGCCGTACTACTTCGGCTCGCGCTACGTGTTCTACCGCAAAGACGTCTGGGCCAAGGCCGGCATCACCGTGGCGCCCACCACGCTCGACCAGTTCAACAAGGATGTCGCGACCATCGCCTCGGCGAACCCCGACAACATCCCGAACTTCTCGGGTCTGTACCTCGGCGGCCAGGACTGGCGCGACGGCATCTCGTGGATCTTCGCGAACGGCGGCGACATCGCCTCCGAGTCGAACGGGAAGTGGACCGCCACCCTCGACGACCCGAAGACCATGGTCGGTCTGAAGCAGCTGCAGGCGATCTACCAGAACGCCAGCAAGGCGCCGAACGACGCCAAGGACAGCAACCAGTACATCTACATCAACGACGACGACGCGATCCCGGGGGCCACGGCCACCGACCCGACCACGCCCGTCTCGCTGTCCGCGGCCACCATCATGGCGCCGGGGTGGGCGCACTGGTCGATCGGCACCAAGGGAACGGATGCGGCGACCGGCAAGGTCACCCGCACCTTCGACGACAGCATCTACGGCGTCTTCCCGCTGCCGGGCAACGACGGCAAGCCGGCCCCGGTCTTCGCAGGTGGCTCCAACATCGGGATCTCGGCCAAGAGCAAGAACCCCGGACTGGCCAAGACCCTGCTGAAGATCATGTTCGGCAAGACCTACCAGACCATGCTCGGTCAGAACGGCCTCGGCCCGGCGAACTCGGACTACACGTCCTCGCTCGGTACCGACGAGTTCGCCACCGCGCTGATCCAGTCGGCCGAGAACTCGAAGCTCACCCCGGCGGCGCCGGGCTGGGCATCCGTGGAGGCGTCGAGCGTGCTGGAGGAGTTCTTCAGCAAGATCGGCACCTCGACCGACCTGCGGGCTCTGGCGAAGGAGTACGACGCCAAGATCACCCCGATGTTGAACAGCAAGTAGCAGTCGGCATCATCCACTCGTGGGGCGCGGCAGCTGCCTGGCGCCGCGCCCCATGTACTCCCTCATCGAAAGGAGGAGACACCCCCATGACCACCATCGCCCCGCATCGCCGCAAGCGCTCGCTCGCGCCGTACGCCCTGCTCATCCCGACCGTCATCGTGCTCCTCCTGGCCATGGGCTACCCGCTCGCCTGGCAGCTGAGCACCTCGCTGCAGAAATTCGGCCTCGCCCAGCAGTTCGGGCAGCCAGCCGAGTTCGTCGGCCTCGGCAACTACATCGCCCTCGCCACCGATCCCTACCTCTGGACGGTCGTCGGCCGCTCCCTGCTCTTCTGCCTCACCGCCGCCGCGCTGACGATGGCCGTCGGCACCCTGCTCGCGCTCCTCATGCGCGTGCTGCCGGCCGCAGTGCGCGTCATCCTGCAGATTGCCCTGCTGCTCGCCTGGGCGATGCCGGTGGTCGCCGCCATGACCGTCTGGAACTGGCTCTTCGACTGGCGCCGCGGCGTCGTCAACTGGCTGCTCAGCGCGGTCGGGCTGCCGTTCGAGCAGCACAACTGGCTGCAGAGCCCGCTGAGCTTCTACTTCGTGGCGGTCGTGATCGTCGTCTGGATGAGCGTGCCGTTCGTCGCCTTCTCGCTCTTCGCCGGTCTCACCCAGGTGCCCGATGAGGTGCTTGAGGCCGCCCAGATGGACGGGGCGAGCCCCGCACAGCGCTTCTGGCGGATCACGGTGCCGATCATCCGACCGGTCATCTCGATCGTGCTGCTGCTGCAGGTGATCTGGGATCTGCGGGTGTTTACCCAGATCAAGCTGCTGCAGGATGCCGGCTCGATCGCCAGCGAGACGAACCTGCTCGGCACCTACATCTACCAACTCGGCGCGGGGTCGAGCGACTTCGGGACCGCCTCGGCGGTGTCGATCTTCGTGCTCGTGCTGACGGTGGGCATCAGCTGGTTCTACATCCGATCGATGCTGAAGGAGGATGCGGCGTGAGTTCTGCGAAGCAGGTCTCGATACGCGGCCGGAGCCGCTACTCGACCAGCAAGATCGTGTTCTCAATCGTCGCGCTCGTCGTCGCCGCGGTGTGGTTCTTCCCGGTGTACTGGATGATCAACTCCTCGCTGCTGTCGAACGTGGTGCTCAGCTCGACGACGCCGACCTTCTTCCCGGATCTTCTGCATGGCGGCGGCAGCCTCGACAACTTCGCGACCGTCTTCCAGGGCGGGTCGTTCCTGCCGGCGCTGGGAATGAGCGTGCTGATCGCGCTCATCGTCGTCGTGGTCTGCCTGCTGTTCGCCTTCCTGGCGGCGGTCGCGATCAGCCGGTTCCGCTTCCGAGGGCGCACGAGCTTCGTGCTCGCCATCCTGTTCGTGCAGATGCTGCCGGCGGAGGGGCTGTTCATCGCGCAGTACAAGCTCATGGCCTCGGTTGACCTGCTGAACACGGTGATCGGGATCAGCATCCTGTACATCGCCTCCGTCGTTCCGTTCACGATCTGGATGCTGCGCGGCTTCGTCGCCGGAATCCCGGCGGAGCTTGAGGAGGCCGCCATGGTCGACGGACTCAGCCGCACGCAGGCGTTCCTGCGCATCACCTTTCCGCTGCTGGCACCCGGGCTCGTGGCGTCCGGCGTCTACGCGTTTTTGCAGTCGTGGAACGAGTTCACGGTGGCGCTCGTGGTGCTGCCGGATCAGGCGTCGCAGACGCTTCCGCTGTGGTTGCGGGGATTCATCCAGTCCAGCGCCAGCAAAGCCATCGACTGGGGTCAGGTGATGGCCGCCTCGACGCTGGTCGCGATCCCGGTGATCGTGTTCTTCCTGCTCGTGCAGGGGCGCATGACGAGCGGTCTCGTGGGCGGGGCGGTGAAGGGATGACCAGCGCGGCCGGCACTCTGCTGCCCGGATTCGAGGGGACCGAGCTACCCGAGTGGCTGCGTGCGCGCCTCGCTGCCGGACTCGCCGGGGTGTGCCTGTTCGCCACGAACATCTCGTCGCCCGAACAACTGCGCGGATTGACCGACGCGATCCGGGCCGCGAATCCGAGCGCGGTCATCGCGATCGACGAGGAGGGGGGCGATGTCACGCGGCTGTTCCAGGCCGTCGGGTCGCCGTATCCGGGGGCCGCGATCCTGGGACGCATCGATGACCTCGTGTACACCCGCCAGATCGCCGAGCGCGTCGGGCGGCAGCTGTGCGCCGTCGGCGTCACGCTGGACTTCGCGCCGGATGCCGACATCAACTCCTCCGACGACAATCCCGTCATCGGCACCCGCAGCTTCGGCGCCGACCCCGCGTTGGTCGCCCGGCACACCGCCGCGTGGGTCGAGGGGCTGCAGTCGACCGGCGTCGCCTCCTCAGCCAAGCACTTCCCGGGGCACGGCGACACCGCGAGCGACTCGCATCTCTCCCTGCCCGTCATCGACCTGCCGCTCGCGACCCTGCGCGCTCGGGAGCTCGTCCCGTTCCAGGCGGCGATCGCGGCGGGCACCGCGACGATCATGACCTCGCACATCCTGCTGCCGCAGCTCGACCGGGTGCCCGCGACCTTCTCGCCGCGCATCCTCGGCGAGCTGCTGCGCGAGGAGCTCGGCTTCACCGGGGTGATCGTCAGCGACGCGCTCGACATGCAGGGGGCGTCGGGGTCGACCGGGATCCCGGATGCCGCGGTCCGCGCGCTGGCGGCGGGCTGCGACCTGCTCTGCATCGGCACGGCCAACACCGACGCCCAGCTCGGAGAGATCGAGGCGGCGGTCGCCACCGCGGTGTCGGACGGGCGCCTCCCGCCGTCGCGGCTCGCCGACGCGCTCGCCCGGGTTGCCGCGCTCGGCGCCGCGGGCGCCGCAGTCGCGTCGCCGGTCGAGCCCGTCGAGAGCGAGCACGTCGAGAGCGAGCACGTCGAGAGCGAGCACGTCGAGACCGAGCCGTCGTACTCCCTCGACCGGACGATCGCCGCCTTCCACATCGACGCGTCCGCGCCGACACCGCTCAAGGCGCGCACGATCGTGCAGCTCGAGACGGTCGCGAACATCGCCGTCGGGCCGGCACCCTGGGGAGCGGCCGCGGCCGGGGCGCCCGTTCTTCGCGTGCTCGACGGCGATGCCATCCCCGAGACCGGTCGGCAGCTCGTGCTGATCGGTCGCGACAACCACCGCCAGGGGTGGACGCGCGCCACGATCGATGCGGCCCGCGCCCGGGATCCCCGTACGCTCGTGGTCGACATGGGCTGGCCGTCCGCCGACCGGCGGTACGCGGATGTCGCCACCTTCGGTGCCTCCCGGCACGCGGGCCAGGCGCTGCTGCGATGGCTCGAGGAGGAGTCGTCGTGAGCGGGCTGCGGGTCGGGGTCGACATCGGCGGGACGAAGACCGAGGCCGTGGCGATCGACGACACGGGATCGGTGATCGATACGGTGCGCGTGGCGAGCGGATTCGGCGGTGACGCTGTCGTCGCGTCCACGGTGGAGGCGGTGGTGGCGCTCGCCGCGCGGGTCGGAGCCGAGCCGCGCGACTTCGGCGCCATCGGCGTCGGCGTTCCGGGGGCGGTGGATCCGGCATCCGGCCGTGTCGCCCACGCCGTGAACCTGGGACTCGATGGGCTCGCACTCGGCGACGAACTGGCCGCGCGGCTCGGGGTGCGGGTGCGGCTCGAGAACGACGTGAACGCGGCGGCGCTTGGCGCCTTCCACCTGCTCGGGCACGCGCCGGATCACTCGATGGCCTACCTGAACCTCGGCACCGGCCTCGCCGCGGGCCTCGTGCTGGGCGGGCGCCTGTGGCGCGGCTCGCGGGGGACAGCGGGTGAGATCGGGCACATCCCGGTCGACCCGGATGGCGCGCTGTGCGTGTGTGGGCAGCGCGGTTGCCTCGAGATGGTGGCGTCCGGTTCGGCGATCGCGCGCCAGTGGCCCACGACGCATCCCCGTCCCGTCCAGGATCTCTTCGAGGCGGCCGCTCGCGGCGACGCCCTCGCGATCGAAGTGCGTCAGTGCTTCATCGACAATGTTGCCTCCGCCGTTCGCGTACTCGTCCTCACTGTCGACGTGGACGATGTCGTGATCGGCGGAGGCATCACCTCGCTCGGCGTTCCGCTGGTGGACGCCATCCGCGGGGTGCTCGCCGACTGGTCGGCGCAGTCGCAGTTCCTCGCCTCCCTGGAGCTCCCCTCGCGGATCGGGCTGGCTCCGGCCGGTCCGGTCGCCGCGGTCGGGGCGGCCCTGGTGGGAGAGCGCGCCTCGGAAGTGGAGCCCGTCTGATGGCAGAGGTCGTGATCCTGCCGTCGGCGGTTTCGGCCGGTGAACTGGGCGCCGAGTTCGTCGCGCGTCTGGTCGCCGACAGGCCGGATGCCGTGCTCGGCCTGGCGACCGGCTCGACGCCCCTGCCGCTGTGGACGGCGCTCGCCGCCCGCGATCTCGACCTGAGTCGGGTGCGCGGCTTCGCGCTCGACGAGTACATCGGGCTGCCGGCGGGACACCCGCAGAGCTACCGCACCGTCATCACGCGCGAGGCGGTGGAGCCCCTCGGGCTGACCGCCGCTCTCGTGCACGTGCCGGGGGATGACGGAGGCCCGGTCGAGGGGGCTGGCGCGCGCTACGAGGCCGCCATCGCCGCCACCGGGGGCGTGGATCTGCAGGTGCTCGGCATCGGACGCACCGGTCACATCGGCTTCAACGAGCCTGGATCCTCCCTCGCCTCCGCGACCCGCGTGAAGACCCTCACCGAGCAGACCCGACTCGACAACGCGCGGTTCTTCGACTCGCTTGATGACGTGCCGCGACACTGCCTCACCCAGGGGCTCGGCACGATTTTGCGCGCGCGTCACCTGCTGCTCTTCGCGTTCGGCGATTCCAAGGCCGCGGCGATCGCGGGGGCGGTCGAAGGGCCGGTGTCGTCGTCGCTGCCGGGATCGGCCATCCAACTGCATCCGCTGGTCACCGTCATCGTCGACGAGGCGGCCGCCTCGCAGCTGCAGCACGCCGACTACTACCGCTTCGCGTGGGACAACCGGCTTGACTTCGAGCGCTAGTTCCTTTGGTGCGCCGCCGTTTCTGCGGCGTGCCCGCTGCGCGCGACGTGCACGCCGTCGCGCTCTGCTGGTCCTCGTATGCGGGGAGGAACTGACCCCGCCCGGTCAGCGCCGCGGGTTGTGGTCGCGGCGAGCATGCGGCCAGCAGGCACTCAGGCCGTGAGCTCGCGGCCGTCGGCCCAGACGCGCAGCACGGAGCCGTCCGGGGCGAGGGCCACCGCGTCGGCGGCGTAACCGGGCTCGAGGAGGCCGAAGCGGTCGCCGAGTCCGAGGGCACGTGCCGGGACCGCGGTGAGCGCCGCGACCGCCACCGCGGGCGGCAGGCCGACGAGGTCGATCGCGTGGCGAAGGGCGACATCCTGGGTGAGGGTCGAGCCGGCGATGCGGGAGGTGCCCGAGAGCACAGCCAAGCCCTCGCGCACCGAGACGTTGAGGGAGCCCAGGCGGTAGTCGCCGTCCGCGGCACCGGCGGCGGCCATCGCGTCGGTGATGAGGGCGACGCGTCCCCGACCGTCCGCGTCGTGAGCCGCTGTGAAGAGCAGCGCTGCGACCTCCGGGTGCACGTGCTGGCCGTCGAGGATGAGCTCCAGGGTGACGCGAGGGTCGTCCAGGGCTGCCAGCACCGGACCTGGCGCGCGGTGGTGGATGCCGGGCATCGCGTTGAACGCGTGCGTCAGCATCCGTGCTCCCGCATCGAACGCGGCGCGCGCGGTCTCGAGATCGGCCTCGGTGTGCCCGACGGCGACCGTGACGCCGGACGCCACCAGCTCGCCGATCAGCTCGAGCGCACCCGGTAGCTCGGGCGCGAGGGTGAGCTGCCGGAGCGTGCCGTCGGCCGCCGCGAGCAGGGTGTCGAGCGCAGTCGGGTCGGGCAGGCGCAGGAAGTCGGGGTGATGCGCGCCGCGCTGCCCCGGTGCGAGGAACGGGCCCTCGAGATGCGAGCCCAGCACGAGCGGGTCGAGAGCGGTCAGCGCGGCGATCTCGGACAGGCGCTCGCGCAACTTGCCGAGGGGGTTCGCCACCAGGCTGATGACCGAGCGGGTCGTGCCGTGGGCGCGGTGGGCCGCGAGAGCCGCGAGCAGCTCAGCGCCTCCGTCGTCGTAGGCGTGCCCGCCGCCGCCGTGCCCGTGCAGATCGAGGAATCCGGGCACGAGCCGTGCTCCGCCGAGGTCGACGCGGGCGGGCACATCCGGAGCCGTCGACAGCCCCGAGCCGGATGCCGCGATCACTCCGCCGTCGAAGACCACCCAGGCATCCGGCACTTCACCGAGTTCGTCGATGCGGTGCGCGCAGTGCAGCAGGATGGTCATCGGAAGATGATCGTCCGCGCTCCGTCGAGCAGCACCCGGTGCTCCGAGAACCATTTGACCGCCTGGGTGAGCGTGCGGGACTCCTCGTCCTGTCCGATCGCGACCAGTTCCGAGGCGCTGCGCGAGTGATCGACGCGCACGACGTTCTGCTCGATGATCGGCCCCTCGTCGAGGTCGCTCGTGACGAAGTGCGCGGTGGCCCCGATGAGCTTCACGCCGCGGGCGTGCGCCTGCTTGTAGGGATTCGCGCCTTTGAAGCCGGGGAGGAAGGAGTGATGGATGTTGATGATCCGCCCGCTGAGCTCGTGGCAGAACTCGGGGGAGAGGATCTGCATGTAGCGGGCCAGCACGACCAACTCGATGTCATTCTCGTCGACGACCTCGAGCACGCGGCGCTCGAATGCGGCCTTCTGATCGGGGTCGGAGACGGTGTGCGCCTCGAACGGCACGTCGTAGAACGCGGCGAGCTCGCCGAGGTCGGGGTGGTTGCCGAGGACGACGGGGAGATCCACGGCGAGCTGCCCGGCCCGTTGGCGAAAGAGTAGATCGTTCAGTGCGTGGGCGGCGGTGGAGACGAGCACCAGGGTGCGCATGGGGCGACCGACGACATCGAGCTGCCACCGCATCCGGTATCGCTCGGTCACGGGGAGGAGTGCCGCCTCGAAGTCAGTCCGGGAGGCCGCCGATTCGACCTGCAGCCGCATGAAGAAGGTGCCGGTGTCGGCGCTCGAGAACTGCTGCGACTCGGTGATATTGCCCTGTGCCTCGACGATCGCGCCGCTGACCGCGTGGACGATGCCCGGCCGGTCCTCGCACACGAGGGTGACGATCCAGTGGGTCAGGGGAGTGGGCACGGATTCAGCGTATCGGCGCGCGAGCGACCGGCCTCCACGGCTCACTAGGCTCGAAGATCGTGACCACCGCTGCCCCGACTCGCCGCTTTCCGATCTTCCGGCTGCTGGTGATCACGGGCGCGGTGTTCGTCTCGGTGTCGAGCGAGTTCCTGCCGACCGGGTTGCTGCCCGACATCGCCGGCGAGCTGCACGTCTCGGAGTCGCGGGTCGGCCTGCTCGTCACCCTCTTCGCGTTCACCGTGGTGCTCAGCACCGCCCCGCTGACCGCACTGACCCACCGCTTCCCGCGCAAGTGGCTGATGGTGGCGACGCTCGCGGTGTTCGCGGTGGCGAACGTGCTCGCGGCGCTGTCGCCGAGCTACGAGTTCCTGGCGGGAGCCCGCATCCTTGGAGGGCTCGCACACGGGCTCTTCTGGTCGGTCACCGGCCCATACGCCAGCCGCATTGTGCCGCGCCACCAGCTCTCGCGCGCACTGGCGGTGACCAACGCCGGAGGAACGGCCGCGTTCATCCTCGGGGTGCCGCTGGGCACCGCGCTCGGTCATGCGCTCGGCTGGCGCCTCGCGTTCGGGGTGATGGCCGGGGTCGTCGTGCTCTTCTTGCTGCTGGTCATCGTGGCGCTGCCGCCGGTCGAGCACATCGTGCCGACGGTGACGGGCGAGATCGTGCTGCCGCTGCGCCGAGACAAGACGGTGCCCGCTGTGGTCATCGTCGCGGTCACGATCTTCCTGTTCATGCTCGGCTACAACGCCTTCTACATCTACATCGTCCCGTGGGCGACTCAGGTGGGAACCATCCCGCCCGACGTGATCAGCGTGTTTCTGCTCGTGTACGGCGCCGCAGGCGCCGTCGGGCTGCTGCTCGCTGGGATATACGGGGACCGCTTCCCCCGGGCCGCACCGCTCGTGGCGGGCGGCGGCATCGCGGTCGGCCTCATCCTGCTCGCCTCGTTCGGCCCCGGCTCGCTGCGCGCCGTGTTCGTCTTCGCTGCGATCTGGAGTGTCGCGTTCGGCGCGTTCCCGCCGCTGCTGCATGCCCGGATGCTGCACTCCGCCTCGCTGCGCCTGCGCGACACCGCGGCGGCCTGGACCACGATCGCGTTCAACCTCGCGATCGGCGGCGGTGCGCTGGTCGGGGGCGTGCTGCTCGACCACTTCGGTATCCGCGTTCTGCCGTGGGCTGGCGTCGTCATCGTGCTGGCCGGGTTCGTGTTCGTGCTCCTGACGGACCGGCGGCGGATCGCCATCCATCCTGGCTGATCGCGATCTCTCGCTAGGCTCGAGGATCGTGACGGCGGCGGACTCGAGGACCAGATTCCCGGTCTTCCGACTGCTCGTCATCTCGGGCGCGATCTTCGCCACCGTGTCGAGTGAGTTCCTGCCGACGGGCCTGCTGCCCGATATCGCGGGCGAGCTGAACGTCTCCGAATCCCAGGTGGGGCTGCTCGTCACCCTGTTCGCGACCACCGTCGTGGTGAGCGCGGCGCCCCTGACCACGCTCACGCAGCGGATTCCGCGCAAGTGGCTCATGGTGTCGATGCTCGGAGTGCTGGTCGTGGCGACCGCCCTCGCCGGCATCGCGCCCAGCTACGGCTTGCTCGCCGCAGCGCGCGTGCTCGGCGGTCTCGCGCACGGGCTGTTCTGGTCGGCGGCCGGACCGTACGCGTCTCGCCTCGTTCCGCGACACCAGCTGTCACGCGCGATGGCGGTCACGGGCGCGGGGGTGACGGCCGCCTTCATCCTCGGCGTGCCCTTCGGCACCGCGCTCGGGCATGCCTTCGGCTGGCGGCTCGCGTTCGAGGTGATGGCCGGGGTCGTGCTGGTGTTCCTGCTGTTGACTCTCGTCGCGCTCCCGCAGGTGTCGCACCTGGTGGAGCTGAAGACCGGTGAGATCCTGTTGCCCGCTCGGCGGGATCCGACTGTCCCCGCGATCGTGATCGTCAGTGCGAGCATCCTGCTGATCGCGGTGGGGCACAACACCTTCTACACCTACATCGTCCCCTGGGCGACGCAGGTGGGGACGATCCCCGTCGGCGACGTGAGTGGTCTGCTGTTCGGGTACGGCGCCGCTGGCGCGATCGGCCTCGTGCTTGCCGGTGTCTTCGGCGACCGCTTCCCGCGGGGCGCCGTCATCGTCATGGCTCTTGCGACCGCGGCGGCCCTGACCTCGCTGGCCCTGTTCGCGGCTGGGTCGCCGGCAGCCACGGTGGCGGGGATGATCGCGTGGAGCGTCGCGTTCGGCGGCCTGCCCTCGCTGCTGCAGACCCGGATGCTGCACTCCTCGTCGCTGCGGGTGCGCGACATCGCCTCCGCCTGGACCACGATCTCGTTCAACGTGGCCATCGGCGGTGGCGCCCTGTTCGGTGGGGTGTTGCTCGACGGCTACGGAATCCGGGTGCTGCCGGGGGCCGCCGTGGTGCTCGTGCTCGCCGGAGTGGTCTTCGTGCTCGTCACCGACCGGCGGCGGATCACGCTGCACCCCGGTTGATGGCGCCCGGTTTCTGGCTCTGACGCCGTGGGCCGTGCTCGCGGTACGGTGATCAAATGACGACGGACGCACCCGCCACGCCCACTCCCACTCCCACCAAGAACGGCATCGAGCTCACCGGACTGGAGACGATCGCCGAGAGCGAGCGGACGGGCAGGCCGTCCGGGCTATTCTGGCCGTGGTTCGCGGCCAATGTGTCGGTGTTCGCGATCGCGTACGGCGCGTACGTGCTGGGCTTCGGGATCTCGTTCTGGCAGGCCCTCATCGTCGGTGTCATCGGTATCGTCGTCTCGTTCTTCCTGGTCGGTGTGGTCTCGTTGGCCGGCAAGCGCGGCTCGGCGCCCACGATGGTGCTCAGCCGGACGATGTTCGGCGTCGACGGTGCCCGTGTAGTCGCTCTGCTCTCGTGGATCCTCACCGTCGGGTGGGAAACGGTCCTGACCGTCAGCGCGGTCTACGCGGTGGACGCCACCGTCGCCGCCCTCGGCGGACCGGCCGGCAGCCCCGTCACCAAGATCGTGTCGCTGATCGTCGTCGCCGGGATCGTCGTGGTGTTCGGCATCTTCGGATTCCAGCTGATCATGCGTCTGCAGCTCGTGATCACGATCGTGACCGGTGTGGTCACTGTGGTCTACCTGGTCACGATCCTGCCGCTCATCGACTTCGGCAAGGTGATGGCGACACCCGCCGGGCCGTTTGCGCTGGTGGTCGGAGCCCTGGTCTTCATGATGACCGGATTCGGCCTCGGCTGGGTCAACGCCGGCGCGGACTACTCCCGCTACCTGCCGCGCGGATCCAGCGGCAAGGGCGTCATCGGGTGGACCACCCTCGGCGCGGCCCTCGCGCCCTCGGTGCTGCTCGTCTTCGGCCTGCTGCTCGCCGGCTCCTCGAAGAAGCTGTCCGACGCGATCGGCTCGTACTCGCTCGGACCACTGATCCCGCTCACGCAGCCGTGGTTCATCATCCCGTTCGCCATCGTCGTCGTGCTCGGTTTGATCGCCGGCGCCGTCATGGACATCTACTCCTCGGGCCTTGCCCTGCTCGCGGTCGGTCTCAAGATCCCGCGTCCGGCGGCGGCGGGCGTCGACGGAGTCATCATGGTGCTCGGCTCGATCTACGTGCTGTTCTTCGCCGGGGACTTCTTCGGTCCGTTCCAGGGCTTCCTCATCACGCTCGGCGTACCGATCGCCGCCTGGTGCGGGATCTTCGTGGCCGACGTGATTCTGCGCAAGAAGGACCTCGCCGAGAAGGATCTGTACGACCGTCGGGGGCGCTACGGAAGTGTGCGGTGGTTGGCCATCGGGCTTCTGGTCGTTGGCACCGTGCTCGGCTGGGGCCTGGTCACCAACGGCTACGCACCGTGGCTGGGCTGGGAGGGCTACCTGTTCGGGCCGGAGAAAGGCGACTTCCGCGTCAACTGGGGCGGCTCGAACCTGGGTGTGCTGGTCGCGCTAGCGGTCGGCTTTGTGGGCTACCTGATCCTCGGGCGTGCCTCGATCAAGGCGCAGGAGAGCGTCGAGCCGTGAGCTCGCCATGGCTCGTCGCGATCGACATGCAGGTCATCTTCGGCGAAGCCTCGAGTCAGTGGTTCACCCCCGGGTACGAGCGCGCCTCCGCGGGCATCCAGCGGCTGCTGCCCGCGTTCGGCGACCGCGCGATCTTCACGCGATTCGTTGCCCCCGCCGAGCCGCAGGGTGCCTGGATCTCGTACTACGAGCAGTGGTCGTTTGCCCTCGTTCCTGATGGGGATCCGATCTACGCGCTGACGGAGCCGTTCGCGGCGGCGGCTTCTCACGTCGAGACGCGGCCCACCTTCGGCAAGTGGGACGCGCGGTTTGCGGCGGCGATGGGAGGGGCATCCGAGATGGTGCTCACCGGGGTCTCGACGGACTGCTGCGTGATCTCGACCGCGCTCGCCGCGGCCGACGCGGGCGTGCACGTGCGGGTGGTGGCGGATGCCTGCGCCGGGCTCAGCACGGACGACCATCAGCGGGCGCTCGATGCGATGGCCCTCTACGCGCCGCTGATCGAGATCACCACCGTGGACCAGGTGCTGGCGAGTCTCTGACGCAGGACCGTAGACTGGGGTCGTCGCGACTGGCGTTCGGATGGGTCACCATCAGGGAGCGACTTCTTGGGAACGGCCGTACGCCTGGGCTGTGACAGACCCCGCCTGCATCGTCAGGCTTCTGTTCGCATACTCAGGAGAACGCATGTCCGACACCTTCCTCTCGCCTCTCTCGGTCGTCGACCCCGAGGTTGCTCACGCGCTCGAACTCGAGCTCGATCGTCAGCGCACCACGCTCGAGATGATCGCGAGCGAGAACTTCGTGCCCCGCGCCATCCTCGAGGCCCAGGGATCGGTGCTCACCAACAAGTACGCCGAGGGCTACCCAGGGCGTCGGTACTACGGCGGCTGCGAGTTCGTCGATATCGTCGAGACGCTCGCGATCGAGCGGTCGAAGAGCCTCTTCGGCGCCGCGTTCGCCAACGTGCAGCCGCACTCGGGCGCCTCGGCCAACGCCGCGGTGCTGTCGGCAATCGCCAAGCCGGGCGACCGCATTCTCGGCCTGGAGCTCGCCCACGGTGGTCATCTCACCCATGGCATGAAGCTCAACTTCTCGGGCAAGTTCTACGAACCGCACGCCTACGGCGTCGACCTCGAGACCGGATTGATCGACATGGATACCGTGCGGGCGAAGGCACTCGAGGTGAAGCCCCAGGTGCTCATCGCCGGGTGGTCGGCGTACCCCCGCGAGCTCGACTTCGCGGCGTTCCGCGCCATCGCCGACGAGGTGGGAGCGGTGCTCTGGGTCGACATGGCGCACTTCTCCGGGCTGGTCGCAGCCGGGCTGCATCCCTCGCCCGTTCCGCACGCGCATGTGGTGTCCTCCACGGTGCACAAGACGCTCGGTGGGCCTCGGGCGGGCTTCATCCTCACCAACGACCCGGAGATCGCGAAGAAGATCAACTCGAACGTCTTCCCCGGGTATCAGGGTGGCCCGCTGATGCACGTGATCGCCGCGAAGGCGACCGCGTTCAAGCTCGCCGCCACGCCGGAGTTCGTCGAGCGCCAGGAGCGCACCCTGCGCGGCGCGAAGATCCTCGCCGAGCGTCTGACTGCCCCGGACGCGACGGCCGCCGGCATCGATGTGCTGACCGGGGGAACCGACGTGCACCTCGTGCTGGTCGACCTGCGCGAGTCGGAGTTCACGGGCAAGGACGCCGAGGACCGGCTGCACGAGGTCGGCATCACGGTCAACAAGAACGCCGTGCCGGGTGACCCGCGCCCGCCGATGGTCACCTCCGGGGTGCGCATCGGCACCCCGGCGCTCGCCACCCGCGGTTTCGGCGACGCCGAGTTCGCCGAGGTGGCCGACATCATCGCCCTCGCTCTCATGCCGGATGCCGACCTGCCCGCCCTGCGCGAGCGCGTCGCCCAGCTGGCTGGACGCTTCCCGCTGTATGAGGGCCTGAGCAGCCCCGGGACCTGGAAGTGACCGCGCGGGTCCTCGACGGGCTCGCCATCGCGAGCGCTATCAAGGGCGAGCTCGCGGTGCGAATCGCGGCGCTGCATCAGCGCGGCATCGTGCCCGGGCTGGGGACGTTGCTGGTGGGTTCAGATCCGGGCTCGCTGAGCTACGTGGGCGGCAAGCACCGCGACTCGGCCGAGGTCGGGATCGCGTCGATCCGCGTCGACCTGCCGGCCACGGCTTCCGAGGCGGAGGTGAGGGCCGCGATCGCGGGCCTCAACGCGGACCCGAACTGCACCGGCTACATCGTGCAGCTGCCGTTGCCCGGGGGCATCAACGAGAACGCGATGCTCGAGTTGATCGATCCGAACAAGGATGCCGACGGCCTGCACCCGACCAACCTGGGCCGACTGGTGCTCGGCGTTGACGGCGTGCTGGACTCGCCGCTGCCGTGCACCCCGGCTGGTGTCGTCGAGCTGCTGCGTCGCCACGAGGTGCCGATCTCGGGGCAGCACGTCGTGATCATCGGCCGTGGCCTCACCGTCGGCCGCCCGCTCGGACTCGTCTTCACCCGCAAGGGAGTGGATGCCACGGTCACCCTGACGCATTCGCGCACCGCCGACCTGGCCGCCGAGGTGCGCCGCGCCGACATCGTCGTGGCCGCAATCGGCGTGCCCCACTTCGTCAAGCCGGACTGGATCAAGCCCGGCGCCGCGGTGCTCGATGTCGGCGTCACGCGCACGGGGACGACCGAGTCGGGCAAGGCGAAGCTCTCGGGTGATATCGACCCGGGCGTCGCCGAGGTCGCCGGATGGCTCTCGCCGAACCCGGGAGGCGTCGGCCCGATGACCCGGGCGATGCTGCTGTCGAACGTGGTCGAGGCCGCGGAGCGCGCCGCGCGCTGACCCGTGGCCGCTTCGGCGGCGTGACCCGGGACGGATGGAGCGCGGCCTACGTGCCGCCAAAGAAGCAGCTCAGCTTGTTGTCGGTCTGCGTCGTGGTCGGCCAGGTGCCCGCGAAGACGCTGTCCTTCGCCGCGGTGCCGAGCTGGACCCGGCATCTGCTGAGCACGACGTTCGTCGCGGCGGGGCTGTTGCCCGCGCTCGGGTCGGTCGGGATCGCGAAGCCGTAGCGGTAGATGCCCCAGCCGCCGTCGGTGTCGGGGTTGCCCCCGCCGACCGGCGAGACCGCGCGCGCGGAGCCTGGGATCGACGGCAGCGAGCTGGCGCAGTACGCCTGGAAGGGCCGCTGATCGCCGGTCCACACCGGATAGCCGGCCATGTCGACCGCGATCGCATTGTCGGTGTTCCACGTCCCCGCGGTGACCTGGGTGGTCACATTGGCGACCAGGAACTTGATGCTCGGGAAGGCGTTGCGCCAGCTGTCGCACTCGTTGTCGAGCAGGGTCTCGTCGGCCGCCTGGGTGCTGGTGGCGGCGACGGGGGTGTGCACCGTCTCGGTGAGCCGCGCGGTCGCGCCGTCCGGCGCCGTCGCGACCACGGTGATCTGGAACACGACGTCGTCGGGCAGCGGCGCGAGCGTCGGCGTCGCGGAGGGGGTCGGCGTGCCCGCGGCGCGACCGGTCTTCGAGGGGGACGCCGTGGGCGAGGAATGCGGCGCGCACCCGGCCAACACGACGGCAGCCGTGAGCAGGGCCGCCACGGCGGCGGTCCGCACGAGCGCGGAACGCGTCACGGTGCCCCCTGGATCACGGTGCGGCTCTCAGCGTCCGCAGTGAGCAGAACGGTATCAGGCGCAGTTCCTATTGTGCGCCGCCGCCTCGGTGGCGATGACTCACGGCTCGCGCTTCGCGCCTTCCGACGGCCGCACGGTGAAGGTCTCCGGCACGCCGAAACCGTGCTCCGCGAAGGCTCCATCCACGGCGACCTGGAGCCGCGAGACGCCGTCGATCGGCACGAGGGCGATGGCCGCGCCACCGAAGCCACCGCCGGTCATCCTCGCCCCGATCGCGCCGTTCTCGAGTGCGGTCTCGACGGCGAGGTCGAGCTCAGGCACCGACACCTCGAAGTCGTCGCGCAGGGAGCGGTGCGAGGCGTCGAGGAGGGCGCCGATGGCGGTCGGGCCGTCCGTCTCGAGCAGGGCGACGGTGTCGAGCACTCTCTGGTTCTCGGTGACGACGTGGCGCACACGGCGGTAGGTGACGTCATCCAGGATGCGGCCTGCCCGGTCCAGCTCGTCGATGCCGATCTCGCGCAGGCTCTCGACGCCGAGGGCGGCGGCGCCCGCTTCGCAGGACGCCCGGCGCTCACCGTAGCCGCCGGTGGAGTGCTCGTGCGTCACTCCGGTGTCCATCACGAGCACGGCCAGCCCCGCGGCGTCGAAGCCGAGCTGCACGACCTGGGATTCGAGGCTGCGGCAGTCGAGAAAGACCGCGGAATCCGCCTGCCCCAGCAGCGAGGCCGATTGGTCCATGATCCCGGTCGGCGCGCCGACCGCGTCGTTCTCGGCGCGCTGTCCGACGCGGGCCAGCGTCTCACGGCTGAAGCCGAGCTGCCAGATATCGGTCAAAGCCATCGCGACGGCACTCTCGATGGCGGCGGACGACGAGAGTCCGGCGCCGACCGGCACGTTCGAGTCGATCAGGATGTCGGCCCCCGGCACCGCGGCCAGGTCCGCTCCGAAGACGCCGAGTGCCCACGCGACGCCGAGCGGGTATGCCGCCCATCCGCGGAGAGCCCCGGAGGCCTGCGCGGCGGCGAGCTCGGCCAGCGGGAGCTCGATGACCTCGTCGCTGAAGGTGCTGGCGACCCGCAGCATCCCATCGTCGCGCGCACCGAGCGCCACCAGGGTGCGCCGGTCGATGGCGAAGGGGAGCACAAAGCCGCCGTTGTAGTCGGTGTGCTCGCCAATCAAATTTACCCGGCCGGGGGCGCGCACCAACAGCGGCGCGTAGCCGTAGCGCTGCTGAAAAAAGTCGGGAATGGGGGAGACCATGGGCGGGGCAGGGGGCTGCTTTTGAAGACTGATGGAATGGCGTTGCCGGGCGCGCAACGCCTGTCATAAATTGAGCGAAGGTTTGGGCGAATCGGCCCACCACTCTTCGTTCTCCCAAGCTTCATTCCAGCCGAGCTTGGCGTATTTTGGGTTGATTTCACCGCCCCGGTCGCCGATGCCAAAGTCTTTGTAAACGTCTGGCGCCGCGCTAAAAACATTGGTGGCTACCACAAACGATTTTATTTGGCCCGTGGTTAGATTGAGCCGGGAGCCCCGCAACAAAAAACGGTCGCCCCGGGCGGGCAACTTCTTGTTGAGCATGGGCTCGACAGCGTACCCGGTTACATGGTCAGGGGTAACGAAAAAATTCAGAATAGCTTCTCCATCAAATACACCGCTGTTTTCGGCCTTCGTTTCCGAAGCCGTAAAACGTGCCCGTAGCGAGTAGGTGCGAACGTGCTTTACTGCCCGTTGGTAACGAGCCGCAGCTGTATCAGAATTAGTAACGCTCTCCTCAACCAATCCCATCAAATCGCCGTGAAGCTCCAAATCAGTTATTTGCTTGGCTGAGATGACGCCGGTAAACGGACGGATATTCTGACGGTACCGGCATTTGCCGCGCACGATATAATTTTCGGGACGCAAACTGTCGCGCTTCACTTCAGTGAATGCTACACTGAAGCGGTAGTGGTCGGGGCCAAAAAAACCATCGAAAAAAGGGCGGCCGTTTTGCTCCGCACCGCACAGTAGCGCCGATAAATCAACCTGCCGCAGCAAATCGCGCATGGGCGCGGTAAGGGTGTCAGCCGCCGTAAAAGGGCTCGGTAGGGCCGCTGGGCCTGCTGAGCCCGCGGGCGCTGCCACAGTAATTGGCGCAGCGGCGTCTGTGCTTACCGCGGTCGGTGGTGCTTGGTGCTGACAGGCGGCGACACCGAATAAAGAAACAATGAAAAGGTGCTTATTCATGCGGTTTTAGCTGAGGCAGGTGAGTTTGCAAAAAGAAGCGAAGCAGCCCGGTTTGCAGCAGCAGTTCCAAGAGCAACAGATTTCCGACCCAGGATAGCCAGGCCACCGTCAAGTAGGTTTCAATGGGCTTGGTGTGCAAACAGTAATAAAATAGGTAGCTTTCGCCGCGCAATGATAAGGCGGCCAGCGTAATGGCATAAGAGCGCAGCATCCAGGCAACGTGTTGGGGCCATAGTCGCCGCCGGGCAGACCGGTATGCTTGCAGCGTAGCAAACCACCACAGCACCGCTTGCAGCAAGAAAGCCACTTGGGCCACCAGTCCGCCGTTGGCAAAATGCGCCAACACGAACCCTGATGGTGCGGCGAAAGCCAGGATACCAAAAATGTAAAACTTACCGAGGGTGCGATGAAGGTGTGCGCCCAATCTCGCCACTACTGGCAGCCATTGCAGCAAGCCAATAGTCAAAACTGCTAAGCTGCTGGTGATGTGGACATAAAATGCCAGCCGAAACCAACGATTGTCATTGGTCACGGTGCTCTTAGTGCTGAGAAAATGGATGCCGGTTTTAAACGAATAATACGGCACCGTTTTCGTGAGCACCAGCACGGCAAAAGCAGCGATGAACAGGGCCGTGGCTGGCAAAATGACGTGGCGCGACAACCGGTTCAATGCTGTTGATTTCTTGTTGTCAGCGAGATGGGCGCGAGGGGGCTCGCCGGGAAACGGAGCACTCTCGCGTATAAATCGTTCAACGATTGGACACAAAGTATTGCGTCTCTACTTCGGCTAAATGATTTGCACGATTTTAGAAAATGCTCCCGGCGAACAGAATTGCGAAAAAAACTGCAAAATCCGGGGGCTGCAACGGCAAAGTTCGCGCGATGATTCGGCCCGACTACCGGCTGCCTGCTACTGCGGCAGTGAGGCGGCTTTCGCATCTTCCTGCTGTTGCCGCCGCGTTAGGAGAAACACCAGTACCACTATGGCCAATAGAAAGATACTGCTGATAATGGTTGTGCTGATGCCCAGCCCGCCCGCCTTGGCCGGTTGGGTGAGCAGGTCGCCCAGAGAAGCACCGAGTGGGCGGGTGAGGATGTAGGCCAGCCAGAAGGCCAGCACCGCATTGAGGCCCCGTAGGCGGTAGGCCAGCCAGGTGAGGGCGATGAGCCCGCCAAACAGCAAGGCCGCCAGCGAGTAGCCCAGCCCGAATTGTTCGCCAATGAGGTCGCCGGCTGCGGTGCCCAGGGCGAAGGTGCAGAGGATGGCAGCCCAGTAGTAAAGTTCGCGCCGGGTGGTTTGGATGGTGTGGACGGACAAGGTTTTTTCGCTGGCGTACCACAGGGCAAACACCAGCACCAGCGCAACGCTAAAAATGACGGTGGTCGTAACCAGGCTTACCCCCAGATTATCAACCAGATTGTCTGAAATCAGGGTGCCCACGATGCTTACAAACACTACCACTGCCCAGTACAGGGCCGGCACGTAGCGGCGGGCTTTGAGCTGGGCTAGCAGCACCAGCACCAGCAGCCCCGCCATCAGCAGCGAAGTATTGGCCAGGCCCAGCCGCAGGTTGAAGGCCAGAAAGTCGGCGGCTGTTTCGCCCACCGTGGTGGCCATTATTTTGATAATCCAGAAAACCAGCGTCACCGCCGGCACCTTATTAAGCATTTTCATCGGATGGGCAGCTGGGTTATTGGGGCAGCAGGCTGCAGTACGGCAAAGGCCCCCAAAACGCCGGGCCGGGCAGATGACCACCCCCGCAACTGACCGGGATGCGCTGGGAATTGCCCGCGCGGCTAACCTACTGCCCCATGCGGTGGTCAGCCAGGGCGGCCAGGCGCAGGCGGAAGTAGTCGTACTGCTCGCGGAGGTGGTCGAAAAGGTCGCGCAGCGGGGGCGCACCGCCGAGCTGGGCGCGGGCGGCGCGGATGGTGGCGCGGTCGGTATCAGAGAGAAAGTCGTTGATGCGCAGGGGCAGGCCCTTGCCATAGGCGCGTTCGAGGTGGGCGAGGACGGTGCTGGGGGCGAGGTTGCGCTGGTTGGCAATCTGTTCGGGCGTGAGGCCCTGGAGGTGCAGGTCGAAGGTGGCCTGCTCGGAGCCGTTGACTTCGCTGGCCCGCTCGGCGGCCGAGCGGGGGGGGGCGCTAAAATCGTCGGCATCGCCGGGGGCTTCCGAAACAGGGGTGCTGCGAGGGTAGCCGTGCTGCAAGATGGCTTCGATAAACCGCTCGCCGTAGGTTTCAAATTTCTTCATGCCCACGCCCGAAATGGCGAGCATGGCCATGCGGCTGGTGGGCTGCTCGGCGGCCATTTCGAGCAGGCTGGCGTCGGTAAACACCACGTAGGGCGGCACGTTGGCCTCGTCGGCAATGAGCTTGCGGAGCTGGCGCAGGCGCTCGAAGAGGGCCGTTTCGGCGGTGCCGGCGGGGGCTTCGGCGGCGGCGGCCTTGCGGCCACGGGGTAGCTTCTCGGCTTTTTCGGCGAGCTGAAATTTTTTGAGCGGCACCGGTCGCTGGCCTTTCAGCACCTCGTGGCCGCGCTCGGTGATTTTGAGGGCGTAGCCTTCTTCGTAGGCAATGTAAAAAAGGCCGTCGTTGAGGAGCTGGTGCAGGTAGCTGTACCAGTCGAGGTAGGGCAGGTCGCGGCCCGCGCCGTAGGTTTTTATCTGGTCGTAGCCGCCGCTGATGACGGCCTGGTTGCGCATGCCGCGCAGCACGTCGATGCAGAGGCTGATGCTGAGGCGCTCGCGGGCGCGGGCCACGGCTGACAGTGCCTTCTGGGCCAGCAAGGTGCCGTCGAAAGTAGTGGGCGGGTTGCGGCAAATGTCGCAGTTGCCGCAGTCCTGGGGCAGGGTTTCGGAGAAGTAGTGGAGCAGGATTTTGCGGCGGCAGGTGGCCGCTTCGGCAAACTGCTGCATCCGCTCCAGCTTGGCCATGTTTAGCTCGGCCTGCTTGGGCGGCACGTCCGAGGTCACCATGTCGCGCATCGACATCACATCGGCGAAGCTGTAGAACAGCAGGGCTGTGGCGGGCGTACCGTCGCGCCCGGCACGGCCAATTTCCTGGTAGTAGCCCTCGATGTTTTTGGGCAGGTTGTAGTGCATCACCCAGCGCACGTTACTTTTGTCGATGCCCATGCCAAAGGCGATGGTGGCGACGATAATCTGCACGTCGTCCTGCAAGAAGCCCTCCTGGGCCTTAGCCCGTTGCAGCGGCGTGAGGCCCGCGTGGTAGTGCGTCGCCTTAATACCCTTCTGGGCGAGCTTGCCGGCCACCGTTTCGCAGGTTTTGCGCGAGAGGCAGTAGATGATGCCCGCCTCGTTGGGGTGGCGGGCCACGAAATCGAGAATGCCTCCGATGCGGTCTTGCCCCGGCCGCACGATAAGGTTGATGTTGGGCCTATCGAAGCTGGAGAGGAACACGCGGGGCTGGCGCATTTCGAGCTGCGTGAGGATGTCGCGCTGCGTGAGGCGGTCGGCGGTGGCCGTCAGGGCCACGATGGGCACGGCCGGAAACGTCTGGCGCAGCAGCCGCAGCTGGGTGTACTCGGGCCGAAAATCGTGCCCCCAGCTCGAAATGCAGTGGGCCTCGTCGAT
>JANXTR010000014.1 GCA_025352325.1 Microbacteriaceae bacterium | reverse complement strand
GTCTTTGACGGCGGCGATGGTGGCCTCCGTCGTCATGCCGAACTCGCGGTAGAGGGTCTTGTAGTCGGCGGATGCCCCGAAGTGCTCGATCGAGACGCTGCGGCCGGCATCACCCACGTAGGGCTTCCAGGTGAGCGAAATGCCCGCCTCAATGGAGACTCGCGCCTTCACGGCGGCCGGGAGGACCGACTCGCGGTACTCGGCCGACTGCTCCTCGAACCACTCCTGACACGGCACAGACACCACGCGCACGTTGATGCCCTCCGCCTTGAGCTGCTCGCGCGCGTCGACGGCGATCTGCACCTCGGAACCCGAGGAGAGCAGGATCACGTCGGGCGTGCCGTTCGGCGCGTGCGGAGCGCGCCGCATGACCTTCTGGAAGAGTAAGTAGGCCAGAGGAGCACGGCTCATGGTCGTTCCCGGATCCCCGTCCCCGTCCCCGTCCCCGACCTTCTCGGCAGCGTCCGCCGCGAGGATCCAAGCCGTGTCGACGGCCTTATCGTCCGGGTCATCCCAGGAGAGTGTTGATGTGGACAAGGCTTGCATCCTTCGTGGTTGATTGAGACTCTGGCCAGGCGTGGGGGGACTTTGACCTGCTGACCGAGACTCTTGCGACCCTGACCACTGGTCTCGAGTCAACCGCTGGGTTTTTGACGTGGCGTTCGATCTTGAGGGGCGTGTTTGGCCACGAGAACATTGACTCCTCGGGCTCGGAGGCGCTGCAGGTGGTCGGGGGCGGTGGCCTCGTCAACGATGACCACATCGAAGTCGGACAGTGGCACGAGGGCATGAAGGGCGTGTTTGTCGAACTTGGTGTGGTCCACGAGAAGGATCCTTGTGCGAGCTGCGTCAAACATCGCACGCTTCACGTCCACGGTTTCCAGTGTTTGGTGGAATGCCACATCGTCCGTGACCGCGGAGGTCGACATGATGAAAACATCAGCTCTCAGATTGGCGATGGTTTGCGTAGCCATGCGACCCATGAACGCGCTGCACCAGTTGTAGTACTGCCCGCCCACCCCGAGGAGGGTGATACCCCGGACGCCACGGAGCTCTTGCATCAGAGTGAGTACATTCGTGATGACGGTAAGCGGAGCCTTTATCGAAAGGTGCCGCGACAGGTGCAGAACTGTCGTTGAATCATCCAACATTATCGCTTGTCCAGGTTCGATAAAGGACAGCGCGGCCAGGGCGATGGTCTCCTTCTCAGCAAGTTGCCGTCCAGAGCGGTACACGTCGCTGGATTCCACGAGAGAAGTCGACGTCGCTGTCGCGATGCCTCGGTTTTTCCGGAGTAGACCGCGCATTTCCAGGTCGTCAAGGTCTCGGTGGACCGTCATGACGCTGATGCCAAACCGCTCAGCCAGCTGCTCAATGCGGATCGCACCCTCGGCCATGACCGCTTCGGAGATGGCTCGCTGCCGGGATGCCTGACGGGCGGATCGCGCGTCTGGTGCGCCTTCTTGACCGCCCGCGGCCGCGTCTTCCCCGGCTTGCTCGATGGAGGTCATTTTCGGGGCACCAGAGCGTCGTCGAGGATGGCCGCCAACGACTCCGGGTCGTGAGCGAAGCGTCCAAGGAAAAGGCCGTCGATGTCGTCGCTGAGTTGGGGAAGAAGTCCCACTTGAGCGCTGCCACCATAGATCACACGAACATTATCGAGCCACTTGTACTCGCTGAGGTGCTGGTGTATCCCCTTTGCAACCGCGTTGATGTGTCCTGACGACGCTGGCCGCTCAGCACCGATCGCCCAAACGGGCTCATAGGCGACAATGAGCGTCTGCCGAGCCTCGCTCGCGTTCGACGCGTATAGCGCGGACTCAAGCTGCCCGACGCATTGTTCGACGGCAGCTGACGAAGTGACTTCCTCGACTTCGCCGACACACAAAACGGGGATGAGAGAGTTTCGGAAGGCGGCAGCGGTTTTCAAGTTGATCGTTTGGTCGTCTTCGCCGAAGTATTGCCGTCGCTCATGGTGCCCCACTTCGACGAGACGACATCCAATGTCTCGAAGATCTGCACCGCTCACCGCACCCGTATACGCCCCGCGGTCAGCCCAAAAAAGGTCTTGCGCGCCGACACTGACCACGGTGTGCGCGAGAGCTGCCTGAGTCGCCGCCAACGATGGCATCGCAGGCATCACAAACATTTCGACCGCCCCGCGCAGAATGGCCTCGTTCGATAACGCGATCTCTCCGATCCGAGCCGCCCATCCTGAGGTCTGATCCGGGTCCAAATACGCCTTGAGACTCACACCGATCGTGGTTACCCGTGGATTCATCCGCGCGTCCGAACGTTTCTGGCGACGTCAGGCTGAAGCATCGTTCTCATACTCCGACATCAAGGTCACCTTGCTCGCCGAAGGCGATTTCTCGTCAAACTCGTAGGTGAGCCATTCTCGCGCGAGACGCCGAGCCAACTCGAGTCCGATGACTCTCTGTCCCAAGGCGAGCACTTGTGCGTTGTTGCTCAATACGGACCGTTCAACCGAGTACGAATCGTGAGCGGTGACCGCTCGAATCCCGCTCACCTTATTTGCTGCTATCGCGACCCCGAGCCCCGTTCCGCAGACAAGGAGAGCTCGGTCGGCACGACCATCCCGGACCGCCTCGGCGGCCGCGATGGCGACGACTGGGTACGGGCTGTGGCTGATGGCGTCGACACCAAAATCTTCCACAAGTTCGACATTCGGATTACCCAGAAGATCTGCCTTGAGGACCTCTTTGTATTCGAATCCTGCATCATCGGACCCGATGACGATTCGCCAAATGGCTGTCATTGCTGTGCTCCTTCGATGGCGCTGATCACTGCGCTGATAGCGAGCACTGCGAGAGCGAATGATGTGGCCCCGGGGTCCGGGGTGCCGAGACTTTTTTCCATGTGGGGTCGCGCGCGGCCCAACTGGGGCAACAAGTCTGAGGTCGCTGCGGCGCTGAGTCGCGCTGCCACCGCCGCGTCGGCCCAGGAGACTGCCAGCCCGCGGCCCGAGGACACCCCACCTGTAAGTACCCGAGCAAATGGTCCGATCGCGTCCACCATGGTTTTGTCACCCGCCTGCGCTCCGCCAAGTTCAATAATCTTCTTCAGTGACAACTCGACCGCCTCGGCAACAACCTGCGCTGTCGGCGCAGAAGAATCGCCCAGGTGAACGCCAGCGGCCCTGAGCGCTGCGCCCCAAAGCGCTCCGGAGGTTCCCCCCGCTGCATCCGCCCAGGCATCCCCGGCTCGGACAAGTACATAACCTGCACCCGCTCCGGCGAGTTGCGTGGTAGCCGCGGCGGCGGCGGCGGCGGCGGCCCCTCGCTGCATCCCGATCCCGTGGTCGCCGTCGCCCGCGATTGCGTCGAGACGCCCCAATTCGTCGACGTTGTCATCGACAGTTCCACGGATTGCCTCGATCGCGGCCACCACGATCGGTGCGACCCACCGAGACGCCTCCGTCGACGCCGGAAGCGGGTCGGTGACGTCGACAGTCTTGTCCAAGTCCACGTCGGGGTCGGAGCTGGCGACCAGAGTCGGCGACTGGCTCATCGATTTGCGAAACCCGGGAGCGTTCGCGGGTGAGGTCCATGCAGCCTCCAGGTCGTCGTCTAACCAGACGAGTGTCAAAGACACGCCCGCCATCTCGAAACTGGTAACGAACTCACCCACTTCCGGATCGACTGCTGTGAGGCCGTGCTCGACGAGCATGGGCGCGAGGGCCGCGTATAGAACGAATAGCTCCTCCCCCTTGACACTGCCCAACCCGTTCAAAATCAGGCCAACCCGATGCTCGCCATGAGGCAGATCATCTGGTTCTTCCTCAATCAGACGGCTCAGCAGCAGCTCTGCGAGCTCCGCGGCGGAAGGAAGCGCTTGTTCCTCGATTCCCGGCTCTCCATGAATGCCGAGGCCAACTGCCATCCGACCCTCCGGGACCGAGAACAGGGGGGCATCCGCCCCCGGCAACGTCGCTCCAGAAAACGCGACTCCAAAAGTGCGGGTGTGTTCGTTTGCCTTCCACGCGATCGAGTGCACACCGTCGAGATCGTGTCCCTGCGCCGCCGCCCAAGAGGCCGCACGAAATACCACCAGGTCGCCGGCGACACCGCGGCGACGATTCCGTTCAGATTTTGACGCGCTGGAGACATCATCGGTGACCACCACGGTCTGGCACGGTATACCGAGTTCTCGCAGTCGTTGCTGGGCGATATCGAAGTTCAGAACATCTCCGGCGTAGTTGCCATAGCTCAGGAGCACGCCCAACGGACCTGCGACCGAGCGTGCTACAGAGATCACCTGCTGAGAGGACGGTGACGCGAACACATTGCCCAACGCCGCAGCATCCGCGAGGCCCTCCCCTACCAGGCCGGCAAAGGCTGGATAGTGGCCGGAGCCACCCCCGATAATCACGGCAACGCGTGCTGAGCTGACGGCGCCGCGACGGGCAACTCCTCCAGGCACTCTGCGGATGAGGTCCGTATTGGCTAGAGCGAAACCGTCGATGAAGTCAGAGGTGAACCGCGTCGAATCTTTGACGAGGTAAGTCATTGTGACGCCTTTTCTCGAAAGTGGAGATCGGGGCGAACGCGCACCACCACGCGCTCGCCCCAGACCCAGCTACTGGGACAGGGTGAACGGATCCGTCATCTTGTCCACGTTGCTCTTGTTGATGAGGATGCAGTCGAAGGACTGCTTCTCAGTTGCGGGCTTGGTGCCCTTGGCGAGGTAGTCGTTCAATTCATCAACGGCTTTCGCCGCGAACAGCGCGACCGGCTGCAAAATCGTGTACTGCAGCTCGCCCGCCTTGATCGCAGCCACCGCGTCCGGTGACCCGTCAAATCCTCCGACCTTGACCTGGGTGAGTTTGCCAGCCTGCTTGAGCGCAGCGATCGCGCCCAGCGCCATCTCGTCGTTTCCGGAGATGACGGCGGTGACGTCCGGGTTTGCTTGCAGGATGGACTGCATCTTCTGTTGACCGAGGGTGCGATCCCAGTTCGCTGTCTGCTCGGCGACTTTCTTGAGCCCGGGGTACTGCGAGATGACCGAGGCGTACCCGTTGGCGCGGGTGGCCGCGTTGTTGTCGGACGGAAGTCCGAGCAGCTGAGCATAGTTCCCGGAGGTTCCCACGTCCTTGATCCATTCCTGGGCCCCGATGGCGGCGCCTTGCGCATTGTTGGACACCAGTTGTGCCAGCGCCAGACCCGTCTGGTTGATCTCCGCGTTCACCAGGAATACCGGGATCTTTGCGGCGATCGCTTTCTTGACGTTGCCGATCGAACCGGAAGCGTTCGCGGGGTCGAGGATGAGTCCGACCGCATGGTTCGAGATGGCGGTGGCGATGATGCTGGCCTCCGTGTTCACATCGCCCTTGCTTGCGGCAATGGTTGTCTTGTAGCCGAGCTTCTTAGCCTCTGCTGCGGCGACATTTCCTTCCGTGAGCCAATAGGGGTTGGACGGGTCGTTGACGACGATGGTGATCAGGCCGCCAGCCTTGCTGCTGCTGGAGGCGGATGTTCCGCCGGCACCGGCGCAACCGGTTAGGGCGATCGAAATGCCAAGCCCCAGTGCGACGACAGTCGCGACTTTGCGTGTCATGTGATTTCCTTGCTTTCTGTGTGGGTGCCAGCGACAGTGTTGTCACTGGCGGTCTTCTCGAAGCCGGCCTTCGGTTGCAGCCGTGGTCGTAGGGCTCGAGGAAGTGGAGAGGGGTGGGGTTCCGGCACTGGGCTTGGAGCGAGTCCGTCGCCGGTACTGGATGGAGTTGAGGAGCACCGCAAGCACGATGACGGCTCCGGTGAATACGGTTTGGACGTAGGCGGAGACGCCAACGATGGTGAGCCCTGCCGCCAAAAAGCCGATGACGAAGGCACCCAGGAGGGTGCCGCGGACGGTGCCGCGGCCGCCGGTGAGCGCAGCGCCTCCGATTACTACAGCCGCGATCGCGGTCAGCTCATAGGAGGTCCCTTGGGTGGGTCCAGCAGAAGTCAACTCGGAAGTCAAAACCACGCCGGCGATCGCGGCACAAACACCTGAGATCACGTACGCGCGCACTTTCACGCGCCGTACGGGCACACCTGACAGTTCGGCGGCGCGTTCGTTGCCGCCTGCTGCGTAGAGCCAGCGTCCGAAAACGGATCGGTTGAGCAGGAGACTCGCGAGAACCGCGACGACGACGAGGACCCAGACTCCGATGGGCACGCCGATGAGAGAGTTGAATCCGAGCCACTCGAAACCGGTGTTGCCGAGTTGGGGGTTTCCCTCCAAGTTGTTCACCGTGAGACCGTTGGTGGATAGTTCTGCGAGGCCGCGCACCACGTACAGCGTCCCGAGGGTGGCGACGAAGGGTGCGACTTTCAGTCGTGCGACCAGCAGCCCGTTGACCAGTCCGACAACTGCTCCGGTGGCGACCGCGAGGATTACGACGACCCAGACGGCCGGGTAGAGAGTGACGCCGAAGATTTTGATGCCTTGCATTGCGAGGCCTGCGACCATGCCCGAGAGGCCGAGCGTGGACCCAACCGAGAGATCGATGCCCCCATTGAGGATGACGACCAACATTCCGATCGAAAGCAGTGCGTACACCGACACCTGTTGGCTCATCACGATCACGTTGGACAGGGTCGGGAATGACGTGGGGGCCAGAAGCGAGAAGACAACAAAAATGACGATCAAAGCGAGGAAGGCACGTCCCTCGAGAAGAATGGCGCGGATGTCGAAGCTCCGTTTCGGAGCTTTCGGGGGCGAGGAGGGCGCGATTGTCTGGGTCATGGGTTTCGGGTCCTTGGGTGGTGGTTAGACGACGACGGCTTCGCCGGAGGCCGCCATGATGTCTTCTTTGGCAACGTCTGGACCGAACTCGGCCGAGATGCGGCCCCGGCGCATGACGACGATGCGGTGGGCGATGCTGAGACATTCGCCCACTTCGCTAGTGGAGTAGACGACCGCGAGACCTTCCCGTGCCCGGTCGGCGAGAAGGTTGAACACTTCCGCTTTCGCTGCCACATCGATCCCGCGGCTGGGTTCGTCGAGCAGGATCACCTTCGGGTTGGTGGCCACGATTTTGCCGATAACGACTTTCTGTTGGTTTCCGCCCGAGAGCGACCCGATCGGAGCGTCGCTGCTGGCCGTTTTGACGTGAACGTTGAGGATCCCGGCGTCGATCAGTGACTGTTCCTGGGTGCGTGAGAGGAACAGCCCTTTCACGAAGTCTGTGACACTCGCGAGTGAGAGATTGCCGCCAACAGTCATCGTCTGCACGAGACCATCCCGCTGTCGGTCTTCAGGCACGAGACCGAGTCCACGTTGGATTCGGCCCTGGATGCTCAGATGTGCCAGGTCGTGGCCCTCGAGGCGCACTTGTCCTTGGGTGAGGGCGACACGACCGGCAACGGCTTCGAGAAGTTCGGTCCGACCCGCCCCCATCAGCCCGTAGATGCAAACGATTTCGCCGGCTCTGACGTCGAGCGAGACTCCGTCAACGACGTTGCGCTGTGGGTTGTCAGGGTCGGCGATTCGGACGTTGTCGATCTCGAGGGCGACGGGTCCGAATGGATAGCCCGTCGGCGGTGCGCCGAGGTTGAAGTTTTTGCCCACCATGTGGCGAACGATCCACTCAAGATCGATATCTTTCGCGAGCGCGTTCGCGGTCATGGTGCCGTCGCGAAGCACAACGGCGAAGTCGGTCACTTGGAGCGCTTCCTCCAGATGGTGTGAGATGTAAACGATGGACACGCCGCGAGCTTTGAGATCGGCGATGACCTTGAACAGGACTTCCACTTCTGCCGCCGACAGTGCTGACGTTGGCTCGTCCATGATGAGGATCCGTGAGTTGGCGTGGAGCGCTCGGGCGATCTCGACCAGCTGCTGTTGACCAAGGCGAAGATCGGACACCGGAGTGAGAGGGTCGATGTTGTCCGCCAGTTCGCGCAGGACCAGACGTGCTTGACGTTCCTCCTCGCGGTAGTCCACACCCCGCATCGTCCGAAGTTCCCGGCCCATGAACATGTTGTCGCGAACGGAGAGGTTTGGGGCCAGGCTCAGCTCTTGGTGGATGATCGAAATGCCCTGGTCTCGGGCGTCATTGGTGTCTGCGAAGGAGACCGTGGCTCCGTCGAGTTCGATCGCCCCCGAAGTGGGCTGCTCAACGCCAGACAGGATCTTCATCAAAGTGGATTTGCCCGCCCCGTTCTCGCCAAATAAGGTCGTCACCTTCCCGCGATGCACGTTGAAGTTGACACCCTTGAGGGCAGTCGTTCCACCGTAAGTTTTGACGATGTCGCGCGCCGACAGCACCACCTCGTCGTCACCTTCGTAGTCCCTGCCATCCGCGGTCACGGTTGAACCTCCAGGGTCGCGGGCGTGATGTTCCAGAGTTTTGGGTTGATCAGCTGGAAGACCCCGGTGATAACGATCGTTTTTCCGGTCAGGTCTGGGGCTCCAGCCTTCTTGAGCACGGCCTTCAACTCTTCATTGATTGCGGTACCGGCGTCTTGGAACTGAATTTGATTTTCGAACTGGCCGAGCTCGATTTTTCCCGTGGCATCTCGAAGGTCGGTGCCCGTGATCGCCGGGCCGAGTTGCACAGCGACCACTTGATCAGTGGGCAAGCCGCTGACCGTGATGGGCGTGAATCCGGCAGCAGGGACGGTTCCGACCACGCCGGTCAACTTGACGGCCACGATGGTGGAGGCTCCGGAGTTGATCGAGACCCCATACTTTTTCGCAGCAGCGGTCTGATCTGAGTTGATTGCGACAGCCAGCGCGGCAGCGTCCGCGGCGTGTGCTTCTACGTACTTCTGTTGAATCGGGAACTGTTTCTTCCCGTACGTCGACGCGTCGAAGGTTGCCGGCCCAGCGCCCAGGGTCGATCCGGCAGGGACGACTTTGGTGCCCAAGAACATGGCCGCAATGACCACAAGAACTGCGCCGCCCTGGATGGCGCGTCGCACCGCAGGGCGCCGAAACGGTGATGTTGGCGAGGGCGACGCGGTACTGGAATCGCTCACGGGAGGAGGACTCGCGACTGCGTGTCATTGGGCCGGATTTGCAGCTTGCGCCCGGTCCCTTGGCGGAACATGTTGAGCGCCTCGGCGTAGTCATCGAGGGTGAAGGAGTGACTGATCATTGCCTTTGCATTGATTGCCCCTGCCTCGAACATCTCGACGGCCCGACCGAAGGAGTTCAAGACCGCCATCGTCCCGACAATGCTGAGCTCGTCGCGGTAGACACGGAAGGGGGAGTAGTTGGCGGTGCGGTCGGCAGGAGCAACTCCAAAGTTTTGAAAATATCCAGCCGGCTTGACTCGCGTGAGGGCGTCCTCAATGGCGCGGATGTTGCCGGTGCAGTCGACCACGACATCCCACTTCGCACGTTCGGCTTGGTCGGCATTCGTGTACCGAAGCTTGACGCCGACGTCTGCGGCCGCCTGGAGCCGCCCCTCGTTGATGTCGACGATCGTCACGCTGGCGGCGCCAGCGAATGGAGCAAGCTGAGCCATGAGCAGGCCCATCGTTCCGGCGCCGTAGACGAGAACGTGGTCGCCCAAGCGTCGGGGCAGCACATCCCATCCGCGGATTGCACACGCTAATGGTTCGATCAGGGCAGCTTCAAAAAGATCAGTGTCCGGCTTAAGCTTGTATACGTTGCCGGCGGGCGCGACGAAGCGCTGCTGGGATGCCCCGTCGGAGGCGACCACGCCCAGCCCGTTCCAAAAGCGGCAGAGATTCTGGTGACCGTTGAGACAAAACTCGCACTCGCCACAAACCGTGCTCGGGTTGATCGCGACGTGGTCTCCAACATGAAAATCGAAGACACCGTCGTTCACCGCCTCACCCAAGGCGACGATCGTGCCGGTCGCCTCGTGGCCAGGCACAAGCGGGAAGACGGTCCCCTCAAACTCCCCGTCAAATACGTGGGCGTCAGTGCCACAGATGCCGACAGCAGCTGTCTCGATGAGGATCTCTTTGTGACCGGGTGTCGGCTCGGGACGCTCTTCGAGTTCGAGACTCTTTTCCGAACTGAAAACGACTGCGCGCATCGTTGCTGCTCCTGTTGTCTGTGTCTGCTGCTAGTGGCAGAGGGCTGAGGAAACCCGGAGACAACTTCGTGGTCAAAACGACGTTGTCGACCGGAGGACCAGGATCACTCACATGCTGCGATCCCGTGTTAGATGCTTTGTGATTTTGTCAGCACCCTGTGTTAAAAGAATCATACAAGTTCACGGACGCGTGTCAAACACGAATCGCGCCCGCACAACAGGATCCGTTTCAATCCCCTTTTCGCAACCCGGGTGCCGGGTCCATCGCAATGAAAGTCGTCGCCACGGGGCCACCGGGTGGGCCCGCAGGGGCCAAATCGGTGGGCCACCGAGTAGTGGCGTTATCCGGAGGCGATCAGTCGTCTCGATGCTCTCTGGCGGTCCTGGGAGGCGTTGCGCCGCGAGCCGACGTTCGGGATGAGCGTGTGGTGGCGTGACCATGCCGACCATCAGATGCGAACGTTGATGTCACCCGAGGGGCCGTTCGCAGATTCCCTGCGATACCAAAGCCCAGGGCGAGACGCTGCCGTACACGGCACGGGCTCTTGTCGGGCGTAATCGGCCGAATTCTGACGGTGGGCATGAAGGCTTCTTGATTTTTGTACTTCGAACCGGGTCTTGTCTTGATCCGCCGACAGGATCGGGCGCCTGCGTGTCTGGCCCAGACCTTGCCCTGGGGTTCCGGCGGCGGCAGTTGGCGAATGTGCACCCAGGCGACGGAAGCGTAGTGATTCAGCGCCTGGTCGAGACGACCGAGATCCCGGATGCCCCCCGGTTGACAAGGACACCGCCCGAACCTGGGTAGGTGTACTTGTCGTCGAGGGTCATCCCCTCGAGTACTTGGCGTCGATCTCGGCGCGAGCGGCGTCGGCCGACGTCTCGCCCGTGTAAACCCGGCGGGCCCGCTCGAGGGCTTCCGCGTCCGGGAAGTGACCGGCCAGCTGGGTGCCGTTGTCGAAGTCGATGGGCGAGGGCTCGCGATGGGGCACGCGATCTCGGCTTCGGCCCCCTCGAAGTACCCCGCGCCGTAGCGACCGTCGACGCCGGTGGCCCCCTCCCGCGTCGTCTCGTGCAGCACCCGCTCACGGAAGGTCGTCGTGGTGACGCCGTCCAGCGAGATGTTGAGGTCAGCGCAAACGGCCATGAGGAACCCCTCCTCGAGCAAAGTGATATGTGTACCTATTACTGCTTGCTCAGAGCGCCAGCAATCGAGCAAGCAACTGCGGCGCGAACGGGTCGGCGATGTCGAACACGACCCGCACGCCCTCCGGGTGCTCCGGAGCGACCGGCCGGTAGCGCCCTCGCAGCTCGGCGATCGTCTGGCCGCGCCCGGGACCGTCGCCGGTGTCGACGACGACCGGGACCCGCGATGCCCGGGACACCACGGCCTCCCCGGTCAGCACCGCCGCCGCCAGCGGATCGTGCAACGCCGACGACGGCCGCCCGAAGTGCTGCGTGTAGAAGGCGTAGTAGGTCTCGAGCATCCGGCCGAGAGCCGCCGCGCGTGGCCCGCCGGCCAGCAGCGCATCGAGATCACCCTGCTCGAAGCGCTGGAACATCGTCGCGTCGAGCGGTACGAGCGTGACGTCCCACCCTGCCGCGAAGACTGCCGCCGCGGCCTCTGGATCGTTGTGGATATTTGCCTCGGCCGCCGCCGTCACGTTGCCTGGGGCGAGTGCCGCCCCGCCCATCACGACGACGTCGGCGACTAGAGACGCCAGCTCCGGATCGATCTCGAGGGCCACCGCGAGGTTGGTGAGCGGGCCGATGGCGAGCACGTGAAGCTCCCCCGGACGCGAGCGCGCCAGGCCGACGAGCTCCTCGGCGGCCGAGCCGGGCGCGAACGGCGCCGCGCCGCCCGGCAGCTGCACGCCGCCGATCCCGTTGTTGCCGTGCACGTGCGGGGCTCCGCCCGAGTACGGGTGGGAGAGGAAGTCGGTCCGGCCGACCGCGACCGGGATCTCTGGGTGGCCGAAGAGCTCGAGCAGGTCGCGCGCGTTCGCGGCGGCGGTGGCGGCATCCGTGTTCCCGCTGACCGAGCCGATCAGAGCCAGCTCAACGTCCGGATGCGCCAGCAGGTAGCCGAGCGCCAGTGCGTCATCGATTCCGGGGTCGCAATCGAGATAGACCAGCACCGGTTCTTACTCCTCGCCGGGGAGGGTCGCGGCGAACGCCACCGCGCGGTCGATCCAGGTGCGCAGCGGCACCTTGGTGCGCACCTCGTCGGCCGACACCAGGAACCAGGTCTTGCTCTCGCGCCCGCGCATCATCATCCGGCGCACGGAGAGCTGCGAGCCGTCGAAGGAGCCCGCGTCCGCCTTGGCGAGCCGGACGTACGCCCCGCCCTCCTTACCGAGCCGCACGAGCAGGTCGTCGCCGACGACGCCGCACACCAGGTTGCCGTTCCACAGGATGCCGGTTCCTCCGACGATCCCCTTCTCGACCACCTCGCCCTCAAGGTTCAACGCCTCGACCTGGGCACGGACGCGTTCGAGCAACTTCGTGGTGGGCATGGGCCCAGTATGACGGGACCAGCCAGCTTCGACGGCGCTTCTCGAGCCCGGCGCACGCGCGTGCCAGTCGACTGCCGACCCGAACGGCACGGCGTTCGAGAGCTGGCGGATCATGCCGCCCGTGCTGCGCGACGTCTCAGACCGCGACCGCGACTCGGCATCGGCATCGAGCTCTTCGGCCACCGCTCGATCGCCGAGCTGACACCCGAAGTGCTGGTGCGCGGCTGAGAGTCAGCTCGACTCCAGCAGCAAATGAGCGGTCCCGGCGTCGATGACGAGGTCGGTCAGGAAGCCGCCTGCGAGGGCGCCCCGGATGCTGGGAAGCTTGGACTCCCCCGACACCACGCAGACCCGGCGCGCCACGCGTCGCAGGAGCGACGGATCCGGCCCGGTCGCACGTTCGTTCAGCGGGATGCGGTCGTAGCTGCCGTCCTCCCGATAGAAGACCGTCGCGATGTCTCCCACCACCCCGTCCTGCCGGAGCTGCACCAGATCATCGTCGCTGAGATATCCCCCGGTGTACACGTGGCTGGGAAGCGTCCCGAACGGCGCCCCGAGTCCGAAGAGCGCGATATCGATCGTGTTCTGCACGTCGAGGACCCGCTGCACGCTGCTCTCCCGCCACATCGCCGCCTTCGTCTCGGCGTGATCGAAGAAGGCCGGAACCGGGAACTGCTGCACGAACGCACCGTAGGCATCGCCGAACCGCTGGAGGATCTCGCTCGCGTAGATGATGCCCGTCGTGCGTGGATTGCCGGCCCCGTTGAGCTGGACGATCTGCGAGTTGTGGGTGGGCTTGTCGATCAGATGCCGACTGATGGCGCTCATCGTGGACCCCCAGGCGATCCCCATGGTCATGTTCGAGTCGAAGAACTGGCCGATGATGCGGGCCGTGTAGAGGGCAACGCGCTCGCGACGGTCGACGTCGGTGGTGACGTCCGGCATCGGAACCACATGAGCCACGACCGAGTACCGGTGCCGCAACTCCTGCTCGATCACGCTCGGCATCTCGCGGGGCGAGCGCACGGTGATGTCGACAAGACCGGTGTCTCGCGCGAACGAGAGCAGGCGCGACACCGAGGACCGCGAGACGGCGAGCTCCCGGGCGATCGCCTCCATCGTGAGGTCCTGCAGGTAGTAGAGCCGGGCGGCGGTCAGGGCGTCGCGGTTCCGGATCGCGGATGAGTCGTCGAGGGGCGCCATGAGACCAGTCTGCACATATGTGCACGCTTCGTGGTCGAACGTGCGCAAACAACCCTCTCGAGGGATACTTGGCGCATGTCCACGCGCATCACCACCCCGAGACTCCGCTCGAGCGTCGCCGAGCTGGTCAAGCATCCGACCGCCGACGTCCTCATCCTGGGCGGAGGAATCAACGGAATCGCCACCTTCCGCGAACTCGCGCTGCAGGGCGTGGATGTCGCCCTTGTTGAACGCGGCGACTACGTCTCGGGTGCCTCCTCCGCCAGTTCGCACATGATCCATGGTGGGGTGCGCTACCTCGAGAATGGCGAGTTCCGGCTCGTCAACGAGGCCGTGCACGAACGCAACCGGCTGCTCAAGAACGCACCCCACTACGTCCGCCCGCTCGAGACCACGATCCCGATCTTCAAGACCTTCTCGGGCGTGCTCTCCGCTCCCCTGCGCTTCCTGACCCACAAGCAGCGCACCACCGTCGAGCGCGGCGCCCTGCTGATCAAGGTCGGGCTCGTGATCTATGACTCCTTCTCGCGCGACGGCGGCTCCTTGCCGCGTCACCGCTTCCACGGCCGCAAGAAGTCGCTCGCCGCGATGCCCGATCTCAACCCCAACCTCAAGTACACCGCCACGTATTACGACGCCTCAATGCACAACCCAGAGCGACTCGCTCTCGATGTGCTCCTCGACGGCGCCGCGGCCGGCGGGAGGGCCGCCAACTACGTCGAGGTCGTCAGGATGTCGGGCTCCGAGGTCCGTCTGCGTGACGTGACCAGCGGGCACGAGTGGGGCATGAGCGCGAAGGTCATCGTCAACACCACTGGCCCGTGGACCGACCTCACCAACGACAAGCTCGGCGCCCCCACCCGCTTTATGGGCGGCACGAAGGGCTCGCACATCGTGCTCGACCACCCGCAGCTGTTCGAGGCCACGAAGGGTCGCGAACTGTTCTTCGAGAACGACGACGGCCGGATCGTGCTGATCTACCCGCTCAGGGGGCGCGTGATGGTCGGGACGACCGACATCGACGCCGATCCACGCGAGCCGGTCCTCTGCACGGAGGAGGAGGTCGACTACTTCTTCGAGCTCGTGCACCACGTGCTGCCGCAGATCGAGCTGGATCGCTCACAGATCGTGTACCGCTTCAGCGGCATCCGCCCGCTCCCCCGGCACGACGATGAAACGCCGGGCTTCGTCTCGCGCGACTACCGGATCGAACCGGCCGAGTTGCCGGGCGGCAGCCTGCTGCTCAGCCTCGTCGGCGGCAAGTGGACCACCTTCCGCGCTCTCGGCGAGCATCTGGCGAACCTGGTGCTGGAACGCCTCGGCGCTGCGCACCCGGTGAGCACCGGGACCCTCGCGATCGGGGGCGGCGTCGGATTCCCGCGCACCGCCGATGACCGCAGCGCCTGGGTGACCGCGCACGCCGAGAAGGTCGGAGCGGAGCGGACCGAAGCCCTGCTTGAGCGCTACGGCACGACTGCCGCGACCATCATCGACTCGCTCACCGAGCGAGATGCCCCGCTCACCCACCTCAAGGGCTACAGCAGTGACGAGATCAGCTACCTCGTGCGCGAGGAGCAGGTCGTCCACCTGATGGATCTCATCCTCCGCCGCACCAGCCTGGCCTTCGTCGGCGCCCTGACCGCTCCTCTGCTGAACGAACTGGCGACGTTCGCGGGCGAGACGCTCGGCTGGAGCCCAGCCCGGCGCACCGAGGAGATCGCCGCCTCTACGACCGACCTGTCCGACCGTCACCAGGTGCGGCTCGAGGCCGCGAAGGCCTCCCGCTAGCCTCGACCCATGGCCGAGTACGTTCTCGCAATCGATCAGGGCACGACCAGTTCGCGCGCCATCCTCTTCGACCATGACGGCCGGATCGCCGCGACCGGTCAGAAGGAGCATCGGCAGATCTTCCCGCAAGCAGGGTGGGTCGAGCACGACCCGGTGGAGATCTGGGAGAACGTTCGCGAAGTGATCGGCATCGCGCTCGGCAAGGCGAACGTCACTCGGCATGACGTCAAGGCTGTCGGCATCACCAACCAACGCGAGACAGCCGTCGTCTGGAGCAAGTCGACGGGCGAACCCGTCTACAACGCGATCGTCTGGCAGGACACGCGCACGCAGCCGATCGTCGACCGCCTGGCAGTCGGCGGCGGCGTCGACCGGTTCGCGGCCCGCGTCGGACTCCCGCTCGCCACCTACTTCTCGGGGACGAAGATCGTGTGGATCCTCGAGAACGTCGAGGGGGCGCGCGCATCTGCCGAGGCGGGCGAGCTGCTCTTCGGCACCACCGACAGCTGGCTGCTCTGGAACCTGACCGGTGGCCCGGACGGCGGGGTGCACGCGACGGATGTCACGAATGCCAGCCGCACCCTCTTCATGGACCTCGAGACCTGCCAGTGGGACGACGAGATTCTGGCCGCATTCGACGTACCGCGCGCGATGCTTCCCGAGATCCGGAGTTCGTCCGAGGTGTACGGGATCATCGAGGACTCGAGCCTGCTGCGCCAGGTCCCGGTGGCCGGGATCCTCGGCGACCAGCAGGCGGCGACCTTCGGGCAGGCGGCGTTCGAAGCAGGTGAGTCGAAGAACACCTACGGCACGGGCAACTTCTTGATCTTCAACACCGGCGAGGACATCATCCATTCGACCCACGGGCTGCTGACGACCGTTGGCTACAAGTTGGGCGAGGGCCCGACGCACTACGCGCTCGAGGGATCGATCGCCGTCACCGGTTCGCTCGTGCAATGGCTGCGCGACAACCTGGGCCTGATCAAGAACGCCGCCGACATCCAGAGCCTCGCCGATTCGGTCGACGACAACGGCGGCGTCTACATCGTCCCCGCCTTCTCGGGGCTGTTCGCGCCGTACTGGCGACCGGATGCCCGCGGCGTCATCGTAGGCCTCACCCGGTTCGTGAACAGGGGCCACATCGCGCGCGCCGCCCTCGAATCGGTCGCGTTCCAGACGGCGGAGGTGATCGAGGCGGTCGACGCAGACTCCGGCGTGCCGTTGGCCGAGCTCAAAGTCGACGGCGGGATGGTCGCGAACGACACCCTCATGCAGTTCCAGGCGGACATCCTGGGCGTCCCGGTCGTACGTCCTGCCGTGGTCGAGACCACGGCCCTCGGCGCCGCATACGCCGCCGGTCTCGCGGTCGGATTCTGGAGCGACCTCGGAGAGCTCTCTGCCAACTGGCGCGAGGACGTCCGCTGGCTCCCCCGCATCGACGTCACCGAACGCGCGCGCCGAATGCGGCAGTGGAAGAAGGCGGTCACGCGCACGTTCGACTGGGTCGACGACGACGTGAGCTGACCACCGCCGCAGGCCTCTTGCATTCCGGAAGATATCTTCCATTTTTTTCTAACTGCAGACCCGCGACGATGGCCGAGACGGATGACCCGATCACCTCCGTGACCTGCTCGCGTCGCAGGAAGGGCTACGCCGTGCACGTCGCCGGCAACGACCACAACAACTAGCCCCGCGTTGCCGCCACCCACGCGTCGAGCTTCGCCGTCGCGGCACCCGAGTCGATCGCCTCGGCGGCGACCGCGATCTTGTCGCGGAAGCGGGCGCGGATGTCGTGCTCGCCCGTGGTGTGATCGTGCGCCAGCTCCCACGCGATCAGGCCGGCCGCGGTGTTGAGGAGAACGATGTCGCGCACCGGCCCCTGCTCCCCCGCCAGCGTGCGGCGCGCGACGTCGGCGTTGTGCGCCGCATCCCCTCCGCGCAGATCGTCGAGGGACGCCCGCTGCAGGTCCAGGTCGGCCGGGTCGAGGTCGTGCTCGGTGACCGAGCCGCGCGAGACCTCCCAGATATGACTGTGGCCGGTGGTCGACAGCTCGTCGAGCCCGTCGTCACCGCGGAACACCAGTGCGGTCGCCCCGCGGGTCTGGAAGACGCCGACGAACAGAGGCACCTTCTCGAGGTTGGCGACGCCGACCGCCGAGGCCTCCGGTCGCGCCGGGTTGCAGAGCGGGCCGAGGAAGTTGAAGACCGTCGGGATGCCGAGCTCGGCCCGCGTGGGTCCTGCATGCCGGAATCCGGGGTGGAACAGGGCCGCGAAGGCGAAGGTGATCCCGACCTCGTCGAGGACGGCCGCGACCCGCTCGGGCGGCATCGCGAGGTCGAGCCCGAGGGCGGCCAGCACATCCGAAGAACCGGATGCCGACGACGCAGCCTTGTTGCCGTGCTTGACCACTTTTGCCCCGGCTGCCGCGGCGACGATCGAGGACATCGTCGACACGTTGACGGTGCCGAATCGGTCGCCGCCGGTGCCCACGATGTCGAGCGCCATCGGGTCGACGGCGAGCGGCTGCGCGTTCGCCAGAACGGCATCCCGAAATCCGACGATCTCGTCGACCGTCTCCCCCTTGGCGCGCAAAGCCACGAGGAATCCGGCGAGCTGCGACGGCGTCGCGCGCCCCGCCACGATCTCCTCCATGGCCCAGGATGCCTCGGAGATCGAGAGATCGGAGCCGGTCAGCAGCTGGGTGAGGATGGCGGGCCAGGAGAGGTCGGTCGGCATGATCTCGATCGTAACGACCTGCCCCGAATGGAATCGGCACACGACGAAATCGACCATAATGAATATGTGACCTCCACCTCCTTCAGCGCTCCTGGCAGCGCGGTGATTAACCGGCCGAACGTCGTGCAGGTCGGAGTCATCGTCTGGCTCGGCAGCGAGGTCATGTTCTTCGCGGGCCTCTTCGCGATCTATTTCACGCTGCGGTCGACCTCGCCAGGTCTGTGGGTTCAAGAGACGTCGCACCTCAACGTTCCCTACGCACTGGTCAACACGCTGATCCTGGTGTCGTCGTCGTTCAGCTGTCAGGCCGGCGTCTTCGCTGCCGAGCGTTTGCAGCCGCGTCGCACCGGCACGCTCATCCAGTTCTGGAAGTGGGGCCTTGTCGAGTGGTTTTACCTCACCTTCTCGCTCGGCGCGGTGTTCGTCACCGGCCAGGTCTTCGAGTACGCGAACCTCGTCAGCGAGCACATCGGCTTTGACACCAACTCCTATGGATCGTCGTTCTACCTCACGACCGGTTTCCACGCCCTGCACGTGACCTGCGGCCTCATCGCGTTCCTTCTCGTGCTTGGCCGTGTGTTCGCGGTCAAGAACTTCACGCACAAGGAGGCCACGACGGCGATCGTGGTCTCGTACTACTGGCACTTCGTCGACGTGGTCTGGATCGGCCTGTTCCTCGTCATCTACGTCCTCAAATAACTCCGCGATTCTCGACCCCGGTACAAACGCCACCAGAAACGGAACTTCCACAGCACATGGCGAAATCTGCTTCTCCCTCCACCCGAAAGGCTCGCTCCTCGGGTCGCCGGTCTCCGCTGGCATCCGTCTCCCTTCTGGTGATCGGCCTGCTGGCGACCGGTGGTGCGTACGCGCTCTTCACGACGAGCGCGACCGCGGCGACCAGTTCGCAGGTCAGCTCGATGGTGTCCGACGGCCAGAAGCTGTTCTCGTCGAACTGCGCAAGCTGCCACGGACTCGCCGCGCAGGGCTCCGGCGTCGCGCCGTCTCTAGTCGGCGTGGGCGCCGCCTCGGTGGACTTCCAGGTCGGAACGGGCCGGATGCCGGGTGCCGCCTCCGGACCCCAACTCGAGAAGAAGCCTGTGCAGTTCACAGACGCGCAGGTGGCAGCACTCGCCACCTACGTCGCGACACTCGGCCCGGGCCCGTCGATCCCTTCCTCCGCATATCTCACCGGCAAGGGCGAGGTCGCGACCGGTGCCGAGTTGTTCCGGGTCAACTGCGCGATGTGCCACAACGTGGCAGGGGCGGGCGGGGCGCTCACTGAGGGCAAATACGCTCCTCCACTCGCAGGGTCGAGCGCCAAGCATATTTACGAGGCAATGGTCACCGGCCCGCAGAACATGCCGGTCTTCAACGACCTGAACATCACGCCCGAAGACAAGGCGAACATCATCAGCTACCTGAAGTACCTCGACAAGAACCCGTCGCCGGGCGGCCTGGACCTGGGCAATCTCGGTCCGGTCTCCGAGGGCCTCTTCGTCTGGATCTTTGCCCTCGGATCGGTCATCGCCATCACCGTGTGGCTGACCGCGAAGTCCAACTGACACCGTGCCGATGAATGCCGTCTGGCGTCTGAAAGGGAAATTCCATGGCTGAGCAGGGCGCGAGCGGCAGCGACGTCCAGAAGTACGACGCCAGCGTGTCCGCGGGCACCGGCGTCGTCACCTCGGACCGGATAGACAACCCGGGTTTCGAGCCCTTCCGGGCACGCGTTTCGGAGCTCGACTCGAAGAAAGAGAAAGCGAACGAGCGTCGCGTCGCAATGATGTTCGGCCTGTCGATGGTCGGCAGCGTGGCGGCGATCGTGGCCTACATCATCTTCCCGATCGTCCCGGGCGACCCGGGATCGGTGCGGACCAACACGTTCCTGCTGGGCCTCGGGCTCGCCCTCGGTCTGTTCGGCATCGGCTTCGGCGCGGTGCACTGGGCCAAGGCGCTCATGGACGGCCACGACCTCGTCGAGTTCCGTCACGGCACCCGTGGCTCGGACACGACGCGCGCCAAGGCCGTCGAGGTCTTCCACCTCGGTAACAAGGAGTCCGGCATCGGACGCCGCACGATCATCCGCAACACGCTGATCGGCGCGCTCGTACTCTTCCCGCTCCCCGGCATCGTGGTCTTCCGCGACCTGGCGCCGGCGGCGGACCCCAACGATCAGCTCCGTCACACCGTCTGGAAAAAGGGCACCCGCCTGACCAAAGACCCGAGCGGTGTGCCGATCAAAGCGTCCGAGGTCACCCTCGGCTCGGTGTTCCATGTGATTCCCGACGGTTTGAACGACCGGCAGGATAAACTGGAGCAGAAGGCGAAGGCCGCAGTCTTGTTGATGCGCCTGAGGCCGGAAGACCTGCACGCCTCGAAAGAGCGTGAGGGTTGGAGCTACAAGGGCATCGTCGCGTACTCGAAGATCTGCACCCACGTCGGGTGCCCGGTCGCCCTGTACGAGCAGCAGACGCACCATCTGCTGTGTCCATGCCACCAGTCACAGTTCGACATTACGCACGAGGCCGAAGTTATCTTCGGTCCGGCCAAACGTCCGTTGCCGCAACTGCCAATCGCAATTGATTCCGAGGGCTACCTGGTCGCGCAGAGCGACTTTCACGAGCCAGTCGGTCCGAGCTTCTGGGAGCGAGAACATTGACAGTAGACACCACAGCACCTGCGTCGGCGCCAGCCACCTCCGCGGATCTGCCGCCGAGCAACGGCACCCGCGTCACGAACTGGGCCGCGAACTACATCGACGAGCGCACAAGCATTTCGGGCCTCGTTAAGGAGCTCGGACGCAAGATCTTCCCCGACCACTGGTCGTTCATGCTCGGCGAGGTCGCGCTCTACAGCTTCGTCGTCATCCTGCTGAGCGGAACGTTCCTGACGTTCTTCTTCCAGCCATCGATGGCGGTCGTCACCTACGACGGCTCCTACGCACCACTCAAGGGCATCCAGATGTCCGCGGCGATGTCGTCGACGCTCAACATCAGCTTCGACATCCGCGGCGGCCTGCTGCTGCGCCAGGTGCACCACTGGGCGGCGTTGCTGTTCGTGGCGTCCATCGGCCTACACATGCTGCGTATTTACTTCACGGGCGCCTTCCGCAAGCCGCGCGAGATCAACTGGGTGATCGGCTTCGTGCTCTTCGTCCTGGCGCTGGCCGAGGGCTTCACCGGCTACTCGCTTCCCGATGATCTGCTCTCCGGCAACGGACTCCGCATCATCGACGGCATGGTCAAGGGCATCCCGGTCGTCGGCACCTGGATCTCCTACCTGCTATTCGGCGGGAATTTCCCGGGCGAAGCGATCGTCGGTCGGCTCTATTCGCTGCACATCCTGCTGCTGCCCGCCATCTTGGTGGCAGCGCTCGGTGCGCACATGGTGCTCCTGATCGTGAACAAGCACACGCAGTTTGCCGGCCCCGGTCGCACCGAGGGCAACGTGGTCGGCTCGCCGATCATGCCGGTCTTCGCGGCGAAGGCGGGTGGCTTCTTCTTCATCATCTTCGGCGTCGTCATGTTGACCGCGTCGTTCGTGACGATCAACCCGATCTGGGTCTACGGGCCCTACGATCCCTCCCCGGTGTCGGCGGGCACGCAGCCGGACTGGTACATCGGCTTCGCCGACGGTGCGCTTCGGCTGATCCCCCACGGATGGGAGTTCATGCTCGGCCCCTACACGGTCTCGATGAACATCCTCGTCCCGGTAGTGGGCCTGGTGGTCTTCCTGGCGGTGGTCGCGGCGTATCCGTTCTTCGAAGCCTGGGTGACCGGTGACAAGCGTGAGCACCACATCGCCGATCGTCCTCGCAACGCTCCGACTCGCACAGCCATCGGTGCCGCCGGCGTCACGTTCTACGCGGTTCTGTGGACCGCCGCGAGTTCTGACCTGCTGGCAACGCACTTTAAGTTGACGATCGAGGGTGTTATCACCTTCCTCCAGGTGTCAGTCTTCGTCGCCCCGGTCATCGCCTACCTCGTGACGAAGCGGATCTGCATCGCGCTTCAGAAGAAGGACCGCGAGATCGCGCTCCACGGGTTCGAATCCGGCCGGATCGTGCGTCTGCCCGGCGGCGAGTACGTCGAGGTGCACGAGCAGCTCTCCGACTACGAGCGCTGGAAGTTGGTGAGCTTCGACGACCACGCTCCGGTCATGCTCCGCCCCAACAAGGACGGCAAGATCACCGTGCCGGCCCGCCTGCGAGCCCGAGCGTCGAACTGGTTCTTCGAAGACCGGATCGTCCCCGTCTCACTCACCGAGATCGAGGCGTCGCACGGCGATCAGCTGACCCAGGAGCAGGTGGCGGTCGAAAGCCGCTAACAGTCGAGCGACGAAAAGGCCCCGGGAGCTGCGACTCGCCGGGGCCTTCTTGCGCCTTGGCGGTGGCCTGCCAGCCCACACTGCCGAGATGACGCGGATGGCCGCTGAGTGCCCTGCAAGCAGCCAACTGCGTCATCTGGGCAGTGTGACCCGACAAGCCCCTGCGCGCAGAGTTTAGAAGAACCTGCGCATGTACTCGGCACTCTCGTGGAAGCCGAGCCGATCGTAGAAGCCCCCGGCGCGACGACTGGCAACGGTGAGCTGCGTGACACCACGGCGCTCGCACTCCGCCTCAACGGCCCGCACGAGCTGTGTGCCGACGTCGAGACCTCGTGCACCCGGATCCACGACCAGTTCCTGCAGCTGCGCCGAGGGGCCGTTGGTGGCCAGCAGGGGCACGATCGTAGTCAGGGCGTAACCGAGCAGGGCGCCCGCATCCCCTTCCGCGACGTACAGCACAACGGAGGGCTGCTCCCCCGCCAAGTACGAATCGATCGTGGCGTCATAGGCCGAACGGATCGGCTCGAACGCGTGCCCGATTTGCCCGACGAGCGCGAACAGGCCGTCTTCATCGCCGGAGCGTGCCTCGCGGATCTTCGTCATAGCGGTCTCCGCGTGGGATCAGCGCGCGAAGTTGCCGCGGTAGTACTCGTAGTACCAGCCGATGATCGCCACGGCGACGATCGGGGCACCGATGAAGGTGATCCAAATGCCGACGGCGACGCCCAGGAACATCAGGGCGAGACCGAAGGCGACGACGATCGGCCACCAGCTCCACGGGCTGAAGGAGCCCATCTCGGGATCGCCGTCGTCGATGTTGGCGTCGAGAAGGTCCGAGGGACCCTCGCCGCCCTGTGCCGAGTGCGTGCGACCGAGGTAGAAGGCGAGGAAGAACGCCAGGATGCCCGAGAGCGCCATGCCAACCGTGCCGACCCACTCCACCCGCGCGAACTCCGAGAAGAAGAGCGACCAGATGATGTAGGTGGCGTCGGCCAGCCAGAAGAAGCCACCGAGGATCCAGAAGAGGTTCGTATTGGCGCGCATGACTAGTGCATCTTCCCGTTAGCAAGATCGATGACCGGCGCGTCCGGCGCATTCTTGAATGGTCCAACTCCGACCGGGATGCCCACCTCGGGGTGGTGCAGGTCGAACGCCGGCGATTCCGAGCGGATGCGCGGGATCGAGGTGAAGTTGTGTCGCGGCGGCGGGCATGAGGTGGCCCACTCGAGCGAGCGAGCCGTTCCCCACGGGTCATCGACGGTCACCTTCACTCCGTGGCGTGCCGTGATGTAGACGTTGATGAGGAACGGCAGCATCGAGATGCCCAGGATGGCCGCTCCGAAGGTGGAGAGCTGGTTCATCCAGGTGAATCCGTCGCTCGGCAGGTAGCTCGCGTAGCGACGCGGCATGCCGATGACGCCCAGCCAGTGCTGGATCAGGAAGGTCGTGTGGAAGCCGATGAACAGCAACCAGAAGTGGATCTTGCCGAGCCGCTCGTTGAGCATCTTGCCCGTCCACTTGGGCCACCAGAAGTAGAAGCCCGAGAACATGGCGAACACGACCGTGCCGAACACCACGTAGTGGAAGTGCGCGACGACGAAGTAGCTGTCGGAGACGTGGAAGTCGAGGGGCGGCGACGCCAGGATGACACCGGTCAGACCACCGAAGGTGAAGGTGATCAGGAAGCCGATCGCCCACAGCATCGGCGTCTCGAAGGTCACGGACCCCCGCCACATCGTTCCGACCCAGTTGAAGATCTTCACGCCGGTCGGGACCGCGATGAGCATCGTCATGAGGGAGAAGAAGGGCAGCAGCACCGAGCCAGTGACGTACATGTGGTGCGCCCACACCGTAACCGACAGCGCAGCGATCGCGATGGTCGCGTAGATCAGCGTTTTGTACCCGAAGATCGGCTTGCGGCTGAACACCGGGAGCACCTCTGAGATGATGCCGAAGAACGGCAGCGCGATGATGTAGACCTCGGGGTGCCCGAAGAACCAGAACAGGTGCTGCCAGAGGATCGTGCCGCCGTTGGCGGGATCGAGCAGGTGCGAGTTGAAGACGCGGTCGGCGCCGAGTGCGAAGAGCGCGGCGGCCAGAACCGGGAACGCGATGAGCACGAGGATCGACGTGACCAGGATGTTCCAGGTGAAGATCGGCATCCGGAACATGGTCATGCCGGGGGCGCGCATCGTGATGATGGTCGTGATGAAGTTCACGGCACCCAGGATCGTACCGAAGCCCGCGAGCCCCAGACCGAAGACCCAGAGGTTGCCGCCGAGGCCGGGCGTGAAGGTCGTGCTGGAGAGCGGAGCATAAGCCGTCCAGCCGAAGGCGGCAGCACCCTGCGGGGTGAAGAAGCCACCGGCCGCGATGATCGAGCCGAAGAGGTAGAGCCAGTACGCGAAGGCGTTCAGACGCGGGAACGCCACGTCGGGCGCTCCGATCTGCAGGGGCATCGCCACATTCGCGAAGCCGGCGAACAACGGCGTCGCGAACAACAGCAGCATGATCGTGCCGTGCATCGTGAACAGCTGGTTGTACTGCTCGTTCGACTGGAGAACGTCGAGGCCGGGCGTGAACAGCTCCGCGCGGATCACGAGCGCGAGCACGCCCCCGATACAGAAGTAGATGAAGGAGGAGATCAGGTAGAGGTACCCGATCGTTTTGTGGTCAGTGGTCGTGAGCCACTTGACGACGACATTGCCCTTGCGCTCGACGCCGCCTGCGCTGTTGACCGTGGTGGTCGTCGGCGCCGAGGGCGTCTTCGTGGGTGCGGTTGCGGTGCTCATCGTCTACCCCTGGCTCGTCGTCGCGCCGTTACCCGGCAGGTTGGTGTTCGTGTTGTATTCCGGCCCGACGCGCCCGGTCTGGCCGAGATCTTTCAGGTCCTGGATGTGCTGCTGGTAGTCCGCCTCGGACACGACCTTCACCTGGAAGAGCATGTCGGCGTGGTACTCGCCGCAGAGTTCGGCGCACTTGCCCTTGTACGTGCCGATCTTCTGCGGGATGAAGTACATATGGTTCGTCTGGCCCGGGATCAGGTCCTTCTTGTAGAGGAAGTCCACTACCCAAAAGGAGTGCGCCACGTCGCGCGACTCGATGTTGATCTGCACCTTCTTGTCGACGGGCAAGTAGAGCGTCGGGAGCTTGCTCAGGTCGATGCTGCCGTCGGCGTTCAGGCGGTCCTGCACCTGGACGCCGGCCGAGTAGACCTTCTCGTCGAGGTAGTTGAAGTCCCACGACCAGCGCTTGCCGAAGACCTCGATCTTGACGTCGGGCTTGCCCGGGTTCGTCTCGATGGTCGCCTGGTCACGGGCGGTGAAGGTGAAGAAGCCCAGCACGAGGATGAGCGGCACGATCGTGTAGAAGATCTCGATCGGGAGGTTGTAGCGCAACTGCACCGGGAGGCCGGTCTGACCCTTGCGGCGCCGGTACACGACGGCAGCCCAGATGATGAGGCCCCAGGTGATGACGCCGACGGCCAGCAGGACGACCCAGGAGTTGACCCACAGGCTTGTGACGAGCTCCGTGTGGTTGGTGACGCCGGGACCGCCGGGCAGGAATCCGGCGAGCTGCTGCTGCGAGCATCCGGCCAGGACGATGGTCACGAAACCGACGAGCGGCAGGACAGCCCATCGCGCCAAACGAGATCGGCGTGGCCGATTCGACGACTGATCGTGGGGGCGGTTGGAGGGCACCTGAAACCTCTCGAGCGTGGGGCTGGATTTCTTTCACTCTACATCGGCAAAATGCCCCGACCTCCCGGTGAGGGCCCTCGAAAAGCCGTGTCAGTGAGCTGAATTAGTGGAAAGAATCTCCACAGGCGCATGAGCCGGATGCGTTGGGATTGTCGATGGTGAAACCCTGCTTCTGGATGGTGTCCTCGAAGTCAATCGAGGCGCCGTCCAGGTAGGGGACGCTCATCTGATCGACGACGACCTCGACCCCGCCGAAGTCGCGCGTCATGTCACCGTCGAGCAGGCGCTCGTCGAAGTAGAGCTGGTAGATGAGGCCGCTGCATCCACCAGGCTGCACGGCGACGCGCAAGCGCAGGTCGTCGCGACCCTCCTGCTCGAGGAGGCTGCGCACCTTGCCGGCGGCGATGTCGGAGAGCTTGACGCCATGCGTCGGCTGCTCGTCGGTCGGGGTCTCGGTGGCAATCATCGTGTCTGACATGTCACTCAGTGTACGACGAGCGGCGTCATGTTCGCCGTGTGGACCGTGCGTGAATTCAGCCGCGCCAGCAGCAGGGCCTCGGCCAAGATGGCACGCTGGAAAGTCGGCAGATGCAGCGACTCGTTCGGGCTGTGAGCCCGGGTGTCCGGGTCCTCGACGCCGGTGATGAGGATCTGCGCGCCCGGATACCGGGCGACGAGGTCGGCGATGAACGGGATCGAGCCGCCGGAGCCCATCTCGATCGCGGGTGCGCCGTACGCCTCCTGCATGGTCTCGACGGCAACCGTCGCCGCCCAGCCGCTCGTGTCGACGAGGAACGGCTCGCCGAGGTCGAGATCGTCGAACTCGAGGTGCGCGCCGAACGGGGCGTGCGCGAGCAGGTGCGCGCGCAGTAGTTCGAAGTACTGCTGCGCCGTCTGTCCGGGCGCGACGCGGGCGCTGACGCGGGCCCGCACGCTCGGGATCAGCGTGTTCGAGGCGTTCTTGACCGTCGGGGCGTCGATCCCGGTCACGGTGATCGCCGGCTGGTACCAGGCGCGCGACAGGATGTCGCCGGTGCCGATCGGCGAGACCCCGTCGAGCAGACCGGTCTCGTGGCGCAGCTTCGCCTCGTCGTACTCGGGGGTCTCCGCGACGTGCGAGGTGAGTCCGGCCACCGCGACCGAACCGTCGGCGTTCCAGAGGGTCGCCAGCAGCTGGATCGCGGCGAGCATGGCATCCGGCACCTGGCCGCCGAACATGCCCGAGTGCGACGCGTGGTCGAGGGTGGTGACGCGCAAGTTGAAGGCGACGGCGCCGCGGAGCCCGACGGTCAGGCCGGGCGACTCAAGGTCCCAGTTGCCGGCATCGGCCACGACGATCACATCGGCCGTGAGCTGCTCGCTGTACTTCTCGAGGATCGTCGGGAGGGAGCGGGAGCCGAACTCCTCCTCCCCCTCAGCAAAGAGCACGATGCCGAGCTCCGGATCCTCCGACCCGGAGGCGGCGAGCACCGAGGCCAGGGCGCGGATCGAGGCGATGTGCGTGATCGCGCCTGCCTTGTCATCCGCCGTGCCGCGCCCGTAGAGACGGTCGCCGCGGAGCGTTGGCTCGAAGGGCTTGGACTCCCAATCCGCCTCGTTCCCCTCCGGCTGCACGTCGTGGTGCGCGTAGAGCAGCACGGTCGGCTTACCGTTGCGCGCGGCACGAAGAGCGAGCACCGCGGGCATACCCAGCTGCCCGGCTCCCGAGACGGCGTCGGCCGAGATCGGCTCCTGGATGACGTCGACGGTGTCGAACACACCGGTCGCGCGAGCGAGCTCTGCCACCTTCTCGGCGCTGGCTCGCACCTGCGCGGGGTCGAACCCGTCCCAGGACACGGAGGGGATGCGCACGAGCGTCGACAGATCGGCGATCGCAACCGGCAGACCGGCCTGCACCGCCTCGCGGAGTTCGTCGGCGTGCGCCGTGGTGGAGGGGACGAAGATCTCGGAAGCGTCGTGCGGAGCCATGCGAGTAATCTAAACATCACACGAGAGCAAGGACCCCCACCGTGGCACGCACCCCCAAGAGCGAATCGACCCCTCCCGTCGAGGATGTCGTCGAGTCTCCCGCGACGAAGGGCCACGCGACCCCGACCCGCAAGGAGCAGGAGGCGGCACGCAAGCAGCCGCTCGTCCCGAGCGATCGGAAGCTCGCCGCGCGTCAGTCGCGCGAACAGCTGGCCCTCCAGCGCGATCGCGCCCGAGTGGGTCAGTCCCGCGGCGAGGAGAAGTACCTGCAGTTGCGCGACAAGGGTCCGCAAAAGCGCTACGTGCGCGACTTCGTCGACGCGCGCTTCAGTCTGGGCGAGGTGCTGCTGCCGATCCTGGTGATCGTAATCCTCACCTACTTCCTGCCTGCCCAGTACTCGAGCATCGCGCTCATCGCGGTGTGGGGCGTCATCATCCTGGTCGTGGCCGACGGCCTCTACCTCGGCGCCCGGGTCAGCAAGTCGCTCGCCAACAAGTTCGGCGGCAAGGACAAGGTCGAGAAGGGCGTGCGCTGGTACGCCTTCATGCGCGCGATCCAGCTGCGCCCGATGCGTCTGCCGAAGCCGCAGGTCAAGCGCGGGCAGTACCCGAGCTAGAGCGCCTTCGCGAGTTCCTTGTTGATCTGCGCGGCCCAGAGCGGTCCGCGGTAGAGGAACGCGGTGTAGCCCTGCACCAGGGTGGCGCCCGCGGCGAGGCGTGCCGCGACATCCGTGCCGGACTCGACGCCGCCGACCGAGATCAGGCACAGCTCGGCGGGCACGGCCGCGCGCAGCAGTCGCAGCACCTCGACGGCGCGGGCGGCGACGGGCGGACCGGACAGTCCCCCGGCCCCAGCAGCCTCGACCACGGCCGCGTCGGTCTGCAGTCCCGCACGCGACAGGGTCGTGTTCGTCGCCACGATGCCGGCCAGCCGAAGCCGCACGGCGAGCTCGGCGATCTTCAGCACCTCCTCGTCGCTCAGGTCGGGAGCGATCTTCACCAGCACGGGCACCCGGCCCGCGGCATCGCGGACGGCCTCGAGCAGCGGGGTGAGCTTATCGAGCTCCTGCAATCCGCGGAGGCCCGGCGTGTTGGGCGAGCTGACGTTGACGACGAGATAGTCGGCGTGCGGCGCGAGCAACCGGGTGCTCTCGAGGTAGTCGGGGATCGCCTCATCCACCTCGACGACGCGGCTCTTGCCGATGTTGACGCCGATGATCGGACGGATGCCGCGGCGCGCCTCGCGCTCCAGCCGGGGCACGGCGGCCGCGGCGCCGTGATTGTTGAAGCCCATGCGGTTGATGACTGCGCGATCCGCGATCAGTCGGAACAGGCGCGGCTTCGGATTGCCCGGCTGCGCGTGCGCGGTGACCGTGCCGATCTCCACGTGGCCGAAACCGAGCTGGCCGAGCCCGCGGATGCCGCGGGCGTCCTTGTCGAATCCGGCGGCGACTCCGAACGGCGACCGGAAGGTCAGCCCCAGCGTCTCGACCGCGAGTCGCTGGTCGGCGCGAGTCGCGCGACGCACGAGGGCTCCGACACCGAGAGCGGGCAGCATCCTGATCACCAGGAATGCCAGGTGGTGCGCGAACTCGGGATCGAGGCGCGCGAGCACGTGACGGAAGAGGAAGCGGTACATACCACCGCCAGGCTATTGCCTACGCGTCGGCGCCGGTGACGCCCTCGGAGGTAACAGCCGCGTCGGCCTGAGCCGTGCTGTGCTCCACGCGCAGCAGTGTGATGGCCGCCTCGAAGTCGTCGAGCGAGTCGAAGCCCTGATAGACGCTGGCGAACCGCAGGTAGGCGACCTCGTCGAGCTCGCGCAGCGGCAGCAGGATCGAGAGTCCGATGTCGTTGGCTTCGATCTGGGAAACGCCCGTCGCGCGGATCGACTCCTCGACCTTCTGAGCCAGCAGCGCGAGGTCGGCGTCGCTCACGGGTCGACCCTGGCAGGCCTTACGCACGCCCGAGATGATCTTCTCGCGGCTGAAGAGCTCGACGATCCCGCTGCGCTTGATGACACTCAGGCTGGCGGTCTCGGTGGTGCTGAAGCGGCGACCGCACTGCGGGCACTGACGACGGCGGCGGATGGCGAGACCGTCGTCGCTCGTGCGCGAATCGATGACGCGCGAGTCCGGGTAACGGCAGAAGGGGCAGAACATGGTCTGACCAGGGTAAACGCGCGGGTGCCGGAAAGCAGGGAGGTCGGGCCGCTCAGTCGGAGACGGGCGAGTCGAACCGTGCATCCACCGCGTCGCCGTGAGCAGGAAGCTGCTCGGCATCGCTGAGAGCCCGGATATCGGCGCGCACGCCCTCGAGCCCCTCGCGGTCGTAGCGGATGAGCTGCTGCGAGCGGAGGAAGGTCGTCGCCCCCAGGCCGGACGCGAAGCGTGACTGCCCTCCCGTCGGCAGCACGTGGTTGGAGCCCGCGAGGTAGTCGCCGAGGCTCACCGGCGCGTCGTGGCCGAGGAAGATCGCGCCGGCGTTGGTGATGAGATCGAGGGTGGCGTCCGGGTCCGCGGTCTGCAGCGACAGGTGCTCAGGTCCGTAGGCGTTGCTGAGGGCGGCGGCCGCGGCAATGTCGTCGACCAGCACGATGGCGGACTGGCGGGCGTCGAGAGCGGCCAGCACACGGGTCGACGAGGACGTCGCCGCGGCCTGCCGCTCGAGCTCGGCCAGCACGGCCTCGACCAGCTCGGGCGAGTCGGTCACCAGCACCGCGGCCGCGAGCTCGTCGTGCTCGGCCTGGCTGATCAGGTCGGCGGCCACGATCCGGGGGTCGGCGGTCGCGTCGGCGATCACGAGGATCTCGGTCGGCCCGGCCTCCGAATCGATGCCCACCGCACCGCGCACGATCCGCTTTGCCGCGGCGACGTAGATGTTGCCGGGGCCGGTGATGAGATCGACCGGATCGAGGCCCAGGGTCGGCACCCCGTAGGCGAGAGCGCCGATCGCTCCGGCGCCGCCCATCGCGTAGATCTCCTCGACGCCCAGGATGCCCGCGGCACCCAGGATCGTCGGGTGCACTCCCCCGCCGAACTCGGCCTGCGGGGGCGACACGAGGACGACTGACGAGACCCTTGCCACCTGTGCTGGAACGACGCTCATCACCACGCTCGAGGGATAGACCGCCTTGCCTCCTGGCACATAGAAACCGACGCGATCGACGGGCTGCCAGCGCTGAACGACATGGGCTCCTGGGCCGAGCGTCGTGACTGCAGGCGGCGGGACCTGCGCCTCGCTCGCCAACCGCACCCGGCGGATGGCCTCGTCGATCGCGGCGCGCACTGCGGGATCCAGCCCGGCGATCGCTGCGGCGATGTCCGCCGGGTCGACCCGGATCGAGGCGGGCCGCACGCGGTCGAAACGCTCGGCCTGGGCCAGAAGTGCCTCCTCGCCGTTCGCACGGACCTCGGCTATCAGCTGCGCGGCCGCCTCGCTCGCCACTGCCACATCAGTTTGCGCCCTTGGGACGAGCGTTAGCAGCTCGGCTCGGGAGAGGCGGCGGCCGCGGAGATCGAGCGTCTGAATCATGGCAAAACTATGTTACCGATCCCGGCTCTGCGAAAACTCGACGACGAACGTGCCAGAGTCAGAGGATGGATGGCGAAGCACAGGTCGAACCGCAGATCAACGACGGCGTCTCGGCGTTCAAACTCGCCTTCCGCCGTCTCGCCGCCGGCGTCTCGGTGATCACCGCGCTTCACCCCGACGGGACTCCGGCCGGGTTTACGGCGACCTCGCTGGCCTCGTTAGCCGCCGATCCGCCGATGGCCACGTTCAACATGGCGCGCAAGGCGAGCGCCTGGCCGGCGATCGAGCAGACCGAGCACGTGATCGTGCATCTGCTGGGCATCCGGAATCGTGCCGCCGCCGAGCAACTCTCGGCCGCCGCCGAGCAGCGGTTCGCGGGCAGTCACTGGGCGCCGGGGCCTCTCGGTCTGCCACTGCTGAACGACGTTCCGGCCTGGATGCTGTGCCGGATCATCGGCAGGTATCCGGTCGAGCAGAGCGCGGCGATCGTCGTCCGCATCGAGGACGGAGCCCTCGGCGAGGCGGACGTGCCGCTGCTATATCACGAGCGCTCGTACTGGCAGCCAGGCGATCGGGTCTGAGCGCTACACCACGCAGTTCGGCCCGAGCAGGCTCTTCAACTCGCCATACAGGTCGGCGGTCACCGCCACCGGGAATGGGATCTCGAACATCCGTGCCGTGTCGCCGCGCACCAGCCGCAGACGCACCTCGTTGTCGCCGGAGTGGCGGATCAGCACGTCGTTGAGCGCGGTCACCACCTCGGTCGTCGCCCGCTGCTCTGGCACCGAGATCACCAGCGGACCCGAGCCCAGGCTCTGGCCAGTGTCGGGGAGGAACATGCTCACAGCGTGCAGGTTCATCCCGTCGTCGCGGACGCTCACACGCCCCTTGACGACGACGATCGCATCGGCCACCAGTGCCGGACCGAACTCCTGGTAGGTCTTGCCGAGGAACATCACCGAGACCTCGCCGCTGAAGTCCTCGAGCTGCACGATCCCGTACTGGTTGCCCGAGTTGCGCGCGGTGCGGTGCTGCACGCTCGTCAGCAGGCCGGCGACGGTGACGACGTCTCCGTCGGCGAACTCCTCGCCGTCGAGCAGCTCGGCGATCCCGAGCGAGGCGTGCTTGGCGAGCTGCAGCTCGAGGCCGGCGAGCGGATGGTCGCTGACGTAGAGCCCGAGCATCTCGCGCTCGAAGGCGAGCTTGTCGCGTTTCGCCCACTCGGGACGCTCGGGCACGCGTTCAACGGCGTGCTCCGGCTCGTCCCAGAGGCTGTCGAAGTCGAAGCCGACTTGCCCGCTCGCCTCAGCTCGCTTGTCGCTCACGGCGCGCTCCACGGCCCCCTCGTGCACCTCGACGAGGGCGCGACGGGTGTCGCCGAGCGAATCGAAGGCTCCCGCCTTGATCAGCGACTCGACCGTGCGTTTGTTGACCGCCTGCAGCGGGACCTTGCGCAGGAAGTCGTGGAAGCTGGTGAACGCCCCCTTGTCTTCACGGGCCGCCCGAATCTGCTCGACGACGCCGAAGCCGACGTTGCGCACGGCCCCGAGTCCGAAGCGGATGTCGTCGCCGACGGCCGCGAAGAAACCGATCGACTCGTTAACATCGGGGGCGAGCACCTGAATGCCCATTCGGCGGCACTCGTTGAGGTACACCGCGAGCTTGTCGCGCGCGTCGCCCACACTCGTCAGCAGGGCCGCCATGTACTCGGCCGGGTAGTGCGCCTTGAGATACGCCGTCCAGTAGCTGAGCACCCCGTACGCGGCCGAGTGCGCCTTGTTGAAGGCGTAGTCCGAGAACGGGAGCAGGATCTCCCACAGCGTCTTGATGGCCGTGTCGGAGTAGCCGTTGGCCTTCATGCCCGCCTGGAAGCCCTCGTACTGCTTGTCGAGCTCGGACTTCTTCTTCTTGCCCATCGCTCGCCGGAGGATGTCGGCCTGGCCGAGCGAGAATCCGGCGACCTTCTGGGCGATCGCCATCACCTGCTCCTGGTAGATGATCAGCCCGTAACTGGTGTCGAGGATCTCGCGCAGCGAGTCCTTGAACTCCGGATGGATCGGGTCGATCGCCTGCAACCCGTTCTTGCGGAGTGCGTAGTTGGTGTGCGAGTTCGCGCCCATCGGTCCGGGGCGATAGAGCGCGATGACGGCGGAGATGTCCTCGAAGTTGTCCGGCTTCATTAGCCGCAGCAGCGACCGCATCGGGCCGCCATCGAGCTGGAAGACACCGAGGGTGTCGCCGCGGGCCAGCAGATCGTACGCCGCCTGATCGTCGAGCTCGAGCTCCTCGAGCACCGGACGGTGACCGCGGTTGCTCGCGATGTTGTCGAGCGCGTCGTCGATGATCGTCAGATTGCGCAGCCCGAGGAAGTCCATCTTGATGAGGCCGAGGGCCTCGGACGCCGGGTAGTCGAACTGCGTGACGATCTGGCCGTCCTGCTCGCGCTTCATGATCGGCACGATGTCGATCAGCGGCTCGCTGGACATGATCACACCGGCCGCGTGCACGCCCCACTGCCGCTTGAGGCCCTCGAGACCCCGGGCCGCCTCGAAGACGGTCTTGGCCTCGGCATCCATCTCGATGATGGAGCGGAGGTCGCTCGCCTCCTTGTAGCGCTCGTGGGAGGGATCGACGACGCCGATCAGCGCCATGTCTTTACCCATGATGGGCGGCGGCATCGCCTTAGTGAGCTTCTCGCCCATGCCGAAGGGGAATCCGAGCACCCGCCCCGCGTCCTTCAGGGCCTGCTTCGCCTTGATCGTGCCGTAGGTGACGATCTGCGCAACGCGCTCCTCGCCGTACTTCTCGGTCACGTACTTGATGACCTCGCCGCGGCGGCGCTCGTCGAAGTCGACGTCGAAGTCAGGCATCGAGACGCGATCGGGGTTGAGGAAGCGCTCGAAGATGAGCCCGTGCCGCAGCGGGTCGAGATCGGTGATCCCCATCGCGTACGCCGCCATCGACCCCGCGCCCGATCCGCGCCCCGGCCCCACACGGATGCCGTTGCGCTTCGACCAGTTGATGAAGTCGGCGACCACGAGGAAGTAGCCGGGAAACCCCATCTGGGTGATGACGCCCACCTCGTAGTCGGCCTGCGTGCGGACCTCATCCGGGATGCCGTTCGGGTAGCGCACCGCCAGACCGGCGTCGACCTCCTTGATGAACCAGCTGTCTTCCGTCTCGGCCTCGGGCACCGGGAAGCGCGGCATGTAGTTCGCGGTCGTGTTGAACTCGACCTCGCAGCGCTCCGCGATCAGCAGCGTGTTGTCGCAGGCCTCGGGGTGATCGCGGAAGATGTGGCGCATCTCGGCCGGCGACTTGAGGTAGTAGCCGCTGCCGTCGAGCTTGAAGCGACCAGGATCGGCCATCGTCGAACCGGACTGCACACAGAGCAGCATCTCGTGCGCGGTGGCGTCGGAGGCGCGCGTGTAGTGCGCGTCGTTCGTGGCCAGCAGTGGCAGCCCGAGCTGCTTCGAAATGCGGAACAGGTCGTCAGCGACCCGCTTCTCGAGGGCGAGCCCGTGATCCATGATCTCGACGAAGAAGTTGCCGTCGCCGAAGATGTCGCGGTAGTCGGATGCCGCCTGCAACGCGAGTTCGTACTGGCCCAGTCGCAGGCGGGTCTGCACCTCGCCGCTCGGGCAGCCGGTGCTCGCAATGAGCCCGGCGGAGTACTGGTTCAGCAGCTCGCGGTCCATGCGCGGCTTGAAGTAGTAGCCCTCGATCGAGGCGAGTGACGACAGCCGGAACAGGTTGTGCATACCCGCGGTGTTCTCGGCCCACATGGTCATGTGGGTGAAGGCGCCGCCGCCCGAGACGTCATCCTCGCCGCCGTTGCCCCAGCGCACGCGGGTGCGCTCGCGACGGGAGGTGCCGGGCGTGAGGTAGGCCTCCGTGCCGATGATCGGCTTGAGGCCGGCGTTCTTCGCCTGGTTCCAGAAGTCGAATGCACCGAAGTTGTTGCCGTGATCGGTGATCGCGATCGCGGACATCCCCTGTTCCTTTGTCGCGCTCATCAGGTCGGCGACGCGCGCCGCACCGTCGAGCATGGAGTACTCGGTGTGCACGTGCAGATGCACGAAGGAATCGTTCGCCACAGGGTTCGTCACGGTTTCGTCGGGGCCAGAACCCCACCCTAAACCGCCCGTCAGTCCTCGCGCAGGACGTCCAGTGCGTGTTGAAGGTCGGCGGGGTACTCGGTCGCGAAATCGACCCGTTCGCCCGATCCGGGATGCCGGAAGCCGAGCCTCATCGCATGCAGCCACTGCCGCTCGAGCCCGAGCCGAGTCGCCAGGGCGGGATCCGCGCCGTAGAGCAGATCGCCCACGCACGGATGCCGTTGAGCCGCCATGTGCACGCGGATCTGGTGGGTGCGCCCGGTCTCCAGGTGGATCTCGAGCAGGGTCGCCGCCCGCATCGCCTCGACGGTCTCGTAGTGCGTGACGCTCGGCTTACCGTCCGCGACCACGGCGAACTTCCAGCTCGAACTCGGATGCCTGCCGATCGGGGCGTCGATGGTCCCGGTGAAGGGATCCGGGTGCCCCTGCACGACGGCGTGGTAGATCTTGTTGACCTCGCGGTCGTGGAACTGTCGCTTGAGCTCGGTGTACGCGCGCTCGCTCTTCGCGACCACCATCAGGCCGCTGGTGCCGACGTCGAGCCGGTGGACGATGCCCGCGCGCTCCGCGGCGCCCGAGGTGCTGATCCGGAACCCCGCGCCGGCGAGGGCGCCCAGCACGGTCGGGCCGTCCCAGCCGACCGCCGGATGCGCGGCCACTCCCACGGGCTTGTCGATGACGACGAGGTCGTCATCGTCGTACACGATCCCGAAGTCGGGCACGAGGGTCGGGACGATCGTCGGCTCCGTCTTCGGAGTCCACTCGACCTCGAGCCACCCGCCCGCGGTCAGGCGATCGGACTTGCCGAGCACCCGTCCGTCGAGGGTGACGCCGCCCGCCGCCACGATCTCGGCGGCGAAGGTGCGAGAGAGCCCGAGCAGGCGGGCGAGCGCGGCGTCGGCACGCTCCCCCGCCAGGCCGTCGGGAACGGGGAGGCTCCTGGACTCCATGACTCAGGCCTTTGGAGCGGGCTTGCCAGCCTCGGCCGGCCGGGTGGATTTCGCCTCGGGGACGACATCCGGGTCGTCGGCGGAGCGCTTCACGCGCGCGGAGACGGTCATGCTGCCGTCCAAGCCGATTCCCCGCAGCGACAGGATGAGGAAGGTAGCCATCGCGGCCACGATGCCGGCGTCGGCGATGTTGAAGATCGCTGGGAATCCGTAGATCTGCAGGAAGTCGACCACGTGTCCCGTGCCGAAGCCCGGCTCGCGGAACAGGCGGTCGGTCAGGTTGCCCGCCGCTCCCCCGAGCACCAGCCCGAAGACCACGGCCCACCTGAGCGAGCGGATGCGGCGCGAGAACCAGGCGATGAAGACGACGACGCCGACCGCGAGGATCGACAGGATCCAGGTGAACCCGCTCGCCAGCGAGAACGCGGCGCCCGAGTTCGTAACGTAGTGCAGCTGGAGCAGCTGGCCGAGCACCGGCACGAGCTGCCCCTGCTCGAGGTGCGTGACGACCAGGAACTTCGCCAGCTGGTCGAGCGCGTAGAGCACGAGCGCGACGGCGCCGAGCAGCAGCAGAGCGCGGACGCTGACGCGCCCGCGCTCTCGCTTGCCAGTCGGCGCTGCCGGCTCAGTTTCCTGCGGCAAAACCCGGGTAGTCGGTGGGCTTCGGGTACGCGCCGTGGTCGGGCGACTGCGGTCCGTTGTAGCCAGCGCCCGCACCGGCTGGCGTGGCCTCGTACTGCGGGGCCGGCGCCTCGGACGGGGTCTCGGCGTCCACGGGGAACGAGGAGGCGGCGGGAGCACCCGAGCTCAGCGAGCTGGAGCTCTCGAGCTCCTGCAGCTGGCTCTCGATGTAGCTCCGCAGCTTGTCACGGTATTCCTTCTCGAAGGAGCGGAGCTCGTCGATCTGGATCTCCAGCGAACTCTTGTCGTGCGACAGCCCGGTCGTTGTTTGCTCAAGCGCAGCCTTCTCGGCCTCGAACTCGGCGAGCTGGGCGGCCTGCGTCTGCTGGGCCTCGGCGAGCTGCGCCTGGGTGGTCTGCTGCGTCTCGGCGAGTTTGGCCTCGGCGGCGGCCTGGGCTTCGGCGATCTGCGCCTCGGCGGCGGTCTTGACCTCGGCCAGCTGCGCCTCGGCAGTGGCCTGGGTCTCGGCGAGCTGCGTCTGCTGTACGGCCTGGGCCTCGGAGACGACGCGGGCGGCGGTGGCGTGACCCTCGGCGATGAGCGCGTCGCGCTTCTCCATGCCTTCGCGCACGTGCTCCTCATGGAGACGACGGGCAAGTTGCAGGAGGTTGTTGGTGTTGCCGGGATCCATCGACTCGGAGACCGAGGCGGCGGGCTCGGGGACCGGAGCGGCAACCGGCTCCGGGGCGGCGATGACCGCGGGATCGACCGACGGGGCCGCGGCAGCCGCAGCGGAGGCCGCCGCAGCGCTGCGCTGGAGCTCGCTGATGCGCGCGTCGCCAGCGACGAGCCGCTGACGCAGCTCCTCGTTCTCCTGGTTCAGTCTGCGCAGCTCGACGACGACCTCGTCGAGGAAGTCGTCCACTTCATCCTGGTCGTAGCCCTCGCGGAACTTCGTCGGATTGAAGCGCTTGTTGACCACGTCTTCCGGAGTCAGAGCCATTCTTCCGTCACCTCGTCGTATTCCATCGTGTATTTACGGGCGCCTCGCCCGGAGAAGGGACTCGGCGCGGTCGCACGCCGATTGCGCGTGCAAGTTTTCGGCTCACCTTGAGAGTGAGACTCCCAGAGTACACGCGGCGACCGAATCGACCCTAGGGGTCATTTCACCAGTCCAATAACCCAGATGAGGACCAGGCAGACGAGCATCCCGATGCTCCAGGAGAACACAAGCTTCGCCATTCCGATTCGGATCGGCGGAACGGCGCGACGCACCACGCGGATCGGCGGATCCGTGACCGCGTAGCTTGCAACGACGACCATCAGCCCGGCTCCCCGGGGCCGCCATTCGGGCTGGAGCACACGCACCCAGTCGAAGACCAGCTACGCCCGCATGAACACGAAGAAGACGACGAGCAGCAGCAGCAGCAGGCTGAGAGCCAGTTCCGCCGCAGTGATCACGCCGGAAAGTTACGCGAAGCGGCGCGGATCAGCCGAAGAAGCCGGCCTCGACGTCGCTGTCGACCTCTGCCTGCTCGCCGCTGACCGCGACGTGCTCCGGCGAGAGCAGGAAGACCTTGTTCGTCACGCGCTCGATCTTGCCGTAGAGGCCCTGAGACAGGCCACTGGCGAAGTCGATGAGGCGACGGGCATCCGGCTCGGTCATCTGCGACAGGTTCATGATGACCGGAACACCCTCGCGGAAGCTCTCGGCGATCGTCTGCGCGTCGCGGTACTGCCGCGGATGCACGGTGAGGATCTCGTTCATGCCGGACGGCGCCGTGTGGCGCGTGGCCACGGGACGACGCAGCGGTGTCACGGGAGCCCCACGGTTGGTGGACGGGGCCGCTGCAGCGACCGGAGCAGCCGGAGCCGTCGGAACGGCGTCGTCGTACTCTTCATCGGCCAGGCCCAGGTAGACCATCGTCTTGCGCAGCGGGTTCGCCATGTCATCCTCCGAAGGATCGTGCTTCGTTTCCGAGATTAACCGGCGACCGGCCGTTTCCCGGTGATTGCCGTCCCGATCCGAAGGTGTGTCGCGCCTTCGAGAATGGCCTCGCGGAAGTCGCCGGACATCCCGGCCGAGATGGCGACGGCATCCGGAGCCAACAGACGGAGCGAATCGGATGCCGCCCGCACCCGCGCGAAGGCGCGTCGTGGCTCCTCCCCGAGGGGTGCAACCGCCATGACCCCGCGGAGCACGAGGCCCGGCGTGGAGAGCACCCGCTCGGCCAGCGGCTCGAGAGCGTCCGGATCAATGCCGCCGCGCCCGGGGTCGCCGGTGAGGTTCAGCTCGAGAAAGACGTCGAGCGGCTCCTCCGCGCCCGGGAACGCGGCCAGCGCCGCCGCCACCGAATCGCGGTCGACCGAGTGGACCGCGCGCGCATAGCGGCGAACTGCCTTCGCCTTGTTGCTCTGCAGCTGTCCGACAAAGTGCCAGTTCAGCCCGAGCCCGGTCAGCTCGGCCGCCTTCACGGAGGCCTCCTGATGGCGGTTCTCCCCCACATCCCTCACGCCGAGCTCGGCGAGCTGGCGCACGAACCCGGCGGAGTGGAACTTCGTCACGACGATCCGCGTCAGCTGCGAGCCGTCTCGGCCCGCCTCGCGCGCCGCCTCGGCGATCGCCGCATCGACGCCCGCGAGGCGTTCCCGCAGTTCCAGGTCAGGACTCACTTGAGGAAGTCGGGGACATCCAGGTCGTCGTCGTCGTCGAAGTCGCGGTCGCGCGGCGCGGCGACGGCAGGCGCGTCGGGCTCGGCGCCCCACCCACCCGCTCCGAACGAACCCGTTGCGTTCACGTCGACGGTGTCCGCTCCGACAATGACCGGCACGGCCGCCTCGACGAAGTTTGTGCGGCGCTCGGCGAGCGGCTTCGGGACGAAGTCGCCCCCGTCGAAACCAGCCGCGATGACCGTCACACGCACCTCGTCACCGAGGGTGTCGTCGATGACCGCACCGAAGATGATGTTGGCCTCAGGGTGCACGGCCTCCTGCACCAGGCGGGCGGCATCGTTGATCTCGAAGATACCGAGGTTCGATCCACCCTGGATCGAGAGCAGCACGCCGTGCGCGCCGTCGATGCTCGCCTCGAGCAGCGGGGAGGCCACGGCGAGCTCGGCCGCCTTGATGGCACGATCGGCTCCCCTGCTGGCTCCGATGCCCATGAGGGCGGAGCCGGCACCCGACATCACCGACTTGACGTCGGCGAAGTCGAGGTTGATCAGGCCGGGCGTCGTGATGAGGTCGGTGATGCCCTGCACACCGGCGAGGAGCACCTGGTCGGCCGTGGAGAACGCCTCGAGCATGCTGATGCCGCGGTCGCTGATCTCGAGCAGGCGATCGTTCGGGACGACGATGAGCGTGTCGACCTCATTCTTGAGGTTGGACACACCGAGCTCGGCCTGGGCGGAGCGGCGCTTGCCCTCAAAGGCGAACGGCTTGGTGACGACACCGATGGTGAGCGCCCCGATCGACTTGGCAATGCGCGCCACGACGGGCGCGCCGCCGGTTCCGGTTCCGCCGCCCTCGCCCGCGGTCACGAACACCATGTCGGCGCCGGCCAGGGCTTCCTCAATCTCTTCGGCGTGGTCCTCGGCGGCACGTCGGCCGACCTCGGGGTCTGCTCCGGCACCGAGGCCGCGGGTGAGCTCACGGCCCACGTCGAGCTTCACATCGGCATCGCTCATGAGCAGGGCCTGAGCATCCGTGTTGATGGCGATGAACTCGACGCCCCGCAGTCCGAGCTCGATCATGCGATTGACCGCGTTGACCCCGCCGCCGCCGATGCCGACGACCTTGATCACCGCGAGATAGTTTTGGTTCGATGTCACGTCCGGCCTCCGTGCGGATTTCGAAAGTCTCAACCTCTAGTTGAAGTTCAGAGTCTTTCTCACTACTATGTCTGGTCACAAGCTACGGTCGCTCCCCCGCTCAGGGGGGCAAGGCCGCGCGTGTCGCGAGAATGAGGTCCGAAACTTCCGGGAGCGAGGCCTCGCGGTGCAGGGCCGCGCGAAAAGGCAGCTTCTCATCGAAACACCGCGGATGTCCGGCGCGTCTCGGTGCGAAGGTGCATCCTCGGCAAGCGATCGCGGGAACGGGCGGCGATCGCGCGGCGTTGTGGTGGCGCGGTTGGCCGGGGTTAATCCAGGTGGAAGACTGCAGTCCCGGGAGCGGAGACGTCATACTCGCCCGCCCCGCCTCCGCCGTGCAGGGCGATGAGATCTGCGAGCACGCGCGCCTTGGCATCTGAGGCATCGCTGCTCCCCCAGACCACGCGCTGGCTCGACCCGGTCAGGGTGAGGGTCACGTCATCGTGGGTGAGAGCGGTGATCGTGTCGACCTTCGAGAGAACCGACGCCGGCAGCGCGAGAAGCACCTGCGTCATCGACGTGAATCCGGGCCCGGTGATCGTCCCCGTCCCCAACTGAACGAGCGGATACCCGACCGGACGCGTCGCGGAGGTGTCCACCATCACGCCCGCCGGATCGACGAGCTCGAAGCCGGAGGCGGTCTGGATGGCGCCGACCGGCGTGCGCTCCACGACGTGGATGACGAGGCCGTTCGGCGGGACCATCTCGGTCACATAGCTGCGGATCAGGCTGAAGGGGGCCAGCTCCTTCGTGATCCGGCCATAGTCGAGGAGCGCGAGCGGGGTGCCCACCTGCCCGTAGATCGCCTTCTGCAGCTTCACATTGTCGAGCCGCGACGTGCCGTCGATCGTGATGGTGCGCAACGCCAGCAACGGCGAGAACACCGCGGTGACCACAAGCGCGACGATCGTCACAACGAGGCCGACCGCGACGATCCACCCGATGCGGCGGCGGCGCGACTGGCGCGTGAACCGCTTGACCTCCTGACGCTCGTACCGCTTGCGCGCCCGCTCGGCGGCGCGGGACTCGGATTTCGCCGAGTGAAGTCTGTGCTCGCCGTCGCGAACGTGGTCTTTGACGTCTCGTGTGGTCTCACGACGCTGCTGCGACGGAGCCGCCGGGGGCAACGTCACCGCCTTCTCGCCTGCTGTAGAGGAGCGACGAAAGGCGGCCTGGGTCTTCGGGGTGCTTACCGGGCGCGCCGTATCTCGCGACGTAGCGCCGCCAAAGCCTTCGGGCCGTCTCACCTGACGAGCATTACTGAAAGCGAGGATGACAGCGGCGCGACTCTCCGGCATTTCTGACTCCGGCAACGGTCGAAGTGCGAGTGGGGCCCACATGCGGCGAGTCATCGCGCTCATAAGAGCAACGTCCAGCGCTACGCCTGCCGAAGAGGTCCGGCGGCGCAGCCATCGTCGTCCGGCTGCGTCGTCAGGAGATGGAGAGCCGATGCACGGACGTCCTCCTCGACCTCCAGCAGCACGTACACCTCGAGCGCCCTGCGGATGAAGGCGCCCCTGGCGAGAACCTCGTGGTCGATGATCTGCTGCAGCTCTGCGCGCCGAGCCACCGGGTCGCGCTCCTGTGTCGGCGAGATGATCGGTGCCGCGAGGGCACCGTCGAGGACGCCGACCAGACGCCGGCGGAGCGGATGAAGGGCGCCGTGCGGAGCGTCGATGTCCAGTGGCCAGTTACCTGAGCAGACCTCGCAGCGCTCGCCGTCGGGAACCGCAGTCGACCGGCGCCACGCACCTCTAGGCAACCAGACCATCCACTGACGCACGCGGGTGTGGACCGTGTCGGCCACCTCCTGGCGGAGCGATGCGGGCACCAGTCCCAACCGGTCCGGCTGCGCGCCGGCGGCGTCGACGCTCGCGGCCATCCAGTCGGTCGCCAGGGCTAGAGCGATGAGAGCCCGGTCGGAGGCCACACGGGCGATCACTTCCCGCATTTCGAGGGTCAACAGGTCGTGCAACGTCTCGCCTGCCGACGCGATCGTCGCGCGCTCGAACTCGTACCAACGCCGCAGCCCGGCGTAGGCGTCCACATCAGGAGGTCCGTCCGGGCCGTCGGGATCGAGCTCCTCCTGCCACTCGTGGTGCAGGACAGCCAGCCGCCCGCCGACCTGCCCTTCGACCTCGGCGCCGAGCAGTTCGCCCAGCACCTGGAGCAGGGCGTGGATCGGGCGGTGCGGCAGCAGCGAGAAGTCGTCGAGCGCGTCGAGCAGGCCCGACGCCGCGCAGACTTCGCACAGAGATCCATCATCGCGGAGCGTCAACCCTTCGACCCACTCGCACCACGCCTCGACCGCGGCTGTTGCCTGATCGCGGAAGTCGTCGGCCTCGGGCGCGGCGTTCGAGCTTTCGAAATCCTCTGGGAGGGCCATCAGTGCAGCGTGATCTCGACAACGCGGTTCAGGGCAGCGGCTGTGGGGTCTAGCGACCCGTCGGGCAGTGTGTCGGGCGGGTCGGCCGTATAGCCCTTCCCCTCTGCGTGCACCTGGCCGACGCCGGCGCCTGCGCCGAACAGGATCTGGGCGCACACCTGGGCCCGCGCCAAGCTCAGTGCGGCGTTGCGGGACGGATCCGCGCTGCTGGTCCGCCCGACGATGTCGGCGGTACGCGACGGATCGGTAGCCAGCCAGGCAGTGACCGGAGCCAGGAGTGCTCGCCCAGCGTTCTCGTCAACCAGGCGCGACTGGTCGGCGACGAACGCGAGATCCGTCGATCCATCAAACCGCAGCACGTCTCCCGCGTGCGGCTGGAAGGGTTCGGGCTTGATGACCTCCGCCGTCGCCACGGGGTGCGACGTGTGCACGTCCGCTCCGGATCGCGGAAAGCCGATGGACTCCGCAGTGCCCTGTGCGGCCCGCACAATACCCGGCCACAGATCCGAAATCGCGTCCCTCTGGCGAAGAGAAAGATCACCTTGAGGAGCTCGAGTCTCGCTCAGCCCCCAGAAGGCGACGTGCAGGCCGTGGAATTGGTCGGGGTCGAGGGCATGCACGGCGAACTCGTGCTGAGTGACCTCGCCGACCTCGACGAGGGTGCCGCCTGGAACGGTCAGAGCCAGCCCCGTGTCGGTGACACCGGAATCCACGACCACCATGTTGGCGATCGCGGATGGCGCGCTCGATGCAACCCGAGAGCCGAGGATGAGGCCTGCCAGGAGGTCGGACCCGTCGTGCTCCGGCCGCGCGGACTGCACGGCCGCGACGATCGAGGCAACCGCGTGAGTGATCCCGTTGGCGCGGGCCGCCGCGTTGTCGCCCGCGATCGGGTAGGTCTCGGCGGGCAGCAGTACGCGCGGCGTACCGTCGACCGCGATGGCTGCCACCGGCATCCCGACCGCGATCGTCTCGGTCAATCGGCAGACGATCCCGGCCGTGAGGTCCGGGGCCGGCTCGTTGGCGTGGACGCCGACCACGAGCACGACGCCGTGTGAGTACGGAGTGCACGCGGGCGATGTCGGCCTGCCGGTCGAGGGCGTGCAGCCCGCCAAGGCAGTGCCAAGCAGGCCGACGAACGCGATCCCCGCCAGGGTGCGGACGGCGCTCATCGGGTCACCTCGTCGGCAGCCTGGCTGCCGGTCGGGTGCGCCGACGACTCCGTGACGGGCACGATCGACTCGTGCGACGGGACCAACTCGGTGATGCCCGTGGATGCCGGATCGCTCAGCGAGTTCGCGATGCGCACGCGTGCCTCCGCCATTAGTTCGGCGGCCAGACTGCGCCGGGCGTTCTCGGCGGCCCGCCGAGTCGCAATCAGAGCTTCCACCTGCTGACGACCGCGCCGCAGATCCTCGACGGATCGGTTGACGAGGCCGCCCTGGGAGATCACTCGGGCGGCCAGGGCGGGACGATGCAGCAGGCTCGCGACATACGCCTGGGCGAAGGGATTGAACAGGTGACGGCCCTCGACATACCCCCACAAGCCCGACGCGAGATAGATGAGCGCGAGCAGCACGGCCATCCCGCGATGCATCGCGGCCTCGTCGAAGGCCGGAGCGGCGACGCCCTCGACCTGGATCGGTGTGGCGGTCCAGGCGGCGGCATTGAACCGCATCGCGACCAGGGCGACGCCGAGCGCCAGCCATCCGATGATGAGCAGGTGGGCGGGCAGGGCGCGACGCCCCTCCGCGGCGGCGACGTGCACGAGATGACCAGTCGTCACGGCCATGACGACCGCCCCGATGGCCAGAAGCACGGCGACCAGCCAGGAGATCGCATCCGCGGAGAGCAGGACGATGTCGATGGTCGTCTTGATGAAGATGACATCCGCCAAGGCGAACAGGATCAGGGCGCCGATCCGGGCGCCGAGGCCGACGAGGTAGCGGCGAGGGGACGCCGCGATCACGTGCGGGGCGGCCCACCCAGTCGCCGTGCGACGCCGGGTGGGGGTGTACAGGGTTGCGAGGTGATTCGAGGTGTCGGACATGAGGTGAGTGCTCTTCTTTCTGGTGGGTCAGCGGCTCTGCGCGGACTGTGCAGGGCCAGCGGTCTCGACGGCGTGGATCGTCGTCGATGGCGGAGGCAGGGGGATGTCGCCAGCGGACAGCTCCTGCGTTGGCTCATCGCCGGAGCGAAGGGTTGCGGCATCCAGCAGTGCGCCCGGGATCGGAGCGACGCCGCGCTCCGAACGGTCGGGCGCGGCAGAACCGTCGATGGCTGGATGCGGTCCGCGGAGCACGGCCCGGAGCCGGGCGAGTTCGTCGTCCAGGTCGGCGAGGAGGCCCTGCGCCTCGGCAAGCACTCCGGACGCGACCGAGAGGTTCTCGATACGCCCCCCGACGATCCAGGCAGCGCCGTCATGGCGGAGCCGGAACTCGTCCTCCAGGTGGGTGAGCCAGCCGTCGAGCTTCATCGCGACCCACTGGTCAATGAAGGCGTAGGACCCCTGATCGAAGACGCGCATCCGGATCCCCTCATCGATGAAGGCGACCATCTGTCGGCGCACCTTGACCGGATCGGGCTCGGCGACGGGGGTCGAGAATGCCGTCGGGACGATCCGGTCGAACCCGCTGGTGGGACGGCCGGTGCGGGTGCCGACGGTGCTGCCGGCTCCCTCGATCGGGGAACGAGATGCCGCGAGGCGGCGGGAGCGGTTAGACACGGGTGCTGGTCTCCTCAGTGGATATGCGGGTCGGGACGGACGAAGACGTGACGGCATCGGGTCGGCGGTAACCGGCCGGAATCCACGGGTTCGACGCGGTGTTCCATTCGGGCACCGGGATGGTGATGGTCGCCATCGCCGCCGCCTGGAACGCGGCGCCATCGCGATGGCGGTGTGTGAGGCGGCGGCGATAGGTCTCGGCGCAGCGCTCGTAGTGATGGCGCAGCGCGCGACTGCGCGTCAACTCGATGGCGAACGCCGCGTCGAGGGCACCGGCAAGTTTGGCCGCCTCCGTGTCGATGTCGCGCATGGTCGAGTCGATCGTGACGATGCGGGCCGCCACGGCATCGATCGGGGCCGTCCACGTGCGCGTCCGCCGGTCAAGCACGACGCCGTCGTGGGCGGACGTCTCGGCAGGTCCGCGCTGGATGGTGGAGAGCTCCGGCCGGGGACGCGCCTCGAGACGCTCGCGCTCGCCGACCAGCCCGGCCCGCTCGGCGACGAGCAGCGACCTCTGGTCCACGAGGGACGCGAGTTCGCGGGACCAGGGAGCCACTCGCGCCGCCATTGCCCGCAGGTCGCGCTCATCGGCCTGGAGGAATCCTTCGCGGTTGCGGGCGATCCAGAAGGTCTCGATGTCGGACGGCGCTCCGGGCGTCGTGTAAAGCGGGTCCATCCGATCGGGATCGACGGCCGACAGGACGCCGTGGCGACCGTCGCCGCCCGCTGCCCAGAAGGCGGCCAGGTGCATCTGCCACCGGACCGGCGCGGCGAGGTGCAGCGGGCGATCGAAGAATCGGCGGTCGCGCCCAGAAAGGGCCGGGGCGCTCACGCGGCCACCGGCAGACGACGCGCGGGGCTGCTGGTGACATGCCAGCCCTGGCAGTCTTCGCAGCGATACGCCCGCGTGACGACCCATCCGCACTCCACGTCGGCGACGGCGGCCTTGGAGCGAAGACGGGCGGCGGCGCGGAGCGCCAGACGGGCGTCCTTGCCATCGCGGTAGCGCCGCTTGTTGCTCTGCTCACACAGCGGTTGACGGTGTGCGCGACGAGTGCGGTGAGGGGTTGAGATCTGGGACACGAGGTGGAACTTCTCCTTATTTTGACAAGTCCCGGCGGCTGCCGGTGAGGAGAAGCTAGGAGCGGCCGAACCGCGGTCCACCACGCGTGCACGGTTCTCCCAACGATTGAGAGTTCCGATACCGCGAAGCCCGTCGATCTCTCGTCGGCGATCCCACGGATGCGACAGAATGTCACCGTCTCCCCGACCCGAAAGTGGTGCGATGCCCATCACCGACGACGTCACCCAGGGGCACCTGATCGCCCTCGGCACGCTGCAGACGGCCATTCTCGTGCGGGCCTCGGATGGGCCACGCCTGCCGACGCTCGAGAACCTCGGACCGTTCGCGACCGTGTACTGCGATGACCGCGGCTGGACGGATGACGGGCCAGCTCGTGCCCGGACCCTGCTCGCCGCCACTCTTGACCGGTATGTCGAGACCGACCCGAAGAAGGGCCTGGTGACCGCGGTCGGCTACGACCGCACCATCCGGGCGGCGGCCCTTCGCGCAACTTGGGGTGTGGACCGACACCCCCTGTCAGCTGCGGATGTGGTGCTCATGCTGGCCAGGGAATATGCTGTCGACCCCGATCTGAGCATCGGGAGCATTGCGAACTGGGCCAAGGACTTCGCCCTCGACCGTGAAGTTCAGGAAGCAGCCTGGTCTCTCCGTCCGGAACGGCCTGTTCCGCGCGCACTCGCTGTCTGGCCACGACCGAACTGGGATGGGATCCAGGCGAACTGGCCGCCCGCTCGCAACTGGCCGCCCGGAGCGGGGGCTCCCCGCAACGAGCGCGCCGCTCTCCTCGAGCGCGCGCGGCACCACCTGCGCGGCGTGGAGCGCGCGCGTATCGCAGAGCGGAATGCGGGGAGCACCGGTTCCCAAGTCCCGCCGACACAGCCTCTCGATGAAATCTCCGATGACGACCTCTTGACCCTGATCCGCGAACTCGCGGGACGAGATCTCATCGAGCGACACTTCGCCGATGAGACGAACTCCCGACTGCGACGGCATGCAGTGGTGCGGATCATCGGACCGTGGAGCGACCTCGAAGCGGTAGGTCTCCAGGGTCGTTATCCCGGCAAGATCAGCGAGATCGTCGCGGTAGCCACTCAGATGCACATTCACACCGTCGTCGCCGATCGATCCACGAAACGACTGATCGCCGCCGTCGACCGGCTGGCTGAACGGCGATCTCTCCCCGGGATCACATCCACCGCGTTCTCCACCAAGCTGGACTCGCTGACGAGAGAACGCGGATCCGGGCCCGACGCCGGGGTCAGCAGAGCCGTCGAGGATGTGTATTTCCAAGCGAGCGTTCTGCGGAGGAGCCCCGAACTCGCCGACAGTCAGATTCCCGCATATCTGCAACTGCGTGGGCACATCGACGTGGAGTTGTTGACGACCACCGATGTGATCCGGCTGCGGTTGGCCGACCAGTCGGCATCCCTCGATATTGCTCGCTCGGGGTCGGAAGACGACATCAAGCGGCTGTCCAGCCTCATGAAGAAGCTGCCAGACGGACCACAAGGCCGCGCGTACGCCGCGTTGCTGCACCGCGACCGTGCCATCACCTGGCTGCAGAGGAATCGCGAAGACCATGCGCTCGCCCTGGTCGGGCAGGCATTCCGGCTGTTGAACTACCTCGTTGCCGATCACCTCGTGGACAAGCGGTCCGCTATGGAGGTTCGCCATCAGCTCTGCCTCGCAGCCGCGGGCGATTACATCCGACTCGTCGAACGGGACATGGTCAACGCACCGGCACAGCGTCACGGAGAGCGCCACACCGTTAACCAGCGGATGTCCACCTGGGTGCGGTCCATGCTGCACTACTCGCGCCTCACCCGGATCCTTCTCACCGACCTGGAGCATGAGTTCGACTTGCCCGCTGAGCGCCACAGCGAGGGCCAAATCTCGGCGATCGCGTGGCGCATCCGCACGAGCATCATTGAGCTGCGTGCCGAGCTCGTGGCGCTGACCGCCCTGGGGTCAGGGCTCGCGTCACTGGAGGAGGGGCGCGGTGTCGATGAGGCACCCGAGTCGGAGCCCGATCGCGCGGTCGCGGCCGAGCGCTACCGGGACTTGGTGGGCAACCACGAGATCGCCGTCGCGGATGCTGCCGAGGCGATCACGCTGGGGATGTGGGTGGCGCTGCTTCACGGCGGCGAACTTCCGGTCCCCTATGACCTCGCGCCTGCGCTGCGGCGGCTGAACCTCGCGATCGTTCTCGACGGAGACACGGATGGGATGAGCGACGTGGCGCCCGAGTACCGCACCGTCGACCTGCGGGCCGCGTCGACCGAGCTCGCAGGCTGTCGCATGGGCATTATCGCCGAGGTCGAGGTCGACGGGCCGGTCGGGCGTTTCCTTACCGAGTGCAGCCCGGGTCTCTTCGTCGACTGGCGGGCGTGGCTGCCCAAGCGGCCAGACCCGGAACGCGGCGAGACGACTCTGATGGTGTTCTTCGACCGTCCGCCCTGGAAAGACCGCACGACGGAATGACGGGACGAAGGTTCGACCGTCACGTTGCGGTACTTGCGCAGACCGGTCACCGACGGCATCAGCTGCCCAATGATCACGCTATCTCCGTGCTGGGCAGCACACCGAGCCCGGTCGTTCGCGTCCTGCAGATCGGACCGCGCGGCACTAACATCGTTGCAATGCCACTCAAGCCCGACCTCGCTCTCGTTGTCCCCGAAGACTTGGGACGGGTGCATTTCATCGGGATCGGCGGATCCGGTATGAGCGGGATCGCACACATGATGCTCGACGCGGGTCTGCAGGTCAGCGGATCGGATCGCGAGGAGAGCCCGTACCTCCCTCCCCTGCGCGAGCAGGGTGCCACGGTGCATGTAGGTCACGACGCGGCGAATCTCGGGGATGCTGACACCGTCGTGTTCACCAGTGCGATCTGGCCCGAAAACCCTGAGTACGTGCTGGCGCAGGAGCGCGGACTTACCCTCCTCCACCGCTCGCAGGCCTTGCATTGGCTGTCGCGGCATCGACGCGTGCTGACCGTCGCCGGCGCGCACGGCAAGACCACGACGACAGGGATGATCGTCACAATACTCAAGGAGCTGGGTGTCGACCCCAGCTTCGTCAACGGCGGCGTCATCCAGTCGCTCAAGTCGAGTTCGGGTGCGGGCACGGACCCGCTCTTCGTGCTCGAGGCCGACGAGTCCGACGGCTCTTTTCTGCTCTACGACACCTCGGTCGCGGTCATCACGAACGTCGAGACGGTCCACCTCGACCACTTCGGCTCCGACCAGGGCTACGAGGATGCGTTCACCGCCTTCGCGAACGGCGCGCACGAGTTCGTCGTCGCCGGAGAGGGCGAGCAGCTCGATCGGGTGCTCGCCGGGGTGACCACTCGGGTCCTGCGGTTCGGCGAGTGTGAGGGAGTCGACATGCGAGTCTCCGATATTGTCGCCACCGATCACGTAACGTTCGACCTCACCTGGCAGGGAGAGACTCGTCGCGCGCGCATCTCGGTGCCGGGCCGGCATCACGCCCTGAACGCGGCCGCGGCGGTGCTGACGCTGGTCACGATGGGCTACGCCATTGATCTCGTGATCGCCGCACTGGACCGATTCGGCGGCACAAAACGCCGGTTCGAGTTCAAGGGGAACGTGCGTGGCGTCTCCGTCTACGACGACTACGCGCACGAGCCCGCCGAGGCGGCCGCTGCGGTCGCCGGAGCTCAGACAGTGGTCGGGCAGGGTCGAGTCATCGCTGTCCACCAACCGCACCTCTACTCTCGGACGAAGAACGTCTCGGACCAGTTCGCAAGGGCTTACGAGCAGAACGCGGACTTCACGATCGTGTTGGCGGTTGACGGCGCCCGGGAGGATCCGATCCCCGGAGTAAGCGGACAGCTCGTCGTCGATCACTTCGTCGACAAGAACAAGGTCGCGCTCATCGAGGACTGGCAGGAGGCGGCCGACTACATGGCATCGATCGCCCGAGATGGCGACATCGTCATGACGCTCAGCTGCGGGACCGTCTACAAGATCGTGCCGCAACTACTCGAAGCGCTCGATCGGATCCCAGAGAGGGTCACGACAGGGTCGTGACCCTCGAATCGCGCGCCGCGATGACCAGATCGACCATCTTGTCTGCGCCGTCACGCACTCCGATGGACGCCATCCGTGCCGCCATGTCGGCGATGCGTGCGCGATCGCGCAGCAGGGTCGGCAGCCGAGTCTGAACGTACTCGGGCGTGAACGACTCATCGGTGACGACGATCGCCGCCCCGGCATGGACAGCGTCGCGCGCGTTGTATGCCTGCTCGCCGTTACCGGCCGTGTAGGGCACGAGCACCGCGGGGATGCCGAGCGCGGCGAGCTCGGCGAGCGTGCCCGCGCCGGCGCGCGACACCGCCAGCTCGGCGACGGCGAAGGCGAGGTCCATCCGGTCGCAGTACTCGAACAGGTGGTACCCGGCCATCCCCGGATCGACGACGGGCGACCGCGACCCGGTGATGTGGAGCACCTGCCAGCCGCTTCCGAGCAGAGCCGCCACCGAAGTCGACACGCTGTCGTTGATGCGCTTCGCCCCGGTGGACCCGCCCGTGACCAGGAGGGTCGGTATCCGGTGGTCGAGGTCGAACAGCGCGCGACCCTCAGCGCGGGCGGGCGCCAGCTCGAGCTGCTCGATCTCGCGACGCAGCGGGAGGCCCACGACGGCACCGTGGGCGAGCGAGGTACTGGCGAAGGTGACGCCGACGAAATGCGTCAGACGGGCACCGAAGCGGTTCGCGATCCCCGGTTTGGCGTTCTGCTCGTGCAGCACGAGGGGCAGCTTCTCGAGCTGCGCGGCCCGGTACGCGGGGGCGGAGGCGTAGCCGCCGAAGCCGACGACGACATCCACGTGACGGTCGTGCAGGATGCCGCGCACCAGCGCCACCGAGGAACGCCACTTCGACGGGAACTCGATGGCCGCGCGGTTCGGGCGTCGTGGGAACGGCAGCCGCGGAATCGTCAGCAGCTCGTAGCCGCGCTCCGGGACGAGTCGGGCTTCAAGCCCCTCGGCGGTGCCGAGCACGAGGATCTCGGCGTCGGGCTCGCGTTCACGCAGCCGATCAGCGGTCGCGAGCAGCGGATTGACGTGGCCGGCGGTCCCCCCGCCGGCGAACAGGTAGGTGGTCACCGCGAGATCACGCTCTCGGTCTCGGGGCGGTGCCTCGCAAAGGAGAGCACGACACCGATCGCCGCCAGCGTGGTGATCAGCGCTGATCCGCCCGCCGAGACGAGCGGCAGCGGCACCCCGAGCACCGGGAGCAGTCCGAGCACCACTGCGATGTTCACGAAGCCCTGGCCGATAATCCAGACCATCGCGGCGCTGGTCGCGATCTTCGCGAACGGGTCGCGCGACATCCGGATGATCCGGATAAAGCAGATCGCCAGGAGCACGAACAGCAGGAGCACGAGGATCGCGCCGATGAGCCCCAGCTCCTCGCCGATGATCGAGAAGATGAAGTCGTTGTCGGCCTCCGGGACCCACGACCACTTGCCGGTGGAGTTGCCGAGGCCCACGCCGAACACGCCGCCGTGGGCGAGCGCCTGCCACCCGTGGGTAGTCTGATAGCAGTCTCCCGATGCCTGGGATGGGTCAGTACATCCGCTCAGCCACGCGGATATCCGGTTCGTGCGGGACGTGCGGATCGAGGCGGCCACCAGTCCGATGACGGCCATCACCACGACCACCGAGAGCACTACACGCAGGCGCATGCCGGCGTAGAACAGTGCGCCGAGCACGATGCTCAACAGGATGACGGACGTCCCGAGGTCACTGCCCGCGAGGATCAGCCCGGTTGCGATCGCGACGACGGGGGCGAGCGTGACCGCCATCCGACGCCAGTCCTCGAGGAGCTCCTGTCGCGTCGTCAGCATCCACGCGAGCCACAGCACCATGGCCAGTTTCACAAGCTCCGATGGCTGCGCGTTGAATGCTCCGAGATGAATCCAGTTGCGATTGCCGCCGTAGGCGAATCCGAGCGGGCTGAACACCAGCAGCTGAAGGCCGATGCCAACGAAGATCCCGATCCGCGCCCATCGCTTCCAGAACGAGATCGGCGCCCGAGCAGCAATCAACATCACGGGGATGCCGATCAGCGCGTAGATCCCCTGACGCGTGGCGATGGAGAAGAAGTCCTTGCTGCTCACGAAGGAGATGATCGAGGACGACGACAGCACCATCACCAGGCCGAAGATCACCAGGAACAGCGTCGTCCCCAGCAGCATGAAGTACTCCGGCGTCTCGGCGGCGAAGAGTCGGCGCACCGCGACGACGGCGGCGCGGGGGGCCTGCGGCTCCTCGGGCTCGGGCTGCGAGGCGCGCGAGCCGGGGCGGACGGGGGGTCGGGTCGTGGTCACGACTGCCTCCCCTCCTGCTGTGCGGCGGAGCCGGTCAGCCCTGCTCGTCCAGCTGCTCGCGCACCGCCTGGGCGAATCGGGTTCCCCGGTCCGCGTAATCCGTGAACTGGTCCATCGATGCGGCGGCCGGCGCGAGCAGCACCACGTCGCCCGACCGGGCGAGGGATGCTGCGGCCCGCACGGCAGCGGACATCACCCCCTCAGTCTCCCCGCCGGTGACCTCCAGGACCGTGACGCCGGGCGCGTGTCGCTCGAACGCGTCGCGGAGCGCCGAGCGGTCCGCTCCGATCAGCACCACGCCCCTCAGGCGCATCGCGTGCTTCGTGACCAGCGGCGCCGGATCGATGCCCTTCAGGAGTCCGCCAGCGATCCAGACGACGTTCGAGAAGCCCGACAGCGCGGCATCTGCGGCATGGGCGTTGGTGGCCTTCGAGTCATCGACCCACAGGATGCCGCCGCTCTCGAGCACCACCTCCGTGCGATGGTGATCCAGCCGGAAGGCGCGGATCGCGTCCCGCACCTGAGCGGGCGTCACCCCGGCCGCGCGCGCGAGAGCGGCAGCGGCCAAAACGTTCGCGGTCATGTGCGGCGAATCCATCCCGCTCGGGATGAGGTCCTCCATCGTGGCGAGCTCGAGCGCCGAGGTGCGGCGCTCGTCGAGGAATGCGCGGTCAACGAGGATCCCGTCGACCAGCCCGACGTCGCTCGGGCCGGGCACACCGAGTCCGAAGCCGATCGCGCGCGCGCCATCCTGGACCGTCGCATCCTCCACCATCTGCCGCGTCGCGAGGTCGCCCAGGTTGTAGACGCAGGCGACGCGCACGTTGTCGTAGACCTTCGCCTTCGCGTTGCGGTACGCCTCGCGCGAGCCGTGCCACTCGAGATGGTCGTCGGCGAGATTGAGGCAGACGGATGCCAGCGGCGCCAGCACCCCTCCCACGTTGCGGTTCACCCAGTGCAGCTGGTGGCTCGAGAGCTCGATGACCAGCACGTCGAAACCTGAGGGATCGCGGATCGCATCGAGCACGGGGATCCCGATGTTGCCCGCCGGTGCCGCACGCAGTCCCCCGGTGACCAGCATCGTGGCGGTGAGCTGCGTGGTGGTCGTCTTGCCGTTCGTTCCGGTGATGCAGATCCAGTCGGCAGGGGTGCCGTCGGCGCGCCCCACCTTGTCGCGCAGGCGCCAGGCAAGCTCGATGTCGCCCCAGATCTCGAGATCCTGCTCACGCGCCCAGGCCAGCAGCGGATGCTGCGGCGCGTATCCCGGCGACACCACGAGCAGATCGGCCTCGAAGCCGGCCAGGGCGGGCGGGACCGCGGCATCCGACTGCACGAAGTCGGCCCCGATCACGCTGAGCAGTTCGCTGAACTCGCCGGTGCTTTCGCGGGCCACAACCAGCACCTCGCAACCCAGCTCGACCAGGGTGTCGGCGACCGAGAAGCCGGTGATGCCGAGCCCGAGCACGACGACCCGCAGGCCCGCCCAGTCGGCGCGCCAACTGGTCAGTGCGGAGAGGTCACGGGGATTGTCGCGCACGGCTATCGGCTGACCCATTCGAGGTAGAACAGGCCGATACCGCCCGCGACGAACATCCCCGCGATGATCCAGAAGCGTACGACGATGGTGATCTCGGCCCAGCCCTTGAGCTCGAAGTGATGTTGCAGCGGACTCATCAGGAAGATCCGTCTGCCCTGGCCGTAGCGCCACTTCGTGATCTTGAACCAGCCGCGTTGCACGATCACCGACCCGGTGACGACCAAGAAGAGACCGCCGATGATCACCAGGAGCAGCTCGGTGCGGGTCACGATGGCGAGGGCGGCCATCGCGCCGCCAAGGCCGAGGGAGCCGGTGTCGCCCATGAAAATCTGGGCGGGGGCGGTGTTCCACCAGAGGAAACCGACCAGAGCACCGACGATGCACGCCGCCACCACCGCGACATCGAGGGGATCACGAGCGTCGTAGCACTTGTACTTCACGGCCAGATCGATCGTGCGGCTGAAACACGACTGGTTGTTCTGCCAGAAGCCGATGAACAGATACGCCGAGATGGCCAGGATCGAGGCGCCGGTGGCGAGACCGTCAAGGCCGTCGGCGACGTTCACGCCGTTGGACGTGCTCACCGTCATCACGTTGACCCAGATGACGAACAGCAGGATGCCGAGGATCGGCCCGAAGGCGTACAGGTTGAGCCACGGGACCCTGCGAACTGCCGAGATGTAGGTGGACGCGGGGGTCAACCCGTTCTCGTCGAGGAACAGCCGCGAGATCGCGAGCAGCGCGAAGATCGTGCCGACGATGACCTGGCCGGCGATCTTGGCCCAGCCGCCGAGTCCGAGGCTGCGCTGTCTGCGGGTCTTGATGAAGTCGTCCAGGAATCCGACGAGACCAAGCCCGCACATCATGCCGAGCACCAGCACCGCGACCATGGTCCACGGCACTCCGGCGATCAAGTGACCGCCCAGATAGCCCACGATCGACGCCAAAATGAAGACGATGCCGCCCATGGTCGGCGTCCCGCGCTTGGTGTGGTGCGACTGCGGGCCGTCGTTGCGGATGAACTGACCCCACCCGAGACGCTTGAAGATTCGGATGAACACAGGCGTCAGGAAGAGGGTGAACGCCAGCGAGATCGCCGCGCCGATAAGGAGGGCTACCACGCGGCACCCGCGGAACCGGGTCCGTCGACGGTGCCGACTCCGCCGATCCGGTCACCGAGGAAGCGGAGTCCCGCCGACTTCGACGACTTCACGAGAACGACATCGCCCGTCCGAAGTTCTCCACGCAGAAGATCGTATGCCGCGTCGAGATCGGGAACGAACACCGACTCCCCGTCCCAGGAGCCCTCCAGGCCCGCGGCCATGTGGATGTGGCGCGCGCCGTGCCCGACGACGACCAACTTGCCGATGTTGAGGCGCACGACGAGACGACCGAGGCGGTCGTGCTCCTCCTGGGCGAACTCCCCCAGCTCGGCCATCTCGCCGAGGACGGCCACCGAACGCTGCCCGGGTTCCAGGATCTGAGCGAGCGTCTTGAGCGCCGCCGCCGTGGAATCGGGGCTGGCGTTGTACGCGTCGTTGATCACGATGGCTCCCGAGGGCGGCAGCAGAAGCTCCATCCGCCATCGTTCTGCCCGCACGACATCCTCAACCGCTTCGACGGCCGACACCGGGTCGAGCCCCAGTTCGCGCGCAACGGAGAGCGCGGCGAGAGCGTTGAGCACGTGATGCTCCCCCAGGATGCGCAGGCTAACGGGAGTCCGCAATTCCCCGATCACGAGCGTGAACCGAGTTCCCGTCGAGGTTGCCTCGATATCTTCGGCGCGAACGTCGGCGGAGTCAGAGAGCCCGAACCATCGCACGGTCGCGGCGGTAAGACCCGCCATTGCTGCCACCCGGTCGTCATCAG